>CAMYVY010000001.1 GCA_947302715.1 uncultured Clostridia bacterium
GGACGGGATAAGCGCTGAAAGCATCTAAGTGCGAAGCCCCCCACAAGATGAGATCTCCTCCCTTTTGGGTAAGACCCGTGAGAGACTATCACGTTGATAGGCCAGAGGTGTAAGTGCAGTAATGCATTCAGCTGACTGGTACTAATCGGTCGAATACTTAACCAGAGAAAGGTTTTTCGAGAAGCAAAGTTTGAGCTTTCTATTCATTCAATAGGTCATATCCCGTGACAATAGCGAAGAGGTCACACCTGTTCCCATCTCGAACACAGTAGTTAAGCTCTTCTGCGCCGATGATACCTGGTGGGCGACTGCCCGGGAAAGCAGGACGTTGCGGGTTTACAAGGGACGGCTTGATTTAAGCCGTCCCTGAATTCAAAGTTTTGGCCCCATGGTCAAGTGGTTAAGACATCGCCCTTTCACGGCGGTAACCCGAGTTCGAGTCTCGGTGGGGTCACCATATAAGGGACGGTTTCTTAAAAGGAACCGTCCCTATAGTATACAGGGAATATTAATTCAAATACAAACAATTTAATACATGCATGCGCGACTGGCGGAACTGGCAGACGCACTAGATTTAGGTTCTAGCGGGAGACCGTGGGGGTTCAAGTCCCTCGTCGCGCACCAGAAAAAGGAGATGGGAAAACCCATCTCCTTTTGAATATGATGAAGGGACTTGGACCCCAGGGGGTTGGGAGACCTAACCCGGTGATTGACGAGCCGAAGGCGAAGACAGAACCGTGGTAGGTCCCCAGTCAGGACCGCAGGAGCTATGCTCCGTGGCGGTCCACAGCCAAGTCCCTCGTCGCGCACCATATTCTAGGCAGTTTGAGAAATCAAGCTGCCTTTTGTGTTTTTCAGTCTTTTATTGAATTTCCAATGGTTTCCTGGCTTACATTTAAGGAGAGAAAACCTCATATAATATCCATACAACATGATATAAGCTATATCATAGTGAGATAATAATGGGATTCTTGCTTTTTGGTGTCAGGTACCACACTCGAAGATGACTACACTGCGATTGGTCTTTTTTAAGTATATTAAAGTCTCAGAAGCATTGATAATACATGATTAGAAGTGGGAGAGATTGCAGGTAGATTTTTCGTAATAATAAGTGTACATTTTCGGAATGGCTTTGCAATTTTGCAAAGCTTTATATATATAAGGCATTTGCCAGAAAGGAAATGTAACTAATCCACAGCGCCTACACAGAAGTATAAAGAGAAATTCTAAGAAAGGAAATGTTGAGAACTTCCCTATGAGTTCAATATACAAGGAAAAGAAATGCAAAAGGGAATATTTGCCAAAATCGACGCTGAAGAAGTGTATCCAACTCATGCTCAGTCAATACGAATGAAAAAACTAGACGAAAGAGGCAATCTTTCAACGGGAACAATCAATCAAATCTTACTTGAAAGCAAACCCAATCAAAGAGAGAGAATTGTTTTGCAGGCCGATAAGTTTGAAAACCTATTCCCTAGAAACCTTCCTATATCTGAACGAGAAAACTATATGGCTGCAGCAATGGAACACTACGCACGATTCCATAAACGGAAGGATAGAAACTATGAGAGGTAGTATTATTGTAATTCTTGACTAGAATTTATGATTTGCAATAATAGTTAGTTGTAATTTTGTATGGACGAAACGTCATGTATTATAAAGGAGCAGATTAATTTAACTGAATAAGATTTTATTATCACTATAAGGAAAGGGGGGTGTGTATAATGGTATGAAAAAAATGACGTTACTATGTTGAGCAGTACAATAATGGTAGTTATAGCGTCAGTGACATTTCCCTGTAATTACAACGTTAATAAGTTTTACAAGTAAAAATGTAAGAAACATAGTTATTTGAGAGGAGAGCAAGATATGAAGAAAAGAATGATGTATATTCTGCTTATGTTAGTGGTATTTATTACTTCTAGTATTACAGTGTTCGCTGCAGAATATGAAGGCAATGAATACAAAGAAGGCAGAGAAGAAGGTACAAGATATCATACCGTTTGCGGTACTCTACCATATCATAACATGTATCCAAGGGGGGTAGGACATGCGTTATATCCGGGTGGTAGTGTTTACTTTTATAGTGGTTGCTGCTGGCAATGCGAAAACTGCTATCTTGTTTTGGTTACGCAAGGTGATTATTACTTCGGGCAAATGGAGACAATTAGGAAGTGGGGGAGTGTTGCTTGGAATGAAAGACTAACAACAAATTGCAACTATGTAGTTGTATCTAATTGGGGCTACTGTCCGAATAATTGGATGAGTGGCTACCGTTTTAATGTGTATTAGTGTATAATTAACAATGAAATACATTTCATTATGTATCAGGAGAAAAGGATATGCTTGAATGGATTAACAACATGACAGCAAAAACATGGTTGCTTATTGTTATAAGCGTTTCTGTGGTTGTTGCTATTGGGTTTCCATTACTCTCAAACTGGTTATGCAATAAAGACTATAATAAACAAGTTGATGGTAGTAAAAAAACACGTGTGCTTAAAGAAGGTATGCGTAATTGTTACAACAAACCTGATCCAGATATGGAAGCTCACGAGTCCCTAGCATGGCTAAAAAGCAAGCAAAATATATTCGGACCAAAGTAATTAATGATGGACGCTACGTGAATACTAGAAGTAAGTAAAATAGTGAATACCATTTATAGAGAATAAGTAGTAGCGGATTATATTAAATAGAATATGAACAATAATGATGAATGCGTCTTTCTTCGGAGAGATGCATTTTTTATTGTCAAAAATTCGAAAGGAGAAATAAAAGATGATTAGAGCATGTAGAGATTATTTTGAAGTGGAGGTTGAAAGGGAGGTAGGGCTTAATGCCGCTACGGTAGCCTCGTTCCTTTGGGACATCATGAGGCTGGATCCGGAGATGAAGTATAGACACGGTCTTGCATGGGTCAAGGCATCTTACAGATTCATTTCCCTTGGCATGCTTGTAATTCTGGACAGTATTCTTAACAGAATCACTGCAAACAGAATGAAAGGTAAGGAGACCTTCATCTTTATCGATGAAATCTATCTTCTCTTTATGCATGAGTTCTCAGCGCAGTTCCTGTTCAAACTCTGGAAGAGAGTCCGTAAGTATGGAGCCTACTGCACAGGAATCACACAGAACGTGGATGATTTCTTGCAATCTCACACAGCCAGAACCATGCTTTCCAACTCCGAGTATATCGTCATGCTGAATCAGGCGGCGACAGATAGAGTGGAACTTGCCAAGCTCCTCAATATCTCCGACCTGCAACTCAGCTATATCACCAACGTAGAAGCCGGCTGCGGCCTCATCAAAGTCGACTCCAGCCTGGTGCCCTTCGTAAACAAATTTCCAAGGGACACCAAACTGTATAGGCTGATGACCTCCAATTTGTCAGAAGTTACAGCCCAAAGGTAAGCATAACACATCCTTGTCCGAGGAGGAGTCCTGTTGGATTCCTCTTTGGCTTTACATCAAAGAAGAAGGAGGTGGTTAGGTGAAACCAAATGAATATATGGCTAAGAGTCAGGCGATTAAGAATCAGACCAAGAGGCAAGAAGGCAGCAGTCAGTTTAAGAACCAGACAAATAGCAGTCAAACTAGAAGCCATGCAAGTTATGGTCAGACTAAACGTCAAGCAAGTAATCAGTTTAAGAACCAGGCAAGTTATGGCCAAGCAAGAAGTCAGACAAGTTATGGGAAAGCTGAGAAGTCGCAAACGGTTAATGGACAGACTATCAAAACTCGGAAACTTATCGAACCTATAAAGGTGAAGAACTATAGGGATGTCAAAGAACTGAGATTCAGGCGAGCTGCAGTAACTGCGTCTAGGGCCAAGGCTGTGGGTATGAGAGTCAAACATCGTGCTGACAGCACAATGGATACAGACGGAAAGAGTGAGTCCCAGTATGCTACTGACAACATGATGTCCATGGGGAGAGATACTCTCCGCGAGACCAAGAATGTTGCGCTGACCGGGAGCAAGAGACACGATAAGGCTAACCGTGAGCCTTCCGAAAACCGGGCAAAGGAGTTTATTAAGAAGAGGTTTGAGCGGAAGGCTCAGGAGAAGAGGGAGCAGGCGAGGGCTGAGGTATCAGGTTCAAATGATTTGAAGGTGAAGCATGAGCCTGACTTGAAGACTAAAAATCAGACTTCAAGTTTGGAACAAGAATCGAAATCACAAAATGTTTTATCGAAAGCTGAACCTGAAAGTTTGAAATCGCAATTTGCGACATCAAGATTGGAGGGTAAGGCTTCAGCTGAGGTTCCGACAGCCAAACTAGTTGGTAGTTCTGTAGGAGATGCACCGAAAGACTCTATTAAAGTCCGTGGCAGAAACTCATCCACAGTAACCGTCTGCGGTCGCGGTTCAAATAAAACCATCAAGGTTAGGCAGCCAAATAAAGCGTTTGTTAAAACCAGAGGAGCGGAGACCAGTGTGAACACTGTGCAACCACTCGGTAGTGCCCGTAGTCCTCGGGTAGCGGATGCAAATACCAGAAAGCCTAAGATAATAAACCCTGGAAATCGCATGCGTCAGCAGGCCAAGAAAGTTGAGGTAGCTAAGCGTACCCGGACGGTAGCAAGTAAGGCCGCCAAGGAAACCGCAAGGACAACCACGGAGGCCGCAGTTAACACCTATAGAGCACTTAAGAAAGCGGTCATGGCCACCAAGACTTTGGTCACAAGCCTCTCTGTAGGTGGAGCAGTGGCCTTGGTGGTAATAGTGGTATGCACATTCTTTGGTGCATCCCTTTATTTCTTTGGTGACCAAAGTTCATCCAACTACACTCCTGTGAGCGCCCCGGTGGAGGCCTATACCCACATCATCACCAAGTACGCAAAGGAGTTCGGAATCCCGGAGTACGTGGAACTCATAAAAGCAGTCATGATGCAGGAGTCCGGTGGGCGCGGCCTTGATCCTATGCAAGCAGCGGAGGGAGCATACAACACTCGCTATCCCAGAGAGCCAAACGGCATCAAAGACCCAGACTACTCCATTTGGTGCGGAGTCCAGGAGATTAAGTCGGTACTGGTCATGGCCAAGGTAGAGAATCCCTTGGCCATGGATAGAATCAGGCTGGCTCTTCAAGGGTATAACTATGGGCCTGGATATATAACTTGGGCAGTGAATAGGGACGGCGGATATACCGAGGAGAATGCCTGCACATTCTCTGACAATCAGGCCGTTAGGCTGGGTTGGTCCAGCTACGGCGACAAACAGTACGTGGCACATGTTTTGAGGTATTACCCCTACGGTAGGTATAACTACGGAATCGGGAACGAAGTCATCGTGAACGTGGCAGCCGAGCAGCTTGGAAACGAAGGCGGAGCCAAGTTCTGGTTCTGGTACAGTTTTAGCGGAAGAGTAGAGTGGTGCGCTTGCTTTGTGAGCTGGTGTGCGGATCAGTGTGGCTATATCGAAGGAGGCATTATCCCCAAGTGTGCCGGAGTTGGAACTGGAATCGACTTCTTCCAGGCTAGAAACCAGTGGCAAAGACCGGGCTACGAACCATCAGCCGGAGACATCATCTTCTTCGACTGGGATCCCGACGGTCTCTGCGATCACGTAGGAATAGTCGAATGCTGTGACGGAACCTACGTCTACACCATCGAAGGTAACACCTCCGACATGTGCGCCAGGAGGGAGTACCCAGTGAATAGTATTTATATATATGGATATGGGGTACCAGGGTATTGATATATTAATAGAGTGGAGTCGTTATATTATTTAGATAATAATGTATCAGATAAAGTATCTATAAGAGCATGGGAGTGGGATATTCTTCCATGCTCTTATAGAATAAATTAAAGTAATTTGTAGTAGAAGAATCGTCTAATTATATAGGGGGATGATTAAAGTGTATTGATAGAAACTGTATCGTTAATTATTCTCATGTGACAAAATGAAATGGAGGTAAGAAAGATGAAGAAAACAATCGTTCTAATCTTATGTGCGATTATAGCTGTTTCTATGCACAACCCAGTATTTGCGACAGAAAACGAATCAGAAGATATGGTAGAAAACGAAGCGCGTAGAGTAGCTGAGATTCCGGAATTGCGTGAAAAGAATTCAGATACTTACTTGCTTTCGGATGGCTCATATGAATGTGTTGTTTATGCTGAGGATAAGTATTATCATCAAGACGGAAAATTGATCGAATTTGATAATTCAATTGTACCGATAGACTATAAAAATGAAGAAACACAATATCATTATGTAAATGCATCTAGTAGCACAAAGGTGTATTTTCCAGATAATAATCCGTCAATCTTAATAGAATCTGGGAAAAAACAGCTCTCTTTTTCATTTGCAGATGCGGCGCCTACAAAGGCACAAATTGGAGAAGGGAATAAAGGATATAAGTTTCCAGAGTTTGATTTGGACTCTAATAGCTGCATTACTTATTCAGATGTGTATAAAAGTGTAGATGTTGTATACGCGGTAAAGAAAGGAGGAGTAAAAGAATATATTATTTTGAAAGACAATGATGCACCTGCGGAATATTTGTATGAATTTGATACTACGGATTGCTATATCAAAGAAAATGAAAAGGGATCTCTTGACGTATATGATTTGAGCGATGAGCATATCTATGAATTTGCACCTCTTTTTGCGGTTGACAGTAATGGAAGTTACACCGAGGAACTAAAGTATGAGATTCTGAAGAGGTCTGACACAACAACTATCGTCGGCATCTCTATATCCAAAGATTTTTTAGAGGAAAATGAAAGAGCTTTTCCTGTTCTGATTGATCCATCAATTATGGTGACTGGAGAATGGTGCACATACGATAGCTATGTTTCCAGCAGATATCCAAATACTAACTACTATCTTCAGGATTGGCTACGTACGGGAAGGGATTCAGATTTCTATACAAGGAGGACATACATCAAGTTTGATCTTCCCTCTGGAATCACAAAAAATGGGATATCATTTGCGTATATTGATATAAGAAAATATAGTGGCAGTGCTCCGAACGTGAAAGCTTATAGAGCAACTGGCAATTGGTCCTCAAGCTCTTTGACATGGAATAACAAGCCAGGATATACGACAACCAATGCGTCTGGAAAAGCCTCGGCGTTATCTAATAATTGGTACAGGCTAAATGTAACTAATATAGTAAAGGGGTGGTATGCGGGATCTTATAACAATTATGGGTTTGTCTTAAAAGATGCAACTGAATCTGGAACAACACAGTGGACAACATTCTATTCGTCTGACGCTGCTTCGCCAAATAAACCTGAATTGCATATTAACTATACATATTATGGGACGAGACCCTACCAGAGTACAAGTAAAAAAAATATCAATTGTATGGGGTATGCCCTCGAATATAATCAATATATTACTGGTTCTGATCTTAATCTGTCTCCTAGCGCGATGACAGGAAAAACCACATCGCAATTACAGTCATATATAGCTACGAAAGCAGAAACGTGGATGAGGAATAATATACAACAGGCAAATTATGGAGTGATTAGTTCGTATAACTCTGGAATCAATAGTAGCTGGTATCGGATAGTTCTCAGGGTTGGATTTACTGATTTAGACGGCGATGGGGTGTTGGATGCAAACGAAAATTGGGATTATCATTGGTGGTATCAAACTAAGGATGGAAATTGGGCCGATAAAGCAGGAACGACACCGTCGCGGTATAGGAATAATACATATAATATTAATCCAACGAGTCAAGTTTGGTCTGGGTATGTAAACTATAATAGTGCAGGGAAATTTTATCAAATTAAGGATATTAGAACAGTAGCTTGGTAAAGGAGGATTGTATGAGAAAAAGGAAATTGTTTCTATTTTTAAGTATTGTGATGACTATAGGGTTATGCATAAACATGGTAGCCTCTGCAAATACTATATTACACAAGGAAGAGTTTTCTAGAGAAAAGAATCCGTGGGGAAGTTTTGGCGACAAGATTTATGAATTATATGAAAAAGGCATCGATGCAAAGCAAGATTTAGATATACCGGTATACTATGAAGAAGAATTATTATTTGATATAGATAGTGGCTTTGATTTGGTTAGAGATGCAGGCTTTTATGCGGGGTCAAATTCTATGCCGAATGAATCCTCTGCAATTATAGGTATTTACCCTACAGATGCAATTAGACTCAAAGACAATGGCAGTGCATATACTATTTATGATACAGATGGTGGTTACAGATTGTTTTTATTCTTTGATAAGTGTAATGATTATCAAACGCCTATAGGATTTCCGATTATTGTAAAAAACATATTATCATATTCAGATTTTTCTGTTTTACGTGCTGGAGATTCAATAGAGTTTGTTGAAAGCATTGAGTCTGTAGCCACACTTCATAAGCGTTACATTAAAGAGGTTTGGAAGCTTGAACCAAAAGGTGCAAAAATGATGGCCGAATATGGATTCCCCTGTACAGGTTTATATTATCTTAAAGAAGGATTATTAAAAATAGAATATGAGATGTTAGATGATGGAAAAATCACTATTGGCAACATCGAACTATATAGAGATTATATATTACCCGATATTCTAGGTAATATAGTTGACTATTCTATATTGGAATCAGATTTGCCTAAATGAAAACTTTGTCCCAACGAATTGAAAAGAATATTTATATGATAAGCACGAAGAACTTATCTTCCGACATGGAAAAAATTATTCGCCTTTTATTTTAAGTGTAACAACTCTATCCTGAGTCGTCTATATTATATGAAAGGGTAGTTGGGGTGAGATAATAAACCATAATTAGTAAGTGATACAAGTTATAAACCCCCATATATTTTCATATAGGGGGGCTGAGGAGAGAAGGTGATGCTGACGCCCCCATGTATTAATGCGGTTATTGATAAATATCGTAATTTGATATACGCCATTGCCATAGGCGTAGTTAATGATGCCCATTTAGCGGAAGATATTTCACAGGATGTATTTGAAAGGCTTATAAAGAATGCTGATACGGTCCTGAAATTAGAAGAAGGAAGACAGAAGGCATATATAACGACGGTAGCAAAAAATAGAGCAATAGATGTTTCAAGAAAAGAACAGACACAATTGAAGCTGATTGATAAAATCAAGGACATCACCTTCGTAGGCATGGATTCTATGGTTGAATATACTTTTTCTGATGAATATGGATTCAGTCTTGAAGTAGGAGAGTTGATAGATAAGTTAGACGATTTAGAAAGAGATATCATAATGTTCAAATATGGTTATGGCTACACACTTAGAACTATAGCTGATCTACTTGGGCAAAGGGAACGATATATATATTACAAATCCAAGACCGCACATGACAAATTGTGTAAGGCAATTGTCGGAGGGGGTACGAATAATGAATGAAAAAAGAATAATGGATAAGAATGTTGAAGAAATGATGAAGGTCATTGCGGAAACTTTGATCGAGAGTCGTGGTGAATATGCAGATAGAATTCTTGGTAATTTAACTCAAAATGCACAAGCTAACGAGAGCAAAGACGATGCTTTTGTAGCTATGGAAGTGCATCCAGATGCAAAGAAAAGAAATCGTAGATGGAGTATAAAAGTTTTAATTAAAAGAGCAGGGATAATGGTTGCGATATTAGTATTGACGATGGGACTGTTTCTTTCAGTTTCTGAAGCAGCCAGACGGTACTTGTATAATGCCATCTTTGAAGAAGAAAAGGATCATTACGTTGTTGTATTTGGGCCTGATGATAAAGAAGCTCCTGTGTATAAGGAATTCGTTGCTACATATATTCCCGAAGGGTTCGAAAACGTTTACCACGAAAGTAGTTATATTAAAGAACGAGGAGGAGCAAGGCTTTATGAAGAATATACATCATCGGATGGGGCACTAAATATAGAGATAGTCCCTCGGGAATCAATACAAATTACGATCGATAGTGAAGATAAAACTAAAAAAAGAGTCGAATTTGACGGGATAGAAGGATACTATTTTTACAGTGACACGTATGCTATTTTACTATGGTCGGATGGTAGATATGAGTTTAAGCTATCTGGGACCTTGAGTCTTGATGATTATATTGCCGTTTCCAAGGGGCTTAAGGGCTTAGAGTGATGTATTAAATTATCAATTATGGAAGGAGAGTATAAACATGAAAAGAATATTAGCAATCGTTTTAATAATTTTATCGATTACTGCAACTTGTGGAGTAGTATTTGCTGATACTGATAATACAAGTAATAACACTGAAAAAGAAAATTCTAGTACCAGATATACTTTTTTCGGTGATACATCAACAGATTTTTACATATCCGGAAAAACCGCAAGATGGACCTTGCGTGCGGGTAAACAGAAGGCCTATGATAGTGCAACAGTAACCACAACACTTTATAAAAAAAATTCTGGCAGTATAGCTTCATATACTAACACTTTTTATAATTCCAACATCAATATTTCAAATAGTAGAATACTATCATCAAGAGGAACATATTATGTCAAGTTTACAATAAAATGTTATAAGGGTGGTGCGTTAAAAGAGACGATTACGTTGACAACGGGATCGGATATTTACTAATAAATTAGTGTGTATTGAGCAATAATTTACGTCTATGAAGTAAAAGACGGTATAATGATATCTCTATTTTAGCTTTTCGAAAAAGATTGAGTTAGGGAAATCATCTTGCTTTGACATATCATTATAGCTAGGGCAAATGAAATCAAGGAGACAGCAACTAGTGAGAGTGAAAAATAAAAGACATCAACTTGCTCCGTAATTATGACAATGGTCCGGTTATATGCATTGAAGATGATAATAGTAATATTATTGAAGATGCAGTCAATAATGAATAGATGAATATTGTTCCCAATGAAGCATATCAATATCCATAATATATGCGTGAAAATGATCTCTTTAACAAAACTGATTGCTATTGAAACGAAAGTGGTACTTATAATGTTTTTTAAAGAAAGGAGGTGCCGACATGTTTGATTTTGAGGTTTTGTCCACAATAGAGGTGTCTTCGGCGGAGACTAGTAGCACAAGTTGGGGATGTCCTCCCGATGATAGACCTAAGTAAGTGTCAAAGGGGCAGGTAGCCTGTAGGGATTTCTCTGCAGGCTATTTGCTGAAGGATAATTAGAGATGGTATCGTGTTTGCTGATGTGTTCATAACGGAGTGAAAAATTGGATGAGTTTAAATCATTAATTATTGATTATTACGATTATAATGATATTATTATATTTTTAAATGAGCTTGTATGTAAAAAAATACAGTTTTGGTTTATGGACAAACAAGGAAGAATACGTTTGCGCACTCCGCTTGTATATTTTGAGACTGTTAGGTTTCAGGCAAAATCATATGGGCTGGAATACATGGAAACAACATATGAACCTGAGGAGTATTTGTTTGTTGGTCATGAGAGTGTTAAGATTACAACCAATATCCTTTGTGACATTGCTAGTATTGCATCAAGAGTTAGATTTCTTAGTTATAAAAATGATACTAAGTCAACTATAGTAGAGTGCTATTATCTGTTTCTGTTCAATAAAATGCTACAATATGGTCATTTTGATGAATTTGAAACATGGGATATTTGGAACAAGGTGTGCGAGCACAGAGGGATAGACTTAAAAAAGAATGGCAAAATTATAGTATCAAAAATATATGATGTATATTATGCTATAACAAGTCCTGAATTTGATGTGGCAACTCTTGATGCAGACATAGAGTATCATTTACACGATATACAGACACAATGTGACTCCTTGTTTAAGCTTGCTCATTCTGACATTATGTCACGCGGGGTAAGGGGAGTATATTCATCGATTATTATTTTTTCATATAACATAATGGGGTTTTCAGCGCAGAAACAATGTGGCTTTGCTAATATTATGCGTATATTAACTAATCCAGATTTTCGGAGAAATATTGGTTTATGATTCTTTTACGACGTCCAGCAGAATCGTTTCATTCTTATAGTAGATATGACAGTTATCAAGAATTGCATTCGCTAATCCAAGAGTTTTTGAAGAATGAATATGAAATCAAAAATAGGCGCGATGAAATAAGTCGTATTATGAGTTTTGCAATGAGGCGAATAAAGGAAAAGACTGCATATAATAAAGCGAAGAGTATACATCGAAAAGCATATCATAGATTTGATATGCTTTACGATGTAGATTTTTTTATTAACTATTGCATTGATATTCAAGAGGACTTTAGTTTGTTTTACCATGACGCTGCTCAACGTAGAAGAAACAAAATTCTTGATCAGAAAATAATGAGCAAGTTAGACGAATTGTACGATGATATGGTACAACAAATAAATGATTCTTACCTAAAATGGCGATAATAACTATATAACTGTATAACTGTGATAAATGAAACTCCAGATCTTAAATTAAGAGAAAACACTTAGGTGAGTTATAAAAAAGGGCATCTGATTTATAGTTAAGAAAGGATTTGTAGTATGAATATTGTAAAACAACAGTGGTGGTTCAATGAACCAATTAGTGAACTAGATATCATGAAGCGTATAGAAAAAGCTGCAAGGGTATGTTACAAAAGCGAAAATAGAATATCTGAGGAATCAGCCAATCATTTTATTGCATGGTTAATAAGTATTGGCCATGAATCAGTTCTTGAACATGAAAAAATAACTGTTACAGTTATATGTGATAGAGGCATATCCCATCAAATTGTTCGGCATCGAATTGCAAGCTATAGCCAAGAAAGTACACGATTTTGTAACTATTCTGATAATAGATTTGGAAATGAAATAACAGTAATATCACCATCGTTTTGGGAAGAAAATGAAGAAACGTATAAGGTTTGGAAATCAACATTGGAGGTAACGGAATCGGCATACAATAAGCTAATTGAGCTTGGAGCAAAGCCAGAAGAAGCGAGAAGTGTATTGCCAAATAGCTTAAAAACAGAAATTGTAATAACGATGAATATACGAGAGTGGAGACATTTCTTGAGAATTAGGACTATGAAAGAAGCACATCCGCAAATGAAGGAGCTAGCCACAGATATACTCAATGCATTCAGAATAAAATTACCCACTCTCTTTGGAGATATATAATGATAGGAGGATATGATGGAAGATATTGTTTACGAATGGATTCCTGCAACATTATTACATACTACTGAAAAATACGAAAAGCTGGTTGAAGAATGCGCAGAATTGTATTCTTCACATTATGGAATTTGGAGTTCAAAATCTGGATTTGATCATGGTAGTAGGATAAGGTTATCTAAAGATAGAATTCTAGAATGGCTAGATGATAATGCTTCACTATACTATGCAAAGGAAGGTGAAAAGCTAATAGGGTATGCTATTGCCTTTGTAAAAAAAGTACCGAAGTATGGAGGCTTTTCATGGGTTACACAACTAGTGGTTCATTCGGACTATAGAAATCAAAGTGTGGCAAAAAAATTATTGCATGCAATATGGGGATTCACTGACAATTATGCATGGGGAATTGTTACTTCTAATCCGTATGCCGTACGGGCGTTAGAAAAGGCAACAAGGCGGAGAGGAGATACCCAAAGAATAAAACATAATCTTAAAAAAATTCTTTCGATTGGTGAGGAATATATATCTTATATTAATAAGGATATGGATGTTGTTGTGGACAAGTCAGGTGCGAGTATAAACACAAGTTTTTTTGTTGATCACAGTGACGTTGAAGATAAAATCACTAATGTTACTAATAATGTCCCTTGGGTATACGGAAATCTGCAGGAGGGGTGGGAGTGGCTGGTTTTTACATTTGCCGATCAATTGCCATTCGAGTTAACAAATGATGAGATTGAAGAAATCATAAATACATCAGATGACATAGCTAAAAAAGCGTATACAAGAATGGATTTATCTGGGGGGAACCATCTTTGGGCAAAACATACTATACAGGAGGTAGATTATATCATCAAAGAATGTAACCTTTCTTCTGGTCAAGTAATTATGGACTTTGGTTGTGGGAATGGTAGACACTCAATTGAATTAGCCGCTAGAGGTCTTCGGGTTACAGCTATCGATTATGTGGATAAATTTGTTGATGCTGCTAATAATAGTGTGGGTTTGGAAATAAAGGAGAATGTAGAGTTTATTATTGGAGATTGTCGCAATATTACATTTAATTATAAAGCTGACACAATTGTGTGTCTTTATGATGTTATTGGTTCGTATGGTAAAGATGAAGACAACCAGAGCATTATTAATAATATTTCAAGACACCTTAAAGTTGGGGGGACGGCTATTATTTCTGTAATGAATTACCACCTAACTTTAGAAAAAGCAAAAAATAAATTTCAATTGTATAAATCACCAATGCAATTATTATCATTGCCTCCAAGCAATACTATGGAAGAGTCTGGGAACATCTTTAATCCTGAGTACTACCTGGTAGATGATAGTACGGGAATAGTTTATAGAAAGGAACAGTTTAAAAAGGGTAGAGCACTACCTGTGGAATACATTGTACGTGATAAAAGGTATACAAGAGAAGAAATCATAGCAATGTGCGAGAAAGCAGGTTTGGTAGTCGAAGAAACAAGGTTTGTGAGTGCAAAAGATTGGAATAAAAAATTAAATGCAACAGATGATTCTGCCAAGGAAATTCTGGTCAAGTGCAGGAAATCAATGTAATAGAGAGTAGGCGAAATGCTAATATATCTAACAATAGCTATTTAATAAGATATACTGCGCCAACTGTTTTATAGTCTTTGGAATTCTAGATATTAAGAACAGCTGTAAGCGGTAATTCAAGTTTGGTAATGGGGGCAATGATAAATACGAGGCAAGTGGAACCATGGAAGAAGGAATTATCCATTGTTTAGAATATAAGAGTCCACAGTGAGTGTAGGGCTCTTAGTGGTCTTAATGCAGGTTGCTTTTTGTCTAGTTTGATATTTTTCTTTACAATCTAGGTTGGGTAATTGAATTAATTTCGCATTTTATGCTGAATTAAGATTATCTGGAGACCATGTTTTGATGAAATACACACCCTTCTTTGCGGTTGGTATTTTTATCGGAATCTCCATGACTTTCGGCTTATAGTCGCTTCCCAAGTGTAGAGCTTATTATCTCACTCGCTAAAACTTGACTGGCATCAAAAGCATTGCATTAGGCACCAAACTGTGGTAGAATATTTCAACAGCTCTATCTTTGTTTTGGAGAGTATAATGAAGATTAAACTTGCAAACATGTTAGATTAGTAAGTAAGGCTTAGGTCTTGCTTTTTTGTGTTTTGATATAATTAAAACTATAAACATGCATGCAGAAATCTATAGAATTAAGAAGAGTTTTGTAATACCCTTTTTAGTGTTGAGAGGGAGGTGTGATATTGATTAATAATAAGGAATTGATTAATATTATAAAAAATATTTGGAGCAACAATTATACAATTGATACAGTTAGATCAGCGGCAGAATTATTATATTCTAAATTTGAGACGCATGGTAAAGTTCCTATAGTAGATATAGTTAATGCACTTGGATTTAAAATTTATACTCAGGATCTCCCGGAAAATGTAGGTGGTTATATTGCAATAGGTGATAAAGCTATTGATAAAACTGGTCATGATAAAATAATAGTTGTAAATAATAATTCTAAATACAATAGACAAAGGTTTACTCTTGCTCATGAACTAGGGCATTATTTATTGGACCCGAATGCTCGAGATGGTGCTGCGTTTTATGATGCGTTTGAAGACGATGAAAACAATAGTGAAATGGAGTTGATGATTAATCGTTTTGCTGCCGAACTACTCATTCCAGCTCCCTGTTTTGTAGAACGGTACAAAAGAAAATCAATGCATAAATTATCGAAATACGAACAATATAAGGATTTAGCTGAATTCTTTAGTGTTCCTATAACATCTGTAGAGCGTAGATTTAACGAGGTTGATCTAAATATAAATGAGTAGTGGAAATGAATATCTGCAGGACTTTACAAATACTCCTGAGGTCGAAAGTGAAAAACAATTACTCGAAATTCAAGGAAGAGAGGCCAGTTATACAAAACTAGTACAAAACTACGAAGTTTACAATGAAAAAACTTTAAATTCCAAAACGAAGTATAAAAAAATTGCTTTTTGGATTTCGTTTGGTTTATTGATATTGCTTACTGTTTTTATAATTGTAATGTCGTTTGTTTTAATTAAGCGAGGTTCTTCGTCGAGAGATGTGGTTGATTTGTTTGTAACTATAATTCCGAGCGTCACAGCGACCATCGCAGGGTATTTTACTTTACCTAAGATTATCGCATCGTATTTGTTTAACACGAGTGAAGAGAATGCAATGGTAGAGCTAATTAAGCATTTAAGAAAAACGGATTCTCTACACTTCAAGAGAAAAAACTATAAATAGAAGATTAGTTATTAGGTAGGGTTTGTCGCAATAATTGACGGATATGGCTATTATTTAGATATATTTTTTGTTTATTCCATTTGTCATTAAGTGAATGTATAGATAGGATAATGAAATCAAATATAGAATAAATGACTGCCCCATACCACTAGATAGCCAATCGTGTAGCCTAATAAGCTTTGCAACACGCAAAGCTTTTTTTGATGCGACAGCTGCCAATAATCGGCAAAAATAATAGCCAATCACCGGAAATTAAATGAGCCAACAATCGGATTAACTGTTGAAGTATATGCTCTTAGGTGGTAGAATAATAATATAAATGTGGAGGATACTAAGAGCATGAAAATATATCGCAAGAGGATTGCGGATGAATTATTAAAAAGAAAACTAGCTGGAAAAGGTGCTGTTCTTGTGGAAGGCGCTAAATGGTGTGGTAAGACAACCACGGCAGAGCAATGTGCCTCCAGCATCATATATATGGATGATCCAGAAAAAAGAGATCAAAACATTAATATGGCCAATATCAAGCCTAAGAAGCTATTGGAAGGTGATGTGCCAAGATTAATTGATGAATGGCAAATAGCGACCAAACTATGGGATGCGGTACGTTTTGAGGTGGATCATAGGGATAGTTTAGGGCAGTTTATTCTTACGGGCTCTGCAGTACCTGTAGATGATGAGGAAATCATACATTCTGGCACAGGAAGGTTTTCATGGCTAACAATGAGACCTATGAGTTTGTATGAGTCGGGAGAGTCGACCGGTACTGTTAGTTTGGCAGAACTCTTTAAATCTCCTGAAGAAATAGAAGGTACAGCAGAACTTGATTTAGATAGATTGGCTTTTTTGGTTTGTAGGGGCGGTTGGCCGCAAGCTGTTGACTTGGCTGGAGACGTTGCCTTGGATCAAGCAAAAGACTATTATACAGACGTAGTTAGATCAGATATCAATAGAGCTGATGGTATAAGCAAGGCTCCAGAACGTGTTGAACGCATTATGCGATCGTATGCTAGGAATCAAGGCACGCAAATACCATACACAACTATTGTAGAAGATATTGAAGCTAACGATGGCACAACTGTAGATCAAGAAACCGTAGCACTATATATTGAAGCGTTAAGAAAAATTTTTGTAGTTGAGGATGTACATGCTTGGAATCCAAATCTAAGATCGAAAACGGCTATTAGGACTGGAAACACAAGATATTATGTGGATCCGTCTATAGCTGTAGCTGCCTTAGGAATTGGACCGGAAGATTTAATTGATGACCTAAAGACATTTGGCTTTCTATTTGAGACAATGGGCATCAGGGACTTAAGAGTGTTTGCTGATGCTTTAGATGGTGAAGTGTTGCATTACAGAGATAAGAGTGGTTTGGAATGCGATGCAGTAGTCCACCTTAGAAACGGCAGGTACGGTTTGGTCGAAATAAAACTGGGTGGCGAGAAATTAATTGAGGAAGGCGCGGCTACTCTGCTGAAGCTAGCCAAAAAGATTAACACTGATAAAATGAAAGAGCCATCATTCCTTATGGTGCTAACGGGAACGGGTGACTATGCGTATCGTAGAGAAGATGGTGTGTATGTAGTGCCAGTGGGGAGTTTGAAGGATTAGGCGCTACTGCAGGTTAGTCCAATTTATTGTTATTGATATTTTGTATGCTCTTTTCTCTTCCGCCATATAATTATTTATGAAATGAAAGTAATGGTAAAGGAATAAAAGATTTGATTGTGATGTTAGTATGATATGATTAACGTGAAGGGGATGTGTAATGTTTGCAATTAATGATATAGAATGCATTAAGGAAATTGATAGAATGGATATGGGCGGGGAATGGAATTATGGCGATGTGTCAGAATTAATTATGCACAGAGTTCACTCTTATCCCGCGAAATTTCCTTCATTTATAGCTTCAAAGTCGTTTGATTATGCTCAAAGAGAGGGTGTAGATGTAAAAGCGGTTGCAGATATTTTTTGTGGTTGTGGCACAGTTGCCTTGGAGGCTAGGGTACACAGAAAAGATTTTTGGGGGTGTGATATTAATCCTGTTGCAACATTAATTGCTAAAGTAAAAAGTTCATCATATAATGCAAAAAGGTTTGAAGATTATTATAATTCTATTATTAGTTGTTATAATAATAGTGAGCCTCCAAAAGAAAGCGGTTATAAATATGCTAACGACAGGATTAAATATTGGTATACTGAAAAAAGTTTTAATGATTTAACTAAGATAAAGCAATCAATCATAGCAGTTGTTCCTGCGGGCAAGTACAGAAATGCTTTTTTATGTATTTTTTCATCTATATTAAAAAATACATCTAAGTGGTTAACTAAATCAATCAAGCCACAGATTGATTCACAAAAAAAACCTGTTGACGCCAAGGAAGTTTTTAAACGTCAAACAGAAAAATTCGTTTGTGCCATCAAGGAACTCAATAATACAGTGTATGATTCAAATGTCATAATAGAAAACGGTAATTTTCTAATGCTTAATAAATATCCTGAGGTTGACTTGATAATAACCAGCCCCCCATATGTAACATCATATGAGTATGCAGATCTACATCAATTATCAACTTTATGGTTGGATTATACTTCGGATTACAGAACCTTGAGACAGGGCACAATTGGAAGTGCGTATAATACTGAACTGATCAATGTAGATGATGAACTACTGAATGATATAGCTAAAAAAATAATTGACAATCTAAAAAAAACAGACATACAACCTTCAAAGCTTAAATCGATTTCAAGATATTATTTAGATATGCAGAAATCAATTGAAAAATGTAGTGGAATGCTTAGAAATGGTGGGATGGCTATTTTTGTCATTGGTGATACAGAATATAAAGGAGTGCAAATCAATAATTCACATCACTTAATAGAGGCATTACTAAGAAGTGGCTTTACGGATATAAAGGTGACTAAACGAAAGATATCTAATAAACTACTTACCCCATATAGAGATGAGAAAGGTAGGTTTTCGACAGATAAGACTAAAAAAGAAATATACCATGATGAGTTGATTATTAGTGGAAGAAAGTAGAGTTAATATGAAACAAAATGTAACAGAGTTAAGTATTCGCCCATATGCTAGATTATTATCTATGTTAGGTGACCAGCTTATAAAAAACGAGATTGTAGCGCTAACAGAATTAGTGAAAAACTCATACGATGCAGATGCCAATTACTGTGATATATACTTCGAGAATGTATTAGATGAATATGAAGTGGATTATTCCTCTCGAATAGTAATATCAGATGATGGATTTGGTATGTCATATGATACAATTGCAAATCATTTTATTAACCCTGCTACTCCCATAAAGAAGCTAGATCAAGAAGAAATAAAGTCTAAGAAGGGGAGAGTCTGTCAAGGAGAAAAAGGTGTTGGAAGGTTTTCTATGCTTAAACTAGGGCGTAGAGTTACAGTATACACAAAGGAAGAAATAAGTGGTCTTATTCATAAGGTGGAATTTGACTTTCAAAACTATGATGACGAGTTTTTGCAAACTAATAGTAGAGACCAATTATTTTTGGATGAATTAAGAGTCAAGTATAGTGTGGTTGAAAAGAACAACTTACCTCAATACTATTCAATTGTTCGAAAGAACAGAGGCACTGACATTGTAATAGAAGATCTAAAGGGAGAATGGGGTAAAAGCAAAATTAGTGAGCTGAAGGAGAGCTTAGTCAAATTTTCACCTATAGAAGTTGATGACAATAAGATTATTAAAAATAAAGAATTTATTATAAATATATATAAAAATGGGGAATTAGATGACTATTATGATAATGAGATTAGTAAAATAAGAGAGTTAATTGACAATAAGGCGTTGTATAAGCTAAAGGGTCGATATGATGAGAATCAAAGAGTTGTTCAGTTTTCATATTCGGAAGCAGGGGCCCTGCAGAAAACTGTTTCGATGAGGCTATTTAAAGCGGAAGAAGCGTTGAACGATTTTGAGAAGAGCTTGTATGGATTATCTTACTACCGAAAGGAAATAGAGAGGGTTTTTGAAAAGGAGAAGACAACTGAATGTGGGTCATTTGACTTTCAGTTTTTTATTTTTGATTTTGATGCAGTAGCATATAGCCCATTTAGACTTAACAGAAGTGAAAAGGATATAGTTCGTAATCATAGAGTATTCTTATATAGAGATGAAATCCGTGTACAACCATATGGTGCTTCGGATGATGATTGGCTACAGATAGATAGAAAGCGTGCTTCTAGCAGGGCTAATGAAATGTTTAGTAATGATCAACTTATTGGCCAAATAAAAATAACAAAAAAAGATAATGAGAAACTAAAAGACAAAACTAGTAGGGAGGGAATTATAGAAGATGGAAGTGCGTTCGAACAGTTAACAGCTATAGTAAGAGTTATTCTATCTTTTGTTCGTACAAGGTTATTTCAGGTGTATAAAGCCAAGGAAGCTCAAAAGAGAAGCCTAGATGATACATTTTTGATTGACGAAATAGGGAAAACAATATATGAATTATTGATAGCGACAAAAGAAGATAAAGGAGCACAAAAGAGTGTTAAGAACTTAAGTAGAGCCATTGTAACGCAGCGCACGGCATATGAGAAGAGGCTAAAAACGGCAGAAAGCCTTGCAGGCGTAGGTTTGTCTGTTGAGGTGGCATCTCACGACATTATGCTTACAATGGATAGAATAAGGGAAAAACTATCAGAGATAAATGCCGATCTACATATGCCATTAACTATAGAATCAAAAATAGATGATATAGCAGCAAAGGCACAATCTGTCGAAGAAATGTTTGCATTAGTCTACTTAAAAATGCATGATCTACAACAGGTTTTTACATCGTCAAAGCAAAGAGTTAAGAATATAAAAGTAGAGGAAATAATTAGAAAGATTCAAAATATATATATGCGACAATATAATGAAAATGGAATAATTGTTGAATATTCAAAAGTGGGTAAATCACCGGTTATCGCCAAGACAATAGATGCGGTCTTATATCAAGTGTTTATTAACCTGTTTGATAATTCTCTGTATTGGTTAAAATTAGTTTCGGGTGAAAGAAAAGTACACATAGAGTTAAACGGTGATAATCAAACAGTTATTTTCTCAGATAGCGGTTATGGAATTAATGAGGAGGATCGAAACTATATATTTGAAGCATTCTTTAGCGGAAAGGGAGAAGAAGGAAGAGGATTAGGACTATATATTGCTAGGAATTTATTAGATAGATATGGATATGACATTTCTCTATTGTCAAGTGAGCGAGATATAATAGAAAAAGGGGCCAACTTTTTAATTACATTTGTTAAAGAGGAGTAGTTACCGCATGGAAACAAAAAAGATAAGTGAGTTGTTTTATAACTCAATAGCCATGATGATTGATGATGAGGTGGATGTATTGGCATCACAAGCAAATACGTTGAAAAAAGATTTTGAAACTAGGGGTGTCAAATTTATTACATTTAAAGATATCCCAGGAAAAGAGTTTTTAGCCTCATTTGACGCCATTTCATTTATCATCATTGATTGGAAACTACATAGTGATTATAGTATTGATAAGGGAAATTTGATTTGGGGAAGTGAGCTTATTAGAGAAGAAGAAGAAAGAGTACTAGATTTGTTGGGGGTACTGCTTGACTTGTATTTTGTTCCAATTTTTATCTTTACTAAAGAAGATACAAATTATATTGTTAATCAAATAGAAGAAAGAGAGAATTTAAAAAAGTGTCTTGAAAGCAACCAGTTAATTGTTGAAGATAAATCCTCTCTTGATATAAGTAAAATAGAGGAACTGTTTAAGGCATGGTGTTCAAACAATCCCGCTGCTTATGCGTTGAAACAGCTAGATAAATCTTTATTAAAAGCAAAATCCAAACTGCTTAATGCGCTAAGCACATACGATAATCAATGGCCTTTGATTGTATATAATACGCTGAAAGAAGATGCGGCTGTTGATGCCGATAGAGAATTCAATGATTTTCTTTCAGACTTATTAATGGGATATCTAGAACCGATTACTCTAGATGATGAAATAATGAGTAAAGAAATAAGCTGCCTTGATCGCGATAACCTCATATCATTATATGACAAAGCAAAATTTATTCCGTATACAGACAAGGTTATATCAACATCATCTTATACAGGAGATGTTTATGTACTAGATGATAATGATAATAGGAGTGGTGATGTTTTTCTCATTAATATTACAGCAACATGTGATTTGCGCAAGCATAAAATGATTTTTTTAGTTGGTAAACCCATAAAAATAGAAGGTAATTTGTATAGTAAAAAAACAGGTGTTATTGAAAAGAAAACTCACGCCCTGATTTCCGCTTTTTGCAATTATGAATGTGTAGAGTTCAAGTTTGATAGCTTTTTTGTTATGTCTATAGATGATTCTGGAGATTTCATTGAATATGAGGGAGAGCGCTATAAACGGATTGGTCGTTTATTGTATCCATACGTATCAAATATACAAGAACGTTTTTCGCATTACATATGCAGAAAAGGAACCATCAGACACCCAAATTCATTGTATTTAGTAAGCTATAAATAATTATTATTTTTGCAACTATAAGGGGTTCATCTAATAGATCGAGGAATTTCTAATCGCATAATTACAAAGATGAAGATTGAACTGAAACAATATCCGTGAAATGAAAGTGGTGTTTATAGCGTGCGTCAAGGTGACCTTCGATGTGGCGCTCAAGATGAAAAACTGTCCAATAAGGGGCAGTTTTTTTAAGGCGTTTATTTTTCCGTGTCTTTTCTTTGAACATATCAATCCTAAACAAGAATCTATAATTCTTTCCAAAGTGTAAGTAAACCTTGCACTTTGCTGTTTATTATACCGACAAAGCCAGGGAAGGAGGATAGATAGGAAGTGACAGCATTGGAATTGCCGAGAAGAAATATTGCATATACTGATTACACGTAGAGAAGAACGACGAGACAATCTTGCAAATCTTTTCAGCGTTTCCAAAACAACAATCAGAAATGACATTGATTGTTTGTCGATGGCATATCCTATCTATACGATTAGAGGAAACGGCGGAGGTATTTTCATAGATAAGAATTATCATCCATACAAGATGTCGATACCAAGGGCGCAAGCTGAAATACTTGCAACTCTTGAAGGAATGATAGATGAAAATGCTTGGATGATTATAGAAGGCCTTTTGAAAGAATATTCGCCATACTATTTGTTATCTGGCTAATAATATGAACTTTGACAACTGAATATACATTCGTCAGGCACATTCTTCCTGATATCGGAGAAATCCGTGAGCATGTTTATGAAGTACGCAATAACCCGAGGTGACTCTTCGACGAGCGAAAAACTCTAAGTTGTGTCGCTATAAAATTGCGATGCAATAAGCTTCATATAAAGGCAGGTGGCATACTGCTTGGTGCGATGACAATCGGGATGGACAAGGATACTTCTGTCCAGTCACAGCCCGGAGTGAAATCCGGAACACGCAATGAGGGCAGCCCGTGGAGATCCCAGGGGAGGTTGGAATCCTATGAGGAAAATTCGCCATTTCCCGCCTGAACGATTTCCTGATTCCGGGGTGCCGTGGGCAAATATGGATATTGAATTATAAAACATCGACGGAAATTGAATTTATTGTTTCAATTTACCGTCGGTTCTACATTAACGAGTATTTTGTGCGAACAGTGGAGGCTTGTATTAGTGAAGAAAGTATATCGAGGAGAAATTTATGACGCTTATTTGACTAAAGAAGTAATCGGCAGCGAGCAAGCAGGTATGCGTCCTGTGGTAGTTATATCCGCAGACAAATATAACGCCAAGAACACCAATGTGAAGGTTGTTGTTCTGACGATTCAAATAAAAAAAGAAAACATGAATACTCATTTTGTTCTTCCATTGATTAAAGGGCTTCCGAAGAGGAGTATGGTTCTTGGTGAATATACAACCACTATAGATAAATCTAGGCTCATCACTCGTAAGTGCAAATTGTATGGGGTCTTGATGACAAACGTTGATAGAGCTGTTAGAGCATTTATGAATGATGATAAACCTAAGAGGAAATATCATGGTGGTAATCGAAGAGGGGTTAAAGGTAACAGAAACCGCAATAGGAGGAATAACAAAAAGTCAAGGATGCAATGAAAATCGCATCCTTAATTACAGGAAGATAATCTAATAGAATACAAGGAGCGAGTTTTCGATATCCAAATTGAGCAAAAGAAACAGGCAATATCAAGTGAGGTTCGTTTATAAAGTGGAGGATATAGTCTAGATGACAGGATGGAGCGAGAACATTGTTTTAAAGCTTTTTAATAATCCAATGTTTCCTGCTGCTGATTTTGGTAGTTGTAAGGTCATTGAATCACATGCTTTGATTGACTATTTCTCTAAAAGACGTAGTAAGCAAACCGAAAAGTTTTGGATAAGAGGAGAAAAATATGGCGAAATTAAAAAACGGCTTGCCAAGAGCGAAGAAAGGTGAGGGTTCGTTTAGAAAGACACCTACGGGAAAGTTTGAATACAGAATTAAATACACTGATACATATGGACAAAAGAGGGCTAAGTCTTTTACTTCTCAAACTGTAGACGAGTGTTTAGAGAAGGCAGAAGAGTTTTTAAAGCGAGTTGCAAAACTATCACGAGGTGTTGATTAAGATGACACTCTTACTGATATTATTAGAAATAAGATAGATAGTGACTTTAATAAAAATCTGACTGGCGAACAAGGCTATGCTAGGAATATTATGACGCTTAAGATAATAGAAAGGCATACTATAGGTTCTACTCCATTGGTGGATATTACAGAGCATCAGTTAGAGGGCTTTATCGGGGATATTAATAAGTACTCAAATACTGTGATTAGTAAGGTGTATTCAATGGTGAAATATGCATATAATATTGCATACAGAGCGCACTTAATTGATTATAATCCAATGGAGAGCTTAAGTTTTAAAAAGCCTAAATCACAAAAGAGAAGAAAGAAAGTTAGGGGTTTTACGGAAGAAGAGCAAAAGCGATTTGTACAAGCATTAGAAGATCATAAAGTTCCATATGGGAGAAACACATATAAGAAGCAACTCTTAATTGAGATCTATGGAGGACTTCGAATGGGGGAAATCAATGCACTTAAACCTGAAGATATTGATTTTGATAAAAAGTTAATTCACATAAACGCCACTGTCACAAAAGGAATGGATGAACGTGTTTTTATTAAAGAAGGGGCAAAGACTGCAGAAGGTGAGAGATATGTGCCTATTAACAGCAAATTGGCGGCAGTCTTACGAGAAACATTGGATGAGATGAGAACTAATTCATTAGGTCTAGTATTCTATGATTATAATAAATATGGTATAATACATACGAATCAGGTTAATTGTTTCTTTCATAGGATTTGCGAAAAGGCAGATTTAAAAGGGGTTTCGCAGCACTCTTAAGGCATACATTTGCCACAAGATGCATTGAAGCTGAAATACCGCCAATTGTACTAAAGAAATGGATGGGACATACAAATATACATGTTACACTGGATACATATGCTGATCTATTCGATAAATTGCATAATTTTGCCGTAGATAAGTTGGATGCTTTTTTGGATTCCTTGTAGCTAATTACATTATATGATATGCTTTGAGCATTTATCTGAAGAGGGATAATAGTGGGATGTAATACAATTATTGTTGCCAACCGTGTAATTGCAAGGAAGCCACTTAATGCAAGTAATGTACAGCGCACCAGAAAAAGGAGATGGGAAACCCATCTCCTTTTGAATATGATGAATGGACTTGGACCCCAGGGGGTTGGGAGACCTAACCCGGTGATTGACGAGCCGAAGGCGAAGACAGAACCGTGGTAGGTCCCCAGTCAGGACCGCAGGAGCTATGCTCCGTGGCGGTCCACGGCCAAGTCCCTCGTCGCGCACCAGAAAGAGAATACCTAGTGGTATTCTCTTTTTATACATTCATTCTATTTGCTTGTTTTATTTCATTCTTCCAAGTATAATCTATTTGTATTTATTGTCATTTTTACAAATAATCGTTTTCTCTAACACTCATGAATCATCACTCATCAAAATTTTATAGATAGGAGGATTACTTTATGGCTTCTAGTTTCGGAATAAGGAAAAATGTAAGAATCTTGATTACATTTATATTGTCTTTCGCACTCATAATCACAAGTATTGCTTGGACTCCTTCAAATGCTTTTGCAGCAGAACCGGAATACGGATATACCGTTGAGCCGCCTCAATCACTTGATTTTTCTTTCATTGATACAACCGGAAAATCATACACTAACAAATCCTTTCTTGGTCAAGAAGTTGTAATTGTTATAGGCGCTTTGGATTGTGGGAATACCAGAGCCACTATGCGTAATCTTGATCAATTAAGAAACAGTGGTACAAAATTTAAAGAAGTAGATTTACTTGTTAGAGAAATAGAATATGAAACCGATGTTACCCTTTCTTCTTACATTTCAAGTCATCCCAACAATGTTGTTTCTAATAAGTACGATGAAAATGGAGGACTCTTTTGGGCCTTTGATGAATTTTTTGGCTTAAATAACAACATAATGCCTGAGGTAATCGTTCTTAATAAGAAAGGCGAAGTTGCATATATTTCGTTTGGACCATATGCAATTAATGGCGCAGTGGAAGGTGTCGAATTACTTCAGAATAATCAAGGAAGTTCAGGCACACCGACTAATCCGAGCAATCCGGGAAATCAAGGCGGCAATCAGTCGGTAGACTATGGAAAGAATGCAGTATATCGAGTATCAGGAAACGTATTATATGACGAAGCCTTTAAAGTACTCGATATTATAAATGAAGAAAGAACGAAACTCGGATTAACTAAGCTCGTTATGGATGAAAATCTCTTGAAGCTTGCAAACCTGCGTGCAGCAGAGACTTCTTTCTACTTTAGTCATACCAGACCTAATGAAGGGAGGGGACTTGAGTTAATTCAATCCGGGTATACCTTTGGTGAAAACATAGCTATGGGACAAAGATCCGCTTCGGATGTTATGAACTCATGGATGAACTCCGAGGGACATAGAGCTAATATTTTAAACGGTAGATTTAGGGCAGTAGGAATTGGCGCATATGAGGTGAACGGTTATAAGTATTGGGTTCAGCTGTTTTCTGATGCAATAACAGCAACCGCGAGTAATCGAAGTGCTAAGAAAGAGGAACATGCTGTAGAGTCTACTGCCTCGTATGCAACGCCACTCTTTGAAACTGATAGTTTTACTGTTTCACGTTCAGAATCTGTAAAGCTAAAAACAAATGTAAAGACTCGAGAGACGACACTTAATGAAGTTAATAATAATTCTTATACCTGGTCATCCAGTGATACAAAAGTTGCAACAGTTGATGATAAAGGGGTTGTACAAACGCATTCCGTTGGCACAGCTATCATAACTGCATCAAACAAGAATAAAGAATCGGTAAAAATCAAAGCCACAATAAATGTAATTCCATGGCTAAGGCTTCAGGGTAAGGGTCGCTATGATACAATGAAGGCTATTGTTGAAGAAGGTTTTGAAAAGAAAGGTGGAACAGTTATAATCGCTACGGGTGCAGGATTTAAGGATGCTCTTGCTGCATCCGGTTTTGCCGGACTATATGATGCACCTGTCATTTTAACCGACGGAAAAAATCTTTCGACTCAAGCCGGAGAACTTCTTACAAAACTAAGGCCAAGCCGTATATATGTTGCCGGAGGAACAGCTGTAGTTACAAATAATGTATTAAGTCAAATACAGGCAAAAACAGGTGTTGCACCAAAACGCTTGGCTGGCTCTAACAGTTCGGAAACAAGTGCCAAACTTGCCCTTGAAGGACGCGGAAGATGGAAAGAACAAACCGCTATAATCGCAACCAACAAAAGCTTCAAGGATGCTCTTTCGGCGGCTCCAATTGCTTATGCCAAAGGATATCCGATACTTCTTGCTGACAATGGAAAAACCTTGAGTGATCAGGTTATAAATGCATTAAACAGCCTTGGCGTCAAGCAAGTAATTATTGTTGGAGGAGTAGGTGCAGTATCAACTGGCGTTGAAGCTCAGCTGAGGAATAACGGAATTGCTATTGAGACAAGACTATGGGGAGCAAATGGCGTTGCAACAAGTAAGGCAATTGCTGAATGGGGACTTAAGAATGGTCTGAGCGCTGATAATATGGGCGTTGCCACAAGCCAAAACTATCCGGACGCATTAGCCGGAGCAGCGCTATGTGGATATAAGAATTCTGTCTTAATTCTTGCAGACGATAAGGCTATGGACAATACTTCATTCCCGAAGCTATATAAATCAAAGATACAAACAGCCTACGTCTTCGGAGGAACATCTGCAGTTGGTAATAAAACTTGGAATGCGCTGGTAGCGAGCACGAAATAACTGAGAATCTATAGAGTTGTTGAGGATTATCAAAGGCGTGAAAGTGCAAATTTTGATAATTCGCGGGCAAGTAGATTTATTTCCAAGTAGTTTATACGGTTCTTTTCTTTCAGTATCAAATAGTCATTAACATAAAACGGCAGTATGGAAAGCACTTCTCGGGCAGAGTCATCGAGAAGTGTTTTTATGTCTACATAGATGCTATTATCCTTTGACTCGCATGGAAGAGTGATTTCGAAAGAGCCGTCTTTTCCGGACATTTGAAAATGATAAGGTGCTTCCAGTGAGGGAAATGCGATATATTCTGTTTTTGTATTAGAAATCCCTTTTATTATTAAATCTGCTTTTTTTAAATCAATACCGGTGATTCGCCCATCGGAAATAGGAAACCCTGTCTTATTGAATGATTTATGAACGTCGGAATTCCGAATCAGTGTCATAAGTCCAAGAAGCTGCTTGACATCGTCACTATTATGTAGGAGTATGCGACGCTCCAGGTCTTTTTCTCCGGTTTCAAGGTATTTATTATATAATTCAACACTTTCCGCTCCGGAAATTGTATCACTTCTATTTGATGATATACCTGCGTATTCTTCAATTGTTTTTTGATTCATTCTTGGAAGGATTTTGGGAAGATCCGAATAGTATTTTAACAAAACAAACAAATCCAAATTAAAAAGCTCAGGTATTTCTACACCATGTTTATTTCCGCGCTTATAGAGAAAGGGAACATCAAAGAATCTTCCGTTAAATGTAATGATGTAAGTATAGCCTGAAAGGAGCTTTGCTGTATTTGAGAGAACTTCCAATTCGTCACTTGGCGATGTGGCAAACAATTGATGAAGAGTGATTTCTTCCCTGGAAACTATAATCATACCAACCACGACTACAGAACTATATGCCGGGGAGAGACCGGTTGTCTCGATGTCGAGAATCGCATAGCTATCGTCAGGTAGATAGAAATCAAGGATTTTAAAATGCTCTGGAATTGTATCTAATTTTTCTGTAATATGTTTCATAGTAATCTAAGATTTGGGCGGCTCATAAACAAAATAGACCGCAGGGGAGCAGCCTATTTTGTTCAAAAGGGGTATTGGGATTAGAGATTAATGAGGTTATCAGGGGGATAACCACAATAGTAGTTTATAATATAAATGGAAAAAAAGCAAGGGAAAAATGAATAATAACGTATAATTTTGTGAAAAAAATGAAAAATTATTATAATTGCAGAAATTGTGTTATTGTCAATCGTCACTATATGATATAATTTTCGAGGAGGTATAAAACATATGACATTTGAAGAAAAGACTTTGGAGACGGAATTTATATATAAGGGCAATATTTTAAACCTTAGAAGGGATAAAGTCACCACGATAAACGGTGAGTCCTATCGCGAAATAGTTGAACATAATGGTGCTTCGGCTATTGCCGCTATAACTGAAAATAAAACCATGATTATGGTAAAACAATATCGTAAACCTGCCGAAAAAGTCCTCTTGGAGGTGCCGGCAGGAAAGAGAGACGGAAACGAGAGCTTCGAAAATGTAGCAATCAGAGAGTTAAAGGAAGAAACGGGATATACGGCAGGCTGCATTGAGCATTTAGGTAAAATGTATCTGTCTCCGGGTTATTCAAATGAGGAACTCCACCTTTATTTAGCGACAGAATTGATTCCCGGAGAAACAAGTTTTGATGATAATGAAGCAATCGATATTTATGAATACCCTATCGACGATCTTGTTAATATGGTTATGTCGGGTGAAATCGAGGATGGTAAATCTCAGGTCGCGATTTTAAAGGTCTCCGAATATCTACGCAGAAATACCAGGTGAAAATATGGATATTAATTCTTTTATCAATTATTTGGAAAAAGAGAAGAAATACTCGGAAAACACATTGCTTGCTTATAAAAGAGACATTAATGCATTTGTAAAGTACATGAATGAAAAAGGCATGTCTTTTGAGGATGCCACAGAAACGGATATTCTTTCATATGTAATGTCCCTTAACAAAGCCGGGATTAGCAGAGCAACGACAAATAGAAAGATTTCTTCTCTGCGGGCAGCCTACGATTTTTTGATGAAAAATGGGCACTTGGGTAAAAATCCAACTGAAGGAATAAAAACATCAAGATCTGTGAGGCAGGAACTTGAATCGCTAACTGAGGCCGAAGTTGAACTTCTTTTAAATCAACCTGACAATAGCGTGAAAGGCAAGCGCGACAAGGCAATACTTGAAGTTCTCTATGGAACAGGAATTAGGGCCATAGAATTAATTGATTTAAACTATAATGATTTAAATATCAAGATGGGTTTTCTGCAATGCTCCGGTGCGCATGGAAGAGCAAGAATAGTTCCGCTCGGGAGTTACGCTCGCTCGGCAATCAATGATTATATTCGTGACAGTAGGCCGACTCTTTTAAAAAATGAAGAGAACAAGGAAGCCGAGGATCGTCCTTTGTTCTTAAACTATATGGGAGAAAGGTTGACGCGACAGGGACTTTGGAAAGTTCTTGCTGAATATGGAAAAAAGGCAGGACTTGAAGGCCGTATTTCACCTCATATACTGAGAACCTCTTTTGCTGTGCACATGATTCAGAATGGAGCTGACATCAAAACACTCCAGGAACTTATGGGATATGACGATGTTCAAGCCATGCAAGCCTATCTTCAACTAAAAAATAGCAGAATTAAAGACGTATATGACAAGACTCACCCAAGGGCTTAATTTCAATGGTTTCATATGGTAACCATAAGGGGAGAGTAAGGTAATTATATGGTAAAAAAATAATTATAAGGTAAAGTTTGACATAAGGTACTGAATATGATATATTTTTGGTATACCGATAATTGGGTCTATGGACCGCGAGAAATATCTCGCGGTCCTTTTTCTTTGGGATCATCTCTAAGAATCATCTCTTGGGACCGAAGAATGCTCAATGGAGTCGGCAAGATTAATCGATGGGAAACAAGAAAGGAGAATTTGATGGAAAAACAATTAAAAAGACGATTTGTCGTCCCACTGATAATTATTTTGCTGATTAATTTAATCATGCAATACGGTTCGTTGTTATCAAGTGCATATGGAGCGGAAACAGTATCGATAACCGCTACCGAAGAAATAAGGGTAGCGTATGGCGACCTTGGAAACGATCCCTCGGGATATTGCAGACAATTGACAGCCGAAACAAATGCAGGTGAGACAACATATTTGGTTTGTGTAGAAACAAACGTATCAGGAATGTATCAGACGGGCTTGTACACTTATACGGATATTCAAACCTCGTCCAATGACCTGCTTAGAAAGGCACTATACTATGGTCACACGGTTGGAAATCAAACAACAAAACAGGAGTACTACGGCATAGCAAATTCACAAGACGGAATTGTTATAGGAAAGACATATCCTCTTAATAATGTGAACGGAGTAAGAGATATAGCAATGGAGGTTCAGGGAATCGGATGGAAGGATTCGAGAACATCAAGGAACGATTTAAAGGCATATCTTATAACGCATCATGCAGCATCAAAGATATTTATAGATGCCGCATTGGCTAAAAGTGACGCTACGTGGACTTGGAATATGAACAGTGAATTACGGGAGGCTACGTTGACCTTTATCGATACTATCAAGAACTTGCCGTCACCGCCTTCGACATTCAAGGTCTACCTTGCATATCCGCCATCCGGAGCTTGGAGCCAGGCTTACGCTTTTCCACTTATGGAACCGATAACCGGCAAAGTTCAGATAACTAAAAATGTTACAGGAACCGATGCCAAGGAAATGGCTTCCGGAAATTATAAATTTAGATTAATAAACAAAAGTAATAGTGAGCTTTCATATACTCTTGACATTACTATTAAGGATGGGGAAGTACAGGGAAGCGGAACCTTGTCTTTGGTTGAAGGCATATATTCCGTTGAGGAATTGGAGGCTCCTGAAAATGTGAGCCTGGCAGAAAGCATTCCCGATGTTACCGTAACCGCAGGAGAAACATCTCGAATAGAAGTTGAAGATAATATACCAGAGGGTGGACTTGAAATAACGAAAAAAGTGACCGGCGACACAGAAGGCAATAATGGAATCTTTGGTGAATATGTATTTGAACTCGAAGATATCAATGACAGTACAAATATCGTAAAAGTATCGATATATGTAACCAAAAGCACGGGAACGACATCCTCGAAAACTATCGGGCTTAAGGCGGGAACTTATAAGGTTAGGGAATTGAGTTGCCCGGATGCCTGCGAAATTGATCCGGATATTCCTAATGTGACTGTAAAACCCGGAGAAACAGCAAAGCTTGAGGTTACAAACAACGCAACGACAAGACCCCCGGAGACAGGAGGCTTTAGAATAAAAAAAGTTGCAAGTTCATATCCGATAAATGAAGATCCGAGTGAATATGATTATGCTGGTGCCGTCTTTGGAATCTATAAAACCGAGTCTGATGCCAATGGTGATGTAAACAGATTAAAAACACTTACTACGGACGCAGAGGGATATACAGACTACATTACGGGACTTAACGCAGGTGAATACTATGTCCGAGAACTTGAAGCTCCTCCCGGTTTTTATCTAAGTGATAAAGTGATAAAAGTCAACTTGGGGGAAGGAATAACGGGAAGTGTTTCATTTCCAAATGAACGAAAACAGGTATCATATGTATCCCTACACATTGTAAAAACTATCGACCCTGAATTCCTGGATGAATTTAAGGAAAAAATAGCGGAAAACCCCGAGGACTATTCCCTAATAGGAGCAGAATATACGGTATATTCCGACGAAGCGTGCACTCAGCCGGTAAAGGTTTTGAGGACAATAAAGAGTATGGGTGGAAGAAGGGCAGTACAGTATGCTTCCGATGGAACTACCATTATGAAGGAAGGTGAAAACTATGAACAGATATGGCCGATACCCGATTCTTGGAACGACCCTTCGACCTGGGGCTTTGATTCGGAATGGGATTTATATAAAAATCGTATCGAATATCCCATTGAAAGACGATTTTCAACTACTGAAGCATGGAAACCCAATCCCGGAACGTACTACATAAAGGAAACCAAGGCATCACCAGGCTTTGCACTTGATAAGAATATATATGAATATGAGGTGTATAACAGCGATGGAGGAACAAGTGCCAAGATTGTAAATATTAATAGGCAAAAATGGAATCCGTTTTATCCCCAGGGATTTCCCTTTGATCAAGGCACAGTGTGGTCTGTTGAAGAGCCTGTTTCCAATGGATATCTAAGTATAGTTAAAGAAAGCACGGTGCCCGATTTAAGCAGCAAAAACAGCATGTATGACATGACCGGAATCAAGTATACGGTTTATGAAACGAATGAGGGAAGCATCGAAGAGCCAAAGCTTTCGGGTCAAGTAGGTGAATTAATAATAGAAAGCTATGATAGAGATACTTCACTTGGAACATCAAATGTACTTGAACTCCCGTCCGGTAAGTATTGGATTCAGGAAAATGAAGATTCAGTTGAAGGAACGGGCTTTAAATGGAATGATGCAGTCAAAGAAGTGGAAATCGGAGGAGGAGAAACTGTAGAATTAAGCTTTGATGGTGAGAGCGGAGATTCTCCGAAATATGCACGAGCGGAAATACTTATCAAGAAATACGATGACCGTTTTACCGACAATGTCAGTGATGAAATTCTTGGCTCACTAAACCTGGAAGGGGCGGAATTTAGGATAGAGTATTTCGACTCCGATTCGCCGGATGAAGAAAGTTTTAGGACGTGGACCTTTAAGACAGACAAGGACGGTAAGATAGATTTCTCAAAGGCGGATAAATATCTTGTATCCGGTGATGAGCTATTTAAGAATGAAAACGGAGAATTTGTATTCCCGATTGGAAGCATTGTAATCAAGGAAACCGCAGCAGCAGAAGGCTATTTGATAAACGATGACGTTCATACAATTCAAATTACGGAGGAGGATTTAGAAACAATACAGGTTCCGGAAACTCCGATAATGGGAGGAGTAAGAATTAACAAAATCGATTCAGAAACGGGAGAGTATGTGTCACAGGGGTGGGCAAACCTGAAGGATATTGAAATTACGATATATAATGCCGGAGCGCTTCCGGTAGTTGTTAATGAGAAGGTTATCAATCCCGGGGAACCTGCACTCGTGCTTAAGTCTAACGAAGAAGGCATTATTGAATCAGGGCGTAGAGAACTTCCGTATGGAATATATGAAGCAAGAGAAACGAAAGCACCTTTTGGATATGAATTGGATGATTCATGGAATGAGACATTTGAAATAAAAGATGATGACACTATTATTGAAGGCTTGGTATTAAGTGATGATGTCCTAAGACAGGATTTGAAATTCTATAAAACCGATATGAATGGAAATGCGATGCAGAATATCCCGTTTTTGATTTCTCGTTTGGATGAAAAGGGGAATATCGTTGAACAGCACGTTATTGTATCGGATGAATCGGGATGCGTTGATACATCGGCAAGGGAAAAGACAAATAACAATTTAAACAAGCTTGATGAATTTGTTAAGGGAGGAAGATTTACTGATGAAAGCATGCTTGATTCATCTTCAAATGTTTGGTTTGGGGAGCATCCTTCCGATGAAGGAGAAAAAAGAGGAAGCCTTGTATTTTCAAATTATAAAATAGAAGAACTTAAGTGCAGCAAAAATGAAGGAATGGACCTCTTAAAAACATATCTTGTTTCTGATGAGGCGAATAAGGCAATTATGGATTCTTCTCAGGTTTGCGAAGCATTTAAAGGAGAAATAATCGATCTATCAAATGTGTTTGTGAATCTTTTGATTCATCCGGAATCTAATCTTATCGATGACGAGAGCAATTCAAAGGAATTGACAAAAGGAAAGGAAGTAAGTGTAACTGATACTTTCTACTTTGATAATTTAAAGATGGATCAAAAATACAAACTCTTAACGGAAATATTCTATGTCGACAGTAATAGTGTGAAGGAGAAAATCGGTGAAACCATGTCAGATGCATGGAGTCCTAAAGAATCGTATTCCGGCTTAACATCGAAGGGGGAAGTGAAAAACACTGTGACAATCAATACTGATGAATTTATAGGAGGACATGTGGATGCTGTGGATACGCTTTATTCCGAAATCAATGGCGAATTCGTTGAACTAACGAAGCATAATCCGAATTTGAATATTGAATCGCAAAGACTGTATATTCCTTGGTTTATAACAAACGCTGCGGATTCTCTGACAGAGGATAATATAGGAGCATATGGAACGGATTCGGAAGTGGTGGATATAGTGACATACGAGAATCTTGTTACCGATAAGTCTTATCTATTTAGAGGCGAATTGAGGGATAGAGATTCAGGAGAGATAGTTACGGATAACAATGGCAATCCTGCAATTGTAGAAATGGAATTGAAGAAAGACCATCCGCTGAACGGTGAAGTGAAAATGCCTCCCTTTAAAATCGATTCATCAAAATATGAAGGAAAGTCTTTGGTTGTAACGGAAACGCTTATCGATGGAGAGAGCGGTAAAACAATCCTTGAGCACGATTCCTTGACTGATGAAAAACAGACTGTCTATTATCCGAGAATACGAACATCTGCAGTAGATGCCAATACGAATAGTAAGACCGGTATAACGGGAAATACACTTGTTAAAGATCAAGTTATCATGAACAATCTTGTTCCCGGAAAGAGCTATGTAATACAGGGAAGCCTTGTGTATCAAGAAGACGGACATCTTGCTGACGGAACCGAAGTAAAGGCCGGTGATGTCATTTCACGTAGTGAACCTCTTGGATTTATGGCTTCAAATGAGGACATGACAATTGAACTTTCATTCGAGGTTGATGCGAATAAACTGGATGGGATTACAGGAGTTGTCTTCGAGGATCTTTATCATAATGATGTTCTTGTAGCATCACATCATAATATAGATGATGAAGAGCAAACGATATTTTTTCCGAAGGTGAGAACCAAGGCATCCGACAGCGGAACCAAGGACAATGTTGGAATAATAGATGTTGCTTCAACCATAATTGACAATGTTAGACTTACCAACTTAACTATAGGCGAATCCTATAAGGTTGAAGGGAGGCTTATGAATGAAAACGGCAGCGAGTTTTTGGTTGACGGTAGTCCAGTCGTTGCAGAGAGTGAAGTATTTGTCGCTGATATACAGGAACTAACCAAGCTTCTTGAGTTTACATTTGACAGTAGAGAGCTTGAAGGGAAAAGTGTCGTTGTATTTGAGAAACTATTACATGTAAATAATGAGACAGGAGAGATCATAGAAGTTGCAAGCCATGAGGACTTGAATGATAAAGATCAAAGAATAGATTATCCGAGCGGAAAGACTGAAGCACTTGATTCAAAATCCGAAACTCATTATGCTGAAGCATCTGTTGAAACTACGATAATTGATACGATATACTTTAAAAACTTAAGAGAGGGTGTTGAGTATACGGTAAAGGGGACACTCATGAACAAAGAAACAGGGGAGCCTATAAGAGTTAATGGTGAAACTGTTACATCTATGATTCAATTCGTTCCGGAAGACGCGGACGGGAAGATAGAAATACCGTTTACCTTTGATTCGACAAGTCTTGCGAGTAAGAAAATAGTAGCATTTGAAAGGATGGAACATAAGGACATAGTCGTCTTTGTTCATGAGGACATAAATTCGGATGAGCAGACAGTTGAAATTACGAAAACGCCTGAAGTCCCTGACACACCACCTGAGGATAAAACTCCACCGCGAAAGAACGTGCCGCCAACGGAGCCTACTCCTCCGGAGAAAATCACTCCACCTGAAGAGCCTACTCCTTCAGCGCCGCCATCAAGGGTCACACCGCCTTCAGTTGATACACCGCGCACAGGTGACAATACGGAGTTCCTAATAAGTTTAATGGTATTTTTGGTGGCTCTAATGGGGATATTACTTGCAATTAGGATCGACTTGGATGATAATTAGTGGCCGGACCCGGTTGGAACAAGATTTTTAAAATAGTCCTTGAAATGAATGATTTACTGTGATAGAATATTTCGGTCAGTACGGGCGGTCCTCTGTTATTAAACAGAATAAGATATATAGCATGAACGCCTTGGAGGGAAGGAGGAAACCGAACATGAATATTCTTGATTCAGTTGCCAAGGACTATCTGAAAAAAGACATCCCTGCATTTAACGTTGGTGACCAGGTAAAGGTACACGTTAAAATCAAAGAAGGTAACCGTGAAAGAATCCAGGTCTTTGAGGGCTTCGTGCTTAAGAGACAGAACGGTGGAATTGGAGAAACATTCACCGTCAGAAGGATTGCTTCCGGTGTGGGCGTAGAAAAGACATTCCCGCTTCACTCACCATGGGTTGAAAAGATTGAGATAGTGAGACGTGGCGATGTCAGACGTGCCAAGCTGAACTACATGCGTCAGAGAACAGGTAAGGCTGCCAAGATCAAAGTTAAGGAAGGCGAAGCCAGACTGAAGAAGGCAAGCGAAGCTGAAGAATTCGTAGCTTACGAAGAGCCTGTAGTAGAAGCAGCAGTCGAAGAGACAGCAGCAGAGGCTGAGGCAGTAGTTGAAGAGACAGCAGCGGAAGCAGAAGCAGTTGTTGAAGAAGCTGCCGAAGAAGTTACAGCTGAGTAATTCTTTGGTACTTGCAATTAAATAGTTGCGAATCAAGAGGACTCTATTATAGAAGTCCTCTTTTTTTAAATATAATAATTATGTATAATTAAGGCAGCGATTAAATAATTGCAAAAACATCTTGTTCTTAAATGCATAATTACATCTGTTAGGAGAGCACAATGTCGATTGAAAATATTAATTGGTATCCCGGACATATGAAAAAAACGAGGGAAATGATTCAAGAGAATCTTAAACTCGTAGATGTTGTCGTGGAACTGCTCGATTCAAGAATACCTATTTCCAGTAGAAATCCAATTATTAATGAACTTGTAGGGGATAAGAAAAGAATCATAATTCTAAACAAGAGCGATTTGGCGGATCCTATAGAAAATAAAAATTGGGAAAAATATTTTGAGGCGGGGGATTCCAAAACCAATAGAGTTGCACTTCTTGACAGTATGCATGGAAAAGGTGTCAAGGAGCTTTTAAGTATAATGCAGCAGACAGAGGAAGAAATAAATAAAGATAGAACAAGGCAGAAGAAGCTCAGGTTCATGATTGTTGGAGTCCCGAATGTCGGGAAATCATCTTTGATAAATAGACTGACAGGAAGAAAGGCCGCCAAGACAGGAGATAAACCGGGTGTGACCAAAGGAAAGCAGTGGCTCACACTTGAAAATGGAATGCAGCTTTTGGACACACCGGGAATACTATGGCCAAAGTTTGAGGATCCAAATGTCGGTCTCAATTTAGCTTTCTGTGGTTCAATAAAGGAAGAAATACTCGATAAGGAAACCCTTGTGCTTAGACTTATAGAATTACTTCAGCGCGAATATCCTGATAAGCTCATGGAAAGATATAAACTCAGTGAGCTTTCCGAAGAGGGAATAGAGAACATGGATGAAATTGCAAGAAAACGCGGATTCATTCAATCGGGGAAAAGGATAGACTATGAGCGCTGTGCAAGGACTGTTCTCGATGAGTTTAGGTCCGGACTAATTGGAAGAATAACCTTGGAAAAGCCTGAGGAAAGCGAAGGTTAGAGCGATGACGAAGGAAGAACGCCTGGAAAAACAGAGAAAAAGGGCAGATGAATTAAAGAAATACGAAAGAGATTACAGAGCCCTCGGAAACGCTTATATTGCAGGAGTTGATGAAGTTGGCAGAGGTCCCTTGGCCGGTCCGGTGGTTGCAGCATGCGTTGTTCTTGATCCTGAATATGAGGGACTTGGAATTGACGATTCAAAAAAGATTACCGAAAAGAATCGTGAAAGGTTATATGATGAGATCCGTGAAAACTCAATCTGCTACGGATTTGGACTTTGTGACAACAATGTCATCGATGAAATAAACATTCTTGAAGCAACGAAAAAGGCCATGAAGCAGGCAATCTTGTCCGCTAACAATATGCTTCAGCCTGAGCGCGATATAGATAATACCGATGATTTATTGATAGATTTGATTCTCGTTGATGCAGTTACCGTACCGGGCATTTATACCAAACAGATTTCATTAATCCATGGAGATGCAACCAGTATTTCGATTGCTGCTGCATCAATTCTTGCAAAGGTTAAGAGGGATCGCTTGATGCGTGAATATGACGACATATATCCGGGTTACGGCTTTTCATCAAATAAGGGTTACGGCACTCAAGCACATTACGAAGGAATCAAAAAACACGGCATAACGCCAATCCACCGCAAGACCTTCTTAAAAAATTTATAATGCATACCGAGTAGTATATGCTTACTCTACGCTTCCGCAGAGATTCTGACAATAACCCGAAAAATAAATAAGACCTTCGTTTGGAATGTGGGGGTGTTTGAGGCCGAAGGCCGAGTTTTCCACATTCCCGAAGGTCCTTGTTTATTTTTCGGTTGTTATTGTAAATCTCGAGGACTTAGTAGAGTAAGTATACACTACTCGGTACGCGTTATATATTTTGCTATGATGTCGCCGACTTCCTTTGTTGATAAAGGAGTATCCGCGGAGGAGGCGATGTCATGAGTACGATTACCTTCCTCGAGAAATCTTTTAACTGCATCCTCAATGGAATCCGCTTCTTCCGATAAACTGAAGGTATATCTCAGCATCATGGCTACTGAAAGAATGGTAGCAAGAGGATTGGCTTTTCCGGTTCCTGCGATATCGGGTGCAGACCCATGCACCGGTTCGTACATACCGAAATTGCCTTCAGTCAGACTTGCTGATGGAAGCATTCCAATGGAGCCGGTTATTTGGCTGGCCTCATCCGATAAGATATCTCCAAACATATTGCTTGTAACTATGACGTCAAAGAATCCGGGATTTCTTATCAATTGCATTGCTGCGTTATCAACATACATATGGTCAAGCTTAACATCGGGATAATCTGAACTCACCTCGGTAACAATACTTTTCCAAAGCCTGGAACTCTCGAGGACATTAGACTTTTCCACGCTTGTAACATGTTTGTTTCTTTTTAGTGCCATGTCGAAAGCCGTAATTGCGATTCGCCTAATCTCCGGTTCGGAATAACGTTCTACATCATAGGCCTCTTTGTATGAAACTATATTTCTATCATTGTCTGAGGATTCAATGTCTTCCGTTTTGTGTTCACCAAAGTATATTCCGCCGGTAAGTTCTCTTACAATTAGAATGTCAAGATCATCGCCCAGAATTTCAGCCTTTAGAGGGGAAGCATCCCTTAATTCTTTAAAAACCATTGCAGGTCTAAGGTTTGCATATAGATTGAGCTCCTTTCTCAATCCGAGAAGTGCTCTTTCGGGTCTTTGATCGCCGGGAACATTGTCCCATTTCGGTCCGCCTACGGCACCAAGAAGGACAGCGTCCGATTTTTTGCATATATCCAAGGTGGCCTTTGGTAGGCATTCACCATATTCATCAATGGCAGATCCTCCTGCCAAAACATTTAAACAATTGAATCTGTGATTGAATTTATCACCGATGGCTGATAGGACTTTAACCGCTTCACTTATAACCTCAGGTCCGATTCCGTCACCTGGAATCACCGCAATATTATATTCCATAATTATTCCTTGATTATTCTTTTGATGATTGAATTATTTAATACTATTTAGCAAGCCGCCGGCATTAATTATATCCTGTATAAAGTCCGGGAAGGGGACTGCTTGAAAGACTTGATCAGTAGTAATGTCGTGTATCTCTCCGTTTGTATAGTCTACTTCAACGATATCTCCCTGAGAAATCGCTTCGGCAGCATCCGGGCATTCCAAAATCGGAAGCCCTATATTGATTGCATTTCTATAGAATATGCGAGCAAAGGTTTTTGCAATAACACAGCTTATTCCGGATGCCTTGATTGCAATAGGGGCATGTTCTCGTGAACTGCCGCAACCAAAATTATCTCCGGCAACCATGATATCTCCGGCGGAAACTTCCTTGATAAAGTTTGAATCGATGTCTTCCATGCAGTGCGATGCGAGCTCGCTATGGTCAGTAGTATTTAAATATCTGGCAGGAATGATTACATCTGTATCGATATTGTTTCCGTATTTAAAGACTTTTCCTTTTGCGTCCATCAGAATATCCTTTCCATTTTAAACTATTTCTATTTACGGATTAATTGGTCAATTTATCCGCTTTTTGTGTTAGCTTCTCCGCCTTTTCGTTTAATTTCTCTGCCTTGATCGCCTGCTTCTCTGCGAGCTTTTCCGCTTTTTCGGCCTGCTTGTCCAAGACCTTTTGCGCTTTTCGGGATTCAGGACTGTCAACGATTCTGGGGTCAGCAATCTTTCCTTCTATTGCTGATGCCGCTGCAACTTCGGGACTGGATAGATATACTTCTGAATTAACATGTCCCATTCTTCCAACAAAGTTTCTGTTTGTTGTAGATATGCAACGCTCACCATCTGCCAAGATTCCCATATAACCGCCGAGACACGGGCCACAGGTAGGGGTTGATACAATGCATCCTGCATCGATGAAATCATCGATATAACCCTTTTTGATGCATTCTTTATAAACAGCCTGAGTAGCAGGTATTATGATTGCTCGTACTCCTTTAGCTATGTGACGTCCCTTTAATATCTTGGCGGCTGCTTCCATATCGGAGATTCTTCCGTTGGTGCATGAACCTATTACAACCTGATCTATAGAAATATCTTCTACATCTCCGATTACCCTCGTGTTCTCGGGAAGATGAGGGAAGGCAACCGTTGGTTCGATTTGAGAAAGGTCTATGTCATAAATTGCATCATAATCGGCATCGGGATCGGCATCAAAGGCTTGATATTCTCTGTCCGTTCTTCCTTTTAGATATTTCTTGGTAATATCATCGACCGGGAAAATTCCATTTTTGGCTCCGGCTTCTATCGCCATATTTGCAATGGTTAGACGATCGTCCATCGAAAGCGAGGAGACGCCGGTGCCGGTAAATTCCATCGACTTATATAGTGCACCGTCAACTCCTATCATTCCGATGATATGAAGGATTACATCCTTACCGCTTACGTATGGTTTAAGCTCATTTCTTAGATTGAATTTGATTGCACCCGGGACTTTGAACCAAGCCTTACCCGTTGCCATTCCGGCGGTCATGTCCGTGGAACCTACGCCTGTTGAAAATGCACCGAGTGCGCCGTAGGTACATGTGTGTGAATCCGCTCCTATGATACAATCCCCTGGAACTACCAAGCCTTTTTCGGGAAGGAGGGCATGTTCAATTCCCATCTCCCCGACATCGTAGAAATTATCGATGTCAAATTTATATGCAAACGTGCGACAAGTCTTACACTGCTCAGCGCTTTTTATATCCTTGTTTGGAACAAAGTGATCCATGACAAGGGCAACCTTGCTTTTATCGAAGACTTTATCAAATCCGGCTTTTTCAAATTCACCGATGGAAACAGGTCCTGTTATATCGTTGGCAAGGACCAAATCCAGGCTTGCATTTATTAAATCGCCGGCTTTTACAGAATCAAGACCGGCATGTGCTGCCAATATCTTCTGGGTCATAGTCATTCCCATAATAAATACTCCTTTTCTTATATCGAATAGACGGTTCCAAAATTGGAACCGTCCATATTTTACATCATTTCATTCCTTTACTCAACAAAGTGAATCTTCTTGTTCATCCTGTTTAGAGCGCTTACCAAGGCATTTACCGATGCAAGTATGATATCGGCTTGGGTTCCGACTCCCCAGTATTTGTTGTCATTCTTGTCGGCAATGCATATATATGCTGCAGCCTTTGAATCGGCACCTGCACTTATAGCGTTTTCTGAATATGTGATGAACTTATAATCAAAATGATATGGTGTCTTGCGAAGGGCATTGCTTACGGCATCAAGACGGCCGTTTCCTTCGCCGGTAAGTTCATAGAGTTCATCCTTGATCACGGCTATTATTTCTACGCTGAATTTATTGTCTTCACTCTTTGTCGAACTGAGGTGACTAAAGGTGGCATGTGTAATATCAAGGGGTTCGAAGTCGTTGATATATTCCTTTTCAAATAAATCATATATGGCTTCTGGTGTTAATTCCTCATGCTGCCTGTCGGATGCGGATGTGATAAGAGCACCGAGTTCGGGGCGCATATCCTTCGGAATGACAAAACCGTAATTGTTTTCGAGAATATATGCTACGCCACCTTTGCCGGATTGACTGTTTATTCTTATTACATCTCCGTCGTATTCGCGACCGACATCATGCGGGTCAATTGGAAGATAGGGTACTGTCCATCTTTCGGGATTGTTTTCTTCGCGCCACTTCATACCTTTTGCAATTGCATCCTGATGAGAACCGGAGAAGGCAGCAAACACGAGTGCACCGCTATATGGCTGGCGTGGGCCAACCTGCATACCTGTATTCCTTTCGTATGCTTCTACAATCTCGGGCATATTATCAAATTTTAACCCGGGATCGACTCCGTGTGTGAACATGTTCATCGCCAATGTAACTATGTCCACGTTTCCTGTTCGCTCGCCGTTTCCGAACAATGTCCCTTCAATTCGATCTCCACCTGCCAAAAGGGCAAGTTCGGAATCGGCAACTCCGGTTCCTCGGTCATTATGTGGATGTATAGATAAAACAACACTTTCTCTTGAGTGGAGATTATCACTTATATATTCAATCTGATTGGCAAAGACGTGAGGCATGGACATCTCAACAGTAGCCGGAAGATTGATAATTACCTTGTTATCCGGCGTAGGCTTCCAAATATCAATTACAGCATTACATACCTCGAGTGCAAATTCAGGCTCCGTACCGGTGAAGCTTTCCGGCGAATACTGGAAGGTGAATTTTGTTTCAGGATACTTTTCCTTATATTCGTTCATTAAAAGAGCGCCATCGATTGCGATCTGTTTTATCTCTTCTTCAGAGGCACGGAATACCTGCTGTCTTTGTGCGAAAGAAGTAGAATTGTATAAATGAACGATTGCCTGCTTCGCGCCCACGAGAGACTCAAATGTCTTATCAATTATATGTTCTCTCGATTGGGTGAGAACTTGAACTTTGACATTGTCCGGAATTAGGTCCTTCTCTATAAGCGTCCTAAGGAATTCATATTCAGTATCCGATGCGGCAGGGAATCCGACCTCGATTTCGGTAAAACCTATATCACAAAGAACATTAAAAAAATCAAGCTTTTCTTCCAAACTCATTGGAACGATAAGTGCTTGGTTTCCGTCTCTAAGATCGACGCTGCACCAAATAGGTGCTTTGTCTATGTGATCCTTTTTGACCCAGTCCATTCTTGCCGTGGGTGGAGGAAAGTATCCGGGGCTATATTTCTTGTAATTATGCATTATATAAGTACCTCTTTAATATTTTTGTTGATTTATGCATGATATATGTATAAAATAGTTACTACATTACTATATTGTAATAAAGCATCTCTGTCAACAAAAATTGTGCAAAAACAAAATAAAAATTTTGACAATTTGTTCATTAAGCACAAAAACTATTGACAAAGAAGTCAAAGCATATATAATGGGTGTATGCCGTTTAACGGCGATTTTGCTATATGTAGAGCTTTTAATTAACCAATTTGTCATTATTGCATGGTGTGTTTTTGCAAAAGGAAGGAAGATTAATGAAACTTACAGGATCGCAAATAGTCATGGAGGTTTTGCTGGAACATGGGGTTGATACCGTCTTCGGATATCCGGGAGGAACAGCCCTAAATATCTATGACGAATTATACAAATACAGCGACAAGATTAAGCATGTGCTTACCGCTCACGAACAAGGCGCCGCTCACGCAGCAGATGGATATGCGAGAGCAACGGGAAAGACGGGCGTTGTAATGTCAACGAGCGGACCTGGCGCAACCAATCTTGTTACAGGAATAGCGACTGCGTGGATGGACAGCACTCCGCTCATCGCTATATGTTCCAACGTGCCGGACAGTATGATAGGAAGAGACTCATTCCAAGAGGTAAGTATTGTTGGCGTAACAATGGGAATTACGAAACATAATTTCTTTGTGAACGATATCGAAGAACTTGCCGACACAATAAGACAGGCATTTCAGATTGCACAGAGTGGGAGAAGAGGTCCTGTCCTGATTGATATAACTAAGGACGTGACGGCTGCGACGAGTGAGTATGTAAAGAAAAAACCGCTACCTTTAAGAAAGATGCCTCCGATTAGCAAGAAATATGCTGAGGAGATTGCGAATATGATTAACAATTCCGAGCGTCCCGTCATTTATGCCGGAGGAGGAATCGTTGCATCAAAGGCCTGGGACGATCTTTTAAAGCTCGTTAAAAAGGCTGATATTCCGGTTGTGCATACTCTTATGGCGACAGGTGTTCTTGGAACGGATAAAAGAGACCTTGGGATGATCGGCATGCATGGTTCGGTTGCTGCTAACCGCGCAGTAGACCAAGCCGATCTTGTTATCGCTCTCGGTGCCAGATTCAGCGACAGAGTTGCGCTTAATACTGAGAAGTTTGCGAGAAGAGCGCGCATCGTTCAAGTGGATGTCGATATAAGTGAAATTAACAAAAATGTCATCGTCGATAAATACTGTGTAGGCGATACAAAAGAATTCCTTAAAAAGATTTTGCCGCTCGTAGAAAAAGCCACACATAAGGAATGGGCGGATAGAATAAAGGGATGGAAGGCAAAGGAGCATATCGCGGAAAAGGATCCCGAGGCACCTCTTAAGCCTTCGCAGATTTTCGGTATCTTAAACGAAATAGGCGGAAAGGAAACCATCTACGTTACCGACGTTGGACAGCATCAGATGTGGGCTGCTCAGTATCTTAATCACAATAAACCCATGAAATTCATAACCAGCGGTGGACTTGGAACGATGGGGTTTGGATACGGTGCATCTATCGGTGCCAAGATGGCATGCCCCGATGAAAGGGTCATCCATATAACCAGCGATGGCTCGTTCCACATGAATATGAATGAATGCTGTACTGCTGTATCTCAGGAACTTCCGATTATCACAATTATTCTAAACAATAAGGTTCTGGGAATGGTATATCAGTGGCAGACACTTTTCTATGGACACAGGTACGCCGCAACGACACCGGAAAGAAAGACTGATTATGTAAAGGTTGCCGAAGGCTTTGGCGCAAAGGGTTATAAGGCCACAACACCGGAAGAATTCCAGGATGTACTTAAGAAGGCCATGAAGTCAAAGGGACCTGTTTGGATAGAGTGCGAAATCTCCCGTGAAGAAATGGTTCTTCCGATGATTCCGGGAGGAAAATCCGTTGACGATATGATTACAATGAGCTAGGAGGACGCAATTTATGAGCAAGATGAAACAAGAAATAGTAAGCGTCCTGGTTCAGAACAGGGCAAATGTACTTAACAGAGTTATAAGCCTTTATGGTCGTCGCGGATACAATATCGATTCTCTTACGGTTTCACCGACCAATGACCCGAGTCTATCAAGAATAACCATTGCATTTACTGCGAATGAAAGGTCGATGCAACAGATTATCACCCAAACGGAAAAACTCGAAGTCGTCGAAAAGGTTCAATTTTTGGATAGAGAAAATACTCTTTACAGAGAACTCATGCTTCTAAAGGTCAAAGCGCCCAAAGAAGTAAGGTCTCAAATCAAAGAGATAGTCGATATTTGCAAAGCTGAAATTGCTGTATTCAATAAGGAAACCATGATTATTCAGCTTACGGACATTCCGGTGAAAATAGATGCCTTCATCGATGCCATGAAAGAATTTGATGTAATAGAGGTTTGCCGAACGGGAGTTGCCGGTTTGGAAGACTGATTGATTAATAAGTATGATTATTATTATTTTTAATAAAAAGGAGAACCAAAATGATTAAAAAATACTATGACCAAGATTGTAATTTAGGCCTTCTTGATGGAAAAACCGTTGCAATTATCGGGTTCGGAAGCCAAGGTCATGCTCACGCAATGAACCTTCAGGACAGTGGTGCCAAGGTAGTCGTTGGACTTAGAAAAGGTTCAGACAGCATCAAAAAAGCAAAGGATGCCGGACTTAAGGTTATGGATGTTGACAAGGCTGCAAAGGCCGGAGATATCGTAATGATGTTGGCTCCGGATGAACTTCAGGCCAAGATATATAAAGAACAAATCGAGCCGAATATGAAGGAAGGAAACGTCCTAATGTTCGCTCATGGCTTTAATATTCACTTCCAGCAGATCGTTCCACAGAAGGATATCGATGTAATAATGGTTGCTCCGAAGGGACCCGGACATACTGTTAGAAGTCAGTATGTTGAAGGAAAGGGAGTTCCATCCCTTATAGCGGTATTCCAGGACGCATCCGGTAAGGCAAAGGATTATGCGTTGGCATATGCCTCCGGAATCGGTGCCGGCCGTGCAGGAATATTGGAAACGACATTTAAGGAAGAAACTGAGACAGACTTATTTGGTGAACAAGCGGTTCTCTGCGGTGGCGTATGCGAACTCATGAAGGCCGGCTTTGAAACCCTTGTTGATGCAGGTTATGAACCTGAGATGGCATATTTCGAATGCATACATGAAATGAAGCTTATAGTTGACCTCATCAATTCCGGCGGATTCGAATTCATGAGATATTCCATCTCCAATACTGCTGAATACGGCGATTACAGCCGCGGCAAGAGAATCATCGGATGGGAAGCAAGGGAAGCTATGCAGGAAGTTCTTTCCGAGATTCAGGATGGTACATTCGCAAGCGAATTCATTCAGGAATTCAATGCAGGTGGAAAAGCTAAGTTCCTTGCATCAAGAGCTAAGGAAGCAAGCCACCAGCTCTGCAAGACAGGTGCTGAACTTCGTGCCATGATGAGTTGGTTACAAGATAAATAAAAGGTGAAAAAATGAATAGAATTAGTGACAATGTTACAAAAGGCGTAGAAAAAGCTCCTATGAGGAGCTTGTTCTACGCTATGGGCTATACGAAAGAAGAACTCGATCGACCATTAATTGCAGTTGTATCTGCTCACAGCGAGATTGTTCCGGGGCATATTCACCTGGATAAAATTGTAGATGCCGTTAAGGCAGGTGTCAGAATGGCTGGCGGAACTCCGGTCATGGTCCCCGCAATCGGTGTATGCGACGGAATTGCTATGGGTCACAGCGGAATGAGATATTCACTTCCGAGCAGAGAACTCATAGCGGACGGTGTCGAATCGATGGCCGTTGGTCACCAGTTCGACGGAATGGTTCTGGTTCCCAACTGCGACAAGATTGTTCCGGGCATGCTGATGGGTGCCTGTAGGATTAATATTCCAACGATTGTCTGCTCCGGCGGCCCCATGATGAGCGGAATCGTTGATGGTGAAGAGGTTTCTCTTTCCAAAATATTCGAAGCCGTCGGTTCCAGAAAGGCCGGAATAATAGACGATGAAGGACTTCGAGAAATCGAAGAAAACGTCTGTCCGGGATGTGGTTCCTGCTCAGGAATGTATACTGCCAACAGTATGAACTGCTTGACGGAAGCAATCGGAATTGCACTTCCCGGAAATGGTACCGTTCCTGCGATTACAGGAAAGAGGACCATGCTTGCAAAGCATGCAGGCATGGCAATAATGGAACTCGTCGAAAAGGACATCAAACCAAGGGATATCATAAACGAGAAATCCATAAGAAATGCACTTGCGTGCGATATGGCACTCGGTTGTTCCACGAATACTGTTCTTCATCTCCTTGCGATTGCAAATGAAGCTGGAGTTCCGGTAGACTTAAAGCTATTCAATGAAATCAGCGAGAAGGTTCCGAATCTATGCCATCTTGCTCCGGCGGGCGGAACCCATATGCATGACCTCGACAGAGCGGGCGGACTCCCTGCGGTAATGTCGGAGCTTGATAAAAGAGGACTTATCGACAAGAGCTTGATAACCGTTACGGGAAAGACCGTTGGAGAAAATATAGATGGTGCTTACAACAAAAACACCTCTGCCATTAGACCCATAGAGGAACCATTCAGTGAAACCGGCGGACTTGCTGCGCTCTTTGGAAATATTGCAAAGGAAGGCTGCGTCGTAAAGAGAAGTGCTGTTGCACCCGAAATGCTTGTTCACTCAGGTCCCGCAAGAGTCTTTGATAGCGAGGACGATGCAATAAAGGCCATATATGCCGGTGAGATTAAGCCGGGTGATGTTGTAGTAATTCGTTACGAAGGCCCGAAGGGTGGACCCGGAATGAGAGAAATGCTCAATCCGACGTCAGCTCTCGCTGGAATGCAGCTTGATAAAACGGTTGCACTAATAACTGATGGTCGCTTCAGCGGTGCTAGCCGCGGTGCTTCAATTGGACACGTTTGTCCGGAGGCTGCTTCAGGTGGAGAAATAGGACTGATAGAGGAAGGCGATATCATTAAAATAGATATACCGAATTATAGTATCTCTGTTGATATCAGCGATGAGGAATTGGAAAAAAGAAGGTCGAATTGGACACCTCGTGAGCCGAATGTAAAGACTGGATGGCTTTCTCGTTATGCTCGCCTCGTTACATCATCCAACAAAGGAGCCGTTCTTGAATAAGATTGGATTTATAGGGAACAATAATGAATGTTAATGATTTTGAAAAAGCATCTGAAATAGTACAAAGGGTAACGAGAGAAACTAACCTCATACCAAGCGATTTCTTTTCCGAGCGCTCGAATAACAAGGTTTTTTTAAAGCCGGAGAACCTGCAAAAAACGGGTGCATATAAGATAAGAGGAGCTTACTATAAAATCAGCACCCTGTCTGACGAAGAAAGAGCCAAAGGACTAATTGCGGCATCTGCCGGTAATCATGCTCAGGGCGTTGCATATGCAGCCAGATCGTATGGATGCAAGGCTGTTATCGTTATGCCCACAACAACTCCATTAATCAAAGTGAACAGGACCAAAGGCTATGGCGCAGAAGTAATACTATATGGCGACGTATATGATGAATCAGCTGCTTATGCCGCTGAGCTTGCAGAAAAAGAAGGCTATACGTTCATACATCCCTTTGACGATCCTGTCGTAGCAACGGGTCAGGGAACGATCGCGATGGAAATAATAAAGGAACTTCCAACGGTTGACTATATCCTGGTTCCGGTGGGAGGCGGAGGCCTTGCCGCAGGAGTATCCACATTGGCGAAGGCTCTAAATCCCGGCATCAAGGTTATCGGAGTTGAACCTTCGGGCGCGGCATCTCTTAAAGCTGCGCTCCTCGCAGATGAGGTGGTTAGTCTCGATTCCGTAAATACAATTGCTGACGGCACAGCCGTAAAAACCATCGGATCAAACGTATTCCCATACTTAAAAGAAAATCTAGATGATGTAATAACTGTTAATGATGAGGAACTTGTAGTTGCTTTCCTTGACATGGTTGAAAACCATAAAATGATTGTTGAAAACTCCGGTCTCCTTGCGGCAGCTGCGACGAGACATCTTCCTGAACTTGGAATTGAGAATAAGAAGGTTGTGGCAATTCTAAGTGGTGGTAATATGGATGTTATCACCATGTCTTCCGTTGTCCAACATGGACTAATTGCGAGAGACAGAATATTTACAATCTCCGTTTTGCTACCGGACAAACCCGGTGAGCTTCTGAGAGTTGCAAGCGTCATTGCTGAAGAACAAGGTAATGTAATTCGCATTGATCATAATCAATTTGTCAATGTAGACAGAAATGCAGGAGTTGAACTGAGACTAACCATTGAAGCCTTTGGAACTGAACACAAGGAGAGAATCATCAAGGCTCTATTGGACAAAGGGTATGATCCAAGGGCAGAAGCAGTGCATATGTAGGGGTTAATTAAATGCAAATTGATAGTTATATGAATCCAAACAGAGCTGAAGAAGATATGGACTGTTTTATCAAATCGGGCACATTAATCTCAGATTTGAATTTGGATGAAGTATCATCAAAGAAAAAGTATATAGGTGTAAAGAATAAATCCGGAAAAATAGTGGGTGCTATTCAGTCTGAAAGGATTAAGTATTTAATTGATATCTATAGTAAATTCAGTTTTAATTTTATTCTTGATAAAGTTGATCGTGGCGTAGTTGCAATTGATAAAGAGTCTCGAATTTTTTATGTAAATGAAGCCTATGGAAGAATTTTAAATATCCAGCCAGGCAAAATAATTGGTCGTCTACTTGAGGAAATTGAAGGAGATGCAGAGTTACTTAATGTACTTAGAAGTAAGAAAGCAAAGAAAAAGAACAACCAATTAATAAAATCAATCAATAAATATGTGAACACTGAAATGTTTCCTATATTTGTTAAAGGAAAACTCTTTGGTGCTTGTTCCATTTTTTCGGATGTTACAGAAATAAATAACCTTAATGTTGAGCTCGACAAAGCACAATTAGTTGTTGAAGAATATAGGAAAGAAATAGAACTAGGGACAGGTTTTATTGGGGACAGCAAGGTTTATAGAGAATGTATAGAAAAAGCAAGCATGGTCGCAAATACAGATGCTGCTGTGCTTTTGAGAGGGGAAAATGGAACCGGTAAGGAAGTGATAAGTAAATTTATCCAAGAGCACAGTAGAAGGTCTAAGGAGCCATTTATTAAAGTAAACTGTGCAGCGATACCTGAAGGCCTAATGGAAAGCGAATTATTTGGATATGAAGAAGGCTCTTTTACTGGCTCAAAAAAAGGTGGAAATATAGGGAAATTCGAACTTGCCAATAATGGAACTATCTTTCTCGATGAAATTGGTGATATTTCATTGTCTATGCAAGCAAAGCTTCTTAGAGTACTGCAGGAAAATGAAATTACACGGGTCGGAGGAAATGAAACTATACCTATTAATGTTAGAGTTATTTCAGCTACAAATCAAGACTTGGAAAGGCTGATATCTGACAAGAAGTTTCGTATGGATTTATATTTTAGATTGAATGTTATAGAATTATTTGTGCCACCTCTCAGGGAAAGAGGTAGGGATATTGTATTACTCGCCAATAGATTTCTACAAGAGTATAATGAACGATATAATCAGAATAAAGTTTTAGACAGTGAAGTTTATAAAAGCCTGTTAGGTCATTCTTGGCCTGGTAATGTTAGAGAATTAAGAAATACAATAGAAAGTGCTGCTATACTCACTTCTGGAGATCTTATTACAAACGAAAATATATTAGCAGTTGTAAAGACCTTTAATCAAGGGGTTTCTAACAGTGGAATTCAAAATACCGATAACATTCAGCATACAACAGTAGCAGCAAAACAATATTTTAGGACATTAAAAGAAGAAGTTGAGGAATTCGAAATAACTATTATTAAGGGAGTTTTGCAGGAATGTGGGTGGAATCGTAGAAAAGCTGCCGAGAAATTAGGGATTACGGAAAGAACACTATATAGAAAACTATCGGAGTATAGTATTAAATGAAATAAAGGCAAAGTGACATTTTTGTCATAATTAAGACAATGATGTCATGTAATACGTGACATATTTGTCATATTGCATATGATATAGTTTTATATACAGATACTCTATGATATATTAAATATACTAAAAGCTTGGATTTTGATTATTGTCCAGGCTTTTTTATATCCTTTAAACCATTGAATTTAAAGGGATATATGAAATAGTAATCCTATATATCAAAGAAATATATTAAACAGGCATATTTGTTGGCATGAGTATTGCTTTTATTTAATAGTGTCGACAAATACATAATGAATGGAGGAGGATAATGAAGTTACCAAATAAAATAAAAATAATGGATATAACTCTTCGTGATGGCTTGCAACATGAAGAAAAATTCATCCCTACAGAATCTAAACTATATATTGCAAATAGGTTAATAGAGGCGGGTTTTAAAAGCATAGAAGTTGGAACCTTTAGCCATATTAAATATGTTCCTCAGTTTAAGGATATAGAAGAGCTACTTCTGGCACTTCCGAAAAATGAAGATGTGGAATATACGGTTCTTGCTCTAAATAAAAAAGCCTGCGAAAGGACTATAGCAGCAATAGATAAAGGAGCAAAAATTGACAGGGTATTATGTGGTCAGCTTGCTACTAGTGAAGCATATGCTAAGAAAAATATGAATAGAACCCACGAAGAGTTATTTGATGAGGCAAAGGAAAACGTCAAATATTTACACGATAATGGTATAAAAAAAGTAGTAGCAAATGTAGGAACGATTTTTGGTTGCCCCGTGCAGGGTAAGGTTCCAATTGAAAAGGCATACGAATTTGCTGAGAAATCCTTTGAAATAGGTTTCGATGAAATAGAACATTCCGATACAGATGGAATCGCTGATCCTGAAACTGTATATAACTATTTTTCTAAAATAATGGAGCTATATCCGGATACATCGAAGCATAGCTTTCATGTACATGATATAAGAGGAATGGGTATGACTGCCTATTATGCTGCTATGAAGGCAGGTGTCACACTATTCGATACAACCTTGGGAGGCATTGGAGGACAAGTTGCAAATATAGTAGATGGAGTACCTGTAAAGGGTGCAGGAGAATACTATTTTGACACGAAAAGAACCGGTTTGGTAGAGACCTGCGATTTTGTATCTATGTGCAACAGGATGGGGATTGAAACTGGAATTGACGAAGAAAAATCGAATAAGATTTGTCAAACTTTAGAAAGAATATTAGGGCGAGACTTAGCATCATTCACTAGTTCCATTAAATATGTAAATCAATAATTACACTATTTTACAATGAAAGGAAATAACAATGAAGACAAATATATATTCAGGATTCCATAAACTATCAATGGAAGAAAGAGTAAAGGAAGTTGCAGAATATAAAGGTTGGACCGAAGAAGATATGGAAGTTCTCTCAAAACCCGGAGGACTAAAGGACGAGGTTGCTGATGCTATGATTGAAAACGTAATTGGAACTTATCAGCTTCCAATAGGTCTTGCCATGAACTTCTTGATTAACGGAAAAGAATACCCAATTCCTATGGTAGTTGAAGAACCATCTGTAGTTGCTGCGGCAAGTAATCTTGCAAAGCTTGCAAGGGAATGCGGAGGAATTACAACAAGCTATAGTGGAAATATAATGATTTCGCAGATTCAGTGCATTGACATTCCGGACCCATGGGGTGCAAGAATGAAAATACTGGAGAACAAGAATGAAATTATAGAGATAGCAAATGCAAAAGATCCAGTTCTTGTTGGAATTACTGGTGGGTGTAAGGACATAGAGGTACGAGTTATAGATACCAAAGTAGGTCCCATGGTTATAACTCACCTGATAGTCGATACCGGTGATGCAATGGGAGCTAATGCAGTTAACACAATGGCAGAGGCTGTTGCGCCGAAAATTGAAGAAATAACGGGTGGTACTGTTAAGCTTCGTATCCTTTCTAACCTTGCGATATATAGAATAGCAAGGGCTATGGTAAAGGCATCAAAGGAAGTTCTTGGAGGAGAAGACGTAGTTGATGGTATGGTAGCTGCTTACGAGTTTGCAGCAGCAGATCCATTTAGAGCAGCAACAAATAATAAGGGCATCATGAATGGTATTGACGCAGTTGTTGTTGCTACAGGAAATGACTGGCGTGCAATGGAAGCTGGAGCTCACGCATATGCAGCTATTAGTGGGCACTACTCTCCGCTTGCTCATTATGAAAAGGATGCAAATGGAGACTTGGTTGCAACAATAGAAATACCTTCACCGCTTGGATTGGTAGGAGGAGCAACAAAAATCCATCCGGCAGCAAAAAAGAATATAGAACTTATGGGAATTACTTCTGCTGCCGAACTTGGACAAGTTGTTGCTGCGGTAGGTTTGATGCAGAATATGGGGGCCGTAAAAGCCTTAGCAACTGATGGTATTCAAAGAGGGCATATGAAATTGCACGCAAAAAATATGGCAACTGTTGCCGGCGCTACTCCTGAACAGCTTGATAAGGTAGTTGCAAAAATGGTTGCAGATAAAAATATTTCTGTAGAATATGCCAAAGAAATTCTTAAAGAAATGTAATTAATTCTAATTAAGCATAGGACCAAGTGAAAGTGTAAATTCATATAAAACATAAAGTTTTTTAAGAATCAAAGAAAGGAAAAATTATCATGAATAATATACCTAAACTGAATTATGAATCTGATAGTACATTTGCTCCAATTCCGCCCGCTGAACAGGGGATTCAGACTATAACCGCACAACCTTTTGTTAAAATTAGTGATGAATTCGAGCAACTAGAAGGTCTATGTTTTGATAGAGATGGGAATTTATATCTTGTAGGAGTTTTTAGCGGAAGCGTTTTTAAGGTGGATATGGAAACAAAGGAAGTTTCTGTAGCATATAAGGCACCTGAAGGTTATGCTCCGGCAGCCTTAAAAATACACAAGGATGGGAGACATTTCCTCGCCTGCTTAGGTAATTTTAAAGATACAGGTTGTGTAATCGCTTTCCAGCCTGATGGAAGTAATATGGAGGTTATCGTTGGACCTGAAAAGGGTTTCCTTGTCGACGATCTCGTATTTGATAGTGATGGCGGATTTTACTTTACCGATTTTAAAGGATATTCATGTCAGCCTGATGGCGGGATTTATTATGTATCTCCTGATTATAAAACAATTACTCCGGTTCTTAAAAACATGGCAGTTGCCAATGGAATTGCCCTCTCTACAGACGAAAAGGCTATTTGGGTAACTGAAATGAGTAATAATAGACTTCATTTCATAGAGGTTGAGGACGATAGGACAACAATACCTGCCTTTGGAACATCTGTACCTTATTATTTTACAGGCTTTGATGGTCCTGACTCAATATGTATTGATGGTGATGACAATCTATATGTTGCAATGTACCAGCAAGGACGCTGCATGGTATTTAACAAAGGTGGATATCCAATTGGACAGGTTCTTATCCCTGGAAGAGAAGAAGGTAAATTCATGAGATCTACACATCCAATGCTTAGACCTGAAACCGATGAACTATATATATGCAGTAACGATTATACAAATGGAGGAGGCTCTTGGATATTTGTAGCAAGAGGTTTTGGTGAAGCACATAAGAGTTATCAGTTTAAGTAGCTAATGACATACTGTTTTAATAAAGAGGAGAGAAAAATAATGGACGATAATAAAATAATGAAAATAGAACAAACTAATTGTGCGCCCATTGGATTTGCAGGAACTACAGTGTGTTTCATATTTAGTACTCTCTGTTTTCTGTTTTGGGGTAACCTTACAGGTAGATTTCCCAAGGATGCAACTTTAGCTATGGGATGCGTACAATTAGGAGTTGTGATTGCATATCATCTCTGTTCCGCAAAAGTTTTGAATAAAGGTGATTCATTTAATGGAAATATATTTATGGTATTCTCGGCATTCTTCGGAGGAGTTGGTGGCTTAAATAATATCGTTGCAGGATTATCCCAAACTTACGGTTGGAATTATGACGGATACCTAATGGGCTATGTTTGGATTTTATGTGGTATATTCCTTCTAATGATTCTTCCCGCTTGTCTAAAAGATCCCGTTTTAGTTTTTATCCTCTATTTGGTATTTGGAATAGCTCTGATTATTTTAGGCTTAGTGATAATAGGAGTGCTATCTGATTCCTTATATGGACTTGTTGGATGGATGCTTTTCGCTGGTGGTGTTATGGGAATGTACATGGTGTTTAATGGTATGCTTGGCTTTGTAGGAATAAATATTCCTATGGGACCCCCGCTAAAAAAATAAAACACTTCCAATCTACAAACTATACTAATTAACCGACTTGCAGTTGGGTAGGCTGTAAGTCGGTTAATACTTTATGAAACTATTGTTTAAATATGTGATAAGGTAATTTGATGGTAGGGTTTTCAGAACAAATTGAATTAGTTTTAAAACTATTAATACTAATGCTGGTTGGGTTTTTCATCAGAAAACTTAACATAATAGATAAAGACGGCAGGAAAACTTTGGCGAACATAGTACTACTAGTCACTCTTCCTTGCAGCATACTAAATTCATTTTTCCAATCCACACTTGAAGGAAGCAATTATCTTTGGCTTATTTTTTTTATTTCATTAGGAATACATATTTCTCTACTCATACTATCTAAATTTTTATTTAAGCATTGTGAACCTAATCATATTGATTCATTACAGTATGGAATTGTAGTGCCTAATTCCGGTATTTTAGGTACACCAATTGCTGCAGGATTATTTGGCACTATGGGAGTTGTCTTATCATCCATTTATTTAATTCCTATGAGAATCATGATGTGGACTTTTGGCTTGGCTATTTTTACAAAGAAACTTGAAGGGAAATCGGCTATAAAGGCTTTTTCTCATCCCTGTGTGGTCAGCGTTTTTATAGGACTGTTCGTATTATTATCCGGAATAACTATTCCGACTTTGATTAACGATACAATTACCTCCATAGGGAATTGTAATACCGCAATATCTCTTATTCTTGTTGGGATTATTATAGGGGATATGGATTATAAACTGATTTTTCACAGAGAGTCAATCTATTTCACTCTAATAAGACTAATAGGAATCCCGCTTTTGGTATTATTTATTTGCAATATTATTCTAGGTGGAATTGACATAAATAATATTTTCTTTGGATCAAATATAGATGATGAACTATTAATTATAAGAAATGTTTGCGTTGTATTATCTGCGATGCCGGCAGGATCCACAACTCCAATTATGGCAGTAAAATATGGAGGTAATGAAAGCTTCGCTTCCGCCTTAGTCTCTATTACCACCACATTATCATTGGTAGCAATACCTGCTTGGTGTTATTTTCTTTCTTAAATAGGTGGGCTCTATATAATAAATAATAGATTCCTTATTAATTATTTAGAGTATAATATGAGTAAATGCTTATGAAATGAAGGAGTTATATTTATATGGAGATTGTTAATTCTAGCTTTACTCAAATACTAAATAAAACTTGGTGTATCAAAGCTACTGTAAATATACCGGTTTATTTTTTAAATGAAAAAAAGGTTGTTCTATTTGATAGCGGTTACAAAGATGAGAGAACCAGACCGTACTTGGATGAAATAATCTCAAAAAATAACCTGATAGTAAGGGCTGTGATTGGTAGTCATACCCATTATGATCATATTGGTAATCATACTTATCTAAAAGATAAATATGATGCTGAAATTATAATGCCTGAAATGGAAGGGGCATTGGCTCATGATTATATGATGTTCGCACCGGCATATGGACAATATTCCAAAAAGGAGCTGAAGGAAGTATTTCCTGAAATGATACTTAAACCAGACAGGACTATCCCTCAACATGACAATGTATTTACCATAGATGGAGCTTCGTTTAAAGCTATTGATTTAAAGGGCCATACTCCCGGACACATGGGGTTTATTACTCCGGATGATGTTTTTTATCTGGCAGATGCTCTAATGGGTGAGGAAGTAATGGCTAAATCAAAACTCCCAACAACTTTGGATTGGGAAGAGGATTTGGAAACCAAGAAACGACTTTTAAATGAAAAACATAAAAAGTATATAGTAGCTCATGGTGATATATATGATGAGATAGTCCCTTTGACAAAGGCTAATATTGATGATCGAATGAACAGAATCAATAGAATAATTCAGTTAATTGATAAAGAGGATAATTGGACAGTTGAAAGAATTCAAAATCATCTTTGGAAAGAGTTTGATATGAAGACAAAGAGTCAAATGAATAGAAGAATATTCAGCAGAAATGTATACTACATTATTAATTATCTTTCAAGTATTAACTATCTTGAGTCATATGCTCAGGATGGAATTGTTAATTATAGAGTATCCGGCAAGAATCTATGATAGATTTATACTTTTTACTTGTTTTCTTTGATTTTAACGTGATGATATGCTAACATTACCTATGTATTGTAAAACAAATAAGAAGGCGAGGAAGTTAAAATGAAATACGATTTTCCTGTAACAAAGAATCCAAATCCAAAAGCAAAACCGGATTCAAACGGTTTAAGATTCGGCACTGTATTTACTGACCACATGTTTGTAATGGACTATGACGACGGTCAGGGCTGGCATGACGGAAGAATTGTTCCATATGGACCGATAGAACTCGATCCGGCGGCTTGCTGCCTGCATTATGGACAGGAGATGTTTGAAGGGCTTAAGGCCTATAAGACCGCTGAAGGAAGAGTTCAGCTTTTCCGTCCGTTTATGAATGCCAAAAGAACCAACAAAACAAACGACAGACTTTGCATTCCTGAAATTGATGAAAATCTCTTTGTTGAAGCGATAAAGGCTGTTGTAAAAGTCGATCAGGATTGGATTCCGAATGGAGAGGGAACCGCGCTATATATCAGACCGTTCATTTTTGCCACTGAAGCATTTCTGGGCGTAAGAAGGTCTACTCAATACAAATTCATGGTTATTCTTTCTCCTGTTGGTCCATATTTTGTAAACGGACTCCAGCCAACGAAGATGTATGTAGAGGATGTCTATACTCGTGCATGTCCGGGCGGAACAGGCGAAGCCAAGTGCGCAGGAAACTATGGAGGAAGCTTAAAAGCTCAGGAAATAGCGCATGAAAAGGGTTATGAACAGATTCTTTGGCTCGATGCCATTGAGCATAGATATGTAGAGGAAATCGGAGCAGCAAATGCATTCTTTGTAATCGGTGACGAAATCTGCACATGCCCATTAAACGGTTCTATACTCCCCGGAATTACAAGGGATTCCATTATCGCACTTTGTAAGGAAAAGAACTACAATATCAACGAGAGATTGATTTCAATAGATGAATTGGAGGAGGCCTATAAGAGAGGCGAACTTAAAGAGATGTTCGCTGCAGGAACCGCTGCCATTGTATCTCCGGTGGGTGAGCTTTTGTACAAAGGCAACCGGATGATTATAAACAACAATGAGATTGGTCCAATTGCTCAGGAAATGTATGATACCATTTACGGAATTCAGACCGGAAAACTAAATGATTTCATGAATTGGACAGTACCTGTTGAATAAAGAGTTATCACGGAAGGACTGTTATATAAATAGCAGTCCTTTATTCTATCTCGGAAGGTGTGTATGAATTATGTATAAAATCGACAATCTATATTATAGAATAAATGCCCTTGTACTTTTTTCCGGATTTAAAGATATCCCGGGAATAAAGAGCTTCCTCAAACTATCTGAGGCTTATTTAGAATACAAATTTGAGGATGAAGACGATTACGACGACCAATTTGAAGCGCTTAACCGCATTATTAAAAAGTATTCCGCCTTTGTAAAGGATATTTATGAAGGAGGAGGCGACTTGGGTCATCTGGTAAAAACATATATCAATACCGGGGACAATTTGTATGTATCAAAGCATATTTCCGGCGATTTGAATCCTGAGATTGAGAGTGCTCTGAAAAACGAACTCAAAACGCTTCAGGCATTAAGCGACCTAACTTCCGAGGATTTCATCGGTTTGATTGATGAGAATTTCTCTATCTTTAAGAATAGTTCGGTGGATTTACCCAAATGGTCAAATTCCAAGATTAACGTAAAAAAAGAATTCGATGCCTTACTAAAAAACATATCAACCAAGGGATATGGCGTATTCTCCGAGAACAATGTATTTAAGGTAAGAAACAATAATCTTGTTCCCGTAAAGAATGTGGACGCACAAAGTTTGGAGCAATTATACGGATATGATAGAGAGCGCAATTTGGTCCTTGAAAACACCAAAGCTCTTGCTCTCGGAAAACCAGCGAGCAATGTTCTGCTCTACGGAGATGCAGGAACCGGAAAATCGACTACTGTAAAGGCGGCGGCACTTCACTTTGCACCAAAGGGTGTACGCTTAATAGAATTCAACAAAAACGAAGTGGGCCTTATTCCCGATATTGCCGAGAATTTGGCAGGTTCTCCGCTGAAGTTCATATTCTTTATCGATGACCTCACATTCAGCGACAATGATGAAAACTATTATGCCTTAAAGGGCATTCTTGAAGGAAATGTCAGCGGAACCGCACCAAATATTTTGATATATGCAACGTCAAACAGACGCCATCTCGTCAAGGAATCTATGGCCGACAGACAAGGTGATGATCTTCATTTAAACGATACACTTCAGGAGACCATGAGCCTTTCATCAAGATTCGGTCTAACCATAACTTTCTCAAAACCTGCGAAAGACCTGTATCTAAGCATTGTAGAGAACCTTGCAATAGAGCATGGCCTGATAAAAAAGTCCAAGAAAAAAGCCGACAAGGAGCTTGAGAATCTGTTTTCAAGGGCGGAGGCCTTTGCGATAAGGTCAAACGGAAGAAGTCCAAGAACCGCCAAGCAATTTGTGGTTCTTGCAAAAAATGGATTGGCATAAAGGAATTAAGGAATGAAGCATAATTTATTCTATAGGTCCAAGGATAAAAAGACCACCATACATGCTATAGAATGGACGACAGAAAAGCCTAAGGCCGTTCTTCAGATTGTACATGGAATGTGTGAATACATAGACAGATATGACGAGTTTGCTGAGTTTTTAAGCAGTCAAGGCATATATGTAGTTGGAAATGACCATCTTGGCCACGGAGAATCGGTGGTCAGTAATGATGATTATGGGTATTTTGCTGATACTGCGGGAAACGCTTACCTGTTGGGAGATATTCATTCTCTAAGGAAGATTACCAAGGAAAAGTATCCCGACATCCCATATTTTATATTGGGTCATAGCATGGGTTCGTTTTTGATAAGGCAGTATATTCAGTTGGACGGCGAGGGTTTAAGCGGTGCGATTATAATGGGTACCGGAGATCAAGCGACCAAATTATTGGAAATAGGAAAGTCTCTTTGTGAACAATTGGCGCGAACCTATGGATGGAGACACAGAAGCTCTTTGGTAAACGCTATAGCCTTTGGTTCATATAATAAAAAAATCAAGAATCCCAAATCGCTTAAGGACTGGATTACGCACGATGAGGTTTTGCTCGATAAGTATATTAACGATCCGTGGTGCACTTTTACCTTCACCTTGAATGGGTTTTACAACATGTTTTACAGTATTGGCGAGGCTCAGGATCCGAGGATGGTATCTCATACACCGAAGGATTTACCCATCTTGGTTGTATCCGGAAATGAGGATCCGGTTGGCAATTACGGAAAGGGGGTTCTCGAAGCCTATAAGCTCTTTGAAAACGCAGGAATTGAGGATATTAGTCTGAAATTATATGAGGAAATGAGACATGAAGTATTAAACGAGGTAGGATGTAGAGAAGTATATAACGATTTACTCCAATGGATATTATCGCGACATATTTGAAATAATGCGCTTCGGCGCATTTTTTTGTTGTTTTTTTCAGCATATTAAGCTATTATAGTATTTGTATATCTATGGCTTTTTTCAGGTGAATTGTCAAGGATAATACAAGATATATTATTGGAACTCAAGTGTATATTTTAGGGTAATCAAGATGGAACAGAATTTAGCAAAGAACTACGATCCAAAGAGTTTTGAGGATCGTATATATGAAATGTGGGAAGAAAATGGAGCATTTATACCTGAAAGGGATAGTGACAAAACTCCTTTCACTATAGTTATGCCGCCTCCAAATATAACGGGACAGCTTCACATGGGACATGCCCTGGACCATACGCTCCAGGATGTATTAACAAGATACAAAAGACTTAAGGGATATTCAACCTTGTGGCTTCCCGGTTCCGACCATGCGAGCATTGCGACAGAGGTAAAAGTCGTTGAAAAACTTCGCGAGGAAGGAATTGAAAAAGAAGACCTCGGAAGAGATAAATTCCTTGAAAAGGTCTGGGATTGGAAGAAGGAATATGGCGGTCGCATCACAAAGCAATGCCGCAAACTTGGCGACTCCTGCGACTGGTCCAGAGAACGCTTCACGATGGATGAGGGTTGCAATAAGTCAGTCCGTCATTTCTTCGTGGAACTCTATAAGAAGGGCTTAATATATAAGGGTAACAGGCTTATCAACTGGTGCCCCGAATGCGGAACATCGCTATCAGATGCCGAGGTCGAACACGAGGACAAGCAGGGTAAGTACTGGTATTTCAGATATCCTGCAGCCGATGAAAACGGTCGCGATATGGTTGTTGCTACATCAAGACCGGAAACAATGTTTGGCGATGTTGCAATCGCTGTTCATCCCGATGATGAAAGATATAAAGACATTATTGGAACAAAGGTCATTCTTCCTTTGGTTGGACGCGAAATTCCAATTATAGCCGATGAATATCCGGATCCCGAAAAGGGAACAGGTGCCGTTAAGATTACTCCGGCTCACGACCCCAATGACTTTGAAGTTGGACAGAGAGCTGATTTGGAGCGCCTTTGCTGCATAAATGAAGATGCGACCATGAATGAACTCGCAGGGAAATATCAAGGCATGGATAGATACGAATGCCGAAAAGCCTGGGTCGCAGATTTGGAAGAAGCGGGATACCTCGAAAAAACAGAGGAACTCACCATTCCTGTGGGCGAATGCTATAGATGCCATACAGTAATCGAACCGATGCTTTCCGATCAGTGGTTCGTCAAAATGGATGAACTTGCAAAGCCTGCAATAGAAACCGTAAAATCGGGAGAAACCATCTTTGTTCCAGAAAGATTTGACAAGACTTATTTTCACTGGATGGAAGAAATCAAGGATTGGTGCATAAGCCGCCAACTATGGTGGGGGCACAGAATCCCCGCGTGGTATTGCGAGGACTGCGGTGAACTTATTGTATCCGAAGAAGATCCGAGCACATGTCCCAAATGTGGTTCCAAGAAGCTAAGGCAGGATGAGGATGTGCTCGACACATGGTTCTCGTCTGCATTATGGCCATTTTCAACAATGGGGTGGCCGGAAGAGACTGAAAATCTCAATTACTTCTATCCTACGTCTGTCTTGGTTACCGGATATGACATCATATTCTTCTGGGTGGCAAGAATGATTTTCTCTGGACTTGCGATGACAGGTAAGTCTCCTTTCAAGTATGTCTACTTCCACGGTCTCGTTAGAGATGCCCAGGGAAGAAAAATGAGTAAATCATTAAACAACGGAATAGATCCCTTGGATATGATTGATAAATACGGTGCGGACGCTTTAAGATTCATGCTTTCAACCGGCATCACTCCCGGAAATGACATGAGATTTACTACTGAAAAGATTGAGGCTGCACGTAATTTTGCAAATAAACTATGGAACGCATCCCGATTTGTAATAATGAACATCAAGGATGAGGAAACGGGTGATTTCAAGACCTTTGCAAGTGAAGACGAGCTCTTCGGAGATAAACTCGACTCTCTCACACACGAGGATAAGTGGATAGTCGATAGAATCATGGAAGGTGTTGAATATATTAATCGAGCCATGGATAGATTTGACCTTGCGCTTGCAGGACAAAAGGTATATGACCTGATCTGGAATCAGTTCTGTGACTGGTATATAGAGTTCGTGAAAAAGAGACTATGGTCAGAGGATGAGGATGACAAAGCCGTAGCCAGGGGAGTGCTGGTATATGTGCTTAAATCACTACTTAAAATGCTTCATCCGTTCATGCCGTTTATTACAGAGGAGATATGGGGATTCCTTCCCAAGGGCGAAGGCACGGATTCAGGATATCTTATCAATTCTGCTTATCCGGAATACACCGATGATAGAAGGTTCCCGGAAGAAACATTAGAAGTTGAACTTGCCATGGAAGCTATACGCGCGATTAGAAATATAAGAGCTGAGGCCGAAGCCGCACCCAGCAAGAAGCTAAGTGCGACCATTGTTTCCTCCGGAAGTGAACTCGATAAGCTTAAGATTGAAGAAAATTCGATAAAGGATTTGGGGGGACTGACTGAGCTTAGCTTTGTAAAGACAAAGGAAGAGGCACCAAAGGACTCCATGACAGCGGTAATCAGCGGCGCGGAAATCTTTGTTCCTATGGCTGAATTAATCGACTTCAAAGCAGAATTTGAGCGACTTTCGAAGGAACAAAAAAGACTGGAAGGCGAAGTAAAACGCTGCGAAGGAAAACTCTCCAACGAGGGATTTGTAAGTAAAGCTCCCGCTAAATTGATTGAGGAAGAGAAGGCAAAATTAGAAGACTATCAGGAAATGCTTTCCAAGGTGATAGAAAGGCTTGCGGCAATAAAGGATAAGCTTTAAAGATTTTTTTAGGGGGAAGAACTTGAACGATAATGGATTTAAAAAAGTAATAATGCTCTATAATCCAACAGCAGGAAATGGTCTTTTCACAAACAATCTTGATAGGATTATAGAAAGATATGAGAAGGCAGGTAAAGTCGTTATTCCGATTAGAGCTTTCGGTCCAATCGGAATAGACGATTATCTTGCAACCCTTAATCCTGAAACATATAAGGATGAGTATAGCCAAATCCTTGCTGCCGGAGGAGATGGAACAATCAATTACTGTGTGAATGCGATGATCAAAAACAATATAGATCTTCCCATCACAGTACTCCCGGTAGGAACTGCAAATGATTTTGCGTACTATTTTGATATACCATCGGATATCGACGGAATGATTGATATCGGACTTGGAGAGCATTATACATATGCAGACTTGGGAGTTGTAAACGGCAAGTATTTTGTCAATGTAGCAGCGATTGGTCAGGTAGTTGGCGTTAGCCAAAAAACTGATCCGAATCTTAAAAATACGATTGGAGTATTGGCATATTATTTAAAGGGGTTATCGGAGGTAACAACACTTAAACCTATTTCGGTAAAACTCAGCACCCCGGAAAGCATTTACGAAGAAGAAATGTATTTCATGGTTGTAATGAACGGTAAATCTGCCGGCGGTTTTAAGATGGTGTCTCCGGAGTCGGATATAAACGATGGGATGCTTGATGTCATACTTTTTAGGGAAATACCGCCACTGGATATGCCCGGATTCTTTATGCAGATACTTCAGGGAACGCATACCAAGAGCAAATATGTGCTTCACTTTAAGACGGATAAGCTAACTTTGGAATCAGAAGAAGATTTGCCTACTGATGTAGACGGTGAACATGGAGTTGCGCTTCCGATGAATTTTGGTGTATTACACAACAAACTGAGAATATCAACAAAGGAATAGGAATACGAGAAATGAACGGCGATATCAACAATCTAAAATTTCATATAGAAGAGACAGACGAATATGATAGACTTGTCCGTTTTTTTGTAGAAAACGAGCTCGAATTTGACGGAGACGAGGAAGTGGATACGGACATTATTCGTTGTTATAAGATAGAGCATCCATCGGATTCTGATGTGGACCTTGTCGGTGGTGCCGTGCTCGCAAAGCGCGAAGGAAGATACATCTGTGACGGTATTGCGGTCAATCCGAAATACAGAGAAGAAGGTATAGGAAAACTCCTTCTCGATAGGCTGATAAAGGACACCGAAGAGCTTGGTGGTGACAGCATATATCTCGTTGCACGTGCTCCCGGATTCTTTAGAAAAAACGGATTCAATGAAGTGAATCCAGATAGCGCTCCCAATTTCTTCGAATGCAAGTATTGCCCTCAATACAACAAATCATGCTTTCCGGAAATCATGCGGTACAGTATTGTATAGGTTCTTTAAAAGAACCTAGATAAAAGTTATAACATGCTTATTTGAAAGGATTTAATGTGTTTAATAAGGAAGGTAAGGACAATAATTCGTATAATGTGAACAATTACGAATTCATAAAGGAGTATTCACCGACTGTAGGATCTCTCATAGAAGCCGAATACAAGAGGCAGCAGGAAAACATTGAATTAATCGCTTCCGAGAATTATTGTTCGGAGGCTGTGCTTGCTGCCACAGGCAGCTGTTTCTCTTGGAAATATGCCGAAGGCTATCCGGAGGAAAGAGAGTCCGGAAACAAGGGCAGATACTATGGTGGAACCACAAATGTTGACAAAATCGAGGAATATGCTTGCCAAAAATGGAGAGAGGTTTTTGCAACCGACTACCATGTAAATGTTCAGCCGCACAGCGGATCGCAAGCCAATTTTGCCGCCTTTAAATCAATTCTTGAACCCGGTGACAGAGTTCTGGCAATGTCATTGGACAATGGCGGACATCTAACGCATGGCTCAAGCGTCAATTTCAGCGGCAAACTATACGACATCCATTTTTACGATGTTGACGCCAACGGAATAATTGACATGGAGGATGTCAGAAGAAAGGCTGAAGAATTAAAACCAAAGCTGATTCTCGCCGGCGCCTCCGCATATTCAAGGATAATCGATTTTGAAGCCTTTGGTAAAATAGCCAAAGAAATCGGTGCATATTTCATGGTGGATATGGCACATATAGGAGGATTGGTTGCAGCAGGTGCTCATCCAACACCATTTGGACATGCGGATATTGTTACAACCACAACACATAAAACCCTCAGAGGTCCAAGGGGCGGCTTGATATTTGGAAGACCGGAGCTTGCCAAGAAAATCGACAGCGCCGTATTTCCATATTCTCAGGGCGGACCTCTTGTTCATGTGATTGCAGCAAAGGCCATATGCGCCGAAGAGGCTCTGAGACCTGAATTCAAATCGTATATAGAGCAGGTCGTCAAGAACTCCGCAGCTTTTGCAGATGAATTTATAAAAATGGGATATAAGGTAATAACGGGCGGAACCGAAAACCATCTGTTCCTCCTCGACCTTTCCGATATGCCGTTTAGCGGCAAAGAGCTTCAAGACAAATTGGACGAACACCATATTACACTCAACAAAAACATGGTTCCCGGGGATAAGCGTTCTCCAAAGGAGACCAGTGGTGTCAGAATAGGAACCGCTCCCATGACAACAAGAGGCTATAGGGAAGAAGATTTCAGAAATGTAGCTCGTAGAATTGATGAAATCATTCAAACGATGAAATAAACAGTATGAAAATTCTTATTGATGCAATGGGTGGTGACAATGCTCCTCAGGCGATAGTGGAAGGAGCAGTGTCAGCCATTAAACAAATTGAACATGAGATTATTTTGATAGGACAAGAGGAAGTCGTGCTCCCTGCAATTAAAAAACATGGAAGCAAGATGCTCGGCTTCGTTCCTGCGACTGAAATCATTTCAAATGACGAGGCTCCGGTGAGGGCAGTCAGATCAAAAAAAGATTCCTCCATTGTTAAGGGTCTTGAAATGGTCAAGGCCGGCGAAGCGGATGTATTTATCTCTGCCGGAAGTACCGGAGCACTCATGGCCGGAGGACTCTTCATTCTTGGCAGAATTCAGGGAATTGACAGACCCAGCATCGCCACGATTTATCCCGTGATTGGAGGTGTGCCTTCAATTCTTGTTGATGCCGGGGCAAACAGCGAATGCAAGCCCAACAATCTCCTTGAATTTGCTACGATGGGTTCTATCTATATGGAAAAGGTCATGGGAAGATCAAATCCAAAGGTAGGGCTTGTCAATAATGGTGTGGAAGAGCATAAGGGGACAACCCTTACCAAATCCGCGTATGAACTAATTTCAAAGAGCAATTTGAATTTCATTGGAAATATCGAAGCGAGGGACTTGCCTAACGGAGTTTGCGATGTTATCGTAACGGATGGATTTACGGGAAACGCTCTTTTGAAGCTCACTGAAGGTATGGGTCTCATGGTTCTTAGAGAGTTAAAAAAGAGATTCACAAAGAATGGAATTACGAAACTTGGATCGCTACTCTTGAGTAAAGAGCTTATAAACATAAAATCAGAATTCAGTTATACCGAATACGGGGGAGCGCCCATTCTTGGAGTAAAGGGTGCCGTGCTTAAGATGCATGGATCATCCGACGGTTTGGCTGTTGAAAAGACGATATTAAAGGCAATACCGTATGTTGAAAATCACGTTGTAGAAATCATTCAGAACTCTACAATCGAATTGGAAGAGATTATACAGAGCTAATATGGAGAATATCTTAGGCTATAAATTCAATAATCCTGAACTCCTTTCCGAGGCTCTTACTCATAGTTCCTATGGAAAAGTCGACGAAAATGGAGCAAGAATTGACAACGAAAAACTGGAATTCATAGGTGATGCTTTTTTGGATGCCATAGTGGGTGTCGAAATATACGGAAGGATGACCAATGATGCCAGAGAAGGTGATTTGACGAAGCTCAGAGCTCAGGTTGTATGTGAAAAATCCCTTGCTATTATAGGGAAGAGCCTTAATATAGGTTCCTACATCAATATGGGAATTGGTGAGGAGAAAACCGGAGGAAGAGAAAAGGAATCACTTATCGCCGATACGGTAGAAGCGATAATAGGAGCGATATATATCGATGGCGGCTTTGATAATGCATCTAAATTTGTTAAATCGAAGTTTGAATCCATGATTGAGGATGCTGTTGAAGGAAGGCTTATTCTCGATTACAAGACTGAACTTCAGGAACGGGTGCAAAGGGCCGGGAAAACGCTAAAATACTTAGTTGACAAAACGGAAGGTCCGGATCATGATAAGACGTTTTTTATTCATATAGAAATAGACGATGTCCCATATACATCCGGAATAGGAAAGAGTAAGAAGGAAGCTCAGCAACAAGCTGCACACAGACTGGTAGAACAGGGCTTGGATTTTTTAGAATAATTATATTTGGAAAGGCAAGTAGTAGATGTATTTTAAAAGATTGGAAATGCAGGGATTCAAATCATTTGCGGATCCTGTGGTAATAGATTTTCATGAAGGCATTACCTGCGTGGTCGGACCCAACGGAAGCGGCAAGAGCAATATCAGCGATGCCATTCGTTGGGTTTTGGGCGAGCAGAGTCCAAAGGCGCTTCGTGGTGGAAAAATGGAAGAAGTCATCTTCGCGGGTACTGCCAGCCGTAAGTCGAGAGGAATGGCCGAGGTTGTTTTGGTTATAGACAATTCGGAGCGCATTCTCGACATAGACTATAGCGAAGTTGCCATAACGAGAAGAATGTACAGATCCGGTGAAAGCGAATATCTTATCAACAACAATCCCTGCAGACTCAGGGATATTCGTGAGCTGATAATGGATACCGGCATCGGCGTTGATGGTTATTCCATAATAGGTCAGGGTAAGATTGCTGATATCGTAAGCACCAAGCCTGAAGCAAGAAGGGAAATATTTGAGGAAGCTGCCGGTATTGTTATGTATAAGAGCAAGAGGGCAGAAGCGGAAAGAAAACTAGAATCCACCTATGCGAATTTGGAACGCGTTAGAGACATCATAGCCGAAATTGAAGGAAGAATAGATAACCTCAGGGAAGACAGCATCAAGGCAAAGGAATATCTCGAATTAAAGAAGAGATATGAAGAACTTGAGATAAATGTAATACTCAGAAATATAGAGAGTATCGAAGAAAACAGCGAAGTATACAGAAACGATGTCGTTAGACTAACCAACGAGATTGAAGAAAAAACAAAGAACCATGAGATTCTGAATGCCAGATATTCGGAACTAAGCGAAAGAAGATCCGTCCTGGAAAGACTCGCGGGCGAAACCCGTGACAATATCCTTAAACTCGTACAGGAAATAAATGAAATTGATAGTGCGAGCAAACTTTCCGCCGAGAGACTATCCGGAATCGAGAAGGAAAGCGGTATTATTAATGCCGATATCGCGATGCTTACCGAGCGCCTTGAGGTGGAAGAAGAAAACCTAAAAAAACTTAAAGAAGAAGAAGCATCCTTTGATCGTGAAATAGCTTTGGCCAAAGAGACTCTTGATGAAAAAATCATCAAGTATAACGAGGCTGCGGCAACACAGGCATCCATTGCTGCCGAAGCCGACAGGGAGAGAAGCAAACTCTACGAATTAAACAGCAATCTTGCAACCTGTGACAGCGAAATCAAAGGAATTGACAATATTACCGACAGCTTGACAAGAAGAAGACTTGAACTCACCGATTTGAGTTCCGAGACTGACAAAATCACAGACGAACTTAAGAATACGGTTAAGGAAAAGACTTCTCTAAGGGAAAGCTTGGAGGAATCATACGGTAAGTATAATTCGGAAATTGAAGTCTTATCTCAGCGAAAGGATGAAATATCTGCCAAGATAAGACTTGTATCCGAGGAACTTGAGAGAGACAGAATAGAGCTCAGCAAGGCCGGTGCAAGAAAACGTACAATGGAGGAAATGGAATCCAATTACGATGGATACACCGCAGGTGTTAGAGCTGCAATGAAAGCCGGTTTCCAAGGAAACAGAGGCGTTGTTGCCGAACTCATGACAGTGCCAAAAGGCTACGAAATTGCAATCGAAACCGCATTGGGAGGCAAACTTCAGAATATTATCTGTGATACGGATGACGATGCAAAGAGGGCAATTAATTACCTTAAAGAGAACAAGGCCGGTCGTGCAACCTTCCTTCCGATAAAGAGCATAAAGGCGAGGAGAGAAGCCAATGTGGAAGGAATTAGACATGAAGACGGATATATAGATTTAGCCGACAATATAATAAAGTTTGACAATGAACTTAGGTCCATATATTCTTATTTGCTTGGATTAACAGTCGTCACCAAGGATTTGGACAGTGCAATTGAATTGGCTAAGAAGGGTACTGGACTAAAATTTGTTACCCTTGAGGGTGAGATCGTAAATGCACAGGGAGCGATAACGGGAGGTGCATTAAAAAACCAAACGGCGAATATTCTGGAAAGGAAAGCTGAAATCAATTCGCTTTCAGAGAGTATCGAAGCACTCGAGAAGAGCTGCAATGAAAGGGATACTCTCCTTGGTTCCTCTCGAAAGGATTTTGAAGGAATCATCGATGAAGAGCAACATCTATCCGCAGAGAAACACAGACTTGAAATCGAAATAAGCGCTCTTTCTTCCGACATAAAGGCTATTACCGATAGTCTTGAGAAGGAGAATCAGAGTGGTGAACGTTATGTCAACGAAATGAACAGGATAAACGCTCAGCTTGCTGAAGCCGAAGAAATGAGAACTGTTCATAATGATAGAATTACCGAGATCAAAGGCGAAATCGAATCGATAAACAAGCTGATTGAAGAATCGGGAACAAAAATTGATGTTCAGCGCCAGGAAGTTGAGAAGAGAAGCGAGGAAGTTACCGGGGCGAGAATTGCGCTGAATGAAATTGAGACCAAGGGTGAATCACAAAAAAGGCTTACCGAAAGAATTGAATCTCAGGTGATGGACTATAGGTCTCAGATGAACGAAAAAAATGAAGCGCTTGAGAATCTAAAAAAGGAAAAAGAGGACCTCATTAATTCCGCCGCTGAAAGCAGTATCGTAGAATCGAAGCTTGTTGAAAGAGCAAGCGTTGAGGAAACCCTCGCAAATATTGAAACCGACAGGGATGCGCTTATCGCCGAACTCAAGGAAATAGAAGAGAAACAATCCGGTTCCACGGAACAGATAAACAATCTCAGAGATCAGAAATATCAAATTGAGATTAAGTCAACAAGAGGGGAAACCCAATTGGAAACCCTAAAGGAAAAACTTTGGGATGAATTCGAAGTGACCTTTGCACAAGCTGCCGACATGCGAAAAGACGATTTTGTTTATTCCAGAGCGGTGAAGGAAACCAGAGAGATAAGGAGCAGAATCAGGGAACTCGGCGATGTTAATGTTGGAGCCATATCGGAATACGAGCAGGTATCTGAGCGTTATGATTTCCTGACGACCCAAAGAGATGACATAAACAAGGCGAAGAGCGAACTGGAAACCATAATCGAAGACATGGATAAAACCATCAAGGTTAGATTCAAGGAAAACTTCGATAAGGTTGTTGATAATTTCCAGTCCATTTTCACTGAACTTTTTGGCGGAGGACAGGCTGAGCTAAGGCTTGAAAATGAGGATGATCCTCTCAATTCAGGAATAGAAATCGTTGCTCAACCACCGGGCAAGAAACTGCAGAACATCAATCTGATGAGCGGTGGTGAAAAAACGATGACAGCCATTGCGCTTATGTTTGCGGTTCTTAAAACCAAACCGACTCCATTCTGCATTTTGGATGAGGTCGAAGCGGCCCTTGATGACAATAACATAGATAGATTTGCGAACTATTTGAAAAACTTCAACAATATACAATTCACATTGGTTACCCACCAGAAGGCGACGATGGAGCACGCCGATGTTCTTTATGGTGTAACTATGCCGGAACACGGAATTTCCAGAATGCTTTCGCTGCGTCTGGGTGACGACTTCGATTTGGATTAGGACTTTAGTAGAAAGACTGGAGGTAAGAAATGCCTGTAATAGAACAAAAAAAGGGATTCTTCGGAAGACTGTCCGAGCGAATTTCAAACGCATTAAACGGTTATCAAGAGATTGATGAAAACCTATATGATGAGCTGGAGGAAATACTTATCACTTCGGATATCGGTATGAACACCACCATGCGAATCATGCAGGATTTGAAGGACCATATTAAATTCAACAATATCAAGGACCCCAATAGAGTTAAAGACTCTCTGGTAAATGTAATCACATGGAGCATCGATAAAGGGGACAGGAATAAGCTTACAACCAAGACGCCACTCGTCATACTCATGATAGGAATTAACGGCGGCGGCAAGACGACAACGATCGCAAAGATTGGACATAGGCTTAAATCACAAGGTAAGACTGTCATGCTTGCGGCTGCCGATACGTTTAGAGCTGCTGCAGGTGAACAGCTTGAAATATGGGGAGACAGGATAGGCGTTAATACCGTTAGACACCAGGAAGGAGCAGATCCAGCGGCTGTCATATATGATGCCATTCAATCTGCGAAGGCAAAAAATATCGATGTCCTCATTTGCGATACCGCGGGACGTCTTCAGACAAAGAGAAATCTCATGGCAGAACTTGAGAAAATGAACAAGATTATCGACAGAGAATATCCGGAAGCAGCAAGGGAGACGCTTTTGGTATTGGATGCCACAACAGGTAAAAACGCCATTTCACAGGCGAAGGAATTCAATGATGTTGCTGAGATTTCCGGTATTGTTCTAACAAAGCTTGACGGAACTGCAAAGGGCGGAATTGCAATTACAGTAACCGATGAATTCAATATACCGATCAAGTTTATTGGTGTTGGTGAAAAAGTCGAGGATCTTCAGGAATTCATTCCGAGACAGTTTGCAGGTACAATTTTTCAATAGCGATACAGTTGGGGAGTAAGAGGATGAGCAAGCCGATTGTTGCAATTGTGGGAAGACCTAATGTTGGTAAATCCACTCTCTTTAACAGAATAGTAGGTCGAAGGATAGCCATAGTTGAGGATACTCCTGGTGTTACCAGAGACAGAATATATGCCGAAGCCGAGTGGCGCGGAGTCTATTTTGATTTGATTGATACTGGAGGAATCGAACCTGACAGCAAGGATATTATTCTGTCACAAATGAGAGAACAGGCACAGATAGCAATGGATATGGCAGATGTTATTCTTTTTATAGTTGATGGAAAGGATGGACTTACCTCTGCAGACGAAGAAGTTGCAAACATGCTTAGAAGAACCGGCAAAAAGGTTATTCTTCTCGTCAACAAGATCGATAGCCCCAATAAGCTTCCTGAAGATTTTTATGATTTTTACGAACTCGGAATTGGCGAACCCATTCCGATTTCTGCTGCAAATATGACCAACCTGGGTGATGTTCTTGATGAAATTATCGAATCTTTTCCCCAGGGAGAAAGCGAAGATGACGATGCTGTCAAGGTTGCAATTATCGGAAAGCCAAACGTGGGAAAGTCTTCCCTTGTAAATGCTCTTCTCGATGAGAACAGAGTCATTGTTTCCGATATTGCAGGTACTACCAGAGACTCCATCGATACTCCATTGGAGAAGGATGGGGAAAGATTCATTCTAATTGATACAGCGGGAATAAGAAGAAAGAGTAAAGTTAATGAAGATATAGAACGCTTCAGCGTTCTTAGAGCCGTTGCAAGCATAGAAAGGTGCGATGTTTGCCTTTTGATGATAGACGGAGCCGAAGGACTTACCGAACAGGATAAGAAAATAGCTGGAGTTGCGCATGAAGCGGGAAAAGGAATAATAGTTGCGGTCAACAAATGGGATCTCGTCGAAAAAGAAACCAATACGATGAGGGATTTCACGCGCAAACTTCAGGCTGAACTCTTGTTTATGTCATATGCTCCAATCATCTTTATCTCGGCGCTAAAGAATCAGAGACTCGGCGAGGTAATCGAAAAGGTAAAGTATGTTCAGGAGAAGAGATCGTTTAGGGTGCCAACCGGGCAACTTAACAGCTTGATTTCGGATGCGATGATGATGAATCCGCCACCTTCAGATAAGGGCAAGCGATTAAAAATCTATTATGCTTCTCAGATTGGAGAAAAACCGCCACTATTTTCATTTTCCGTCAACAAACGAGAACTCATGCATTTCTCATATGCAAGATATATAGAAAATAGAATTAGAGATGCATTCGGATTTGAGGGAACCTCTATCAAATTCGTATTTAGAGAAAAGGGAGAAAAGGGAGAATAGCTGAATGAAAACACTTGCGATAACTCTTGTCATTCTGGCGATATATGCATATATTATGGGTAATTTCTCGCCTGCTACCTTGATTGCAGCTGCCAGTGGCCACAATATAAAGAAAGAGGGAAGCGGGAATGCCGGAACTACAAATGTACTCAGGGTTGTAGGCAAAAAGGCCGCCTTGATTACCTTGATAATAGATGTTACCAAAGGATTTGTTGCAACGAGGATAGGATTTCTTCTAACTCTTCAGGTTTTTAACTTTAATGATAACAAGAATGTCATGGTACTTTTTTATGCTATCGTTGCAAGTGGTCTCTGCGGTCTTGGAGTATTCCTTGGTCATGTATGGCCGATTATCTTGGATTTTCAAGGGGGAAAGGGAGTCGCAACCGCGCTTGGTGTACTCCTTGCGACCAATTGGAAAACTGCGCTGATCTGCCTCGGGGCATTTCTCTTGGTAGTTATTTTAACAAGAATGGTTTCTCTTGGATCCATTGTTGCGGCAATTTGCTTTAGCTTTCTTTTCGCGGTGCAAATTCTAATTACCGGTAATCTTCTGCCGGGAGGAAAGGACATTGATTGGGGAGCATATAGCGTTTCCTTGGCCGGAAAGATGCTTATTCTTTTACCTTATATTATCATGGTAGTTGTTCTGATATACAAACACAAAGATAATATTGGCAGAATAATAAAGGGAGAGGAAAACAAAATAAGCTTTAGCGGAAAAGCAAGACAAACCGAATAATTCGAGTTATAATATATATGATTTATTAATTATAATAAATTTTGGGGGAGAATAGTTTTGACACTCATCTTACTTGAAACATTGATTGCTATACTCGCCTATCTGATAGGCAATGTGTCACCTGCCGTTATAATGGCAAGAGTCGATGGCTATGATGATAGTGCCGGAGAAGTCCATGCCGGCACATTAAACGCTCTTGAAACTCTCGGACCAAAGGCAGCCCTTATCACTTTGATTGTAGATATCGGTAAGGGCTTCATCGCCACAAGACTTGGTTATGATTTAATGATACTCCTTATTAGTGCAACGGCAGTATCTCAGGGCGTTATGTTTATCGAGCACATCTACCTTGTTTCGGCGTGGTGTGCCTTTGCTGTCGTAGTTGGGCATGTATGGCCAATTCTGCTCAAATTTAGAGGCGGGAAAGGTGTGGCAACTTCATTCGGAGCGGTATTGGCTACGAATTGGAAGCTTGCTTTTTTCTGCATAGTAATCTTTGTTTTGGTAGTAGGAATATCAAGAATAGTAACCCTGGGTTCCATAATGTCTGCGCTGTCATATGTTGTTTTATACATCAAGGAATCCATTAGAATAGCCAGAAGCATAGAAATTGAAGGCGCCAGCGATGAATATTATCTCAGGGCCGGAATCAGGTTCTGGATTAGAACGATACCGTTCATACTCATCGTAATTATCATAGTTTATAGACACAAGGATAATATAAAGAGAATTATTCAAGGAAAGGAAAAACCTATAGATTTGGATTTTGATTCATATTTCTAAATCATAAAAAATAAAGATGACAGAACTAAAAGGAAAAAGCTTTCACATCACAACCTTTGGATGCCAAATGAACGAACATGATTCAGAGATTATGGCAGGACTCTTAAATGAAAAGGGTTTATCGAGGGTTGATGATGTAAAGGATGCCAAGATTGAAATATTGAACACGTGCAGTGTTCGTGAAAATGCGGATAAGAGGTTCTTCGGAACCTTGGGTCAGTTAAAAAATCGTCACGAAAAAGAGAACGATTTTTTAGTTTGCGTATGTGGATGTATGATGCAACAGCAAAGCGTAATCGATACGCTTAAATCAAAATATCCCTGGGTGGATATTGTTTTTGGAACTCATAATCTCCATACGCTTCCCGAACTCTTGGAAAAGGTCACTCAGGAAAAATCAAGGATTATAGACATATGGCCGGATACGGATGTGATAGCAGAGGACCTTCCTGCGGAAAGGCTTTTTAAACACAAAGCCTTGGTTAATATCATGTTCGGATGCAATAATTTCTGTACATACTGCATTGTTCCATATACCAGGGGACGAGAAAAAAGCAGAACTCCGGAAGCCATTATAAGGGAGATAGAAGGACTCGCTTCGGATGGAGTTAAGGAAATAATGCTTTTAGGACAAAACGTCAATTCATACAAAGGCATCCCTGAAGACGGCTCTTTGGGCTGCATGGACTTTGCAGGACTCATTCATAAAATCAATGACATCGACGGAATAGAGAGAATTAGATTCATGACATCCCATCCCAAGGACTTGTCGGATAATCTAATTAAGGCATTTTCTGAATGCGATAAGCTCTGCAAAAACATCCATCTTCCCGTTCAGGCCGGTTCGAATAATGTTCTAAAACGCATGAATAGGGTATATACCAAAGAACACTATCTTGATCTTATTGATAAACTTAGAAACGCGGTACCCGATATTACCATTTCGACGGATATTATAGTTGGTTTTCCCGGCGAAACGGAGGACGATTTCAATGAGACGCTTTCTCTCGTGAACGAGGTTCAATATGACTCTGCATTTACCTTCCTCTATTCGGTGAGACATGGTACACCTGCTGAAAAATTTGAGGATCAAATTCCCGAGGAAGTAAAACATGAGCGTTTCAATCGACTGGTGGATGCGGTGAATTCAATCAGCGAAAAAAAGAATGCCGAGTATTTGGGGAAGATAGAAAAGGTACTCGTGGAAGGAGTCAGCAAAAACAACCCCTTTGCTCTTTCGGGAAGAACCGACGGATTTAAACTTGTGAACTTTTCAACCAAGGATACTCCGTTTGAGAAGTCTGCTGATGACTTAATTGGCAAAACAATAGATATTGAAATTACAGGAACAAAAACATTTAGTCTGGAAGGACGGATCGTATAAAGGTGAATTCAAGAAGAAATATTAATCCAATGATTATGATGATTATTCTCCTGGTCGTCTTGAGATTTGTCAGAGGAGGAATGGGGGATCCTGTAAGCTGGATCACCACTCATCTTTTGATGCTTCCGGCTATTTTGATAGGTCTCTCTTTACACGAATTTGGACATGCAATCGTTTCCGATAAACTCGGAGATCCAACTCCAAGAAATCAGGGAAGAGTGACTATCAATCCGATAGCTCACGTTGATCCTATGGGACTTCTCTGCCTCATCTTTGCCGGCTTTGGTTGGGGAATCCCCGTTCAAGTTAATCCAAGCTACTATAAGCATAGGAGGCGTGATGAAGCGCTGGTTGCCATAGCGGGAGTAACGATGAATTTTATCATTGCTCTTACTTCAACAATCATTTTAAAGCTCATAATAACTTTTGGAAGCAATTCATTTCTATATTCCACCATTGGAGATGTAGTCGTGGATATATTTCAATACATGATATCTATAAATGTTGTGCTCATGGTATTTAATCTACTGCCGATTCCGCCGCTCGACGGATTCAATCTGATAACGCAGATTTTCGACCTCTCAAAATACAGTTGGTATCATGCGCTTTATTCCAGAGGTGGGCTCATACTCATGATTCTTATTCTATTCGGTGGAACAAGCTTTATACTTTCACCTGCTGTTAATGCCATTTATGGGCTTTTCATAAAGTTGCTTACGCTATGATTAATTCTGTATAAGACAGTTATAATGCGAGAATATTATTAAGTTTATTAAATTTTAGCACTCTCTCTTGAAGAGTGCTAATTTTTTTGTTATATTGACTCGGGTAGGGGTATATAAGACTTGGAAAGTTCATAGAAAGGGGTGCTTATATGAATATAGATAAATATACACAGAATGCACAAAGTGCAATACTCGATGCTCAGAATATAGCCGCGGAAAACGGCAATCAAAGCTTGGATCCTGAGCATCTTCATCTTGCCTTACTTAGACAGAAAGATGGACTGATACCGAGACTTTTGACATATATGCAGGTAAATCCTGTACAGGTTGAAAGCTTTCTTTCCAATGAAGTTGACAAGCTTCCAAAAGTATCCGGAAGCGGAAGTGAAGGGGTATATCTCTCACAGAGACTTAATGGAATCCTATCAAAGTCTGAAAAAAAAGCAAAGGATTTTAAAGATGATTACATAAGCGTGGAACATATATATCTTTCCATGCTTGAAGAACGAAATGGCTTGAATTCAAATGTATTCAGCCGCTTCGGTATCGACACGAACAAGTTCTTGGAAGCATTGACAAAGGTAAGGGGGAACCAGAGAGTGACTACACAGAATCCGGAAGAAAACTATGAGGCGCTTGCCAAATACGGTACTGATTTGGTTGAAATGGCGAGGCAGGGTAAACTTGACCCTGTAATCGGTCGCGACCAGGAAATCAGACATACGATACAGATTCTTTCTAGGAGGACTAAAAACAATCCGGTGCTTATCGGTGAACCCGGTGTCGGTAAAACCGCCGTGGTTGAAGGTCTTGCTCAAAGAATACTAAAGGGCGATGTGCCGGAGGGACTTAAGGATAAGACCATATATGCCCTCGATATGGGAGCACTTATTGCCGGCGCAAAGTTCAGGGGTGAATTTGAGGAGCGCCTAAAAGCCGTACTTAATGAGGTCGAAAAATCGGAAGGAAAGATAATCCTCTTTATCGACGAAATCCATAATATCGTTGGAGCCGGAAAAACCGAAGGATCGATGGATGCAGGGAATCTCCTTAAACCAAAACTGGCAAGAGGCGAACTCCACTGCATAGGTGCAACTACACTCGATGAATACAGAAAATATGTTGAGAAGGACGCAGCGCTCGAGCGCAGATTCCAAAAAGTCCTGGTCGATCAGCCGACGGTTGAAGATACTATTTCAATTCTTCGCGGATTGAAAGAAAGATTCGAAATCCACCATGGAGTAAGAATTACGGACAATGCCTTGATCGCATGCGCCACGCTTTCCGATAGGTATATAAGCGACAGATTTCTTCCCGATAAGGCCATAGACCTTATGGATGAAGCCGCATCGAGAATCAGAACCGAAATTGACAGCATGCCTGCTGAATTGGATGAAATATCAAGAAAAATTATGCAGCTCGAAATTGAACGTCAAGCTCTCGGAAAGGAGACGGACAAGGCATCTAAGGCAAGGCTCGAAACCCTTGAACGAGAATTGTCGGAGCTTAAGGATGAGAGCGCTTCAATGCGCGCTCAGTGGGAAAGTGAAAAGAAAGCCATAGTAGAATCAAAAAGCACAAAGCAGGAAATAGAAGATGTTCGGCACAAAATGGAAGAGGCTGAACGCAATTATGACCTGGAGACATTGGCAAAGCTTAAATACGGAACTCTTCCCGAACTCGAAAGGAAGCTCGAGGATGAAAAAATGGCTATGGAATCGGCTTCCGAAACAAGATTGCTTAAAGAGGAAGTAGGGGAAGAAGAAATCGCTGAGGTTGTTTCTCAGTGGACCGGTATTCCTGTGAGCAAATTGGTGGAGACCGAGAGAGAAAAACTGCTTCGCCTTTCCGAAATACTTCATAAGAGAGTTATAGGTCAAGACGAAGGGGTCACTGCGGTATCCGAATCCATACTTCGCGCAAGAGCGGGACTTAAGGATGAACACCGACCCATAGGTTCATTTATCTTCCTTGGACCAACAGGCGTAGGAAAGACAGAACTCGCGAAGGCTCTTTCGGAAGCGCTGTTTGACAGCGAAAAGAACATGATTCGTATAGATATGTCGGAGTATATGGAAAAGCACAGTGTATCGAGACTCGTAGGTGCTCCTCCGGGATACGTCGGCTATGACGAAGGCGGACAGCTTACGGAAGCGGTTCGCAGGAAGCCTTACAGCGTGATACTTTTTGATGAAATTGAAAAGGCCCATCCCGATGTATTCAATATACTTCTTCAGCTCCTGGATGACGGCAGACTTACCGACAATCAAGGCCGAACCGTCGATTTTAAAAACACCATTGTCATAATGACCAGCAATATAGGTTCTCAGGAACTTATCGACAATATCGACGGTAAGGGAAACATAGATGACGAGGTAAAAGAAAGAGTAAGGGGAATGCTATCCGCTTATTTCCGCCCTGAATTCCTGAACAGGGTTGACGACATAGTGGTCTTTAGTCCTCTAACCATCGATCAGATAAAGGACATAATCATACTTTCGATGAATGGACTAAAATCAAGATTGGAAGATCATGATATAAGCCTTGTGCTTACGGAGAATGCAAAGACATATATAGCAAATCAGGCCTACGATCCCAATTATGGTGCACGTCCTGTAAAACGCTATATTCAGAAGTATATAGAAACGGAACTTGCATCAAGGATGATTAGAGGGGACATAGTCGATGGCGATAAGGTGGAAATAGACGCTAATGATGATGGCTTAATTTTCGCAACACTCTAATGAATCCGGCATGGACCTGATACGATCATTTAACCATTAAGAAAATTTATACAACAATTCAAAAAAATAAAAAATCCTCGTAGCGTAGTTGACCAATGGGTAGCGAAGTGGGCCCCCTTGGGCAACTCCACGAGGATGCTTTTATTTTTTTGTTATTGTTGCAAATTTTCGGTCTGGTTAAATGTTGTATAGGTCCATGCCGGATTCGTTGGAATATTGTGAAAATTCAAGCGTCTTAAAGTTCAATTTTTTTGTATTTTCTGCGGTTTTTGGCTTGAATAGGACTGTCAAAAGTAGTAGAATATATACCATTGTAATTATACTGCCCGTTTTGTGGGCAAAATAAAAAAATTAAGTTAATTCACGGAGGAAGAAATGAGCTCAACATTAAGGAAAATACTATCCGTCATCATTATTCTAGTTGTTCTATGTGGATGGTATGTAACAGTATTCGGAATTGGTTCAATCAGTTCCGTAAAGGATGTGTTAAAATTTGGCCTTGATATAAACGGCGGTGTTTATGTGGTCATGGAAGCTGACACAGATTTGACAGGTGAAGAACTAAATCAAACCATGGAGCAGACCAGAGAGGTTCTGAACAAACGTGTAAACGCCATGGGTATCTCGGAAGCAACTGTATCATTGGAAGGTGAAAAGCGTCTGCGTGTTGAAATGCCTGGTGTCGATGATGCAGATGAAGCAATTGCAGCTATTGGACAGACAGCACAACTGATGTTCCTTATGGCTGATGGTTCACTGGTTCTTACCGGAGAAGATGTACAGACCGCAGGTACCGACGTCGATACGGAACATGGTGGTTACAAGATTACACTTGAATTTACAGGAGACGGCGCAACCAAGTTTGCGGAAGCCACTCAGAATGCGCTTTCCGGAACTATTGATTCAACCAATACCGGAGTGGATAGCAGAGCCATCATAATCATGCTCGATAATGAAATACTGACAGCACCGGTCGTACAGTCCGTTATCAGCAATGGTCGTTGTGAAATCACAAGTCAAAATGGTGGATATAGTCTGGAAGAAGCTTCTACAACTGCAGCACTCATCAGAGGTGGTGCACTGCCTGTAACTCTTAATGAAATTACTTCTTCGGTTCAGACAGCTACAATCGGTGCCGATGCACTTAACAAGAGCATAATTGCAGGTGCCATTGGTCTACTTCTAGTATTTATTTTGATGATCGTCATGTATGGACTTCTTGGAGTTATGGCTGACATCGCACTTGCTCTCTATGTGCTCCTCGATATATGGGCAGTAGCTGCAATCGGTGCAGTACTTACTCTCCCGGGAATCGCAGCTATCATACTTTCAATCGGTATGGCAGTTGACGCAAACGTAATCATATTTGCACGTATCAGAGAAGAAATCTCCAAGGGCAAGACCATCAGAGTTGCTGTTGCTGAAGGTTTCAGACATGCTGTCGTAACAGTTTTGGACGCACAGATTACAACTCTTATTGCAGCGATAGTTCTGTATCTGATCGGTTCCACAACAGTAAAGGGCTTCGCAATCACATTGATGATCGGTATCGTTCTCAGTATCTTTACCGCAGTTGTCGTAACACAGGTTCTCATTGGACTTCTTGCTGAAAGCGATAAGTTTGCAAAGAACAAATACTTTGGTGTCAATGAAGATGGAACACCTAAGCAGTTTATCAAGACAGAGTTCAAATTCGTCAAGAACCGCAAAATCTATTATGCAATCAGCATCGCTGTAATCGTAATCGGTCTGGGACTTGGATTAATCAGAGGTTTTAACTACGGTATCGACTTTACCGGTGGTACAATGCTCCAGCTCGATATGAAGCAGACAGTTGATACAAACGAAGTAATCAGCACAATCAGCGAATATGACCTCAATCCGACTGTAATCAGAACCGGAGACAATGGAAATCAGATCATCATCAGAACCATCAAGGCTCTTGATAATGAACAAAGACTCAATATTGTAAATACCTTGGGCGAAAAGTATGGAATTACAGAGGATGACGTCCTTGCTTCCGAACAATTCGGTCCTACAGTAGGTAACGAGCTTAAGTCAAACGCTATTAGATCAATAATAATCGCTTCACTATGTATGCTCATTTATATCATCTTCCGTTTCAAGACTTGGAAATACGGCGTTTCTTCCGTCATCGCACTCTTGCATGACGTACTGGTTGTTCTCGCAATGTATGGCATCTTCCAGTTTACGATTAACAACCCGTTCATAGCAGGTATTTTGACGGTAGTAGGATATTCGATAAACAACACGATCGTTATCTTTGATAGATTGAGGGAAAACAGAAATCTGTACAAGAGAGAAACACTTGAAGCGAATATCGACAAGAGTATCAACCAGACGCTCAATCGTTCAGTTATGACTTCACTTACAACACTGCTCTGCATGATACCTATGACTATCATGGTATCAACGTCCATCAGAGAATTCATCATTCCTCTGATCATCGGTGTAATTGTAGGTACATATTCATCCGTCTTCCTTGCCAGTCCGATTCTGTATGAATTCAGTAAAGGCGAACAAAAGGTTAAGTATGTAGGCGGAACCAAAAAGGATAAATAATCTATAAAGAATCATATTCAACAAGGGACGGCATCAATACTTATGCCGTCCCTAAGTGCAAAACTGGAGAAATCATGAAGACCAAAGAAGAATTCCTAAAAGAACTTCTGGAAATCAATTCCGGATATGATATGGAACTCATCGGAAGGGCTTTCGACAAGGCAGAGGAGCTTCACGAGGGACAACTTCGAAGAAGCGGTGAGCCTTATATCATTCATCCAATGGCTGTAGCTTTAATTCTTGCTCAACTTGGAATGGATGAGGAAACAATTGTCGGGGGCTTGCTTCATGATGTCGTCGAAGATACAAGCTATACCAGAGAGATGATGGCCAAGGACTTCGGTCAGGATGTCGCTCTTTTGGTGGACGGAGTTACCAAACTTGGTTCCATCAAGTTCGACACACAGGAAGAGGCCCAGGCAGAGAACCTCAGAAAGATGTTCCTCGCCATGTCGAAGGACATCCGGGTTCTTATCATTAAACTCGCCGATAGACTCCACAATATGCGCACTGCGGAATATTGGGATACCGATAAACAAAAGGAAAAGTCAAGAGAGACCCTTGATATTTATGCTCCTTTGGCAGCCAGACTCGGCATGTACAATATTAAATTTGAGCTTGAGGACATAGCACTTAAATATCTATGGCCTGATGAATATGAAAAGCTCGTCGTCAAAGTAAGTGCAGCAAAGGAAACGCATGAAGAATTCATCAAGGAGGTAATCGACAGAATTAAAAATTCCCTTGATCAAATGGGAATTCATTATGACATAAGCGGTAGATCCAAGCATCTCTACAGCATCTATAAAAAGATGGTAGTTCAGAAGAAGGATCTTGAAGAGATTTTTGATTTAACTGCAATCCGCGTAATAGTTGACAGCGTGAGGGATTGCTATGCGGTTCTTGGTCAAGTCCATACAATGTGGAAGCCTATTCCTGGAAGATTCAAGGACTATATAGCCATGCCTAAACCCAATATGTATCAGTCTCTTCACACCACACTTCTCGGTGAGAACGGCGAACCCTTCGAAATTCAGATAAGAACCTACGAAATGCACCAGGTCGCTGAATACGGTATCGCGGCTCATTGGAAATACAAGGAAGGTAAAACCAGCGGGACATCCAGCAAGGATGAAGTCAAGCTCGCTTGGCTTAGACAAACATTGGAATGGCAGCAGGAATTAAAGGACCCGAAGGAGTTCATGGAAACCCTTAAAATGGACCTTTTCTCAAGCCAGGTATTTGTTTTTACACCAAGGGGCGAAGTTATAGAATTACCGGCCGAGTCAACACCTTTGGATTTTGCATTTAAGATTCATACCGATGTAGGTTGCCACTGCGTGGGAGCAAAGGTAAACGGTAAAATGGTTACCATCGACCATGCCCTGCATAACGGTGATATAGTCGAAATTGTAACATCTGCAAATTCGAGCGGCCCAAGCGTCAACTGGCTTAAGATAGCTAAGAGTTCATCAGCAAGGAATAAGATTCGTCAGTGGCTTAAGAAGGCCAATCGATCCGACGACGTTGAAAAGGGCAAGGTCCTCCTTGATAAATACATCAGAAAAAAGGGATATGACCCGCAGCTTGTTGAACGTGCGGCACAGATGAACAGGGCCATGAAGGAACTTGGCATTGCTCACGCGATGGATGACCTATATGTTCAGATAAGCAAGAACAGCACGCTTCTAAATAAATACGCGGGAATGCTCTTTAAATACTATGACGAGGAACATACGCTTGAACAGCAAAAGGACGAAGAAAGAATTCGTGCTCTAAAATCCGAAGAAGCGAAGCGTAAGAAGCAGGATCAAGAGAGAAGAGACAATCCCGGAATAATCGTCAAGGGCGCAGATAATCTGATGATTAGAATTTCAAGATGCTGTAACCCTGTGCCCGGAGATGACATTATCGGATTCATTACAAAGGGAAGAGGAATATCTGTACATCGTAAAGATTGTTCGAATATCGTATCGCTTCCCGATGATGAGAAGTCTCGCATGATAGACGTTGAATGGGAAGACCTTAAGGAAGGAAAATCCTATAATACCGATGTTCTCATTCATGCTGCAGACAGAAAAAGGCTCTTTTCCGATATTTCGAAGGTTTGTGAGGACCTCGACATAGATATTTCGGGTGTAAATGCCAAGAGTACGAAGGATGGACATGCAACAATAACCTTAACACTTTCCATATCCAGCACCCAGGAAATGCAGAAGGTTCTTAGGTCTATAAGGAATGTTGAGGGAGTGACCGACGTATATCGAGCAAGAGCATAGATTGCGAATTGTTATTTCTTTAAGATAAAGATTTGGAGATAAAAGGTGAAGATAAGACACTACGCGACGGGAGCGTTGGCCGTAAACACGTATCTGGCATATGACGATAACGGAAAGGGGTTTATCGTCGATCCCGGTGGATATGACGAAAGAATGGTTCACGACATCGAAAAGGAAAAAATCGACGTGGAGTATATCATTCTTACGCATGGTCACTGCGATCATATAGGAGGTATTCCGGGTTTTAAGGAAAAATATCCGAAGATTAAGGTTGTTGCGCATAAGTCCGAAAAGGAAATGCTTGAGAACGCAAAGATGAATTCTTCAAGAGAATTCTTTGGCTATCCGGTCACGGTGAGCGCAGATATATTCGTAAAAGATGGGGATACTCTAAAAGTCGGAGATATGGACCTTGAATTTATACACACACCGGGACATTCCAAGGGTGGAATCTGCATCTATATAAAGAAGGACAAGGTCTGTTTTAGCGGCGATACGCTTTTCAGAGCATCCGTCGGGAGAACGGATTTATATGGCGGCGATTGGGATGAACTCGTAAATTCAATTAAAACGAAGCTCTATGTGCTTCCCGATGATACTTTGATTCTGTCGGGACATATGGGAGAAACAAATATAGGATTTGAAAAGAGGTATAACCCCTTTGTGCAGGATAGGGATAATTAATTTAGAGAAGACGGAGGTTCTAAAGGAACTTATTAATGAGTTCATGAGTCCTACGGAATATGTTTTCCATGTCCTGAATGCTGGATTTCAGGCTAATGGAACAAGCAGTTTCGATATCTTGATCGATGCGGATAGCCTGAACATTCCGGAAGATATGAACCTTTTACATGGGAAGAAAGACTTTAATCTCACGCAGACAGAACGAACGGAGCTCGTAAAAAGAAAACTCTATTCTGACCTTGTTAAGCTTACAGGATATGAGCCACTCTGGGGAACCTTGACGGGGGTAAGACCTGTAAAACTTGCAGGCGAACTCATTGAAAAGTTCGGAGAAGGAGAAGCATACAAATTACTTAGAAACTATTACCTTATCAGTGAAACCAAGAGCCGATTGATAATGGATATCTATAATTATCAGATTCAATCGCTTGGAAAACCGGGGAAAAACAGTGTTTCGGTATATATAGGAATTCCATTTTGTCCAACAAGATGTTTGTATTGCTCCTTCGCCTCAAATCAGGTTCCGAAATCCGAAATAGAGAGATATCTTCCTGCCTTGATTCATGAAATACATGAAGTATCAAAGCTGATCAGGGAGAGAGATTATACGATTGAAAGCATTTATATGGGAGGAGGAACTCCTACGACCCTTGATTCAAAAGAGATGGACGTTCTCCTCTCTGAAATTCGAAAGAGTTTTGATTTAGGTAGTACTAAGGAGTTTACCGTTGAGGCCGGAAGACCTGATACAATCGATAGGGATAAACTCTTGGTTCTAAAAAATCATGGGGTTGAAAGAATTAGCATAAATCCGCAGACCATGAATCCCAAAACCCTTGAACTAATCGGTCGTTCACATACTCCTGAAGATATAGAACGGGCATTTAAGGATGCTCTTCATGTCGGATTTGAAAGCATTAATTGCGATCTTATAGCGGGACTTCCGGAGGAAAATCTTGATGATATCAAGGCGTCCCTCAACTGGGTCATGGAAATGGGAGCCGACAATATCACCGTCCACAATCTTGCTGTAAAAAGAGCATCAAGATTGAATGAGAGCGATCCGGAGTATCATTATAAAAAAGCGAGAATTACGGCTGAAATGATAGATCTGGCGGATGACATACTTGTTTCCAAGGGTTATAAGCCATATTACCTCTACAGGCAAAAACACATGGCGGGTTCGGGAGAGAATACCGGATACTGCTTGCCGGGGAAAGAGGGACTATATAATGTTCGCATTATGGATGAACATCAGACGATACTCGCGCTCGGGGCAGGCGGAATAACGAAATACTACCATCCCGAAGAGAACAGACTTGTAAGAGTACCTAATGTGACAAATTACGAGCAATATATTGAGAGAATAGATGAAATGATTGGGAGAAAGAAAAATGCTTACTAATGCGCCCAGGGGAACAAAGGATATACTCCCCCAAGAAATAAGCAAGTGGAATTATGTTGAAAACAGTTTTCGGAACGAATGTCTTAAGAATGGTTTTTCCGAAATCCGCACTCCTATCTTTGAGCATACGGAATTATTTAAACGAGGAGTAGGAGAAACAACGGACATAGTCCAAAAAGAAATGTATACATTTGAGGATCACGGTAATAGAAGCATTACGCTTAAACCGGAGGGAACGGCACCTGTCGTGAGAGCATTTCTCGAGAGCAAGCAGTATGCTGAGACTCAGCCGACCAAGTATTTTTATAATACTTCTTGCTATCGCTATGAAAAACCGCAGGCCGGAAGGCTTCGTGAATTCCACCAGTTTGGCGTTGAGATTTTCGGTACCGACAGCATGCTTGCAGACGTTCAGGTGATTTCTTTGGCCGATGATTTCTTAAAGAAACTCGGTATAAAGGATTTGGAACTGAGAATCAACAGCGTCGGATGCCCCAAATGCAGGGCTGAGTACAAGGAAGCCCTAAGGGATTATTTCAGACCTCATTTAAACGGTCTTTGCGATACATGTAAGGATAGATTTGAAAGAAATCCGATGAGGATTATAGATTGCAAATCACCTCATGATCATGAACTTGCGCTTGGCGCTCCGAGCATCTTGGATTATCTCTGTGAAGAATGCAGTGAAGCCTTTGATGATTTAAAGGAAGGACTTGATGCTTCCGGTATTGAATATATAGTTGATCCTACCATTGTGAGAGGTCTTGACTATTACACCAAGACAGCCTTCGAATTCGTTACAAATGAAATTGGAGCCCAGGGAACCGTCTGCGGTGGAGGAAGATATGACAATCTCATCAAAGAAATAGGTGACCAGGATATACCGGGAGTCGGCTTTGGTCTCGGAATAGAGAGATTGCTGCTTTTGATGGAAAAGACGGGAGCGTCGTTCCCCGAGCCAGAAACCATGGATGCGCTTATCATTACCTTGGGTGACGATGCAAAGAAGCACGGCATTTGGCTTGCGAGAGAGCTTAGAAGCAAGGGCCTGAAATGCGATATGGATGTCATGGAACGGAATATGAAGGGACAGCTTAAATATGCCGATAAAAAAGGCTATAGATATGCTGTGATAATCGGAGACAATGAACTGGCCTCAGGAAAATGTCAATTGAAGGATTTAAAGAATTCAACGCAAGAGGATGTTTCATTTGATGACCTCGCTGAGTATCTCGGAAAATGAATATTGGTTTAGTTTGTAAATTGCATTAGTTTATATTTTATAGAGGAAGAATCATGGCAATAATCAAAAGAACAAATATGTGCGGAGAACTTCGCATAGAAGATCAGGGGAAAGAAGTAGCACTAAACGGTTGGGTCGCCAAGCAGCGCAGCCTCGGAAGTCTCATTTTCGTTGATTTGAGGGACAAAACCGGCATAACCCAGGTTGTGTTCGATGAGACAACGGAAAAGGATGTTTTCGATCTTGCGAATACTCTGAGGAGCGAATATGCAATCGGAGTTAAGGGAACGGTTAGAGAAAGAAGCTCCAAGAATCCCGAAATGCCTACGGGTGATATAGAAATCCTGGCAAATGAATTGACTGTTTATTCCGTTTCGGACACACCTCCGATCTATGTTAAGGACGACGATAATGTTGACGACAACCTAAGATTGAAATACAGATATTTGGATCTAAGAAAACCAAAGATGCAGGAGATATTCAGACTTCGCCATGAAATGATGCAGGTCACCAGAAAATATTTCTCCGAAAATGGATTCACAGAAGTGGAAACGCCGAATCTTATCAAGGCAACTCCTGAAGGAGCAAGGGACTACTTGGTACCAAGCCGCGTTAACGAGGGAGCATTCTATGCTCTTCCTCAGTCTCCGCAGCTATTTAAGCAGCTCCTCATGGTAAGCGGATTCGATAGATATTTCCAAATAGCAAGATGTTTTAGAGACGAGGACCTTCGTGCGGACAGACAGCCTGAATTCACACAGATCGACCTCGAGATGTCCTTTGTCGATACCGACGATATTCTGGAGATTCAGGAAGGCTTCGTCAAAACTCTGTTCAAGGAAGTAAAAGGAATAGATATTCAAACCCCGCTCAGAAGAATGACCTATGATGAGGCGATGGAGCGCTTTGGTTCCGACAAGCCGGATCTTCGCTTTGGCTTCGAACTAAAGAAGCTAAATGATGTCGTCAAAGGAACCGACTTCAAGGTCTTCTCTGATGCCCTGGAAAACGGAGGAGATGTACGAGGAATTTGCATCGATGATGCATCCGACAAATTCAGCCGCAAGGACATCGATAAGCTCACCGAAAATGCAAAGCATTATGGAGCAAAGGGATTAGTCTGGATTCGCATGGAAGAGGACGAAAACGGAAATGAAATTAAATCATCCGTAAACAAGTTTTTCTCCCAGGAGCAGCTTAAAGAAATCGCCAATGTCTTTGATGCAAAGAAGAACGACCTTATTCTGATAGCTGCCGATAAGCCTAAGGTTGTCTTTGACACGCTTGGATTCCTGAGACGTCACATTGCGGGACAATTGGGGCTTCTTGATGACAATAAATACGAGATTCTTTGGGTAGTAGACTTCCCGATGTTTGAGCGTGACGATGAGACCGGAGCATTAAAGGCGATGCATCATCCGTTTACACATCCAAAGTCTGAGGACATTCCTTTGATGGATACCGATCCAACCAAAGTCAAGGCTGACGCATATGACATCGTTATCAATGGTTATGAAGCAGGCGGCGGAAGCCTGAGAATCCATGAGGCAGATCTTCAGCAAAAGGTCTTCGAGATAATGAATATCGGACCCGAGGAATGTGAGAAGAAATTCGGATTCCTCCTCGATGCATTTAAATTTGGACCACCTCCACATGGCGGAATAGCATATGGTATGGATAGACTCGTCATGCTGTTCTCGGGCGACCTCGATATCAGAGATGTTGTTGCGTTCCCGAAGAATCAAAGGGCCCAGTGCCTCCTTTCCGGAGCGCCTGCGCCTGTTGACCAGGACCAGCTTGATGAACTCCATATTGCAGTAATAGATTCTTTGGAATCCGAATCAAATTAGTATAAGTTATGAATTCAGAACCATTGACTAAAATTAAAGACAAAAAAAGAATTGGACTGATGGGTGGGACATTTGATCCTGTTCATTTTGCTCATACGGGACTTGCCCTTGCTGCAGCAGAGGAACTCGGCTTCGAAAAGGTGATAATGATTCCGGCCTTCATTCAGCCATTCAAAAGAAACAAATATGTGACGTCTGATGAGCATAGACTTGAAATGCTTAGAATTGCGGTTGAACAATACGATAAGCTCGAGATCTCCACATGGGAGATTGAAAAGGGCGGAATATCGTATACATATGACACCGTAATGCATTTCAAAGAAGAGTATCCTGATAAGGATTTGTGGTTCATAATGGGAAGCGACTCTCTGATGAAACTGGAGAACTGGTATAAGGGAACTGACTTACTGAGGATTTGCTCATTTGCCGTCGGTACAAGGCCGATGGACGATACTTCTAAATTGGATGAAACTATCCACATACTAAAAGCAAAGTATGGAACAGAGATTTATCCAATTAAGCAGAAGATGCTTCCCATCAATTCAACTATGGTGAGAGATTTATTGGAAAGGGAAGAACCCATATCCGGACTGGTACTTCCGGGAGTGGAAAACTACATTTATGAAAACGAGCTCTATATCTAAGCACTTAACAAAAGAAGAAATAATTAATGAATGCCTGAAGCTGCTTACAGAAAAAAGATTAATCCATACACTGGGCGTGAAGGAGACTGCCCTGCAGCTTATCAAGCATCATGTGCCGGATTGGGCGGAAGAAAACGAATTGATTGAAAAGGCTGAAATTGCAACATATTGCCATGATATATTCCGCGGCAAAAAAGGCGATGATCTTAATTCTTTGGTTAGGAAATACAATCTGCCCGATGTATATCTTGACAAGCCGAATCTTGCACATGGAAAACTTGCGGTATGCTTTATGAAAGAGGAGCTTGGCATAGAAGATGATGACATATTAAATGCTGTAAGCTATCATACGACAGGTAGAGACAATATGTCCTTCCTCGAGAAGATAGTATTTATTGCGGACGCAATAGAACCCGGACGGAGTTATCCGGGACTTGAGGACATTCGAAATATGGCATTTACGGATATCAATAAAGCATGTCTAATGTCACTTGAAAGCACAGTTAATCACCTTCGCGAGCAAGACCTACCCGAAGCTGAAATTGATTCAGACACGTTACAAGCAATCAATTATTTTAAGGAGCATTTCTAAAAATATTTTGTTTGTGTGAATATGTAGGTCCTTCATATTCACACATAAGAGAATTTGAAAAAGATTATCGATATAAGGAGAATTGAATGACGAGTAAGGAAATGGCCGATAAGGCTGCAAAAGTACTTGATGAAAAGTTGGCAGAAAGAATCGTTATAATCGAAGTCGCGGAAAAATCATCCTTCGCGGACTATCTAATATTGGCCAACGGCAAAAATCAGAGACAGGTGATGTCTCTTGCCGATGATGTCGAAGATGCCCTTGCCAAAGAAGGACAATTCCCAAAGGGTGTCGAAGGTAGAGGAAATACCGGCTGGGTGCTTCTGGACATGGGAGATATTATAGTCAATATCTTTGATAAAGAGATGAGGGACAAATATAATATCGAAAAGGTTTGGGGAGATTGCCCGATTACCGAATATGGCGACGGAAATCAAGTTGAAGGATTTAATGACTGATAAAGTGTGTAGAAGGAGAACGAAAAGTCATGGAAGATAAGAGATACGACTTTACTGAGATAGAAAAGAAATGGCAAAAATATTGGGAAGACAATAAGACATTCAAGACCGACGGTTATGATTTTGACAAACCGAAGTATTATGTTTTGGACATGTTTCCATATCCTTCGGGAGAAGGCCTCCATGTAGGACATCCGGAAGGCTATACGGCAACGGATGTTATCTCCAGAATGAAGAGAATGCAGGGCTTTAACGTAATGCATCCGATGGGCTTTGATGCCTTTGGTCTTCCTGCCGAACAATTTGCATTAAAGACGGGACACCATCCTGCCGAATTCACATATGCAAATATAGACCATTTCAGAGAGCAGATAAAGTCTCTCGGCTTTTCCTATGACTGGGATAGGGAGATTAGCACTTGTGACCCCGAATACTATAGATGGACGCAGTGGATTTTCCTCCAGCTCTACAATAAAGGTCTGGCATATATTGCTGAGATGCCTGTAAACTGGTGCCCCGAGCTCGGTGCCGTCCTTGCAAACGAGGAAGTAATAGACGGCAAATCCGAAGTCGGAGGATTCCCCGTCGTAAGAAAGAATATGCGTCAGTGGGTCCTAAAGATTACCGAATATGCCGAGAAACTCCTCGAAGGCCTCGATGATTTGGATTGGCCTGAATCCACCAAGGAGATGCAGAGAAACTGGATCGGTAAATCCATAGGTGCCGATGTAATATTCAAGATCAAAGATACCGATAAGGAATTTACCGTATTCACAACCAGAGCGGATACTCTTTATGGTGCCACTTATTGCGTAATGTCGCCTGAGCATCCATTTGTAAATGAAATAACATCTCCGGAAAAGAAGGAAGAGATTGAAGCATATCAAAAGGAATGCGCAACAAAATCCGATTTGGAGAGAACGGATTTGAACAAGAATAAAACGGGTGTATTTACCGGTGCCTATGCCATTAATCCCGTGAACGGTAAGGAAATACCAATATGGATTTCCGACTACGTACTTGCTTCATATGGTACAGGTGCTATCATGGCCGTTCCGGCGCACGATACCAGAGACTACGAATTTGCAAAGAAATTCGGTCTCGAAATAATTCCTGTTCTGGAGGGGGGAAATATCGAAGAAGAAGCCTATACCGGGGACGGTCCGCATATCAACAGCGGATTTCTTGATGGACTCGGAAAGGAAGAAGCAATCAACAAAATGGCTGATTGGCTTCAGGAGAACAAAGTTGGAGAGAGAAAGATTCAGTACAAATTAAGAGATTGGCTCTTCTCAAGACAGAGGTATTGGGGTGAACCGATTCCGGTCATTCACATGGAAGACGGAACCATGAGAACCGTTTCGGAATGCGATCTTCCTTTGGAATTACCGGTAACCGAAAACTATAAACCAAGTGGGGATGGTGAGTCTCCGCTTGCTCATTGTGACGACTGGCTTACGGTTGAAATTGACGGAGTCAAGGGAAAGAGAGAAACGAATACCATGCCTCAGTGGGCCGGTTCCTGCTGGTATTATATGCGTTATCTCGATCCGCATAACGATAAAGCCATTGCCGACAAGAAGCTTCTCGACCACTGGCTTCCTGTAGATCTCTATGTGGGCGGAGCAGAGCACGCAGTTCTTCACTTGCTCTATTCGAGATTCTGGCACAAGGTTCTCTATGATTTGGGAGTTGTTTCAACAAATGAGCCGTTCCAGAAGCTGTTCCATCAAGGAATGATTCTGGGAGATGACGGTTCAAAGATGTCCAAGTCCAGAGGAAATGTAGTTAATCCGGATGAACTCATCGTGAGTCATGGTGCGGATGCTGTAAGGCTCTACGAGATGTTTATGGGACCTCTTGAAGCATCACTTCCTTGGTCTTCGGACGGAATGACGGGAGCAAAGAAATGGCTCGACAGAGTATTCCGCATGGCCACAAATGAGGAAATGATTACCGAAGAAGAAACTCCGGAACTTGATTATGTATATAATTATACTGTCAAGAAGGTCACAAGCGACATCGAGACTTTGAACTTCAATACTGCGATAAGTCAGATGATGATCTTTGTAAATGATGTCTATAAGCTTGGAAAAATCAATAAGGAGATGTTGATCTCGTTTACGAAGATGCTCTCTTGCTTTGCTCCACATTTGGGTGAAGAGCTTCACAGTATCTTGACCGGAGAGGAAACACTTGCTTATTCAAAATGGCCGACTTATGATGAATCGAAATTAAAACTCGACACTGTTGAAATAGTTGTCCAGATAAATGGAAAAGTTAAATCAAAATTGAACGTACCCGGGAATATGACCAAGGAAGAAATGGAAAACTACGTGATGGAGCTTGAGGATGTAAAATCACTCACCGAAGGAAAATCCATTGCTAAGGTCATAGCGGTTCCCGGAAGACTGATAAACATCGTTGTTAAATAATAACGATAAGGGAAAGGAGACTAATGGAAACAAAGGATAAAACTAAAAATAAGGCTAAAAACAAGGTTAGTAAATTAAGCAAAACCAATAAAACGAACAAATCCAACAAAAAAGATATATCGAAGAACGATTCTAGTAGAAAAACCGGAAGTAACGCCAAGAGCGGTGCTAAAAACAGTACTAAAAGCAAAAAGAGCAGCGGGATAGCCAAGAAGGCCACCAAGACCATTGCAAAGACTGCTGCCAAGCTCACCGAGAAGGCTATAGGGAGAAAACCTGCACCAAGGGCTGCAGATAATCTAAAGGTATTTCCTATCGGAGGATTGAACGAGATAGGAAAAAACATGACCGTATTGGAGTACAAGGATGAACTTCTCATCATCGACTGCGGCATGTCTTTCCCTGAAGACGATATGTTTGGAATCGATGTAGTTATTCCTGACTTCTCGTATCTTGTCAACAACGCAAAAAATATCGTTGGCTTAATACTAACTCATGGTCATGAAGATCATATTGGAGGAATACCTTATCTACTTAAACAAGTAAATATACCGGTATTCGGAACTCCGATTACACTTGGTCTTGTTGACAACAAATTAAAGGAACATGGAATAAAAGGTGATTTAAGAACATTCCACGCGGGAGATACCCTTAAAATCGGAAAGTATACCGTTGATGCTATTCGCACAACACATTCGGTTGCCGATGCGGTATGTTTCTACGTTCAAACTCCTGCAGCCACCTTGTTCCATACGGGCGATTTTAAAATTGACTATACGCCGATAGACGGTGAGCCGATGGATCTTCAGAAGTTTGCCGAAATAGGGGAACGCGGTGTCGACATAATGCTCGCGGACAGTACCAATGTATTGAGACCGGGCTTCACCAAATCTGAGAGAGTTGTAGGCGAGACCTTGGACTCCATCTTTAGAGAAGCCAAGGGAAGAATCATTATTGCTACATTCTCTTCCAATATCAACAGAGTTCAAAAGATAATTGAGCTCACCGCAAAATATGGAAGACATTTTTCCGTATCGGGCAAAAGTATGGAGAAGGTAGTCAATTTGGCTCAGGAGCTTGGATATATCAAGGTCCCGAGAGGCGCTTATGTAGACCTTGCCCAGATGGATATGTTCTCCGACAACAAGATGGTCATAATCACGACCGGAAGCCAGGGAGAACCAATGTCTGCTCTTGCTCGTATGGCAAACGACGAACATAAAAACGTGAAGCTTAAGAAGGGAGATATGGTAATTCTCTCTTCGACGCCCGTACCGGGAAACGAGAAAAGCGTATCCAATGTTGTCAACAAGCTTTACGAAAAGGAAGTACAAGTAATTTACAATGAAATTCTTGATATCCACGTCTCGGGACATGCCTGTCAGGAAGAACTGAAAATGATGCATTCGCTCATTAAACCGAAGTTCTTTATGCCTGCACACGGTGAGACGAGACATCTCGTTGAGCATGGTAAGCTTGCCGAATCGCTTGGAATGAAGGCAAAGAATATTTTCATCCTCTCCAATGGGGATCAACTTACCGTAACAAAGAAATCGGCAACCATGTTCAAAAATGTCGTGAGTGCCGAGGACATAATGGTTGATGGCTTTGGAATAGGTGATGTGGGAAATGCAGTCCTAAGAGAACGAAAGAACCTTTCAACCGGAGGGCTTTTACTGGTATCTGCGGCTATCGATACGACCTATGGCACGATTGTCTCGGGACCCATGATTGAATCACAAGGCTTTGTCTATGTCAAAGAGAACACAGCGTTAATCAACGAAGCAAAAAACATCGCCGAAAAGGTGATAAATGCGAGATTGGACTCCGGAAAATATGACACAAACGAGGTAAAGGACCAACTAAAGAGTGAAATTAAGAGATTTATATCAAAAAACATTCATAGAAGTCCGGTTATAATAATTAATCTTATGGAATTTTGACGCATTATAAGATATTTGGTATAATTCACATATATATTTTGATAAAGTAATTAAGGAGATTGTTTATGATTACAGCAGGCGACTTTAGAAAAGGTATAACATTTGAAATCGATGGTGAACCATATGTAATTCTTGACTTTCAGCATGTAAAGCCGGGAAAGGGTGCTGCATTCGTAAGAACCAAGTATAAGAATATCATAACTGGTGCTACCAGAGAGGAAGCCTTCAACCCGAGTGAGAAGTTTGAGAACGCCAGAATTGATACCAAGGTTATGCAGTATCTTTACAATGACGGTGAGCTTTATTATTTCATGGACAAGGATAGCTTCGAACAGATTCCTCTTAGCTATGAACAGGTTGAGGATGCCATCAAATACCTGAGAGAAAATGATGAGGCTACAATCAAGTTCTACAAGGAGAATGCCTTCCAGGTAGAAGCACCTAATTTTGTAAATCTAAAGGTTGTAGAAACTGAACCCGGTGTCAAGGGCGATACGGCAACCAATGTAACCAAAGCCGCTACTGTAGAAACAGGTGCAGTGGTTCAAGTTCCAATCTTCATAAATGAAGGTGAGCTTATTCAAATCGATACCAGAAGTGGTGAATATCTTGGAAGGGCAAAGGAATAATCATTAAACCTTTATATTGAGACGTATAAAAGAGGAACGCATTTTTTGCGTTCCTCTCTAACATTAATAAGGGAGTTTTATGAAGGGAAAAATTGCATTAATTATCTTTCTTTTAATCATCCTTTTATGTGGTCTTTTTGCTTTGAATTATGTTAGGGGCCTGGAAGAACCCTTTGATGCGGAAAACAACGAAGAGATAATTCTTGAGGTTCCGATGGGTTCAAGTACAGGCGATATTGCCGAAATACTAAAGACCGAAGGAGTGATAGGAGATTCTACTAAATTCAAACTCTTTTCGAGATTTAATGATTATGATGGGAATTATCAGGCGGGGGTTTATGCGCTTTCTCCATCAATGACTCCAAAGGAAATATGCGATATTATTTCAAGCGGCAAAACTGCAGCTTTTACTTTCACGATACCGGAGGGATATACGGTTGATGAGATCATTGACACAATAGCTGCAACAGGTCGTGCCGATAAAACTATTTTAAAGGAGCTCATCTATAATGGGGATTTCTCCGAATATGAATTTTTAAATCATGTTCCTAATGATGCAAATCCAATGGAGGGTTATCTCTTCCCGGACACTTATCTGATTCCATACGGGTCCAGTGAAAGAGATATAATCTGTGCCATGCTCGACAGGTTTAATGATGTCTTCCAAAACGATATTCTTAATATGTTGGGAGAATATGACCTTCCATGGGAGGGTGAAGACTCTTTACATGGGATACTAACAATTGCGTCGATTATAGAAAAGGAAACAATTCATAAAGTCGACAAACCCCTTGTATCAAGTGTGATTTACAATAGGCTTGAAGATGGAATGCCGCTTCGAATGGATACTACCGTAATCTATGCAATGGGAGAACATAAGGTAGATCTGACATATGACGATATCGAAATAGAGTCGCCATATAATACCTATTTATACGAAGGTCTTCCAATTGGACCGATATGCTGTCCGGGCATCGATTCCATTGAGGCAGCCATTTCCCCGGAAGAGACTGATTATATGTATTTTGTAGTCAGCGACAAAGGTGACGGAAGCATAAAGTTCTCCGTAAACGATTGGGAATTCGAGGAAGACAAAGCCGCATATTATGCATCCAGAGAAGATGACAATTAATTAAGATGAACATAGAATCAGCTAAGATTGAAGAGAATAATAATGATAAAAAAATAGAGCTTCTCGCTCCGGCGGGAGATTTGGAGAAGCTTAAAATAGCCATTATCTATGGTGCCGATGCCGTTTATTTCGGTGGTGAGGACTTTAGTCTGAGAGCAGGTGCGGGCGGATTTTCCTTTGATGATATGAATGAGGGTATTTCCTTTGTTCATAGTCAGGGGAAGAAATGCTATCTTACCCTTAATATATATGCTCATAACGAGGATATTGAGCCATTGGAATGCTATTTGAACAAGCTTAAAGAGCTTCCGGACAAGCCGGACGGAATTCTTGTTTCCGATCCGGGTATTGTGATGATGGTAAAAGAAAAACTTCCGGATGTAGAGCTTCACCTCTCCACCCAGGCAAATATGACAAATTATCAAACAGCCAAATTCTGGAGAAGCATGGGAATGAAGAGGCTCGTACTCGCAAGAGAACTCTCGCTTGAAGAAATAAAGGAAATAAACAAGGCTCTTATCAAGGATTCCTTAGAGAATGGCGATCCCCTGGTCGAACTTGAATCCTTTGTACATGGAGCAATGTGCATTTCATATTCAGGAAGATGCCTTCTTAGCAATGTTATGACCGGAAGGGATTCAAACAGAGGTATGTGCGCACATCCTTGCAGGTATCAATATTCACTTGTGGAAGAGAAACGTCCGGGTGAATATTATCCAATTGAGGAAGATACTCGCGGCACTTATATCATGAACTCCAAAGACCTTTGCATGATTGAGCATATACCTGATCTCATAGATGCAGGGATTTCATCATTGAAGATCGAAGGCAGGATGAAGACTATATACTATGTTGCCACGGTAATCGGAGCATACAGAAAAGCCATCGACAGTTATTATGAATCTCTGTCAAAAGGGGAGGCTTGGAGCCTTAATCCTGACATTATGACCGATTTATTAAAGGCAAGTCACAGAGAATTTACAACCGGATTCTATTACGGTAAAACTACCTATGAGGATCAAAACTATGAAACCTCGGCATATGTTAAAGACTATAGCTTTGTCGGAATAATAAAAGAGTATTTGGATGATTCCAAATGCGCTGTTGTAGAGCAAAGAAACAAATTCTCTGTTGGTGAGGAAATTGAATTCTTTGGACCTGATGGAATATCCTTTAAACAGAGGATAGAAGAGATGCATGATTTTAATACTGGAGAATCGATAGAATCGGCACCTCATCCACAGCAGATGTTATTAGTAAAGATGGAGAAACCTGTATCACCATTTTATATGATGAGAAGAATGGAAAAATAGGAGGAATTCAACCCTTGTTTAATCAGGAAATATGCTCCAGTATTGCTCAATCGGTCGAAGGCTTCCAGGAAATTGTTTCTCTGGAAAATGACAGTGCAGCTAAAGCCTTGGACATTCTATCGAGAGATATTATCGTCTCCGATGGGGTAAGAATCACCAAGAAGGACGAAGAACCAATAGTCGATATTTATGTAGTAGTAGAATTTGGAACACAGATACCCAAATTGGCTTGGGAACTTCAGAAAAAAGTAGAAAGCGATATTAAGAAACTGACCGGACAGGATGTAAAAGAGATAAATGTTCACATTGAGGGCGTTGGCACAAAGGAGCGTATAAAATGAACAGACAAAAGGCAAGAGAATATATGATGACGGTTCTCTTCCAGATGGAAGCCAATTCTGATTTTGATATTGAAAATGATGAACATTATCTAAAGGAATCGATAACCGGAGTGAAGCTTGGAAATCAAAGGGAATATTGTGAACGTGTTTTTGCTCTTGCCTGTGAAAAGACTCCCGATATAGACAAGCTTATTTCGCTCAGCAGCAGGAGATGGAATATAAACAGAACTCCCAAAACCGACCTCGCTATTATCAGGCTTGCTGCAATAGAGATAATGTATATGGAAGACATTCCTGATTCGGTATCCATTAACGAAGCGGTCGAGCTTGCAAAAGAATATTGTGATGATAAGGCTCCATCGTATATTAACGGTATCCTTGGTGCTATATTGAAAAACAAAAATGAGGGATTGAAAGAATGAGTTTGGTCCTCGGAATTGACACAAGCAATTATAAAACATCTCTTGCCCTTGTAGATGTAGATGACAACATCATCTACGATGACAGGCGGTTTTTGCGTGTGCCGGAAGGTGAGAAGGGACTCAGACAGCAGGACGCTTTTTTTCAGCATGTAAACAGACTCCCGCGAATGATTAAACCGCTTTTCGAAACCCTGAGAGAAATGAATGAAACTATCGCTGCAGTTTCTGTAAGTGACAAGCCAAGGAATGTCGAAGAATCCTATATGCCATGCTTTTCAGCAGGATTGTCCTTTGCGGAAACCATTGCTTCTGCACTCGACGTGCCAATCTATAAATTCTCACATCAGGACGGGCACATTGCTTCAGGAAGGCGATTTACCGCATTAAATAAAACCGAAGAATTTATCGCATTTCATTTTTCCGGCGGAACCACCGAAGCCCTTAAATGTAACGGTAATACTGTTCTTGAAATCATCGGTGGAACAAAGGATATTTCCTATGGACAATTGATTGATAGGATAGGCGTGGCTCTTGGATATCCTTTCCCTGCGGGTGAAGAAATCGATTTGGGAGCTATAAGAGCCGGAAGCGGTTCCCTGATTTTTAATTCATCGGATAAGGATGCTTTGATAAATGGTTTAAACAAAGCAAACAGAGATATTGTTCCCAAAATAAAAGTAGATGACACATACATAAATCTATCGGGAACAGAAACTGCAGTTTTAAGATATATCGAAAAAAATAAGGAAGTCATGGAGGATCAGGATTCAAAGGACAAGCTTTCAAAAGCATTGCTTGATGAAATCAGTTCGTCAATTGTATCCATGATGAAAATACTTCATGAACATACGGGGATAAAATATTTCCTCTTTGTAGGAGGTGTATCTGCAAGTTCTTATATCAGGGACCGCATAGAAGCCGAAGGAATAAAGGCCGGACTTGGTGTAAGTTTTTCGTCACCGGATTTGGCATCAGATAACGCTGTTGGAATTGCTTTTCTTGGAGGTGATTCCATATGGCGATAACGCCGTTCACAGTTTCACAGGTGAATGAATTCATTTCCAGGATGTTTAAGACTGAGCCTCTTTTACGTCCTGTCGCCGTCAAGGGTGAAATATCGTATTTGAATTATCATTCGAATGGCAATATATATCTATCGATTTCGGATAGTAAAAGTAAACTTGACGGAGTTGTTTTTTCTAACCGGATAACTGATACGGCTCGCAGTCTTTCTGTAGGTGACGAAGTGATTCTAACGGGGAATATGGAAAACTTCCCCGCACAAAGCAAGTATTCCTTGTGGGTGAACAGCGTTGAAATGGTTGGAGAAGGCGATTTGGCCATTGCCTTTGAAAAACTAAAAAAGAAGCTGAATGAAGAAGGGCTCTTTGATAAAGAACATAAGAAACCGCTTCCCGAATATCCAAAGCATATAGGGGTAATCACATCGGCGACGGGAGCGGCGGTTAAGGATATTTTAAAAATACTGACCGATAGAACCAAACTCACCGACATAACGGTATTTCCAGTTTTGGTTCAGGGGCCTGGCGCTCCATCTGATATCGTGAGAATGCTAAAAATCGTTGAAAATCAGTTTTTCGGCGATGTTGATTTAATCATTCTTGGCAGAGGTGGCGGCTCAAGTGAGGACTTATCGGTATTTAATGATGAAGGTATCGCTCGTGCAATATATGATTGTAAGATACCTGTAATCTCAGCTGTTGGTCATGAGATAGATACAACGATTTCAGACTTCGTGGCCGATGCAAGGGCAGAGACTCCAACTGCGGCAGCTCAAATGGCAGTTAGAAACATAGTGGAACTAAGAGATACGATGACTGTCAAGATGAATGAATTGAATCGAGAGCTTGCGAATCGCATAATGAACAAAGACTTTCAGGTGAGAGGAGCCTTTGACATATTAACAAACAAAGTTAATGAATTGTTTTTAAACGGCAAAAATGCAGCCGATAAATACGCTTTGATTTTGGAGGAAAACGATCCGAGAAAGATTCTAAGCAAGGGATATGCGCTTGTAACCGATGCGAAAGGATGCACGGTTACCACGGCATCCGGAATCAAGAGCGATAATGCTTATTCCATCAGATTCGAGGATGGAAGTGCCGAAGTGGTAGGAAGGTAATGGATTAACGCCATGGCGAAAAAAGAAACCTTTGAAGAAGCCTTAAAGGAACTCCAGAAATATGCCGAGAAAATAAAATCCCGGGATATTACTTTGGATGAAGCGATTGAATGCTACGAAAAGGGCTCAAAAAGTTACGAGAAATGTCTTAAAATACTTGAGGATGCAAAGCAAAAAATAAGTTATTATGATGCTGACAGCGAATAAGAAAAATCGAGAAAAATGAGAGAGAATTATTCTGAATACAAGGAAATAATTGAGGATTATCTGGTTGATTATTTGCCATCAGTAGATAGCAATGCAAAGACGATTAGGGAGGCGATGGTCTATTCGCTTACGGCAGGAGGAAAGCGATTAAGACCGATTCTTTTGCTTGCATCCTCGGAATTTGCCGGAACCGATTCCAAAAAGGTTCTTCCATATGCAATTGCAATTGAGTATATACATACATATTCTCTAATTCACGACGATCTTCCGGCAATGGACAATGATGATTTGAGAAGGGGAAAGCCAACAAATCATAAAGTTTATGGTGATGCCATAGCGATCTTGGCAGGAGACGCTCTTTTAAATACCGCCTTTGAAATAATGTCAAAGGATCTCATGATGCACTTTGACAACAAGGACGAGCTAATCAAAAGAATAAAAGCCATGCATGTAATAGCAAAGGCTGCAGGCATTCAAGGGATGATAGCCGGGCAGACCGCTGACATTGAAAATGAGAATACCAGAGTGACCGAAGATACCTTGAATTATATCCATTTAAACAAAACCGCGGCTCTTTTATCCGCAGCAGTAAAAGCAGGACTGTATCTCGGAAATCCAACGGAAGAAATGCTTCATAACATGAGCATATATGCAGAGTCACTTGGACTTGCATTTCAAATAAGCGACGATATTCTTGATGTGAGGGGAAATGAAAGCATTCTTGGCAAATCCATAGGCAAGGATGCCATTGATGGAAAAAACACCTTCGTCTCCATTTATGGAATAGAGGAAGCAGAAAATAGATTGGAGGAGGCAACGAATAGGGCTATTGATGCCATAAGCTCATACTATGACAATGCCGAATTCTTTAGGGATTTGGTGATAGAACTATCGAAAAGAACTGCATGAATAACGACAAAAAGATTGGTAATATCTCAATTAACGATATCAATTCTCCCGAAGACCTTAAGAACCTTTCGGAAAAAGAATTGGAGTATTTAGCCGTCTCCGCAAGGGAGTTTTTGATTGATAGCGTATCGAAAACCGGTGGACATCTGGCTTCGAATCTTGGTGCCGTCGAATTGACCTTGGGACTTCACTATGTTTTCGACAGTCCAAGAGATAAAATCATTTGGGACGTGGGGCATCAATCATATGTGCATAAGATGCTCACAGGTAGAAGAGAGGGGTTTTCGGATCTCAGAAAAACCGGAGGAATAAGCGGATTCCCAAAGCGTGCCGAAAGTGAGCACGATATTTATGATACGGGTCATTCAAGCACTTCTATTCCTGCCGCAATCGGAATGGCTACGGCCAGAGACCTGAAAGGTGATGATTATGAAGTTATCGCTGTTATAGGCGATGGTTCCATGACGGGAGGTCCAGCCTTTGAGGCACTTAACAATGTTGCCCAAACGAAAACAAAGATTATCATCGTTCTTAACGACAATGGCATGTCCATTTCGAGAAACATAGGCGGTCTCTCCGAACATCTTGGAAGGCTCAGATCCTCAACCGGATATCAACAGGCAAAAGAAATGGTAAAGGACAAGCTCGATCAGATACCTGTGGTCGGTTCCGGACTAAAGAATATGATAGGAAGCACCAAGGAAAACATAAAGTATATGCTCCTATCCGGCGGGGTGCTCTTCGAAGAGCTTGGACTTACATATATAGGTCCCTACAATGGCAACAGCATCAAGGACGTTATTTCTGGACTTAATTATGCTAAAAAAACAGAGGGGCCCGTCATCCTTCACCTGATAACCGAAAAGGGAAAAGGCTATAGGCCTGCGGAGCAGGATCCGAACAAATTTCACGGCATTGGTGCATTTAACCCCGAGACCGGCGAACCTCTTGATTCCGGAGCTACAACCTATTCGGAAGTCTTTGGGGATGCACTTTATGAACTTGCAAAGCATAACGATAAGGTTACTGCAGTAACTGCTGCCATGTGCGATGCAACAGGTCTTGGGAATATGGTGAAAACCATGCCCAATAGAGTATTTGATGTTGGAATTGCCGAGGCATATGGAGTAATCTTCGCCGCGGGGCAAGCTCTATCGGGGCTCCATCCCTTTGTGGCTATATATTCGTCATTTTTACAAAGAGCATATGATGAGATGCTTGAGGATGTATGTCTTCAAAAACTCCCCGTTACCTTTGCTATAGACCGTGCAGGAATAGTGGGTGCAGACGGTGAGACCCATCACGGCATATTCGATTTGTCATATCTTATCCCTATGCCGGGAATGACGATCTATGCCCCATGCGATGCCGTGCAACTCAGACGTATGATTGAACTTGCAAGTAAGAAAGAACGTCCGGTTGCAATCAGATATCCCAGGGGCGAAGCGACAATGCATAATCTTACCGGTGAATTCTTTGATGGTAAGAATATCAGACTTTCCACGGGTAAGGACGTTGAGATTTATGCAGTTGGAACCATGCTTGACAAAGCACTCCAAGTTAAAGAAATATTGAGCGAAAAAGGAATCGATATAGGAATAATTGATATTGCACTTGTAAAGGACGGTTCGGAAGATGTACCCTCGATTGAGACCTACAGAGTTCAAAAGGACAAGATGCCTAAGCTGATAGTCACTCTTGAAGACAATGTTAAGCAAGGAGGATTTGGAGAATTCTTCAATTCCGTCTTAATAGACAATAATCTTACAGATAATTTATCAATACTCAATCTTGCCTGGCCGGATAAATTTATCGAGCAGGGCAAGAATTCCGATCTATTCTCTCATTACGGCCTGGATACAGATGGAATAGTAACATCAATCACCGAGGCACTTAACGAGAGAAGAACCCAGAAGGGCGATATTCCAAGGATAAGGGACAACAAGGAAAAAGAGGAACGCATGCAGATACTTCACAATATTTTTGGTCAGGTGGAATGAGATGAAATCAAGGCTTGATGTTCTTCTGGTATCAAAGGGCTATTTTCAATCAAGAGAAAAGGCAAAGGCATCTATCATGGCCGGGGAGGTCATGGTGGATGGCCTTGTTTTTGATAAACCCGGAATGTCGGTTGACGAGGAGGCCGAAATCATTGTAAAAAGTGATTCCTGTCCCTATGTAAGCCGGGGAGGACTGAAACTTGAAAAGGCTATTACGGAATTTAATATCGATTTAACGAACCGAATTTGCCTGGATATAGGAGCTTCGACCGGAGGCTTTACCGATTGCATGCTTAAAAACGGTGCAAGAAAAGTATATGCCTTCGATGTCGGATATGGACAGCTTGATTATAGATTAAGAGAAGACGATAGAGTTGTAAATCTTGAAAGATGCAATTTCAGATATTTTGAGAATAAAGACAAGGATGGAAATATCATTGTGGATTCCGATTGTTCCTTTGCAAGCATTGATGTTTCATTTATTTCCTTAAAGCATATCTTTCCCGTTTGCTCCGGACTTCTTTCACAAAGGTTTTCCTTAGATAAGAAGCAAGTGGTCTCCTTGGTTAAACCTCAATTTGAGGCAGGAAGAGAGCAGGTGGGGAAGAATGGAATCGTAAGAGAACCTGAAATCCATATTGAAGTGATTAACAATGTAATTGATTATGCCAAATTGTCAAATCTATATCCTGTAAATCTCTCTTTTTCGCCGATTACAGGAGCAAAGGGAAATATCGAATATCTTCTTCTATTGGAAGTATTGAATCCAAATGATATTAACAAAGAGACAAATATAGGGTATAATATAAAGGTTGAAGATATTGTATATAATGCACATTCGTCACTAAAATAATACTAAATGTATTATTGGTATAAGAAGAAAAGGAGATTTAGGACATGCAATTATCAGAAAGAGTTCAGGAGATGCAATTTTCTCCAATCAGAAGGTTTAATCCGATTGCGATTAAGGCCAAAGAGAACGGTAAAAAAGTCTATCATCTGAATATCGGTCAGCCTGATGTGGAAACACCGGAATGCTTTATGGATTCAATCCGTACATTCAAGGAATCAGTTATCAAATACGCCGAGTCAGGCGGAGTTGTAGAACTCCAGGATGCAGTAATCGAGTATTACAAGAAATACGGAATGAATTATGATCGTTCAAATATGATTGTAACCAATGGTGGTTCCGAAGCTCTCACCATGGCTTTCTTAAGCATCATCAATCCGGGTGAAGAGGTTCTGATTGCTGAACCATTCTATACGAATTACCACACCTTCCTTACAACTGCAGGTGGTAAAATCGTTCCAATCACAACAAAGGCCGAGGATGGATTTAGTTATGCCACAAGGGAGCAGATAGAGCCATTAATTACAGAAAAAACAAGAGCGATTTGCTGTATTTCCCCGGGAAACCCGACCGGAAACGTGCTCACTCTTGATGAAATGAAGCTTATAGGCGAGATTGCCAAGGAGCACGACCTCTATATCATAGCTGACGAAGTGTACAGAGAATTCGCATATGATGACAGAAAAGTAACCTCCTTTGGTATGATTCCGGAATTGGAAGACAGAGTAATCATAATTGACTCCGTATCAAAGAGATATTCCGCCTGCGGTGCACGTATTGGCCTTATAATCTCCAAGAACAAAGATGTTATGTCAGGTGCAATGAAGATTGCTCAGGCGAGACTTTGCGTATCCACTGTAGACCAGATCGGCTCCGTTGGACTCTTTAGACTTCCCGACAGCTATTACGACAAAGTAAAAGCGGAATACTGCGGTCGTAGAGATGTTGTTTATGAGGAACTGATGAAGATTCCGGGAGTTGTCTGTCAAAAGCCCGGTGGAGCATTCTATATGACTGCAAAGCTCCCCGTTGACAATGTAGAGGACTTCTTGATGTTCCTGCTTGAAGAATTCGATGACAACGGCGAAACTGTTATGTTTGCACCGGCGGAAGGCTTCTATGCTACTCCGGGACTCGGAAAGGATGAAATCAGAATTGCCTATGTACTCAATCAGAATGATATGAGACGCGGCGTGGAACTGATACGTTTGGGAATTGAAGCATATAATAAGAAGCTTGGAAAATAAACTAACGGAGGGACGGTTCCATCAGGAACCGTCCCTTGAATAATTAGAAAGAGTGTGTTTGATGGCAAAATTATCTCCCATGATGGAACAGTATTTTGAAATAAAGAAACAGTATGATGATTGCATACTGTTCTTTAGGTTGGGAGATTTTTATGAGATGTTCTATGACGATGCCTTGACTGTGTCCAAGGAATTGGAGCTCACACTTACCGGTAAAAACTGCGGGCAGGAGGAGCGCGCGCCCATGTGCGGAGTTCCGTTTCATTCTGCCGAACCATATATACACAAACTGATCGAGAGGGGTTTTAGAGTAGCGATTTGTGAGCAAGTGGAGGATCCTGCACTTGCAAAGGGAATCGTAAAAAGAGATGTCATCAAGATTGTAACACCGGGTACCTTGACGTCAGATCTTATGCTAAAGGAAGGCGAGAATAATTATCTTGCTTCCGTATACTATTATCCCGGAAAGAAGAAGAGTGAAAGCGCACTTTCGCTTGCATATTCCGACATATCCACGGGTGAACTTGCCGTAACGGAAACAAGCGGAGACATTTCCGGTTACAATGAAATTCTTGATGAAATATGTAAATTATCCCCAAAGGAAATCCTCATAAATAACGATTATCTTGAACGCTTTGATACAAAGGAACTCATTGATTTTGCCGGGATTCCTGAAAGGGGAATAGAAGTAAAAGGTGATTCCGACTTTTCTCCAAATGTTGCAGAAAAGATAATGTCCGGAAGCCTCGGCAAGGGCAGCATCATTGCATCAGGTTTGAAAGAAAGATCTGCCGCGCTTTCGGCCTTGGGAGCTCTCCTATCTTATTTGATCGAAACACAAAAACAAAGTCTCAAACAAATCACTTCGTGTAAATATTTCGAATTGGGTTCCAGGATGTCGCTCGATAAAGCATCGTTGAGAAACCTGGAAATTACCGAGACCTTGTATGATAAGCGCCGTCAAGGGTCGCTTCTCGGAATACTGGATAAAACTCATACCGCCATGGGAGCCAGATTATTAAAGAAATGGCTAAGGGAGCCTCTCAACAAGCCTGCTGAAATCAATGCCAGGCTCGATGCTGTTGAGAAGATTGTAAATGATCCCATTCTGGCGAATAATTTGGGCGAGCAGCTTAAAACAATATATGATTTCGAAAGATTGGCGGCGAGAGTTGCATCGGGAAATGCAAACGGAAGAGACCTTCTCGCAATCAAACGCTCCGTCAATGCGCTTCCTGACATTAAGAACTCGCTTGATTATCTGGAACTTGAGGAGAAAAGCCTTCTCATGAGCATAAACGAAGGCATACATGATTTGACGGGTATTGCTGAACTTATTGAAAAAGCGATTAATCCCGATGCACCTCTAACGATTAAAGAGGGTGAACTCATCATGCCCGGCTATTCTGAGGAATTGGATAGCCTAAAGGATTCGATTAAGGATGCCAAGAACTGGATAGCGGGTCTTGAAACAAGAGAAAGAGAAAGAACCGGAATAAAAACCCTTAAAGTGGGGTTCAACAAAGTTTTTGGTTATTATATAGATGTCACCAGAGCTCAGAGCAATCTTGTTCCCGAGGATTATATCCGAAAACAGACCTTGGTGAACAATGAAAGATACATCACACCCGAGCTCAAGGATATGGAAAACCTGGTCCTGAATGCCGAAACAAAAATCAATAAATTGGAATATGATTTGTTTTCTGAGATAAGAGAAAGCCTCGAGGGAAGAATAGCCGAGCTTCAGGAAACATCGCATGCCATTGCCGAGCTCGATTGCCTTTGTTCGTATGCAGCTTCGGCTATAAGATATGGATATGTAAAGCCAATTGTCGATGATAGCTTTGTTCTTAAGATAGAGGGCGGTCGTCATCCGGTTGTGGAACAAATGGAAAGCAAAGGTCTCTTTGTTGCAAATGATACCTATCTAAACAATGAAGATAAGGTGCTTGCTATTATAACGGGGCCGAATATGAGCGGAAAATCGACATATATGAGGCAGACAGCTCTCATAGTATTAATGGCACAGGCGGGATCATTCGTACCTGCGGACAGAGCGCAGATCGGCGTCTGCGACAGGATTTTTACGAGAATTGGCGCATCCGACAACCTCGCGCAGGGTCAATCCACCTTCTATGTGGAAATGAGTGAGCTTTCATACATACTTAATTCAGCAAAAGAAAAGTCTCTAATCATTCTTGATGAAATAGGCCGTGGTACCAGTACCTATGACGGACTATCTATTGCCTGGGCCGCAGCTTGCTATCTCTGTAATGAAAAGACGAGAATCAGAACGCTGTTTGCAACGCATTATCACGAACTGACGGAGTTATCATCAAAGGTTCATGGAATCTTCGATTTAAATGTTGATGTTGTGGAAGAGGGAGGGGAGATAGTTTTCCTTCATAAAATCGTTCCTGGAGCTGCCAGCAAGAGCTATGGAATACATGTTGCGAAATTAGCCGGAATACCGAAGGCTCTCCTCGATTCTGCCGAAAGAAAACTGGAGAGCTTGGAAGGAGTTTCTCATTCAGATACGGTAAATGTATCGGATGACAATCAAATATCGCTATTCACCAACATATATGAGAGTGAAGTAATCTCCAGGGTGAAGGACCTCGATCTCATGGAAATCACTCCGTCTCAGGCGATAAGGATATTGGAAGATTTAAAGGGTTTAATTGAGAAATAGATTGATGATGATAAAAGTTTTACCTAAGGATGTTGCTGACAAAATTGCTGCAGGTGAGGTTATAGAAAGTCCTGTATCCATAGTCAAAGAACTGATTGAAAATTCCATAGATGCCAATTCAACATCAATTACATGCGAAATAACCGGAGGCGGAAAGGAAGAAATCAGAATCACCGACAATGGCGTTGGAATACCAAAAGACCAAGTAGAAACGGCCTTTCTTAGGCATGCAACCAGCAAGATTTCAAAAATCGATGATTTAAAAAGCCTCGGGACACTGGGATTTCGAGGTGAAGCGTTGGCAAGCATTGCTGCAGTATCAAGAACCGAACTCATTACGAGAACTGCCGATGAAGCCGTTGGGACGAGAATAATTCTTCATGGTGGTACGCTTATTTCCAAGGATGGGATAGGATGTCCCGTCGGAACCACAATAATTGTAAGAGACTTGTTTTACAATGTACCTGCGAGACTTAAATTCTTAAAGTCCGATGCAGCGGAAGCGGGTAAGGTGATCGATATGATTTCAAGGCTCGGAATCACAAGGCCCGATATCAGATTTTCGATGATTTCAAACGGTAAGCCCCACTTCAGCACATCAGGAAACGGAGACTTAAAAGCCGCAATTTTGGCCATTTTTAAGGATAGGGAATACCGCGAACTGATACCGCTTGACGCCTATAATGCCGATAAATCCATCCATATATATGGATATATATCAAGACCTTCTTTCACAAGGACCAACCGCAGGAGTCAATTCTTTTTTGTAAACGGAAGGACTGTAAAAAGCGATACACTTGATAAGGGAGTGGTGCTTGGATATAAGGAGCGGCTTTTTGAAGGAAGACATCCGATAGTTTTTCTCTTTTTGGATATGGATCCCAAGAAGCTGGACGTTAATGTTCACCCCAATAAAAAAGAGGTAAGATTTAACGATGATATTTCCGTGATAACTGCTGTCGAAGAAGCAATTAAGACCACGATAGGGACAGATAGAGCTGTAATAAAGGCAACCGATACCATCAAAGAAAATACTGCCTTAGAAAAAACCGAGCAGCTTGACTTGAAGGAATACTTAAAGACGAAAGAACATGATGACGTAGTTTCACATGCATCATCCAAAACCGAGGAATATTATTCCGTTCATCTTGGAGACTTTGATATTTCAGAAGGAGACAAGCCGTTTGATTTTAACGAATTGGTTTTTTCAGGAGCAATATTCGGCACATATTTAATCGCAACAGACAGTCAAAACTTCTACATGTTTGACCAGCATGCCGCACATGAACGAATCAATTACGAAAGATTTGTCGGAGCGTATCTCTCCAACAAGAAGGAAAGTCAGATACTCCTCACGCCTTTCACATTCGATGTCCCCGGCGACATGTCGGAGCTTGAAAATGACTGGATTCCAATCATAAACAATATGGGATACAATGTGGAACCATTCGGTGAATATACTTATATCGTGAGAGAAGTACCGACCTTTATGTCATTAACGGAAGCCGAGGACTTTGTAAATGCCTTTGTTGATGCATATAATGACGATAGAATAACTGAAAACAAAATTGTGATAGATAAGCTTATTACCAAGGCTTGTAAATCTTCAATCAAGGCAAATGACTACATAAACGATGCGGAAATCAATGCATTAATCCAAGATTTGAAAAATTGCAGGAACCCGTTCTCCTGTCCTCACGGAAGACCTACATTTATCAAATTCAGTAAATACGATATTGAAAAACTGTTTAAGCGAATTGTTTGACAAGATGAGGAACTGATATGAACAAAAATGACAACTTTAAAGAAATCAAAGCAAAAGAAATATCTCACGCTATCGATGTAATTGACAATATTCAAAAGAGTGATGATCCCTACCTTAGATACAAAACGGGAAGACCGATCACAGACATCAAGGAGATGTTTGAATCAAGCGTGCGAAAATACGGGGATAACATCGCCTTTAGGCAAAAATTCCACAAGGGCGAGCCATATACGGAAATAACTTATAAAGAAGCGCTTGATGATGTTAATGCCTTGGGAACTGCACTGATAAACAGAGGACTATCGGGTAAACGTATTTCTATAATCGGAGAGACAAATTATCAATGGGAATCGACCTATCTTGCTGTAATCGGCGGTGTTGGCATAGTCGTTCCTTTGGACAAGGAGCTTTCCAAGGAAGATTTAAAATACCTTATAAAGGATGCCGACGTTTCTGCAGTTTTTTATGATAAAAAGTTTGCTTCTATGTTCAAGGAAATTCTTGATGAAGGTGATACTTCGCTTAAGTACCTTATATCCATGGATGTGGACGATGAGGGCACATCCGGCTCGATATCATGGAAGGGCTTAATCAGAGAAGGAAAGGAGCTTCTTTCTTCCGGAGACAGAAGGTTTATAGATGCAGAAATCATTGCGGATGAAATGGCCGTAATCCTCTACACATCGGGAACCACCGGCTTTGCCAAAGGTGTAATGCTGAGCAATACCAATCTGGTCGAGAATTTGATGGCCGCACCTACTATTCTAAATGTAAATTCATGGGATATATTCTTCTCAGTTCTTCCCGTTCATCATACCTATGAATGCACATGCGCGTTTTTGATGCCGCTTTATAAAGGGGCTTCAATAGCCTATATGGAAGGATTAAAATACATTACCAAGAATTTGGAAGAGGTTAGGCCAACCATGCTTTTGGGGGTCCCGGTTTTAATCGAGACCCTATACAAGCGCATTTGGAAGGCTGTTCGCGAAAAGGGAAAAGAGAAAACACTGCGCAAATTACTCGCAATTAATCATCAAACCAGAAAGTTTGGTATTGATATAAGCAGACCTTTTACCAAGGATATTCTCAAGGTCTTTGGCGGAAGAATGCGCGTAATAATCAGCGGAGGCGCTGCAATCGATCCGGACATATTGCAATTCTTTAATGACATTGGAATTATTGCGGTCCAAGGTTATGGACTTACGGAATGCTCTCCCATGGCAGCACTAAACCCCGATGTTGAAAAAGACATGAGGAATTCATCCGTAGGTCATGTCCTCCCCGGAATGGAAGTCAAGATTGTTGATATGAACGAAGATGGGATAGGGGAGATATGCTTCAAGGGACCCAATGTTATGATGGGTTATTACAATAACCAGGAAGCAACTGACGAAGTTCTGATCGACGGTTGGTTTCATACCGGAGATTTGGGCTATGTTGACGAGGACGATTTTGTTTATATTACCGGAAGAAAGAAGAATGTAATAATTACTGATAACGGCAAAAATATTTTCCCTGAGGAACTCGAATACGAGCTTTCAAAGATACCATACATAAAGGAATCAATGGTTTGGGGTTCTGATGATGAGGATTCATCCAACAGCAAAAGCATCGTAGCGACGGTTACTCTTGATGAGGATGAAGTTAAACTCGCTCTTGGTGAAAATTATACACCTGAGGATGTTGATAAACTCATTTGGTCCGAATTGGACAAGCTGAATGCCAGGCTTCCATTCTTCAAACGTATAAGAAAGCTCGTGATTCGCGACCACGATTTCGATAAGACAACAGGTAAAAAGATAAAGCGCTTTGTTGAAGAAAACAAAAAGGGTAATTAATAATGTCGTCAGATAAGGACGCTGCCAAAATCGTTGTCATATGCGGTCCTACTGCCGTAGGAAAATCGGACATTGCACTTAAGGTTGCACTCGATTTTGGCATGGAAATAGTGTCCTGCGATTCGATGCAGATATATAAATACATGGATATCGGAAGCGCCAAGCCCTCAAAAGAAGAGCAGAATCTGGTTCCGCATCACATGATTGATGTGATAGATCCGACGTATGGTTTATCCAATGTTTCGGAATCAGGTGCAAACGATATCTTCAGTGTTGTAAATTATTCCGAAATGGCAATGGACTGCATCGACGATATAATTTCCAGGGGCAAGACGCCTTTGATAGTTGGCGGCACGGGACTTTATTTGGATTCAATCATCTATGATATCGATTTTGCCGCTGCTCCTTCGGAAAGTTTACTGCGAGACGAATTGTACAAATATGCCGAAGAAAATGGTCCCGAAGCACTTTATGAGGTACTGAAAAACGAGGACCCTGATGCAGCAAGTCGCATCCATCCGAACAATATTAAAAGAGTCGTAAGAGCGATTGAGGCTGCTAAATTGGGTAATAATATAAGGGAATTCAAGCGTTCATTTGAATTAAGATCAAAGTATGATCCAATACTTATCGGTCTATCAAGAGATCGTGAGGAACTCTATGATAGGATAAATCAAAGGGTTGATATTATGGCTCAGAATGGTCTTATCGATGAAGTAAAATCCCTAAGTGAGATGGGATTAACTTCCGATGACTATCCTATGAAAGGGATAGGCTATAAGGAGCTACTACCCATTATTGACGAACCGGATTTTGATTTACTGTTGGAAAATGCAATTACCGAGATAAAGACGAATTCAAGACACTATGCGAAACGTCAATTCACATGGTTTAAAAGATATAAAGACATGAAATGGTTTGACCTTACCGGATGTAGCGAAGGTGAAGGTTATAACGAAATCGTCAAAGGGATAGAAACATGGCTGAAGGAAAAAATGACGTAAAAACTATAGCTCACAACAGAAGCGACCGGCCTGAAAATGTTGTTAAGCATGAAGCCGAAGTATTTCAGGAATGTGAGAAGATTGAGGCTGAACTCCCTAAATTCATGCGTAATTTTTTCATGTATCTTAGAGGAAATGTTTTGCCAATGTCGAGACTTAATTATCTCAGGGATATCAGGTTTTTCTGTGAATATCTCTGTAGAGAAACCGTGCTGACCGAAGCCTCGGAGCCAAGGGAAATATCATTGAGAGACTTTAGCAGGATTAAGGCAAAAGATATTAACTATTTCATGGATTATTGCAGGCATTATTCCATCATAAAGGACGGAGTCACAAATATATACGAGAATACCAACAAAACCCTTGCCAGAAAGAAATCATCTTTATCGGTTATGTTTAAGCAGCTCTACAGAGACGAACTCCTTGAAAATAACATAACCGACGGATTTGACCCTATCAGAGTACAAAAAGCCGGTGAGAAGGAAATCAAAGCGCTCCAGGACGACGAGGTTATGGTAATGCTTGATGCTGTTTCCACAGGAAGCGGCCTTACGGAAAAAGAACATACATTCTGGGAGAAAACTAAAAAGAGAGACAAGGCGATTTTGATTATGTTTCTCACATATGGATTGAGACTTAGCGAATTATGGCAGCTAAATATCAGTTCCTTTAATTTTGAACGCGGCGAGTTCAAGATTTACAGAAAAAGAGGGAAGGAAAGCCTTATGCCTCTAAACAATTCCGTAACAGCCGCAGTTCAGGACTATATTGAGCATGAGAGGCTTTCTCCGGACAAGATTGTGGATGGCGATGAGGATGCTTTGTTTCTTTCTTTGAGAGGAAGACGCATGACCGAGCGTCAACTGAGAGAGATGGTGAAAAAATACACTGCACTCGGCATGAAGACATCAAGGAGCGGTGGCTATAGTCCGCATAAATTAAGGGCAACAGCCGCTACGAGCTTGATAGGAAGAGGAAATTCCATCTATGATGTCGCGGCGCTTCTCGACCATGAACAGGTTACGACAACCCAGCTCTATGCGCGTCAAAAGCAGGGAATTAAGCGCGAACTTGTTAAGGGCATGGAATGGGAAGAAGAACGACTGGAAGGCTTGGAAAATATTGAAGATATAGGGGACAAGGATGAATGACTATATAAGCAAGGAATTTGGAATTAATCGCGACCTTCTCGGTTTGGCGGAAGAAATTGAGTGCGAACTCACTTCGGATTTTTCCTATGTGGAAAGTCGGACATTCTACCATCAAGCCAAAGTGCTTAAGGCATTCCAGAATTCAAATGTATCCGATATACATTTTGCTTGGAATACCGGATACGGTTATGATGATTCAGGAAGGGATGCTGTTGAACGAGTGTTCGCTGATGTTTTTGGTGGAGAAAAGGCACTTGTAAGGCCCAATATAGTAAATGGTACGCATGCCATTTCACTGGCTCTATTGGGGCTTCTGAAAAGGGGAGATAAGCTTATCTATTGTACCGGTGCCCCCTATGATACATTGCAAAGTGTAACAGGTTATTATTCCTCGGAAAAACCCTCGGATGAATCATATACAGGAACGCTAAAGGATCTTGGAATTAAATATCAGGAAGTAGAATTGCTCCCCGATGGCAGAATCGACCTTGATGCATTAAAAGATGCCTTGGATGATTCCGTAAAGATGGTTGCGATTCAAAGATCAAAGGGTTATAAGCTAAGAAATTCGATATCCTCCAAGCAGATTTCTGAGGTTTCGGATTTGGTCCACGGATTTGGTAGACATATAACAATTATGGTAGATAACTGTTATTGTGAGTTCGTTGACGAAGAAGAGCCTCTTGATGCAGGTGCGGATATTATCTGCGGCTCACTGATAAAAAACCCCGGGGGCGGCCTTGCTCTTTCCGGCGGCTATCTATGTGGCAAAGCGGATTTAATCGACTTGATATCATATAGACTTACATGTCCCGGTATAGGCGGTGAATGCGGTCTTACTTTTGGGCAGAATCGCGCCGTACTCGAAGGTCTTTTCCAGGCACCAAGAGTAACTGCAGGAGCTCTAAAAGGCGCCGTATTATGCTCAAAAGTCTTTGATAGGCTGGGATTTGAGGTATTTCCTCACGCGAGTTCCGATATAAAAGACAGGAGCGATATTATTCAAGCCGTAAAACTAAACACGCCTGAAGCACTTATGGAATTCTGCCGCGGAATCCAGGCCGCAGCTCCCATAGATTCGCATGTGACTCCGGTTCCTGCACCGATGCCTGGATATGATGACGACATTATAATGGCTGCCGGTGCCTTTGTTCAGGGATCATCGATTGAGCTTTCGGCGGATGGACCTTTACGAGAGCCATATGTGGCTTATTTTCAAGGCGGATTGACTTACGAACATTCCAAAATCGGAGTGCTTATGGCCGCTCAATACCTAATAAATGCAGGTCTTGTAAGGCTTTGATTTTATCTCTGAATATGAACAATAATACTAACGAAAAAAAGACAAATAAGGTATTTTCGATTATTAAGCTCTTGATTCTGATCTTAATAATCGTTGCAATTCCAATATATATAATGGTCTATCACGGAGACCTGATTCAATCTCTAAAAAATCCCGAAGGCATTGTTGATGTGGCGGATTATATCATGAGAGAATATAGAACCGAGAGCATTTTTATCTATATCGGTCTCCAGGTTCTACAGATCATCATAAGCGTTCTTCCGGGCCAGGTTTTTCAGATGTCTGCGGGATACCTTTACGGTTTTTTCTTTGGTTTATTCCTATCAATTATTGGCGCGGCATTGGGAGGTTCTTTGGCGTATTTTATAGCATATTTCCTTGGACGCGATGCCGTTAAACTCTTCATAAAGCCTGAAACTCTCGATACTTGGGTCACCAGGCTTAACAGCAAAAAGGCCTATATCGCAATATTTCTATTATATTTGATTCCGGGACTTCCAAAGGACATGATTTCATATCCTGCCGGAATAGCCCGTATCAATTTCAAGGCCTTCATAACTATGTCTCTTCTCGGAAGAACCCCGGCAATGGCTGCAAGCGTTCTGATAGGGGCAATGTACGAAAAGCAAAACTATTCCATAATGACTGTAGTTGCTGTAATTTCAATAATTATCTTCATTATTTGCATCATAAAAAGGGAGTCCATAAGCAAGTATATGGACCGATTCTACGAAAAAGTAAATCAGTAGTAGAGAGGAAAATATCCAATAAATCCACGAAAGGGGTAATTATTTACCCTTTTCTTTATTTTTCGAACAAAAGTTTATAATTCCTATTGACAACGAACATTTATTCTGCTATATTATTTTCACGAACAAGAGTTTTGGTTTAGGCGAACAAACAATCTAAGCATTAATAAGAGATCACAGCTTTAAAATGAAATCTAAGCATTAACGGAAGATCTAAGTTATAAAAGGAGACGGGATTATGTTTAAGAGATATTATATAAAGTCGAAAATACGTTTTACAATATTTGTGACAATCATGCTGCTTATAATTGTTATGAGTATAAGCGTAATATTCAATATCGGAGGTGTATATGCCGGTGGCAAAGGACATGAGTCTGTGGCTTATTATGCGATTACGGTAGAATCCGGAGATACTTTATGGTCGATAGCTCAGAGATATTCGGATAGTAATAAAACCGATATCAGAAGATTCATATATGAAATATCCAATTTAAACGGGCTGGAATCTTCCGATATAAGTATAGGCCAACAGCTTTTAATCCCGGCATAAGCGAAAATAGAGCCTCAAATTTTCCCATCGATCCGACCCCCAATCGGATACCCATAGATCAGCCGGGGGACTTGAAATATGGTCCCCCGGTTATTTTATCATATGTAACTATTCCGAAAATTATGATTATAGGAATAGTTGGATATATCGAAATAGGCCTCTATTTCTTCATAAAGGCCTACTCCCCCTGGTCAATATAATTGAATTACTATTTGAAATACTTAACTGCCGATTCAAACATATGCATATCGAAATTTCCGGGAACATTTTTATATAGGTATTTTCCTATACGTTCGGAATGTCCCATCTTGCCGAATATGCGTCCGTCCGGAGATGTTATTCCTTCGATTGCATTATATGAACCATTTGGATTAAATTGAATATCACCGGTTACATTACCGTCCAAATCTACGTATTGCGTCGCTATTTGCCCATTTTTAGCCATTTCTTCGATGGTTTCCGGGCTTGCAATGAACCTGCCTTCGCCATGAGATATAGGAACCGTATAAATCTCTCCGGGCCTTGTATTTGCAAGCCATGGAGACATATTAGATGCAATTCTTGTGCGAACCAACTTCGATTGATGGCGACCGATTTCATTAAATGTAAGCGTTGGTGAATCCGAATCGGTATCGATAATTTTCCCATATGGCACAAGTCCGAGCTTAATCAGGGCCTGGAAACCGTTGCAAATACCGGCCATAAGTCCATTTCTTGCCTCCAAAAGCTCCGTTACGGCCTCCTTTATCTCGGGATTTCTAAAGAATGCAGTTATGAACTTACCTGATCCATCGGGTTCGTCCCCTCCGGAAAAGCCTCCAGGGATAAATATAATCTGCGAATCGTTTATTTTCTTTGCAAATTCCTCTACTGATCTTGAAACGGAGTCAGAGTTAAGATTGTTAATTACAAAGATATCAGTATCGGCTCCTGCATCCATAAATGCTTTTGCGGAATCATATTCGCAGTTCGTACCCGGGAATACCGGAATAAGTACCTTGGGCTTTGCACCATTAATTCCTATAATATGTGCATTATCGGAAGTGGAACTATTTGAGATATCGAAAGACTCACTTTCCGTATAATTATTATCGTAAACTCCATCGAAAGTTCTTTCGGTCAAATCCATATCTTCTGTCTTGATATTGCATGGATATATGGATTCAAGCCTGTCCTCATACCTATAAATCAGCTCATCCATGGGGATTGCATGTTCAATTCCGTTTGCATCCGTATAAAGAATTCTTCTATCTGAACTTGTTTCTCCGAGTATGACCGACTCAATATCTCTATAATATGACAATGTGTCGCTATAGCTTACGCCGTCTGCAAGTTCTATAACGAAGGCGCCATATCTAAATCCGAACAAATCGTCCATATCGACATCGGAATCAACTACGAAGCCGAGATCGTTTCCGAGCGCCATCTTGAATATAGCTTCGGCTGCACCTCCCATTTCGGGGGTATAACAGCTTACGACATTCCCTTCTCTTATGAGCTTGGTAATCTTGCCGAAGATATCATTCATCGCGCTTCCTTCCGGAAGAACACCCGTATTATAGTCGTAATAAGGCTTAATCAATATAACCTCGTGCCCGGGAGCCTTGAACTCCGGAGATATTATATTTTCAGCCTTCTCTGTTGTTACAGCAAAGGATACAAGGGTCGGAGGAACATCCAAATCCTCAAAGGAACCGCTCATTGAGTCCTTGCCTCCTATCGCAGCAACGCCCAAATCCATCTGTGCAACAAATGCACCGAGAACCGCAGCAAAAGGCTTTCCCCAGCGAAGCGGATCGTCACCTAACTTTTCGAAATATTCCTGGAAGGACAAATATACGTTCTTAAAGTCCGCACCCGTTGCAATTAGCTTTGATACGGATTCTATCACCGCAAGGTACGCTCCATGATATGGGCTTGCTTCCGATATAAATGGATTGAAGCCATAGGCCATGAGCGAGCACGTATCCGTATGTCCCTTTTCAACCGAAATTAGATTCGTCATGGCCTGAATCGGTGTTCTTTGCTTGATTCCTCCGAATGGCATGAGAACAGTACCTGCACCAATCGTAGAATCGAACATTTCAGATAGACCGCGTTTCGAACAAACGTTTAAATCCTGAACGAGGTATCTAAAGGTCTCCTCAAAGTCGATTTTGGCAAGCTTTCCGCGTCTGTTCAGAATCGGCTTTATCTCCGGAACTTCAACATCTATATGCTTTTCCGCACCATTCGTATCCAAGAATTCACGCGAGATATCAACGATGGTTTTTCCGTTCCAATCGAGTCTAAGATACGGTTCTTCGGTTACGGTCGCAACGACGGTGCTCTCCAAATTCTCAGATTGAGCGAGCTCAGAGAATCTATCTACGTCTTCAGGTGCGACGACGACCGCCATTCTCTCCTGGGATTCGCTTATCGCGAGCTCCGTTCCATCGAGCCCAGCGTATTTCTTTGGAACCATATCAAGGTCAACGTGAAGTCCCGGAGCGAGTTCACCGATTGCAACAGAAACTCCTCCTGCACCAAAGTCGTTGCAGCGAAGAATCATCCTTGATGCCTCGGGATTTCTAAATAGCCTCTGGAGCTTACGTTCCTCCGGAGCATTTCCCTTTTGGACCTCGGCACCGCAGGATTCCAAGGATTCCAGCGTATGCGACTTTGATGAACCGGTTGCGCCACCTATTCCGTCACGACCTGTTTTACCACCTAATAGAATCACCTTGTCGCCAGGTCTCGGTGCGACTCTTCGTACATTTTCAGCGGGAGCAGCAGCTATTACGGCACCTATTTCCATGCGCTTGGCCTGATATCCCGGATGATAAATCTCGTTCACCTGGTTTGTAGCAAGGCCGATTTGATTGCCGTATGAGCTATATCCTGCAGCAGCAGTTGTAACTATCTTTCGCTGAGGGAGCTTGCCCTTTAATGTATCTTCGATTGGATTTGTCGGGTCTCCTGCTCCTGTGACCCTCATTGCGGAATAAACATAGCTTCTTCCCGAAAGTGGGTCTCGTATGGCTCCGCCGATACAGGTAGCAGCGCCACCAAAGGGCTCAATTTCCGTAGGATGATTATGGGTCTCGTTCTTAAACAGAAGCAGCCAAGGCTCGGTTTTCCCGTCGATATCGACATCTATCTTAACCGTACAAGCATTGATTTCTTCGGATTCATCGAGGCCTTCGAGCTCGCCCTTCGACTTTAGATATTTGGCCGCAATTGTGCCTATATCCATAAGCGTAATCGGCTTCTTTCTATCAAGAGCGGTCCTGGTCGAAAGATATTCCCTATATGCGGACTCAACCTCCGGATTGTTGAATTTGACGCTTTCAATCGTGGTATTAAAGGTCGTATGCCTGCAGTGATCCGACCAATATGTATCTATAACCTTGATTTCGGTAATCGTGGGATTCCTTGGTTTTTCAAGGCCAGCAAAGTATTCTCTAACCATCTTGATGTCCGCCAAATCCATGGCGAGACCGCGGTCTTTGATGAACTCAGAAAGTTCATCGTCGGACATCTTGATGAAACCTGTCACGATTTCAACCTTCTTCGGTATCTCGTATTCGACTTTTAATGTATCAAAATCGGATAGCGCTGCCTCCCTGGATTCAACGGGGTTTATTAAATGTGCCTTAATTCTTTCAACATCGGTATTTGTAATACTTCCGGACAGAATATATACCTTTGCGGAGCGTATTTCCGGGCGCTCGCCTTTGCTGATTAACTGAATGCATTCGGCTGCTGAACTCGCCCTTTGATCGAACTGTCCCGGAAGATATTCAACGGCAAAAACGGACTCCCCTGCCTTTATCTTTAAATCCCAGAACGTCTCATCGACCTGCGGCTCCGAAAAGACCGTATTTACAGCCTTGTAAAACAGTTCTTCATCGATGTCTTCGGCATCATATCTATTAATGACGCGAACGTCCCTAAGACCCTTGATGCCCAAGAAATCAACGATTTCTGCCTTTATCTTCCTGGCTTCGTTATCAAAACCCTTTTTCTTTTCGACATAAATTCTGTAAACCATATTCTGTCCTTTGTAAATAGTTTAATTTAGTCTATAACAAATAATAATTATTCACCAAAAGCATTCATGATGGATTCCAAATATCCGGATTCATCATCCATGGTCCAAACGCCATCCTTCTTGGTAAATGTGGCAGTGAAGGATTCCGTGCTCACCGGCATCTCAGGGTCTTCAGCGATTTTCATAAAGATCTCGCCAAATGCCTTGTACGCCTCCTCTTCCGTCATTTCAGCGGCGTCGAGATCCGCAGAGAATTCCTCTAATTTTTCGTCCTGATACGCATCCATTTTGGTGAAATCCGGCATCGTCATGAGAAGTTCAACAGAGCCCTTGTCACCGTCAACGGTTATATCACCTGTTGTCAAATCGCAGTGACCCGCCATTGCAGTCGCATAGTCGTCGGGATTAACTCCAATCATCTCAAATAGCGCCATCGTTTCTTCGTCAGCCTTCAAGCTTTCGCTGATACTAATAGTAAGCTCTTCTCGGAACATCTTACCTTGATTTTCAAATACCGTATCAGCCAGCGCTTCCTCGTCGGACTTTCCCTGGACTTCACTCGTTTCTTCTTTCGTTTCTTCCTTGGTTTCTTCGGAAGCTTCCTCTTCGGCGGCCTCCTCTGTTTCTGCGGAATTATCGTTGGTGTCCGAAGAAGTATCGGAGTTTCCGCATGCAGTTAGCGATGTGATAACCAGCATAAGGATTAGTAGTATGACAGCTTTCTTTTTCATAACAATTCCTCCTGTCAAACGTTCTTTCTTGTAATAGTTATTTTTTCATTAAAGCCCGTCTACCGATGTCACTTCTATAAAAGGCATTATCAAAATGGACTTTTGATACAGTGTTATAAGCCTTGGAAATCGCATCCTCCAAGGTTTCTGCGGTTTCAGTCACTCCGAGTACACGACCGCCGTTTGTAAGAAGCTTTCCGTCATCGCTTAGCTTGGCTCCTGCTATAAATATATTGCCGTTAGCATCCGAATCATCAGGAGGAAGCGTAATTTCATAGCCCTTCTCATAACTCCCAGGATAACCATTTGATGCCATAATTACGCAGCAAGCAGCACCACCATCAAAGATAACTTCAGCTTCATCAAGAGTCTCGTTTGTAACATTAATCATTATGTCTAACAAATCGGATTTAAGGAGTGGAAGAACCACCTGAGTCTCCGGGTCACCGAAACGGCAATTGTACTCAATTACCTTGGGGCCGTCCTTTGTAATCATGAGGCCAAAGTAGAGGCAGCCCTTGAATCTTCTCCCTTCCCTATTCATCGCAATCATAGTTGGAAGGAAGATTTCCTCTCTGCAAATCTCAGCGACCTCCTCGGTATAATATGGATTTGGCGCAATCGTTCCCATTCCGCCGGTATTAAGTCCCTTGTCGTCATCCAGAGCACGCTTGTGGTCCATTGAAGAAACCATCGGAATCAAGGTGTTTCCATCCGTAAATGAAAGAACCGAAACCTCAGGTCCCTCAAGGAATTCCTCGATTACTATCATATCTCCGCTTTTTCCAAATGCCTTATCCTCCATTATGGATTTAATCGCATTCTTGGCATCTTCACGTGATTCTGCAATAATTACTCCCTTTCCGAGAGCAAGACCGTCAGCCTTTACTACGACGGGAATGCTGCAAGTTTCAACATAGTCATATGCGGCTTCGGGACTGTCAAAAATCTCATATTCAGCCGTAGGAATCCCGTATTTTTTCATGAGTTCCTTGGAAAAGGCCTTGCTGCCCTCTATGATCGCTGCGTCCTTTGATGGCCCAAAGCAAGGAATACCTTCGGATTCGAGCATGTCGACAAGCCCCATAACGAGAGGATCATCGGGAGCAACCACTGCATAATCTATATCGTTAGACTTTGCGAATTCCACAATCCTTTCGAGTTCGGTTGCACCGATATCTACGCATTCCGCATCCATTGCAATTCCGCCGTTTCCGGGAAGGGCGTAAATCTTTTCGACATTGGGATTCTTCTTAATACTCTTTATGATGGCATGCTCTCTTCCGCCACCACCAACAACTACAATTTTCATTATTAATACTCTCTTTGTATGATATGTCTACTATGCGATATCAACTCACAGGGTTACGACTTCCACATTAATGATGGAATAAACGCATGCCGGTGAATGCCATCACCATATCATATTTATCGCAGACCTCAATTACGTTGTCGTCACGAACCGATCCACCGGGCTCTGCAATAAAGCTGACCCCGCTTCTCTTTGCTCGTTCAATATTATCCCCGAATGGGAAGAACGCATCGCTTCCGAGAGCAACACCCGTAAGCTTATCGAGATAAGCCCTCTTTTCTTCCTTGGTGAATTCCTTTGGTTTCTCGGTGAATACCTTTTGCCAGGCACCGTCTGCCAGAACTTCTTCCGGTGTTTCCCCCAAGTAGACGTCGATTGCATTATCTCTGTCCGGGCGACCAACGTCATCTCTAAACGGGAGATTTATTACTCTTTCAGACTGTCTTAGGCTCCAGAAATCAGCCTTGCTTCCGGCGAGCCTGGTGCAATGGATTCTGGACTGCTGGCCTGCGCCAACGCCTATGGCCTGTCCATCGACGGCAAAAGCAACGGAATTCGACTGCGTATACTTGAGCGTAATCAGGGCGATCATCAGGTCTCTTTTCCCTTCGGGCGTAAAATTCTTGTTTGCCGTTACGATATTCTCCAATACGCTTTCGTCAATCTTATAATCGTTTCTCCCCTGCTGGAATGTGATTCCGTAAACCTGTTTCTTTTCTATAGGCTGCGGGACATAGTCCTTGTCGATTTTTACTACGTTATATCCGCCCTTCTTTTTGGACTTTAGAATTTCAAGTGCTTCCGGTGTATAGTCCGGCGCTATTATTCCGTCGGATACTTCTCTCTTTAGGATTCGCGCGGTCACTTCGTCGCAAGTATCGGATAGCGCAACCCAATCACCGAAGCTGCACATTCTGTCTGTTCCTCTTGCTCTCGCATATGCAGTTGCAATCGGTGAATCATCGAGTCCTTCGATATCGTCAACAAAGCAGGCCTTCTTCAGAATCTCGCTCATCGGAACTGCAACGGCTGCAGAGGTTGGGCTTACATGTTTAAACGATGTTGCCGCAGGGAGTCCTGTTGCTTCTTTGACTTCCTTAACGAGCTGCCAGCTGTTGAAGGCGTCCAGGAAATTGATAAAACCCGGACGGCCGTTCAGAATTTCAATCGGAAGGTCCGATCCATCCTCCATATAAATCATCGACGGCTTTTGATTTGGATTACATCCATACTTTAATTCAAATTCTTTCATTAGAAGCCTCTTTCCTTGTAAAAATGGGGTTGCACTTTTTAATTATATATGGCGGACTTACTGATACTTATTAATCAGCGTATCCTCATAATTACCGGTTTCGATGTCGGTATAACGGACATAGAGGGAAATTTTGTTGGCATCATCAAGTGAATTCCATATCTCTTCAGCAAAGGCATTGATGTCGCTCGGTATATCCACCCTCTTCGGTTCACCCTGGAAGGTCGGAATCGGGTTTCCGTCCGTAACATATGTATGTATAAAGTGACCCAGACCCGGCGCACCTTCATATTCATAGAAATATCTGTTGCAGATGATCCCATCGGGATCCCCAGCCTTCAAAATGCTCATCTTGTAATAAGGTATTCCCTTATGAGAAATCCAGGCGATTCCGCTGATTCTGGGCGTCCAGTTTGGACCGTCCGGCTCAAACGCCCTTGTTCTGAGAGCATCGGCAAAGGTCTCTTGTCTATCAAGATAATCGCGTATGGTATCGGTCTGATCTCCGTTGGTTACTATCAGATAATCCTTATAGACCCTGAGCGGATAATAGATGATAAGTGACGGATCCTCCACCTTGCTTTCATCAAAGGGAACAATCATCACATCGTCGCCGTCCTTAACAAACATTCTGTTTCTGCTGTTATCCGAGCGACCCATGATAAAATAGGCAGTTACCAGCTTATTTGCTTCGGGATTAATTCCTAAGATAATCCCTCTTCCCGGATAAGGATTCCCGGAAACAAGTTCGTTAAACTCTTTTACTTCGTAGACATCCATAGCTAAATCTCCCTTCTATTTAAGTCGCTTTTCGTCGTTCTTGTCCTTCTTTTCCTGGAAGGTAGCAAAGACTCCAAGCGCAGTTATTACTACGCCCATTATAAAGAATCTCGGAAAGAACGGATGCATCTCACGCCCTGAAATAAAGAAAAATGCAATACCGAGAACCGATATTCCAAGTATTAATAGACCTACCTTTAAACCATTATTCATTAGACACACACTCCAAATATTTATTTTGATAATACAATTGTCATCCCTGCTAATTGGAAAGACTCTTATGTTCAGAAATAATCTCACTTATGGACTCAACAGCCATGGGGAGAATTACCCATTCGGCTTCCTCCATTATTCTCCTTTGAAGAATCTCGGGAGTATCCCCCGGCTCAACATAGACCGCCTTTTGAGCGATGATTTTTCCGCCGTCCGGAACCTCATTCACAAAGTGCACCGTGGCACCGGAAACCTTGACGCCGTATTCGAGCGCCATTTCATGAACATGGATCCCATAGCAGCCCTTGCCTCCGAAGGACGGAAGGAGCGCAGGATGAACATTGATAATCCTGTCGGGAAATTCAGCAATGAACTTGGGACTGAGAATTCTAAGGAAACCGGCCAAAACGATTAAATCTATTTGAGCAGATTTGAGCTTCTCAATGAGTTCCTGTTCCTCTTTATAAACAAAGGTCTCTATATGAGCATTTTGGGCCCTCTCAAGGGCATATGCATTTTGGTTCGTGCTTGCAACGAGCACAATCTCGCCGCTATTTATTATTCCCGACTTTTCTGCATCGATCAGAGCTTGTAAATTCGTTCCTCCGCCCGACACCAGAACCGCAATACGCGCCTTATTCATATCATCACCAAATTCTAACTTCTTTTTCACCAAGGACAACTTTTCCGAGAATATATGCATCTTCCCCTTGCTCCTTAAGTAAGGCGATGCTCTTTTCGGCGTCCTCGGGAGATACTATAACCGCCATTCCTACACCCATGTTAAAGGTATTGAACATATCCCTCTCCGGAATATTCCCGGTTTTCATTATAAGGTCGAATATCGGAAGTACCCTTACGTCCTCTCTCTTTATTTCAGCCGCAAATCCATCGGGGAGTGCCCTTGGAATATTCTCATAGAATCCGCCACCCGTAATGTGTGCCATGGATTTCACTTTTACATTATCAAGAAGATTCAGTACGGGCTTTACATAAATCTTGGTCGGTGTGAGAAGCGTTTCTCCGAGGGACTTACCGCAGAGTTCCTCCAAGGGGGCTTTGATGTTGGAATTTTCAACATCAAAAACCTTGCGAACAAGAGAGAATCCATTTGAATGAACGCCGGAAGACGGAATCGCTATTATGATATCCCCTTCCTCGACGTTTTCTTTGTTTAAAACCTTTGATTTATCTACGACACCAACGGCAAAGCCTGCGAGGTCGTATTCATCCTCGGGGTAAAATCCGGGCATTTCGGCAGTTTCTCCGCCAATCAGCGCAGCATTCGACTGAATGCATCCCTTAGAAACACCCTTAACAATCTCAGCTATCTTTTCGGGATAATTCTTTCCACATGCAATATAATCGAGGAAATATAGCGGCTTAGCTCCAACGCAAAGGATGTCGTTTACGCACATTGCAACACAGTCAATTCCGACCGTATCGTGCTTATCCATCAAGAATGCCATCTTTAGCTTGGTTCCAACGCCGTCGGTTCCGCTTACCAAGATCGGATTTGGGATTCCGGTAATATCAAGTTCAAATAGACCGCCAAATCCTCCGATATCGGTATCGGCGCCCCTTATAATCGTTCGCGCCACGTATTCCTTCATGAGTTCCACGGACCTATAGCCCGCAGTAATATCAACACCGGCTTCCTTATAGCTTTCGCTGAATGATTTTGCCATTACTATTTCCTCTCACTAATTTTGTGTTCAAAGCGGTCCTTCTCGGTTGTAGTCGGTTCCTTTGTCGGATATTCTCCGCTAAAGCAAGCATGGCAATATCCTTCACCGACCTCAGTTCCAATAAGTTCGTTTAGATGATCTATTTCAAGGTATCCGACGCTGTCTGCGCCAACCTCCTTAGCAATTTCTTCCGTCGTAAGTCTGCAGGCTATGAGGTTGTCTCTAGAATCGATATCGGTTCCGTAATAACAAGGATTCATAAACGGAGGTGCGGATGACATCACATGAATTTCAGTGGCTCCTGCCTCTCTAACCCTCTTTATGATTCTTGCGATTGTGGTACCTCTAACTATTGAATCATCGACCAAAACTACGCGCTTCCCGGAGACCGTGTCCTTTAAGACATTTAATTTAATCATGACCTTGTCTTCCCTGTTAGACTGACCGGGAGCGATAAAGGTTCGCCCTATGTATTTATTCTTGATGAAGCCGAAGCCATAAGGAATACCGGACTCCTTAGCATATCCAAGTGCCGCGCTAAGTCCGGAATCGGGAACGCCTATTACAACATCAGCATCAACAGGATGCTCCTTCGCAAGACATGCACCTGCCCTCATTCTCGCCATATGGACGCTTACTCCTTCTATTTCGGAGTCCGGGCGAGCAAAGTAAAGGTATTCAAAAATGCAAATCTTGTGAGGTGCTTTGTTGCAGTGTGTTTTGATGGAATTAATTCCATCGGCGGAGAAAACGACGATTTCTCCTGGTTCCAAATCCCTTATATATTTCGCATCGACCGCATCAAGAGCGCAGGTCTCCGAGGCTATAATGTAGGTCCCGTCGTCTCTCATACCGTATAGCAAGGGTCTAAAGCCATATGGATCTCTAACAGCAATCATCTTGCTCGGAGACATTATGACAAGTGAATATGCCCCTTCGAGCTTATCCATTGATTTTTCAACAGCTTCTTCTATCGAGCCGCTTTTGATGCGTTCCTTGGTGATTATGTATGCAATAACTTCCGTATCATTTGATGAATGGAAAATTGAGCCTTCGAGCTCGAGTTCATGCCTGAGTTCGTAAGCGTTTACGAGATTGCCGTTATGAGCAATTGCCATATGGCCCTTGTGATGGTTTACGACCATGGGCTGAGAATTGGCTCTGGTGCTGGTTCCGGTAGTTCCGTATCTGACATGTCCAACCGCCATATTTCCAAGTCCGAGTTCGCTTAAACCATCTGCATCAAAGACTTCTTCTACGAGACCAACGTCCTTTCTGCTTGTAAAGACGCCATCGTCATTCACCACGATTCCGCAGTTTTCCTGACCTCTGTGCTGGAGTGCGAATAGACCGTAATAGGTCGTATGCGCCACATCCATCGTTTTGTTTGCAAATATTCCAAAGAGTCCGCACTCTTCACGTAAATTGCTCATTACTTTAATCTCCTTTAGACTGTTAGATATTAATATTTGTTTTCTATTTCTTCATTCTTTTTCAAAACTTTGATTTTGGCTGATTCGCGGCGACTTTTAAGCTTGGCTTCAATGCTCTCGTCATATACGGAGAGAATCTCCGCTGCCAAAAGCGCAGCATTTTCGGCACCGTCTATCGCTACTGTAGCAACAGGTATTCCGCCCGGCATCTGAACCGTGGATAGAAGTGCATCGAGTCCGTCCAGGGTGCTTGATTTGATTGGAATACCAATCACGGGAAGCGTTGTATTTGCGGCAATTGCACCCGCCAAATGGGCAGCTTTTCCCGCGGCGCAGATAATTGCACCAAAGTCATTTGCTCTCGCATTTAAGGCGAATTCCCTTGCCTCCTCAGGCGTCCTATGCGCCGAATATACGTGAACTTCTTTTGGAATTTCGAGTTCATCCAATACGTTAATCGCCTTCTCAACTACGGGAAGGTCACTGTCCGAACCCATTATTATCGCAATCTTTTTCATATGGTCTCCCTGTTTATCCTATCTTGTTTATCCAAATAGCTTTGTAAAATAATAATTGCTGCTTGTTTGTCTATTACCTTTTTTCGGTTTTCCCGTGACATATCAGCAGCAATAAGCACGCTCTCCGCGATAGACGTGGTAAAGCGTTCATCCTCCCATTCGAACTTGACGTTCTGAAGCCCTCCTCCGGTACTTCTGAATTTGTTCTCGAGTTTCACCCTAAAATCCCTGACCTTCTCGGTTTGAATGCTGTCAGTTCCGTTAAGGTTTATAGGAAGCCCGATAACAACAGTATCGCAGTCATGTTCCATGACAAGTTCGACTATTTTATCCGTATCCTTTTTTATTCCAATTCTCTCGTAGGTCATAAGGCCCTGGGCGGTTATTCCAAGCGCATCACTTAAAGAAATGCCGATGGTCTTGTCTCCTACATCGAGTCCTATTATTTTTTTCATTAAATTTAACTAATAATACCTGTTTGAGAGCTTATGATAAAAGTGGCTTATATATAAAAAAGCGGGATAATCCCGCTTTTTAGGTACATTATTTCTGAAGATAGTCTTTGAGTATCTCCTCCACAAGATCGTCTCTGTCTATTCTGCTTATCATCATACGAGCATTGTTGTAGCTCGTAATATATGACGGGTCGCCGGAAAGAATATATCCCACCATTTGATCGATTCCGTTATATCCTCTTTCTTCCAATGCAGCGTAAACCGCTTCAAGAACTTCTCTTGTAGTCTTTTGCTGAACTTTGGTTGTGTCGAACATAATAGTTTTTCTCTCCATCATTACCTCCATTCACTTTCATTGAATACACATTCATTATACTACTTGATAAGTGATTCCGCAACCAAAAATGCTTCGTCAATTTTGGAAATATCCTTCGCTCCGGCCTGTGCCATATTGGCTTTTCCGCCGCCGCCACCGCCTGCTGCTTTTGCTACTTCCTTGACTATATTTCCGGCATGAAGTCCCTTTTCGACAAGATCATCCGTTAGGGATACCATGAAGACAGCCTTGTCCCCATTTACTGCGGCGAATACCATGGCGGTATTCTTGCTTATTTCCTTTATGTCGTCGGATATGCCTCTTAATTCGTCAATTTCCACGCCATCAAAGCGTTTAATGATGAGCTTGATGCCATTAACGTCCTTTGCTTCGGCTACTAAATTCTTTGCTGCATCTCCGAGCTCGGCCTTTTTATACGATTCCAATTCCTTGTTTGCAGTTCTGAGTTCTTCGATAACGCTTGCAGCTCTTGATGCAAGCATATCGCGTTTTGCTTTAAGTGCATTGGCTGTTTCTTCTATAAGCGCATCGGATTCCAATGCCTCCATCAAGATTCCGGATGCGGTAACGGCCTCGATTCTCCTTACTCCGGAGGAGATTCCTGATTCGGATATGATTCTGAAGGCGCCTATTTCACCGGTATTTTTAACATGAGTTCCACCGCAGAGCTCAGTGCTGAAATCACCGGCGCTTACGACTCTTACTTCGTCACCGTATTTCTCTCCAAAGAGCGCCATAGCCCCCATTTTCTCAGCCTCAGCCATTGAAGTTTCCAGGACTGTAACAGGAATAAACTCATTTATCTTTAAATTTACAATGTCCTGAACTTGCTTTATTTCATCATCTGACATTGCAGAAAAATGATTGAAGTCGAATCTGAGTATGGATTCATTTACGGAAGATCCGGCTTGTTGAACATGGCTGCCAAGAACCTCTCTTAATGCGGCATGAAGTAGATGCGTTGCCGTATGGTTTCTTGCGATAAGATTACGCCTTACCGCATAGACCTTTGATAATACTTCATCGCCAACTCTTAGTTCGCCTACGGTCATCTTAACCTTATGGGCAAAGATACCATGGGATTTAGTTACGGATGAAACAATGGCTTCAGATTCATTGGTATACATAAAACCTGTATCGTAAATCTGGCCACCGCTCTCTGCATAGAACGGGGTGGAGTTTAGATATACTATCCCCTCTTCGTTTTGATTTATGACTTCGGAACTTCCGTTTTCACTTCGTACTGCAAGTACAATTCCCTTTGATTCAAGTTCCTCATAGCCTGTGAATACAGTTTCGGGAAGTCCATCGACGAAATTCGTATCCCAGGCAGCATCCTCAGATACGTTCCTACCTTCTCTGGCCTTGTTCTTTTGCTCTTCCATAGATTTGTGGAATCCATCCATATCCACATCATAGCCTTTTTCCTCGAGTATTTCCTGGGTTACTTCGAGGGGGAATCCATATGTATCATAAAGTTTAAACGCTTTCTCGCCGGAAAGAGTTTTGATACCGGAAGTCTCCATTTCCTTCATGTAATCGGAAATAATCTCAATTCCCTGGTCCAGTGTCTGAGTGAATTTATCTTCTTCTATTGAAATGATTTTCTTTATGAAATCCTCTTTTTCAACAAGCTCGGGATATGCTTCACCGGATACCTTTACAACTCGAGATGCAAGTTCCGAAAGGAAATTCCCCTTTATTCCGAGGAGCTTTCCGTGTCTTGATGCTCTTCTTATAAGTCTTCTTAAGACATAGCCACGACCTTCATTGGAAGGATTGATGCCATCGGCAATCATGAATACCATGGATCTTAGGTGATCCGTGATTATTCTCACGGAAACATCGGTAGTTTCCGTTCCCTCTTCCTCGTATCTTGCTCCAGATACTTCAAGTACTCCGTCGAGGATATATCTAATCGTGTCAATATCAAAGATGGAATCGACGTTCTGCATTATGCAGGCGATACGTTCAAGCCCCATTCCGGTATCGATATTAGGATGAGCAAGGTTGGAATAACTTCCGTCCTCTTCCTTTGAAAATTGAGTGAAAACGTGATTCCAGAATTCCACGTATCTGTCGCAATCGCAACCCGGCTTGCAGTCGGGCTTTCCGCAGCCAAAGGCCTCGCCTCTGTCGTAATATATTTCCGAACAAGGTCCGCATGGTCCGAGTCCGATTTCCCAGAAATTATCGTCTTTTCCAAGGCGCACGATTCGATCGTCCGGCATTCCGATTTTTTTCCAAATCTCATATGCCTGATCGTCGTCCTGATAGATGGTTGCCCATAATTTGTCCGTAGGAAGCTCGAGGACCTTGGTTATGAACTCCCAGCCCCAATTTAGAGACTCTTCTTTAAAATAGTCACCAAAGGAGAAATTCCCCAGCATCTCAAAGAAAGTACCATGTCTGGAGGTCTTGCCCACGTTCTCTATATCACCTGTTCTGACGCATTTTTGGCAGGTGGTCATACGCTTTGCCGGCGGCTTTTCCAGGCCTGCAAAATACTTTTTAAGCGGAGCCATACCGGAATTGATTATGAGCAGCGACTTATCGTCTTGAGGAATAAGAGAAGCGCTCTTCCCCGGATAATGATCCTTGCTCACATAGAAATCTCTAAAAGCTTTTCTGATTGAATTGAGTCCATTGTCTTTCAAGTCTTTAAGTCCTCCTTTATCTGTAACTATCCATAATGGATGTTATGCTCTTATCTATGCCGGAAGCCGGGTCAGTCAAGAACATATATACCTTGATTTTAGGTTCGGTTCCCGACGGCCTTACGATGACCGTACTTCCATCATCCAAATCAAATTTTATTATATTGGCGTTTGAAAAACCCGTATCGTCGAGGAGATAATCCGTCTTTTCCTCGATATACAGATCGCCTATCTGGTCTTCAACATCATTTCTGAAATAATCCATGATTTGTTCCATGGTCTCCTGGCCTGCCAAGCCTTCAAATGTGAAATTCTTGGTTCGGTCAATAAGCGTTCCGTAGTCGCTATATATTTCATCAAGATGGTCTATTAGGTCCTGTCCTCTTTTCTTCTGCTTTGCTGCCATAGAGGCAATAATAACTGCAGAGGATATTCCGTCCTTATCTCTTACAAATGGGGATACCAAAAATCCGTTGCTCTCCTCGAATGCAAAATAGAACTTGGATTCGTTCCCCTCCTTTATCAGATTTTCAATTCCTTCACCTACGTATTTGAATCCCGTCTGAACGGGCCTAACTTCAAGTCCGTTGGCTTCTGCCATCCTATCGACCAAGGGAGTTGAAACGATACTTCTAAATATGAATTGTCCATCCTTGGGAGCCTTGATGCTCGAAAGATGGTCAAGCATAAGAAGCCCTATCTGATTCCCCGTAAGATTAATCTTTGTTCCATCATGAATGAGCGCAACACCTACCCTGTCGCTATCCGGGTCGGTTGCTATTATTATATCTGCCTTCTCCCGGTCCAGGACCTTAAACGCTTCGTTATAGGCAGATAGCTTTTCGGGATTCGGCTTCTTACAAGTAGTAAAGTTTTCGTCATATACATCCTGACTTGGAACGGAAATGACATTCTTAAATCCCGCATCGGAAAGAGCTCTGTATACGAATCTTCTTCCTGCTCCATTGAGCGGCGTATAGACTATTTTGATATCGGACTCTTCATCCTTATTTATAAATGGAGAAGTGACCTCATAAACTTTCTGTGAATATTCTTCCTGAATATCATCTGAAACAAGCTCGATATTTTCGGAGCTTTTCTTTATATCATCAAAGAAATCAAGTCTTGAAATTGCATTGAATATCTCTTTGGGCTCATCGCCAACAACCTGGTAGCCATATTTGTTATAGACCTTATATCCATTGAATATGCTCGGATTGTGGCTCGCCGTAATCATGATTCCATAGTCACAATCAAGGGCGCCTATGCTGAATGAAAGAAGCGGGACCGGCGATATTTCTGCAAACAAAAGCGCCTTGATTCCGTTTCCGGATAAAACCTCGGCTGTTTCCCTGGCAAACTGCGTGGAAAACCTCCTGCTGTCACACGCGATAACTACACGTTTTTTAACGTCCTCACCTGCTTCTGCTCTTTTGTTTATATAGTCAGAGAGGCCTTGAGTTGCCCTTGCTATTACGTATTTATTAATTCTCCTCGGTCCAGGACCGATTATGCCTCTAATTCCGGACGTACCAAAATTAAGGTCACTCGCAAAGCATTCCATCAGCTCATCGGGAGAACCTTCAAGCTGTGCAAGTTCCTTTTGCATGTAAGTATCTTCTTTAGTTTTATCAAGCCAATTCTTGTATTGGCTAAGTGCGTTTTCCAATAAATCCATAGACATTAATTATATATCAAATTATAGATATCATCAAGTAAAGGGACGGTTCCTCATGGAACCGCCCCTGATAATGCTTTTAATATGGCTTTATAATGTCTTAGCCCTTGATTGTTCCCTGATGGTCAACCTTTACAACCTTTGTTTCCGGTGTAGCGGAACCATCTGCAGGTACGGAATCTGTAGCAGCATCAACTGTACGTGTGCCATCATAGAGTTCCTTTACGAGTTTTTCGTAGTCAGCCTGCTGGAAGCCATCAGCCCACTGTGTGGACTCCGGAAGCTGTACGTAGTTGAGTTCAGGAGCATCGGAGATCAGACCGAGTGTCTGAATCTGTCCCTTGTAGTCATCCCATTCACCGTTCTGGATAGCCAGGAGCAGTGTGTTAACTGTAGGAGCAAGACCCTTCATAGCGGATGTTACTGTCATACCTTCGCCGTAACCACCGTCGATGATAGCAGCCTGGTCAACGTCAACGCCGATAACCTTAGCGTTTGTCTTTGCAGCAGCTTCAGCAGCAGATGTAAAGATACCACCACCGCAAGCGAATACTACTTCTGTGCCTGCGCCATACCATGTATCCATTACAGCTGTGATGTCAGCATCACCGAAGAACTGTCCGCCATAAACATATTTGCATTCTACGTCAGCAATATTGTTTTCCTGAGCAGCAGCATCAGCACCCTGAACGAATCCGTATCCATAGCGCTGTACAGCAGGAACAGCCATACCACCGAGGAATCCAAGCTTAGTATATCCAAGTTTTACAGCTGCATAACCAGCCATGTAGCCGGCAAGCTCTTCCTGGTAAACTGCACTGTATACGTTGTCAGCCTTGAATTCTCTTGCACCGTATGCTGTGAGGTCGCCTTCACTTACGTCAAGAGCAACGAACTTAACATCCGGATAAAGAGGTGCAACCTGATAAATAGCTTCAGCAAAAGCGTAACCAGGCATTACGATTACGTTGAATCCATCTTCGATAGCTTCTTCGATTGAAGAAATACGGTCAGCATCTGCATCTGTTGCAGGCTTCTTGTATGTGAATTCAATTCCGTTTGAATCGCAGTAAGCCTTGCATGCTTCATATGTTGTCTGGTTGAAGGACTGGTCGGTGATATCACCATAGTCTGTAACCATAGCAACCTTCATGTCTGTTGCTTCTGCAGTTTCTTCTGTAGTCTCCTCTGTAGCTTCTTCGGTAGACTCTTCTGTTGCTTCTTCGGTTGTTTCTTCAGTGGCTTCCTCAGTAGTAGTGTTGTTGTTGCCTCCACATGCGAACAATGAGAAAGCCATCAAGAAAATCAGTGTTAAAACTAATAACTTCTTCTTCATTTGATTAATTCGCCTCCTTAATCATCAAAACAATTACCTGATACATTTTAAGTCATATTTTACGGAATTACAACAGTTTTTTTATTTTCAAATTATTCAAAAAGTCATCAAAAAAACACCACATTTATTATCTTTTTTCCCTAACCTGCTATATATATGGTATAATACCTATGTACATTCTAAAGCTATTATTTATCTATTGTTATTTATGGAGGAAATCGCTTTTATGGACAGCCCCTATGCCATTGAAATGGTGAACATCACCAAAAGATTTCCCGGCATAATCGCTAACGACAATATTACTCTCCAATTAAAGAAAGGTGAAATTCACGCCTTGCTTGGAGAAAACGGTGCCGGTAAATCAACACTTATGTCCGTTCTATTTGGCCTCTATCAGGCAGAAGAAGGTGTAATCAAGAAAGACGGAAAAGTAGTCACTATCAAGGACCCAAATGACGCAAATGATCTGGGGATCGGAATGGTTCACCAGCATTTCAAGTTGGTTCAATGCTTTACCGTCCTTCAGAACATCATCCTGGGAGTAGAAACCACCAAGGGCGGCATGCTCCAAATGGACGAAGCCAGACAGAAGGTCATGGACCTATCCCAAAAATACGGGCTCTCTGTAAACCCGGATGCATTGATCGAAGATATTACGGTTGGAATGCAACAGAGAACTGAAATTCTGAAAATGCTATATAGAGATAACGAGATTCTGATTTTTGACGAGCCTACGGCGGTTTTAACCCCTCAAGAAATCGACGAGCTGATGGCCATAATGAAGAATCTTGCTGCGGAAGGAAAGTCCATCCTCTTTATCTCACATAAGCTAAACGAAATTATGGAAGTAGCGGACAGAGTTTCGGTACTCCGTCGAGGTAAATATATAGGAACAGTTAATGTCAAGGACACTACCAAGGAAGAATTGTCCCGAATGATGGTAGGCCGTGATGTTCAAATGGTCGTTGACAAAACCCCCGCCAACCCGGGAGAAGTCATATTGACTGTCGAAAACATGACTGTAGCATCCAAGATTCATTCTAATAACGCGGTCAAGAACGTCAGCTTGCAGGTACGCGAAGGCGAAATCGTTTGTATCGCAGGAATCGACGGAAACGGACAGACGGAATTTGTCTATGGTATTGCCGGCTTTGAACCTCTGGTAGAAGGCAAGATTACGCTCTGTGGCGAAGACATCACCAAGAAGAGCATCCGTCAAAGAAGCCTAAATATGAGCCATATACCCGAGGATAGACACAAGCACGGACTCGTCCTCGACTATCCCCTCGATTACAATATGGTGCTCCAGAGATATACTGAACCAGATTTCACCTCAAGTATAGGCTTCCTAAAAAAGAAAAATATCCGATCCTATTCGGAAAAACTTGTAGATAAATTCGACGTACGTTCAGGCCAAGGCTCAGCAACTATCGCAAGAGCGATGTCCGGCGGCAACCAACAAAAGGCTATCATCGCCAGAGAACTCGATAAGGATCACAAGCTCCTAATCGCAGTTCAGCCTACCCGCGGACTCGACGTCGGTGCGATTGAAGGCGTTCACAGAAACCTGATCGAAGAAAGAGACAAAGGCCGCGCAGTCCTTCTTGTCTCTCTGGAACTCGAAGAAGTTATGAACGTCCCCGACAGAATCCTCGTAATGTACGAAGGAGAGATAGTCGGAGAACTCGACCCGAAGAAGACAACAGTTGAAGAACTTGGTCTCTATATGGCAGGCGCCAAGAGAAATGTATTTATCGATGCCAATACAAGTGAAATCGAAGAATCCGAGGTCGTCGATACTTCCAGACACGAACCTCCCGCTGATACCTTGGAGGATTTAGATTCCCTGCTCATGGTAGATACGTTATCGGAACACGAGTCAACGTCAGGAAAGGAGGCTTAGGATGAACGAAAGAAAAAACATATTAAAGAGTCCGGCCTTCCAGTCCATACTGACCTCACTCCTCTGTATCGTATTGGGACTTTTGGTTGGATATATTGTTCTACTTATCATTAATCCGTCAGGCGCCGGAGAAGCAATCAAGACAATTCTCTTGAACTTCTTCACGAGATCAAGCGGACCGGCAAAAATTAAAGCGCTCGGAAACACGCTGGCCAAGACCGCTCCCCTACTCATGTGCGCCCTTTCAATCTGCTTCTGCTACAAGGTTGGCCTCTTTAATATAGGTGCCGCCGGACAGTATGAAGCAGGAGCATGCATCGGACTTTATACCGCACTCGTTCTCGGAATGCCGTGGTATGTATGCCTCATCACATCCGCGCTTGCAGGAGCAGTGGTCGGTGCAATCTCCGGATTCCTCAAAGCTTACAGAAACGTAAACGAGGTTATCTCCGGAATCATGCTTAACTGGATAATGCTATATGTAACAAATACGATATTATCCAAAGGAAAAGCCAAGGACCCCGCGAGTCCGTACACTGTCAAACTATCGGCAGGAAACCAAGACGCACTTCTGCCAAAGGGACTCCTCGGCAGGGTCTTTGCCAATAACAATACCGTTACAATCGCAATCATCCTATCGATTGTATTTGCAATAGTAATATGGATAGTTCTGAACAAGACCAGATTCGGATTCGAACTTAGAGCAACAGGCTTCAACAAAGACGCCGCCAGATACGCCGGAATGAAGGAAAAACAAAATATAATTGTAACCTTGGCCATCGGTGGTGCACTTGCAGGAATCGGAGCGTCCTTCCTCTTCCTAACCGGATATCAGGAATGGTCGACGACACAGACCTCAGTTCCTAGCATGGGCTTTAACGGAATAGCTGCAACCTTCCTGGGTGGTCTGAATCCGATAGGAACGATATTCGCCTCATTCTTTATACAATCGATAACTGACGGAGGCGCGCTGATAGACAAATCAGTTTATCCATCACAGATTTCAGATTTGATATCGTCCCTCATCATCTATCTCTGCGGATTTGTTCTCTTCTTCAAACTGACCTTCAACAAATACCTTGATAGGAACAAAGCCGTTGTAGATACCAGATTCGGAGGAAATGCCAACGCAGTTCCCAACGACAAAGCCGAAAACAAAGATGATGTCCCAGAGGATGTCACAGATGATGAACCAACAGACAATGTAGATTCTGAAGAGAATGGAGGTGAGAACAAATGATATTACTGCTACAATATACAATCATTTTCGCATCTGTTCTCTGCCTCGTAGCCTTGGGCGGATGTTTCTCGGAGCATTCCGGAGTTATCAACCTGGGTCTCGAAGGAATCATGGTAATGGGTGCTCTCGGCGGAGCTGTAACAATGTATATGCTCCCTGCCGGCACATCAGCTATAGTAATTATTTTGACAACAACATTTTTTGCGATTTTGGTAGGAATGGTTTATTCCACCCTCCTCGCCGTCGCAAGTATTAACTTCAAGGCTGACCAGACGCTGATCGGAACAGCCATGAACCTTTTAGCAACCGCCGTTGCGACCGTATTCGTAAGAGCTATGAATACCGCTGTAAACCCGGATAACGTATCGACGGTAATCCAGTACATTCAGCCAAAGAAAGCATTCCTGAAATACTTCGGCGGATTCGAATTTAACTGGTTCATGCTCTTTGCTGTTATTGCCCTGATCATTTCGTATGTGGTTCTCTACAAGACCAGATTCGGGCTTAGACTTCAGGCATGCGGTGAAAATCCACAGGCAGCTGACTCCGTCGGTATCAATGTATACAAGATGCGTTGGGCCGGAGTTCTCATCTCCGGAATCCTGGGCGGACTTGGCGGAATCGTTTACATCACTGCAGGCGTATCCGAGTGGAAGTTCGAAATGGGCGTTGCAGGCTTTGGTTTCCTCTCTCTCGCAGTAATGATTTTCGGACAGTGGAAGCCTCACAGAATCGCACTTGCTGCTATCCTATTCGGATTCTTCAGAGCCCTCTCAAACGTATACACGGGATTCTCATTCCTGACGGCACTGAATATTCCATCGACCGTATACAACATGATGCCATACATCATTTCGCTCATTATACTGGCATTCACATCGAAGAATTCCAGAGCACCAAAGGCCGAAGGAATCCCCTACGACAAGGGCTCCCGTTAAAGCTATATTGAGATAAGAGCACAGCAAGCCATATAACAGCGTGTTGCTGAGCGATTCCGCAGAAATTTATACAGCAATCCAAAAAATAAAAAAACCTTCGTAATGAAGATTGTTTGGAAATCAGATATATGAAATGGTCAGATGAGAGTTTACTCACATCTGGCCGTTTTATATATCTGTAATATTTGTGGAACACAAATATTTACAAACAATCAAAATGGAGTTGACAAGTGGTTGGGCTCCCCTTGGCAACTCCACGAAGGTGCTTTTTATTTTTTGGATATTGCTGCAAATTTCGAGGACCAGCGAAGCAACATGTTTGTTATATGGCTTGCTGTGCTCTTAGTTGAGGATTGTCGCGTCGGTCAGCGTGCAGTACATAGCACTACCTTCTGTATATGTATCGAAGGTGCCTGTAACCACAATGTCAGATCCAAGTTCCGGGAAATCATCCGGATAGCTCATCTCCCCTTGCGGAACGAATTCTATTCCCTGTGAGCAGCAAGCTGCAACATCAGCGATCAGGCAAGCAAAGTATTGATTGCCCGTCGTATCATCAGTGAACTCAGCGAACTGGCCTTCCATCTTTACTGTCTTTCCGATGAATTCGTCCGGCATAGTAACCATGTTATATACCTGGGAATACTTCATGGTGCTCGAAAGTACAGTTAAATCGATATCTATTCCCTCAGTGACTCCGGCTGCAGCCATAAGCTCCTCCGCATCGAATTCTTCATCGGGAGCAACGCCATTTGAATCCGAACCATCTGTCGAAGAAAGTCCCGAGGAATCAGAGCTTTCCTCAGCTTCTGTAGTTGTTTCCGAAGCAGCATCCGAACTTGTATCTGTACTGGAATTACTGTTTCCACAAGCTGCAAGAAGTGAAATGCTAAGAGCCAAACATAAAATCAAAACAATTCTCTTTTTCATTATTTCGTTACACCAACCTCTCTAACCTCTATTATTTAATCTTTTATTTATGTATAAAATCTATTAAATGTCCTAAATTATTATAATTATTATCTCTGAATAATCAAGTGTAATATATGTGTAAATTTAAAGGATTTGTTCCTGTATTTATTCCAGTATATCCTAAGCTGCGGCTCGCCCACCTACTGCACCCACGAGATAGCATACAGCAAAGGCTGCAACATCCACAGCAACAATAGTCGAACCTACAGGCGTTCCTGCGACTATTGAAATGAGTATTCCCACGGTCGCACATATTACGGAGAATATAGCGGAAAATATCGTAACAGCCTTAAAACTCTTGTAAATTCTCATCGAAGACAGCGCAGGGAAAATAACCAGCGCAGATATGAGAAGCGATCCAACGAGGTTCATTGCCAGAACTATGATAACCGCTATAACTATTGCAATAAGGAGATTATAGTTATCCGCCTTTGTTCCTGTTGCCTTCGCAAAACTTTCGTCAAATGTAACTGCGAAGATTTTGTTGTAGAAAAGGACGAATATTACTACAACTGCAAGCGACAGCACTGAGCAAAGAACTACGTCGCTCATAGTTAGTGTCAAAATCGATGTGGAGCCAAAGAGCGTGCTGCATACGTCTCCGGAAATATTCGATGATGTCGGGAAAAGATTCATCAGCATATAACCAAAGGCCAATGCTCCGACCGATACCATAGCGATAGCTGCATCGCCTTTGATCTTGGCATTTTGGCCCTGTCTTAGGAGCAGTACCGCACATAAGATGGTAATCGGAAGAACTAAGAACATCTCGTTTGTGGTCATCTTTAGGACGCCTGCGATTGCCATCGCGCCAAAGGCTACGTGCGAGAGCCCGTCACCTATAAATGAAAAGCGTTTTAATACCAAGGTGACTCCGAGAAGTGATGAGCATAATGCAATCAGCACTCCGACTATAAGCGCATATCTGACAAAGGGATATTCAAAATACATTGCCAGCGTTCCAAATATATCTTTTAAGATCATTATGCCTCACCTCCTTCCAATTCCTGATTTATGTCTAGAATCGATTCTTGATTCATATCTTCATTCGATACTTGATTCAAACCTTGATTCGATTCCTGATCGTCGCTACTACGATTCATCGATGTAAATATCTTGCCCTGATCGCTGCTCAGATATTCTTCCTTGGTTCCAAAGAATATCTTGTCTCCTATATGAAGAATGTGCGTAGCGTATTCGACCGCAGCACCAATATCATGGGAAATCATGATGATCGTAATTCCTTCGTCGTTCAGGGATTTGATAAGCTCGTACATTTCCATGGTGACCTTGGGGTCGAGCCCGGATACAGGTTCATCCAGGAGCAAAATCTTCTCAGTCGCACATAGAGCTCTCGCCAGGAGTACCCTTTGCTGCTGGCCACCGGAGAGTTCTCTGTAGCAGCGATTCCTTAGTTTGCGAATCCCCATTCTGTCGATATTGTCTTCGGCGAGCTTTTTCTGTTCCTTGCTGTAAAAAGGTTTAAGCCCGGAACCGTTCTGGCAGCCCGACAATACTATTTCCCAAACCGATGCGGGAAAATCCTTTTGGACTACGGTTTGCTGCGGCAGATAGCCGATTTCGTTGGCACTGAGGCCATCTCCCTTGGTTATCTCGCCCTTCATCGGCGGTTGGAGTCCGAGCATGGTGCGCATTAAAGTCGACTTTCCGGATCCGTTTTCACCGACGATACAAAGGTAGTCGCCGGGGTTCACCTGAAAACTCAGGTTCTCGATTATTGCATTCCCCTCATATCCCAGGGTCACATTTTTGACGTCTAAATATGGCATTTCTGCCCTCCTAAAATTATAGCTTCACTTATTATTTTGTATTATTTTGTTCCCAAAGCTTGCTTCAGAACCTCCAGGTTCTTTTCCATCAAAGACAGATATGTCGTACCATTAGCAATTGCTTCGGAGGTCGTTGACTGCATCGAATCGATCGTAAGGACCTCCTGGTTTTTGTCCGTGGTATTAGAAATAATTGTTTCTGCGATTCTGTGATCCGTTCCTTCAATAGTCATTACATAAGGAAGCTTTAATTCATCAACCTTGTTTGCGAGGAAGGTCACAGTCTCGAAGCTCGCTTCTGTTTCAGCTGAGCAACCGGAGAATGCAGCGTAATAATTAATATCGTAGTCATCTACCAGGTATCTGAACGGGAAGCGGTCACCGAACAATATAGTATTTCTTTCTTTGGTTGCAATTGCTGCCTGGTATTCGGAATCGAGCGCCGTAAGTTTTTGAATATATGCTTCTGTATTCGCTGTATATATTTCGGCATTGGTCGGGTCGATTTGCTTGATTGCGTCCGCTATAGTATTTGTAAGCTCAATTGCGTTTCTAAGTGAGAGCCAAACGTGTTCATCAAGCTCACCCTCGTGCTCATGGTCTTCACCTTCTTCATGATTCTCTTCGTCAGCATGTTCTTCGTCTTCTTCATGAGTTTCTTCTTCGTGCTCATGGTCTTCTTCCATGCCTTCCACGAGTTCCTCTTCCTTGGCAAGCTCACCAAGTGACTCGAGAATATTTATAACAACCATGTCCGGATTTACGGCTTCCTTCAGTGCGTCAGCCACCCAACCATCAGATTCGCCACCAATATAGACGAAGAGATCACAGGTGGAAATATTCATGATATCCTGAGCTGTCGGCTGGAAGTTATGAAGGTCGACTCCCTTGTCGAGAAGCATTATGAGTTCAGCATTTGCCGGATTATCACCAAGTATCTCCCTGGTCCAATCATATTCGGGGAAGATCGTTGTTACAATCTTAAAAGGTTCAGTGTCCGTAGATTCAGCATTTTCAGCCTCATTAGAAGCCGATTCACTCGACGCACTCGATGTATTCGATGCACTTTCGTTAGTATTATTACCCGAACTGCAAGACGCCAAACCAAAAGTAACCAGTATAACGATCAAAAGCAGCGCACATATTCTTTTTATATTCTTAACCTTATTTTTCATTAGGACAACCTCCAAAGCATCTATATTTAAAACAACTTTTTTAATAACGTAAATCAATTAAAAAAGCATCATTGCATTTAGATTAAAATACAATAATGCTCATATTTGACATATTGTCATTAACTGAAATATTCATCTAAACACAGCAACTTTCTTTAATACTCTAAACCAATACAATGACTATAATACACTCTAATATTCAAAAATCAACAGTATTAAACAAAGTTTTAATTGTGTTATTTGTGAAAAATCAGCACTTATTTACCGGATATGGTAACTCCATCGAATGCCATATACGGTATGGATATGCTTCCCTCTTCCAATACCTCTTTACTGATATCGCGAAGTCTGAACAGCATCTCAGGAAGGTTGTCGCTGATCATGGTTTCTGAAAGAGCCTTGGTGATTTTTCCGTCCTCTATCAAAAAAGCATTCTTTGCAATTCCTGAGAACTCCCCATTGGCACCCGGAGTTCCGCCGGAGAATCGACCAACCATGATTCCCTTATCGATTCCCGCGATTATTTCATCAAGAGTCTTTTCGCCTGGTTCAACTATGAGTGCGGACGAAGTATTGGGGCTTCGTTTTTTCCCGACTTTGTTTGCGGCATACTGACTTAAGATAAAGCTATTAAGCACACCATCCTTGATTACGTCAAAGTCCTCGTTTAAGAAACCTTCGCCTGAGAATTTTTGACCGAGTAGAATTCTCTTGTCATTTGGCGCAAGGCGCATGGTAATTCTTGAATCGCAAACTTGCTCTCCAATTTTGTTCTTCCAAATGCTCGTGTCTTCGATCAAGCTGGAATCGGAAACGAAGCTTCTCGCGATTGTGGCAAACACTACATCGGCCGCGCAGCCCGGAGTAAATACAACGGTTCCCGTGAACTTATCGTCGAGAGCCTCAGGAGAAGATTGCTTCTCGGTATCGGAGAGCTCCCTTCTCGTTAAATTGCAGTCAACAAATGGCGTATCGAGATCTAAGAGCTTACCTGTTGAACCATAGGAATGCGAACTCTTTTCGCCGTCATGTCCTGAATAACCAACATAGAAATAATACGCACCGAGCTGGCTGTCATATGTTGTGCCATATGAATTCATATAGACGGAGTTAATCTTGATGTGTTCAGAAATCGCCTGTTCAAGAAGCAGCTTCGGATATTCGGTTTGAATGGTATCAATGAGTTCTTTGGTGCGTTCAAATAACTTTTCCGTATCCGGAACAAGCGGTCCCTCGCTAAAACTCTTAACAGTTCCGCTATCGTCTATCTGCCAGCAAGAATCCGGGTCGCTTGAATCTGCAGCATCGCAGGCATCCTTTACTGCACGTATTATCTTTTCTTCCTCAAAGCCATTGATTGTGGCGGAACCGTGCCTTTCATTTTTGTAAACGCTTACGGCAACCGTCTTGTCGAATAATGTTCTTAGAAGAGAGAACTCACCTATCTCAACATTAAACTCCTTCGTCTCCTTTTCATTTACAACACAAGAAGCATATTTGACATCGTATTTCGCAGCCTCGGAAAGAACAAGCTCTGCTAATTTCTTATATTTGTCCATTTAATTTCCTCCAATAGGATTGTAATCAAATAAATCTATTTCCGCATTATCTTCCGCCGATAGTTATCTTGCAGCGAAGAGCCGGGCCTCCCATTCCAACGGGCATAGGCTGCTTCTTTCCGCAGTAGCCGGAACTTGACCAAGATATCTTGTCGCTCACCATGTCGACGGTCTTAAGCATGTCAAACGCAATTCCTGAAACGGTGGTATCAAGAAGTGCCTTCCCGAGCTTTCCGTTTTTAATTTCATAACCCATGTCAACACCGAACATGAATTCACCGGTGATGTCAGCCTCTCCGTTGGTTGAGCTAATGAGATAGTATCCGTCATCAATCGAAGCGATCATGTCCTCCAATTTATCCTTGCCCGGATGGACGGCGGTATTTCTCATTCTGATTAGAGGTTCATCCGAAGGCGCAAACGCCCTTGCGTTTCCGGTTGGCTGCATATTGAATATTTCAGCCGTCTCACGGCTATTCATGTATCCAACAAGGATTCCGTCCTTGATGAGTGGACAATCGATTCCAGGTGTCCCCTCGTCATCGGCAAAAACCGGAAGCGGTGCTCTTTCTCCAAATGCAGTATGAGCAAAGTCGGTTAAGCTAACAAGTTCACTCGCAACCTGTTTCCCAAGATTATGAAGTGCGACGGAACCATTTCTAACGATATCCGCCTCAACGGTATGTCCAACGGCCTCGTGTGCAAGCATACCCGTCATCATTCCATCAAGAATAACAGTCTTCTCGCCTGCCACAGCATAAACGCCCTCGCGCTTTTGCATCAGCCTTTCGTAAAGTCTGTCAATTCGCTCCTTGATGTCATCAATGGATTTGAAATTCTTTGCAAAAATATTTTCTCCACCAAAGGCCTCAAACAGTTCAACCGGCATGCCGTCCTTCGTTTCCGAGGTCATAAAAGTATAGACATAGGACCTCGGAATGATTCTATTTGCATCAACGCCATCGGAAGTTACGAGGTGCTTCTCGAAGGTCTCTTCCATAGCGACAACAGTCCTGCTCGAAAGATTTGGATATGTTTTGGAAATATAATTATCTACTTCCTTTACGTAGTCTATATAATACTTTTGTTCCGTTTCCGGAATGTCCTCCCCCTGCGAAATCAAGGGTTCTGTAGGATTAATCGGAGGAAGAGGTCCTTGGTTCCTGCCCGCATGAGTATCCAAAAACATCGCGTTTTCCGATGCCGCTTTTAGCACCGATTTTGCTGCATCATCAGATATTTCAGCCATGGACGAAAAGCCGTATACTCCATCCTTATAGACTCTGGCGCAAACGCCCTCCTCTTCGGAGCGTCCATTTCCCATAAGGTTTCCCATGACGGAGCTTACTCTCCTGGTTCTTATCTTTTCCGAACGGAGCTCCGTATGCGCACCCGGAATGAAGAGTTCCTTTTGTTTACTTACAATGTCCTTTAACATCCTTCCTCCTTATATCACAATCATCAAGGAATTCTCTAACTATATCTCGATTAATATTTCTGCGGGCGGACGCAACACGTTCTATCGTGTGAATGGCAGTTGCAATTGCAATCTCAACAGCCTCCTCAGGAGGTATTCCTATGATTCTCGATGAAAGATAGGCCCCCATAAATGCGTCACCACCGCCGTTTGCACTGTCCATTTCTATTTCTCTATGCATGTACCAATAGAGATTATTATCTCTCTCAGCATTATCATCATCAAGACGATTATTTACACCGAGCAAAACTCCATCTGAAGCCATTGTTATTATAATCTCTTCAACGCCCTTATCAAGGAACCATTCGAGGTTTTGTCTTGCACTCTCTTCGTCTTTGATTGCAATGCCCGTAAGCGCCTCCGCTTCAATCTTGTTCGGCTTAAAAATCGAAAGGTCGGATATAATCGGAATGAGTCTATCGATTTTATTAATGCTTACAGGGTCGGACGCGATTCTTACGCGAGCTCCCGGCTGTGCTTCTGTTTCAGCAGAACTGTTTATTTCGTTAACGGAATCTCTGATAAAGCGAAGAAGAGAATCCGGAAAATTGGAATCAACTACAACAATATCACCTGGACCAATATCCTTTATCGCTTTTTCTATTACTTCTCGATTTATCTCATCAAGAATGCGCATGTCGCTCATGGCAATACGCATATCACGATTATTGTCCAAGATAGCAAGATACATTGAGGTCGGATATTTGTCGCTCACAATGGAATAGCCGATGTCCATCCCGAGCTCTTCGCAGTCGTTTCTGAGCATTTCACCATAATGATCGTTTGAAAAGCATGTTATGAACCTAACGCAGTGCTCTTTGTTATCAAGGAAAAGAGCGGCGGACTGGGCTATATTTCTTCCCACACCGCCGAACGAGAGCTCAATATTCGCGATATTTGAGTCATATTCAATTAGCTTGTTTACAGAGGTTCCACAAACGTCGATATTAGCACCTCCGAAAACCCATATATCATTCATGCAATTACCCTTTGATAAAGCAATTAATAAAGCAAATCATAACGCTATGCAAAATATGCCTTGGCGATTTCAGTTCCGACAGCAGCATTATTAAATACAAGCTTGATATTTGCAGCGAGGGATTCGCCTCCCGTTATCTCAGCAACCTTGGCGAGCAAAAACGGAGTGCATTCTTTTCCCTTAATTCCGAGGGAATCCATCTCGCTTAGGGCATCGTCTATAACCTTGTTTATAGCATCCGGATTCATGGATTCCTCCTCCGGAATCGGATTTGTAATCAAGACTCCACCATCAAGACGGAGCTCGCGTTTCATCTTTATTATCTTTGCCACATCCTCAGGTGTATCAACCCTGCTGTCTACTTTTAATCCGGAATGCCTCGTATAGAATGCGGGGAGTTCGTCCGTTCCATATCCCAATACCGGAACTCCCTTTGTTTCCAATACTTCCAGCGTTTTCGGAAGATCGAGTATCGCCTTTGCTCCCGCACATATTACTGTGACATTGGTTCTGGCAAGTTCCTCCAAATCTGCCGATATGTCAAATGTGTTTTCGGCTCCGCGGTGGACTCCGCCGATTCCTCCTGTAACAAAGAATTCGACACCTGCCAGATTTGCAAGAATCATCGTGGTCGCAACCGTAGTTGCACCCCATGAACCTGTCGCCATAATGGTGGCGAGGTCGCGGCGAGAAACCTTTGGAATATCTTGGCCCTTTTTTCCGAATGCTTCGATTTCTTCGGGCGTCATTCCGACTATGCCTACACCATCGATAATGCCAATTGTCGCAGGGATTCCGCCGTGGTCCCTCACAATCTTCTCAACCTGGAGCGCAGTCTCAACATTCTGCGGATACGGCATCCCATGAGAAATGATTGTAGACTCCAGAGCAACAACCGGTTTTCTGTTTTTTATAGCTTCCTGAACCTCAGGATTAACTTTCAAATTCATGTCATAAACCTCCTTATTAACAGCCGCAAGTTTAATGTCTCACATAAAACCTTTATAAGTATAACACAACAAAGAAGAAATATCAGTATAGCGTTGAATATTGCTATATTGCTACATATATGACAATAGTCCTACGGTTGATGCAGAGTCCTCGGGATTACAATAACATGCGAAACAAAAAAAGGCTTTTCCTAAATGCGGAGAACTCACCCTTCGGGTTCAAACATCTCCGCATTTTAACGGAAAACCTCTTTCTTTCTTTCGCGTTATTGTATTAATCCCTGCGGATGCATCACCTGTAGGACTATTGTCCTCAATGTAGCGATATAATACTATTCTTCCTCGGGGATTTCGTCATCGTCGTCGTCATCCGCATTAGGATCAAAGCCTTCAAGACCCTTGTATGTCTTGCCGTTCTTTTCAGCGTAATTATAGATGGCTCTCTTGATGGCTGTATCAGCAAGTACCGAGCAGTGAATCTTTACCGGTGGAAGTCCGCCAAGCTCATTCACCACGTCCTTGTTGGTGATTGCCAAGGCTTCGTCTACCGTCTTTCCGATAATCATCTGTGTCGCCATGCTGGAGCTTGCAATTGCGCTTCCGCAGCCAAATGTCTTGAATTTGCAGTCGGTTATAACGTCATTTTCATCAACTGAAATCTGCATCTGCATCATGTCTCCGCAGACCGGGCTTCCGTAAACGCCAACGCCGTCAGGATTCTCGATTTCGCCCATATTCTTTGGATTCATAAAGTTATCCATTACTGTATCATTATAAAGTCCCATTTTCTTACCTCCAATTAGTTCCAACCCTTGTCCGGTCCGAGAGGAGAAACCTCTCTAAGCCATGCGACAACTTCTTTTAGATTATCTACTACATAGTCAATGTCTTCCCTGGTTGTAAAGTCACCAACCGTGAATCTTACCGAGCCGTGGATGAGCTCATCGGGAACGCCCAGTGCATCCAAAACATGTGACGGCTTAAGCGACTTTGATGAACAAGCTGAACCCGTTGAAACACAGACATGGCGCGCATCCATGAGGAGCAAAATCGACTCGCCTTCGATAAACTCAAATGTCACGTTTAAGTTTCCGGGGTGTCTTGATTCCATGCTGCCGTTTATGCGCGCATAAGGAATTTCCGCCTTAATTCTTTCAGCCAGATAGTCTCTGAGCTCACTGCAGTGCTTGACATGATTATCGAAATTGATGCGGGCAAGTTCTGCGGCCTTTCCGAATCCAACGATTCCGGGAACATTCTCGGTTCCGGCGCGCTTTCCCATTTCTTGCGCACCGCCGTGGATGAAGTTCGGAATTCTAATTCCCTTTTTCATAAAGAGCGCGCCTACGCCCTTTGGTCCGTAAATCTTATGAGCGGACATGGATAGGAAATCAACTCCCATATCCACTACATCGATTGGAACATTTCCGAGTCCCTGAACTGCGTCCGTATGGAAGAGGACTCCCTTTTCCTTTGCGATTGCAGCCATTTCCTTGATTGGATGAACGGTTCCAATTTCATTGTTCACAAGCATCACACTTGCCAAAATGGTTTTATCGGTAAATGCATTTTTATATTCTTCGAGGTCTATTCTTCCTTGATCATCAATTCCCAAATATGTCACCTCAAAGCCGTGTTTTTCAAGGTATTCACAGGTATGAAGCATCGCATGATGCTCTTCAACCGTTGTTATGATGTGATTACCCTTGTTTTTATAAGCGTCGGCAACGCCATAAAGCACCCAGTTATCGGCTTCAGATCCGCAGCCCGTGAAATAAACCTCTGTCGGCTTGGCATTTATAAGTTCCGCAACCTGCTCTCTTGCATGATCAAGAGCCTGCTTGGCATCAAGCCCCGGAGTATAAAGGCTGGAAGCGTTCCCGTATCTTTCGCAGAAGAATGGTACCATCTCCTGAAAGACTTCCTCTTTTACCGGCGTTGTTGCGGAATAGTCCAAATAGACCTCTCTAAGTTCCATACTAATCGTTCTCCTAAATATCCTAAATTATTTAATTACCGAATATATTTATACCTACATATTATATTGATTAAACACATATTTAATCAATTATTGGGCACAAAGCCTTTATGATACAGTATTCGGATTGATACTGTTTTTCTTCATTTCCCGGGCTATTTCTTCGTCTATTTTATCCTCGGCATCGTCGATAACTTCCTCGACTATTTCATCAAGACTTTGATCCTTCAATTCCTGTTCGTCAACAAATTTGATGCTGTCGAGTTGCGCCTTTAGGTTCTCACGAAATGCCGCTATATATTCCCTTCTCAGAATGTCGCGCTCCTCAATTTCTTCGTCTGTCAGCCCCTCAGCCATGGACTTACGCGCAAGCTCATTGATTCTATCTATCTTGTCCTTTGTAATCATGTAATGCTCCTATAATTCAGTAAATCATATTATCATCCAATACATTCATATTACAATACCGCAGAAGAGTATAACACAGTTTAAAGCAAGATAACAATAGATTCAAACAGTAATTTGGCTTTTCATTTTATCAAAGGTCTTTTCGCCAATTCCGGATATATTCATGAGTTCCTCAATGTTTCCGAAGGGGCCGTAGTCCTCCCGGAATGCAATTATTTTTTCTGCTGTCGAAGGACCGATGCCTTTAACCGTTTGTAATTCCTCTGAGGTCGCTGTATTAATGTTTACCTTGCCATTTTGAATCCCACCGGATTCGGTGTTTCCCCGCTCTTCGGTATTTCCCGGCTCTGAAGCTGATATCGGGACGGAATATCCCTCCTCGCCTATTTTCGGTATATAGACCTTTTCTCCATCATAAAGAATTCTCGCCCTGTTAATCAAGTCGATATCAGCTTCCTCCGATAGTCCTCCCGCAAGTTCAATCAAATCATTTAGACGCGAATCCGCTTCCAAAGTGAATACTCCTGGGTTTCTGACTGCACCGCTTATATCGCATACAATGCTCTTCTTATTCCCTTCTCCATCAAGATTTTCTGCGCCTGTTTCCACGTTATCATCATTATTGACATTTACATTACTTTCTTCGCTGTGTTCATTATTATTAGAACTGACATCACTTTCTTCGTCCTTTTCATCATTATTAACATTTACATCACTTACTTCACCGTTTTCATCGACGTACTGGACACCCTTTGCAGTGATTTTGATGGGACTTATATCCTTCTGTAATTTTACCTTACTTTCCCCATACTCTCCAAAAACCAAAAGTGCGATCAGGATGATTATCAAACTGACCGCACTTTTTAATAGTTTCTTTTCAAGCTTTCCTATCTGCTCGAATCTCTTTTTTAGCAACGAGGCCATATCCAGGGCCTTGCTTATTTTGTTGGGTTTCATATTAACACGCTCCTTTCTCAATGCATTTATAACGAAATACTTTTGAATATTATTTTCTTTCGATTAACTTCAATTTCTTCTCTTGGAAGATAAAGTCCTGAGAACTCGGTAAAAGATGTAATGACTTGTTCGGGGCTCAAATTTGAAGAAGAACCGCCGTCAAGCTCCATAAGCAAGACGATGTATCCGTCATCGCTTGAATGAACCTTGATCCAATGAATCTGTGGTTTTATGTCCTTGTCGACCCATTTCTTGGTTTTCTTTTCGCGCTTCTTCGCAATGATGGTTTCTTGCGCCAAGTATTTATCCACGATTTCCTGAACATCGCTATGTCTATGCCTATATGATATCGGAAGCAAAACTTCGTAAATCGCACCTGTAACATCTGATGCCATCGATTTTGCGGTGGAGTTAAACTCCTCAAGCTTTGTAATCTCAATGCCTTCAGGCATATTGTTTCTCATGGAATCAAGCGCAAATTCTGATCGGATATTCTTTGTGGTATTAAACTCCAGGTATTCCGAACTCGCGGTATATCCCAAGGATAGCGGCTGCGCAAATCCCATTTTGGGATGCGGATTGAAGCCTTGAGAATACTCAATTGGAATTCCTGCCCGTTTAAACGCACGCTTAAACAGACGCTGCATGTCGAGATGGGAGGTGTATTTGATGTCGCCTGTTTTTTTGAATTCCAAATAGTATCTCATAATGTTTTTTGATCAATATGCTTTTGATTATTTTATACTTGATTAATATATTTTTGATTAATATATTCCGCCAAATTTGCATTCCGTATAGTTATTAATGCCGCAGCCGTTACAGCCGTAGCGACAATCTTGAGTCGTCATTTCATCATGGGCTTTATTCCACTCGGAAACAAGGTATTTTCTGCTTATACCGCTGTCTATGACATCCCAAGGCATTACCTCATCTACCGCACGCTCTCTTGTTGCATAGAATTCAGGGATGATCCCCGTTTCATTCATCACATCGTCCCATTTATTGCGATCAAAATGCTCCGACCAGCTATCCATCTTGCAACCACGATTATACGCGTTCAGAAGTAGTTCTCCGACTCGCCTGTCTCCTCTTGCGATGATTGCCTCCAATACGCTCGTATCGTCATCATGATAATTAAATGTGACGCCCTTGATTTTCAGTTTTTCTCTCAAGTAATTGTGCTTTTCCCTGAATGACTCGGCGGTGTCTTGAGCTGCCCATTGGAATGGCGTATGCGCTTTCGGAACAAAATTGCTTACGCTCACAGTTACGCTAAACCGCCCGCCTTTCCCGGACCTATGCTTAATAGCCATTATGTTTTTGGCAATATTAGCTATTCCATCAAGATCTTCATAGGTTTCGGTAGGAAGTCCAATCATGAAATAGAGTTTGATATGAGTCCATCCCAGCTCTATCGCCTGCTCCACTGCACCATAAATATCCGCTTCCGTGATACCCTTGTTGATTACGTCCCTAAGTCGTTGGGTTCCGGCTTCGGGTGCAAATGTAAGTCCGGACTTTCTGTATTTTTGAATCTCCTGAAGGACTGTGAACGAAAAGGTGTCAAGCCTTAGCGAAGGCAAGGAAAGAGCAACGTTTCTTGATGTACATTCTTTTGTCAAAGCAGTAGCGAGTTGCTCAAATTCGGAGTAGTCGCTGCTTGATAGTGACAGTAAGGAAAGTTCTTCATGTCCGGTATTTTCAATTTGCCCAAGTGCAGCCTTGATGATACTGTCCCTTGGTCTTTCTCTGACCGGTCGATAAATCATTCCAGCTTGGCAAAACCTGCATCCGCGCGTGCAGCCACGGAACGCCTCAACTACGGCTCTGTCGTGGACCGTCTCTATGAACGGGATAATTGGTTTCGTTGGGAATTTGATTTTGTCAATATCGGAGAGAATTGCGCGGCGAGTTGCGGCAGACGAATCATACATATCGGTATACGATGTTATCTCTCCGGAATCGTTATAATTCACGGTATACCTCGAAGGCACGTAAACGCCCTCCTCGGAATGTCCGTCAAGGATTTCATTTTTTAAGAATTCCTCCTTGGATTGACCGGTAATAAGCGCGGCTCTATATCTTTCGAGGAAATCAGGAAGTAATTCTTCGCCGTCTCCAATTAAGAAAACATCAACAAAATCCGCAAGCGGCTCAGGATTGTAAGCACAGGGGCCACCGGCGATAATTAGAGGATAAAGCGGTTTTTTCACTTCGGATGTTCGTTCAGCTGAAGCTCTTTCAGATGCGAGCTTTGGAATCCCCGCCAAATCCAGCATGTCGAGAATATTCGTAAATGACATTTCATACTGTAGAGTGAAGCCCAGAACATCCAAGTCTATCACAGGCGTCTTTGTTTCCAAAGTAAATAGCGGAAGTTTCTCCTCCCTCATAAGGAGTGCCATGTCCGGTGCTGGTTCAAAAACGCGCTCCATATAAAGATTATCCTTGGAATTAACTATATTATAAAGAATTTGGAGCCCCATATAGGACATTCCTATTTCGTAAATATCCGGAAAAGCAAAACCAAATCGGAGAAGTCTTTCGTTATTATCGTGCTTACTATCGATATCGTCGCTATAGTTATCGTGCTTACTATCGTTCTTGATGATAATGCCGTTTTCGCCACCGATATAGCGCGCAGGCTTTTCAACGCGCTTAAGAATCTTATCAAGTTTATTTCTTACCAAATCGGTTGGCTTGAAAAAGAGGCTGTCGATGGGCTTTCCAAGGATTTCTTCGAGCTTTGCGATGTACTCCTTTGTTTCATTCCTGGCTCCAAGTAACCTCTCGGTGCGCTCCTTTGTTTCCCCCGGCTTATGAATTAGATAATCGACTCTGTCGATTATTCCGACATATTTGTCCTCTTTTACAAGCCTGTCGGCGAGGCACATGATATCAGTTTCATTCAGCTTTTCAATGGGGTTAAAGAAATACCTCATATGTCTTCGAACAAGGTCGGCTTCCTCGGAATATCCCATTTTGTCCAGGAGTTTCCCCATTTCAATATCGTGGTCATCCACGACCCTAAGAACATCGTGCGCAAGGCCGGAAACCCTTATTAATTTAACATCAAGGCTGTATCCGCGCTTGTTTAATGCCTCCGCAATTATAGTGGCAACACGCGAAACCTCCCTGCAGTGATTTATAACCCAGGGCGGCGTCTCATGTTCAATATATAGCTTTTCAATTACTTCATCAGTAAGTCTCATTTATTAATACTCGTCGTAATATTCGTCGTAATATTCGTGCGTATCCATTTTTAATACTCGTCGTAATATTCGAATTCGAAGTCGTTGATTTTTACAGTATCGCCCTCAATAATCCCATAATCCTTCATTTTTGTCAGTGCTCCACTGTTTTCAATATACTTAAAGAGATAGCGCAGCGACCCCATGTCGTTAAAATTCGTAGAATTAAAAATCTTCGTAAGCTGCTTTCCGGATAGTTCAAAAATCGGTCTGTTATTCTCTGTTGCCATCGATATATCAAACGGTGAACCGTCTTCTCTAAGCAATGAAACCTCTACATTGCGATAATCTTCGTCGAGAGCCTCATCCTTTTCGAAATCAAACATTTCGTATTCGGGTTCCTCATAGTTCTCTTCAGCATTTCTAAGTGCCCTTAAAGCTGCATAAAGAAGCTCTTTTACACCATAATTAATCGGTGCGGAAATCGGATAAACCTCCAGCCCTTTTGATTCTATGTACGCTTTAAATTTAAGGTATTTCTCATCATCCTCATCAATTAAATCGATTTTGTTGGCCGCAACTATCATAGGTTTTTTGGCAATATATGGACTGTACGACTCAAGTTCAGCCATTATTTTATCAAAGTCCTCAATCGGGTCCCTTCCCTCGGAACCTGATACGTCAACCACGTGAATTAAGACCTTGGTTCTTTCTATGTGTTTTAAGAACTTATAGCCCAAGCCAAGGCCGATGCTTGCTCCTTCGATAATACCGGCTATATCAGCCATGACAAAGTCTTCGTGATCAATTATTACAACTCCAAGATTTGGGTCGATAGTCGTAAAATGATAGTTGTCAATTTTAGGTTTCGCATTAGTAGCAACAGCCAGGAGGCTTGATTTTCCAACATTCGGAAACCCAACAAGACCAACGTCGGCTATCATTTTGAGTTCAAGTATTACTTCACGTTCTTTTCCTTCGGTACCGGCTTCAGCAAAATTGGGAGCCTGACGAACGGAATTCTTAAAATGAACATTACCCTTTCCTCCACGGCCGCCTTTTGCTGCGATGAAGCTATCTCCATCTTCCTTAAGGTCATGCATAAGATGTCCTGTGTCGGAATCAAAAATCATTGTACCAAGAGGAACCTTGATTATAAGGTCTTCACCACGCTTGCCATACATCTTTTTACGCATACCATCTTGGCCATTCTCCGCCTGATACTTTCTCTTATATTTGAAGTCCATGAGAGTTCTCAGGTTTTTGTCAGCAACAAAGACGACGTTGCCTCCGTTTCCGCCATCCCCACCGTCGGGTCCGCCTTCAGGAACAAATGGCTCACGCCTAAAGGAAACAGCTCCGTTTCCACCCTTTCCTGATATAATTGTGATTTTTGCTCTATCTACTAACATATCTCACCTGTTTACTAAGAACCAGCAAATACCGATACATAGGATTATTTACAATACAGTAATAGCAATTTAAAGACTATCTCCATTATAGTATCATTGCGATTTGAAGGCCATCTCCAGTATACTCTCTTTACGATTTAAAGAGAGTACCCGATACGATTTATGTAATAAAGATAACAATAGGGACGGTTCCAATTGGAACCGTCCCCGAAAATGCTTGGTTAATTATGCTTCACGAGCATAAACGCTGACCTGCTTTCTGGTCTTGTCCTTTCTTTCGAATTTGACATTACCATCTATCATAGCAAACAGAGTATCATCTCCGCCACGACCAACGTTATTGCCAGGGCGGAACTTAGTTCCTCTCTGTCTTACAAGGATGCTGCCCGCTGTTACATACTGACCATCACCTGTCTTGACGCCCAATCGTTTCGCTTCCGAATCGCGACCGTTCTTGGAACTACCTACACCTTTTTTACTTGCCATCTCTTCGACACCTCCTTTTTCTTGGAATTATCTACTTGGAAGCATTCTCAATCATCTCGATGATCTCGGCCTTGGTAGCCTTGGGATCAACTTCGATGCCCTGCTCAGCTGCTACAGCAAGAAGTTCTTCCTTCTTCATATTCATGTTGACTGCGCTCTGAGTATCCTGCTTTTCTTCTGAACTGTTTTTTGCTTCTGCTGAATCTTCTTTTGGAGCAGACTTTCTGGCAACCTTTTCACCTGTCAAAGAAGTAATTTCAACGCTTGTGAAGGGCTGTCTATGTCCCTGTTTCTTTCTGTAATCCTTCTTTGATTTAAACTTGAATACGATTACCTTCTTGCCTTTTCCTGTTTCAACGATTTCTCCGGAAATCTTTGCTCCGTCGATATAAGGTGAACCCACCTTTACATCACCAGCGTTGCTGAGCAAGAGAACCTTATCAAATTCTACAGCATCTCCTGCTTCACCGGGAATCTTCTCAATAGTGATTACATCACCTTCAGATACCCTGTACTGCTTGCCTCCTGTTTCCAGAATTGCATACATAACTAATTTACCTCCTCTATCCAGTCTCGCCTTATCAGGTAGTCTCTTTCGCCATTAAATATAATAGAGACTTTAGGCACCCTTGCCGTGCGGTCTAACCAAGTTATGTTACCACGCTAAACCCTTAATGTCAAGGGATTTTAGTCCAGAATTACGCCATCTTCGTCAACCCTCATGTTGGAGTTTTCGAATGCATCATCAGGCATATCACCGGTATCATTTCCGGGTACGACCTTGTCATTAAAAGAACTATCCTCTTTAATCTTCTCCAAGAGTTTTTCTTCTATCTCGTCCATGAGATCAGGATGTTCCTCAAGATACAGTTTCACATTTTCTCTTCCCTGACCAATCCTCTCTCCCATATAACTATACCATGAACCTGATTTTTCAATGATATCAAACTCTGTGGCGGAGTCGACTATGTCGCCCGACTTTGATATTCCAGTACCGTACATGATATCAAATTCAGCCTTCTTGAACGGAGGAGCGACCTTGTTCTTTACGACCTTTACACGGGTACGATTTCCGAGCACGTTTTCGCCCTTCTTGATGGATTCAACGCGTCTAACGTCAAATCTCATGGAAGAGTAGAACTTCAAAGCTCGACCACCCGTCGTTGTCTCGGGATTGCCAAACATAACGCCGATTTTTTCTCTTAACTGGTTGATAAAAATGATGCATGTGTTGGCTCTGTTAACTGTACCCGCAAGTTTACGAAGCGCCTGTGACATAAGTCTTGCCTGGAGTCCAACCGTAGTATCACCTATGTCACCCTGGATTTCCTGTCTCGGAACAAGGGCTGCAACTGAGTCAACGACGATTACGTCAAGCGCTCCGGACCTTGCAAGCATGTCACATATTTCGAGAGCCTGCTCACCGGTATCAGGCTGAGATACCAAGAGCTCATCCACATTAACACCTAAATTCCTTGCATAAACAGGATCCAAGGCATGTTCTGCATCGATGAAAGCAGCCTTGCCACCCTTCTTCTGAGCCTCAGCTACGATGTGAAGGGTCAGTGTTGTCTTACCGGAAGATTCAGGACCATATATTTCAATGATTCTTCCCTTTGGAACACCACCTACACCTGTCGCCATATCAAGACTTATGGAACCCGTGGAAATAACCTCCAAATCCTTTATATCTGTTCCTTCGCCCATCTTCATTATGGCACCTTGGCCAAACTGCTTTTGAATCTGAGCAAGGGCTGCTTCCAACGCCTTTTCTCTTTCCTTATCTGTTTCAGGGATTGGCTTAATATCCTTCTTTGTTGCCATTTATACTTACCTCCAAGTTTAATTATCTAACTTTGCGATTTATATACGTTATTTAGAACCTTTATTTAGAACCTCGTTACTGGTCCGCCTAAACTGTCGAACTTATATTCGAGAACGCCCGTTCAAATAATATTCTACACATTTTTCTTAAAAAAGCAAGTACTTTTTCTTGCAATATGATATAACGAGATATCAAGATTGTGATTCGCCTCTCAGCATATTTAATTCTATTATTTCCCCATATGTGTGTCAAGTGCAAAATCGCCGCAGGCGTTGATTTACCTAACTTTTACCGTAGTCTCCCCTTAGTATTACCAAACCTTTACCATACTCTAAAGCGTAATTATCAACAAAGAGAAAAAAATATGGGGAAGATAAAAAATTTTTCTTCCCCATACTTTTCCCATACATTTTTTTAGGCAAATAATAATCTAATTAATTAATTAATTAATTAATTAATTTATTTATTTATTTACTTAGTTAGTTAGTGCCGTTGGTTGATCCTGTTATTCATGGCATCATGGGCGACTAATTATAAAAGAACTTTACGGATTTCGTCAAACATTGTTAGTGTGCAGCTGTTTCTATTCACAACCCTATCGTCGCGACCCGTGTGAAGTTCCTTAACGTGAACCTCGCCATCAAAATAGACCCCGATAAACATATCACCTACTGGAATCTCTTTTGTTGATGAATTACCATTAATATCCGTAACTGTGATTACATTGTTTCCAGGTCCTGCAACACCTGTGGACGAAACACAAAGCCTGCTTCCGGTTTTGATAGCAAGGCCGCGTGCCATTTCTGCCGCAACCTCCGGACTTTCTGCCCCATATTCTTCAATCAAGGCCTCCGAAACGCCCAATTCTTCAATTTTGGCACGGTTTGAATAAGTCACTAATCCTCGGTCAAACACTTCAGAAATCCCTGAGACTTCCACCAACTTCTCGGCAAACATCCCTCCGGTGCATGACTCACAAACCGAAATGCTAATCCCCTTTTCAATCAAGGCCCGTCCGACTACTTCGTGTATTTCCTCGTCCGAGGTGCTGTAAATGTACTTTCCTATATATCCACGTACTTTTTCGAGCATCTCATCGACTGCAGCGTCGGCTTCTTCCTTTGTCGCGCGCTGGGACGCGATTCTTAGGCTCGACTCCCCTTCTTTCGCATAAGTTGCAATTGTTGGATCAGTTTGTCCATCTATCAGTGGGAGGAGAACGGTTTCAAGCTTGGATTCGCCGATTCCGAAGGTTCGAATAATCTTGTAGCTGAGAGCTTTGTCGGAAAAGCTCAGAAGATATGGTTTAATGTGGTTTTCCCACATCCACTTCATTTCGCGAGGCGGTCCGGGCATGGTTACGATTATTTTCCTTTGGTTAATCGCACTCCCTTCGATGTCTAACCCCTCGCCGTCGAATCCGGCTCGGCAGGCAATTAAATCCCCCTCTCCGTCGAATCCGGCTTGGCAGGCAATTAAATCCCCCTCGCCGTCGAATCCGGCTTGGCAGGCAATTAAATCCCCCACGCCATCGTATTCTCCTTCTAATGCGAAAGCTGGCGCTGTTCCGACATCATTTTGGAAAACAGTTGCCTTGGTCGGCATCATGGCTTGCTTATAATTGTTAGGTGTTATCTCCTTCCAGCCACGGCGTTTTGCGAATGCCTCAAGCTCTGTCAGACTTTTTTGATGCATCTCAAGCTTATCTCCAAAGGCCTCAGCGATGGTTTCCTTGGTGAGGTCATCCTCAGTTGGTCCGAGCCCGCCGGTGCAAACAATGAGGTCGCAATCCTTGTACGTCTCTAAAATCAGTTCTTTTAAGCGACCTGCATTATCTCCGACAGTATGATGATACAGTACATCAAAGCCCATATTGTTGAGCTCTCTCGTTAGGTAAACCGTATTAGTGTTCACGATCTGCCCAAACAGTATCTCAGTTCCAATTGTAAGAATTGCGCAACGCATCTTTTCTCTCCTATCAAAAACCTATTGATTCGAAACGTGTTTATTTCGAAATCTATTAATATCGTTCAATCCGTGTACCAGGGCGTTATTTCCCGTGGCTTTCCGTGTACCACGGCGTCGATTTCCGGTGCTTTGGTACATAGATTCCGCTTTGGCGGCGTATTTGGTACACAGAAACCTGTGATGTCGTGGCTTTTCATGTACCAAGGCGTCGTTTTCCACGGCTTTGGTACATGGATTCCGCTCTAACGGCATATTTGGTACACAGAAACCTGTGATGCCGTGGGATTTCGTGTACCACGGCGTCGATTTCTGGTGCTTTGGTACACGGATTCTGCTCTAACGGCGTATTTGGTACACGGAAACCTGTGATGTCGTGGGATTTCGTGTACCACGACTCTGATTTCCGAGGCTTTGGTACATGGATTTCGCTTTGGCAGCGTATTTGGTACACAGAAACCTGTGGTGTCGTGGGATTTCGTGTACCACGGCGTCGATTTACAGGGCTTTGGTACATGGATTTCGCTTTGGCAGCGTATTTGGTACATGGAAACCTTTGATGCCGCGGGTTTCCGTGTACCACGGCCCTGATTTACGGTGCTTTGGTACATGAATTCTGCTCTAACGGCGTATTTGGTACACAGAAACCTTTGATGTCGTGGCTTTTCGTGTACCACGGCGTCGATTTACGGGGCTTTGGTACATAGATTCCGCTCTGACGACGAGTTTGGTACATGAATTCCGCTCTAAAGGCGTATTTGGTACGGAAGTTGTGATAGTGGCCTACCCGTTATATATGCGATTTACTGGCGGAAGACGTCTTTGTTTTTTAAAACGTATTCGAGGCCTGAAACGGCCGTCATGATGAGTGCGCCCCAGAGAAAGACCTGTGCAAGAAGCGCAATCCAGTTTACAGGGCTCGAGGGTATTCCGTCTGACGGGAGCGAATAAACGGGGCTTCCTGAAGACTTTACCAGTATCAAAAGCGGCACGGCAATCATCTGCAGAACAGTCTTAATCTTTCCGCTCATGTCAGCAGCTATCACGATGCCTTCGGATGCCGCGACGGTTCGCATTCCAGCAACCAGGAATTCACGCGCTAATATCACCGCAAGCATCCACCCCGGAACCAGGTGATCCTCGTCAGCGACCAGCAAACAAAATGCGGAGTAAACCAGGATTTTGTCGGCAAGTGGATCCATGATTTTACCGAAGTTTGTTATTAGATTTCTGGAACGGGCAATTTTCCCGTCAAGCATGTCAGTAAGTGATGCAAGTATAAATAATAGAAGGGCACCAAAATAATGGCCCGTCAAAAAACATGCCATGAAAAACGGCACCGTGATTATTCTTGCAACTGTTAATTTATTTGGTAAATTCATTTTATTCTTTTCTTAATGTTGACGTTATATATGTTTGTTACAGTATACGAGTGATGATATATTTGTTTGTTACAGTATACGAATGATGATAAATGTGTTTGTTACGGTATATAAGTGTCGATATATGTATTTACATTCGCAATTACATCTGTATTTATAGTTGTAAGTAATGTAATGTCATATGTTGGATCTGTCTTTTTGTAAAAAAACTACCCGGTGGCTCCGTTGGGGTATAATTGACGCCCTATCCTCCGATAGGTGGGTTACCTGTCGAAAGTTTTCTGTCTTCCGTTCAAGACGGCTTGACATATTGTCTCGAACTCGGATTCCCGTACAATTAGTGTAGGTTCAATTATGAATCCCAACAAAAGTCCCAGGCAGTTCTATTATGTAAATATTTGTAATCCCAGCGCAGGTTCTATGCGTAGAGGTCGACTCCGCAGTTGGTCTGTACCTTTTGGACGTCTTCGTTATCTTCAAGGACATCGACCAGTTTCTTTAGCTTTGCTATGTCTTCGTCCTTGGGAGTTGATTCCATTGAAGGAACGAATTCTACGTCCGATTCGACGAATTCGTAGCCGGCATCGGTGAGCGCCTTATAGACATCAGTATAGACGGATGGATCCGAATAGACTGTGAAGCTGTCGTCCTCTGTCACCATGTCGTCGGCACCAGCCTCGAGGGCTGTTTCGAGGAGCGCATCTTCGTCGATTGCGTCAGTCTTTTCGATGATAAATACGCCTTTGCGGCTGAACATATACGATACACAGCCCGGAGTTCCCAGGTTTCCACCGTGTTTATCAAAGGACGAGCGAACCGATGATGTCGTTCTGTTGGTATTATCCGTCAAGCAGTTTACGATGAATGCCACACCACCCGGACCATATCCTTCAAATGTCAATTCTTCGTATGATGCGCCACCAAGTTCACCTGTGCCCTTTTTGATGGCACGCTGAATATTGTCGTTAGGCATACTGATGGCTTTCGCCTTTTCTATTGCGACCCTGAGGCCCGCATTGTAATCCGGATCTCCACCGTCCTTGGCAGCGACTGTAATCGCCTTGGCATATTTGGTGAACATTGCAGCGCGCTTAGAATCTTGCGCCGCCTTACGTCCGGCTATAGTTCCATGTCTTCCCATAGGAGACCTCCTTGTGATAGTTTTTCTGCTGTAATTATAACTTCTCTTCAGGCAAAAACGAGTGAACCTACTCGTTGTAATTATTTTGTTCTTGCTGTAATTATAGCTTCTCTTAGGTCCAAAAACAAGTGAATCGACTCGTTGTAATTATTTTGTTCTTGCTGTAATTATACACCAAAAGGCACAACTTGCAAAGGGTGCTTTAAGGTCAATAATTAAAGGACGGTTCCGGGGATATCAATCTGTTGGAACCGTCCTTTGGGATGCTTGGCCTTGTGCTAACCAAGCATCAGGTAATATGTAGTTCAGACGGCCTCTATGGTTGTCCAAACATTGTCATGTTATTCGGCACAGTGCCTTTACTGTAGCCCGCAGAATCTGCGGTTGTAACAGTCCATTTACTGTAGCCAGCAGTATCTGCCAGTCTTACTTACAGCTATTATGCAGCTGTGTCATTTTTGCCATCCTGGACCGAGCGGCGGGCTGCGGAGTGCTTCATGCTGCGGCGCTTCATGTAGAAGGCCACCGCAGCAGAACAGGCCATAAGTCCAATCCAGAGAACCACATCGCTGGCATCGCCCGTCTTCGGCACATTGCTTGACGACTTGCTCGGCGTGCTTGACGGAGTGGTATTCGATGTTGGCTTCCAGTTCGCCGTGTATGTCACATTGCCTTCGTCATCCACTTCTCTGGTCCAACCATCAAAGATGTATCCATCCTTGATTGGGTCGGCAGGCGGTGTAGGCTCAGCTTCGCCATCGCGAATTGTGATCTTCGGCAAGTAGATGATATTGCCATCGCCGTCCACATAGGTTATCCATTTGGTATCTGTCGGCTTTACCGGTGTCGGATCATCCGGCTTCTCTGGATCCGGATCGACAGGCTTAGGATTCTCTGCCCAGTTCGTCGTATATGTCACATTGCCGTCTTCATCAACCGTGCGAATCCAACCGTTAAATGTATAACCATCCTTGGTCGGAATTACAGGAGGCTCTGGCTCTGCTTCACCATCCTTAACAACAACCTTTGGCAGATAAATGGTGTTTCCATCAGAATCCACATAAGTTACCCAATGTGTTTTCTCCACAGGATCGTCCGGTCCAACCGGTGTCGGGTCATCCGGTTTCGAATTCTCAACCCAGCTGGCCGTATAGGTCACATTGCCATCGCCGTCCACGGTGCGAGTCCAACCGTTAAATGTGTATCCATCCTTAGTTGGATCTGCAGGCGGTGCAGGTTCAGATTCGCCATCCTTGATGCTTATTCTCTGAGTATAAGCTCTTCCATCGGAATCGACATACTGTACCCAGTGTGTGCTTTCAGGCTCCGAAGGAGTGGAGTTCTTAATCCATCTCGCAGTATATGTGACATTGCCGTCTTGATCCATCACGCGAGTCCAGCCACCGAAGGTATAGCCTTCCTTCACAGGATCTGCAGGAGATGCGGGTTCCGATTCACCAGGCTCAATCTCGACTTTCTCGAGGTATACCGTGCCATCAGAATCGACATACTGTACCCAATGTGTCTTTACCGGTGTCGGCGGAACATTTCCGCAATCGCTCTGATACTGAGCAACGTAGATCCAGTTTCCGCTCGGATCCCTGTAGAGCTGCCATCCCATAAACTGCATATTGCTGTGCGATGGGTTGGTTTCAGGTGGCTCTGCTGTCGACGGATCGTCGGTCTCTACCTGCTTAATCACCATATTGCTTGCCTGTGGGTCGATGTATGTGACTGTCTTGGTTTCGGTAACCACACTCGGTGTAGGTTCATTATACTTGGCAACCAAGATCCAATCACCGAATTCGTCCTTATTGGCAGCCCATCCGGTAAATGTCCATCCGGTATGGCTCGGATCCGCCGGGCTATCGGCACGACTATCAGCTTCAGCATCAGCCAAGTCTGCGGTATCGTACTTCGTCGCCTTGAGAATCATGCTTCCGGATGCAGCCTTCGGGTCAACGTATGTGACCTTGTAGGAGGTCTCTGTTATAACATCCGTCGTTTTCTCAACCCAATTTGCTGTATATTTTACATTACCGGAATCATCCACGGAACGTGTCCATCCACCGAATACATATCCGGACTTCGATGGGTTCTCAGGCTGCTGCGGCTCGTTGTCTCCCTTGATGATGGTGTTTTCCTGTACGGATACACCGTCAACTTCGTAGGATATGGTAATCGTCTGCTTGCCTTCCTCAGGAATCCACTTGGCCTTATAGGTTACATTGCCATTTTCATCAGTAATGCGTTCCCATCCGCCGAATATGTAATTCTCGCGCGTCGGGTCAGCAGGCTGACCAGGCTCGTCAGAGCCTCTTTCAATCGTCTCGGATTCCTTCTTACCGGTTCCGTCGTTATAATCGTACGTTATGGTAATCTTTTCAGGGTCTACCACCGGTATCTTGGTATTCGTCACCGTGATTGTGATTGTATTTGTTGCTTCATCAAAGGTGCCGTCGGAAATCTCCGTAGTATATCCATCTACGGCATCTTCCTCAACCGTGTATGTAACCGGCTTGCCCGTTTCGACTGCAGCAAGACCGTTCCATGTGACAGTCAGGTCGGAACCGGTTGCGTCAGCCGCGATATACTTGGTCTGGCCCTCAACCTTCACAGGACCATATCCCTCGACTACCTTCATAAGGTGTAGTGCGACTTCCTTACGTCCGCTTGTATCATCGGAATCTCCGGCCCATACCTTTGTTACCTTAAGGGCAATCTTGTCGGAAGATGTACGGCTGTTTGTTACAATCAGCCTGTCTTCTTCTGTTCCTGCTCCACTTTCGGTACTGTTGGTTGACTGAGCAGTATAGCCATTCTCTGTATATGTATCATATACTGTGTAAGTTATGGCCTCGCCCTGGCTTCCCGCTTTGTTCTTTGGAACGTTCTTGAAGGTTCCCTTCCAATCGTTCTCAGCGGTTATTACCATGCTGTCAACCTCGGAACCGTCGGCATAGAGCAGAATCGTGATATGATCAGGACGTATTCCGTCCATATCATCATTGTCTGCCCATACCTTCTTCACGTAGAGATTCGTGGTATCAATGGCTCTGCCGTTAATGACCTTGAATTCTCCCGGTTCCACAGCCTCGACTATCGGATCATCATATCCAAGAGCCGAGTCAAGAGCCTTCTCCTTAACGGAGTAAAGAATTGCTTCTTCCGTAACTTCTCCGGTTTCCTGGTCAGTAACCTGTTCAACAACCGGGAGGTCACCCCAGGTGTATTCCCAAGCATCGGAAGCAGTCACAATCTGGCTATCAACAAGGACCTTCTCGGCATTTCCTACCTTCTTATAGAGCTCGTAAGTAATCTCTGTAGGACGCTTGTTGTCTCTGTTGTTGTCGTCCTGCCAGTCCTTGGTCACCTTGATGGTGGATACAGGACCGACATACGTATTTGTAACCTCGAACTTGACTGCCTCTTCGGTGCTGTCAGAAGCCTCGCTCACATTGCTGGTATATCCGAACACCGCATCCTCGGTGACTGTCCATTCAAGCGGAGTAGCATCGTAGCAATGCTTCGGCAGGTCAGTCCATTCAGCGGTTCCGGTAGGCTCGCCTTCGGAATCCATGGTTATAGTCTTGGTTCCTCCATCGTAGACGATTCTTCCATCAAGGCTTCCATAGAGGTGGAGTTTGACATCCGTTCTCAGACTTGTATCCGGTTCAGATGCCTCATCCCATACCTTTGTAGCTTCAACCGATACGGTTTCCGGTGTATAGCTGTTGGTTATGGTAGCTCCTGAGGTGGAGGTTGTATAGCTTACCGTGTATCCCTCAGATGTCTCTCCACCTTCTTCAAGAGGTTCTCCATCACTTATTTCTCTTACGGAATAAGTGTAGTCATTTCCTGTGGAATCAGCCTGCGGGAGTCTATCGAAGCGATATGTCCAGTTGTTGCTTTCGCTGAGTTCCTGAGTCTTGTCGGAATCAGTCATCGCAGCTCCGTTCTGATAGAGCTGAACCGTTACAGATGAAGGTCTCTTGAAGTCCTGATTGTTGTTGTCATCCCAGACCTTACGTACCGTGAACTCGTTAGTTCCACCGCTATGAACATTCGTTACAGTGAATCCAGAATCCATGTTGCCCGTAATTGTTGCAGTGTAGTTCTTAGGAGTATTGGTCTCCTCGACACTGTATTCAATCTCGGTAGTTCCATCGGCAGCGTATTTCGGTACACCTGTCCATGTCGCTGTCATATTGGATTCATTGTTCGTACCCGATGCAATTCCGACTACCGGGTTAGTGACTCCATCAAGTGCTACTTTCTTCTTGGCTCCATCAATCGTCTGGTACAGAGTGAATGTAACTTCAGAACGATCGGTCTTATGATCATCGTCACCTGACCATACCTTTGTAGCAGTGATATCTCTCACTTCTCCGGTATTGATGATTCTTCCGCCGTCGTACATAGCGTTATTCAGGCTCGAAGAACCATTGTTGTATGTGACTTTGTACGCACCGATTGCAGCTTCCTTCACGCGATAGACGTATTCAGTCTTAGGTGAAGTCTTGGCATCGGCATACTTTGTAAGTCCGCTGATTGTGAAGGTATTATCACCATCGCTCCAATCAACGTGGTAATCGCTGCTTGGTACCTCTTCCCACTCAGCGTCAGGAGCGTCGATATTCGTTGCTCTTTCAACTGTGAAGGCATCTGCAAGTTCCACGCTGTTGTTGTGATAGAGACCACCGTCGAGCCAGACCTTGGTTCCGGTAATCGATGTAGTATCATCGCTTGCGGAATACTTGTTGGTGAAGGTCATGGATGTTTCTGATGTGGAAGCTCCATCCTTCTTAACAAGTGTCCACGTTACATCAAGAACGCCGTCGCCGTCACTATCCTTTACCTTAGCCTCTACGGTGTACTTGGTCTCGTCATAGGTGATATCCCTCAGTCTTCCGCTATCCTCAGTAATCTCGAATGTGTACTTTCCGGCATTTTCGAAGGTGATTGCCGTCATAGTTACGGTTCCATCCTTCTTGTTGGTTCCGGTTGCACTCATTGAGGATGCATCATCAAGGCATGTCATCGTGAAGGTGAATTCTTCTCCACCAAGCTCACGAGTATCTCCGGTTGCAACTTCGAGTACCTTGGTAATGTCAATCTGATCCGTTACAGAAGATACATTGTACGCCTTGAATGTATTTGTTACATTGAGTCCATCATAGCTCGGCGTGTAATTCTCTTCATCGTAACCCGTCTCGGCTCCTACAGTGTAGATGTATTCATAGCCTTCAGAATCGTACTTGTCATACTTTCCGGCTGTGAATTTCTGTTCATCGGCATCATAGGTTCCGAACTTGTACTCTGCGTCTCCGGATTCAGCACTGAAGCTTCCTGTAATCACAGCTCCTTCGATCGCTTCTCTGTTTACACTTCCGCCATTGGTTGTGCTCTCACGATAGAGGGTCAAGCCAAGGTCACTGTTAGCATGCTCGGAATCCTCACCGCCAACCCAGGTCTTGGTACCTGTTAGTTCAGCTGTAGCTTCAAGCTTGTTCGTGATAGTTCCGCCAGTATAGAGTGCATCGGTCTTTTCAGACTCATTAAATCCTGTGGTTGCATCGTTATCAACATTCTTATATGTTGTCTTATAGTCACCGCCCAAGGATTTTTCGGTTACACGATATACGTATACATTACCGTCAGTATCCTTTTCAGGTATTCCGATTATCTTGAAGCTGTTACCGGTCCAATCGACATGCGCGCTGCTTACTTCTTCCCAAGTTGAATCGTCCGTTACAGGTTCAATTGTGCGCTCAACAGTAAGCTTAATTTCTGTCGTATTGTCGTGAGACTTTCCACCATCAATCCAGGTCTTTGTACCTGTGAAGTTAGTTGTCTTATAGACATTTACAACAGTATATAGCGGGCCAACCGTTACATATGTTGGATCCTTGTAATTTGGTACAGTTTCTTCACTTACAGTGTACTTAATCGCACTTCCGTTGGCATCATATCTCGGAAGCACTCCTGTTTTTACCTGCCAGGTATGTTCTGCAGAAGTAGCATCACCGGATGTGAGCGTGAAGTCCTTGGTATAGATGAACTTATCGGCTGTACTATTCACATCATCCTTAGTGAATCCCTTATCATCTACCAAGGTCGTCATCTCGGTTCCTGCCTCAGCATTAAGTGTTACTGTGACTTCTTCAGGACGTGTTACGATTACAGTGCTGTCAGCATCAGTATCCACCCATACCTTTCTGATGGTTAGATTTGTGTCTGCTCCATAACTGTTAGTGAAGGTATTCTTATTATCTACCCATTCATAATCAGCAGTTATAGTCTTACCGCCATCGGCGCTCTTGACCTTGATCTTAAGTGTTAGCTCAGATGCGTCATAGAGCAAGTCATCGATAGTCTTTCCACCGTCAACCTCCGTGACAGTATATTCGAATACATCTTCACTATCGGAACTATTGGCTATGTCAGCCATCTTAATAGCTGCTGTTCCGGCATTATTGATATCCGCACCCGTAATTGTAATCGCAGGTAGCGTTATCCTGTATGTGTCTTCACCAGCAGTCGGCTTAATGGTTACATAGTCCGCAACCGGTCTTGGTGCTCCATCCTTTGGCGTAATAATGAACTTGAATTCATCACCGTCTTCGAATGTACGTCCAACAATTGCCTTGTTCGCTGTCGGTGTAACAGTTGCAGTTACAGGCTTATGTGTGTTGGTTACTGTAATACCGGTATCGGAACTTCCGGTTACGGAAGCAGTATAACTATCTACTACATCCGTACCTGTAGTTACTCCATTAATAGGTGTAACCTCTTCCACGGTATAAGTAATCTTCTTACCACCTTTACCTGAAACAACAGCATATCTTGGCATATTGTTGAAGGTGATGACCTTGGTATTGCATGAAGTGGAATCCGGTGCCGACAAAATGCTCAATTCATCGGAATTCTCGGTCCATCCTATAGTGCTACCATCAGCAGCGGTTATATATGCTTCTTCCGGAAGCTCCGTAAGCTGAGTCTTTTCTGTCTCACCCTCTGCCTGCTGGTATAGCTTATAGCTAATTGCAGTTGGACGAAGTTCATCGACATCTCTTCCGTCATCCCAGACCTTGGTTACCGTGAAGCTTATCTTGTCTTCGCTATCCTTGTTGGTTACATCAAAGACGAGAGCGTTCTTGGTATCATTCCAGGTGCTTAAGAGTATCTGTCGGATGGACTTGTTGTCCTGAGCCTCATAATTCGGGTCATTCAGATTTCCGCCTATCAAAGTCTCCGTAGCCGTATAATTATATGGAACACCATTGGCATCTGCATACGGCAGGTTAATCCATACCTTGGTCCAGGTGTCGGTATTTCCGTCAGCGGACTGACTATATGTGCCGCCGCTTGTTTCATTCTTGGCAGTTCCGACTGTCAAGGTCTGTGCAGCATCACCGGAGATTGCAGCCTGCTCAGATGGTAGTTCTATACCGTTCTGATAAAGCGTAATCTCGACACTCGTCGGACGCTGTCCGTCGTGGTTGTTGTTATCATCCCAGATCTTCTTAACATCAATGTTAATAAGCTGCGTATTTGTGATGGTGCCGTTAGCGTAGGCCTTATCGGTAACGGTGGACTCATCTTCTTCGCCATCGATGATATAGTCGAAGTACTCATCGGTAGTCGGGTCGTCCACATTGCTGTAGGCGGGATCGGCATAACCGGAAACCTTGCTCTCAACTACGTGGTAGATGATCCTGTTACCGCCCCAGCCATCGGGCTCTTCACCTGCGGCGTACTGCGGCAGTCCTTCCCATGTGACCGTATAGGTATTGTCATCATTATCCGTGACGTTAAGCTTGTCAGCGTAGTCGGAGGTAACGTCCTTGGTCTCGGCCGCTCCGCCAGTACCAAACGGTCCCGTTGCAAAGAGCTTCAGGTTTTCCTTATAAGCATCTGCACTCGGGCGTGGACCATCAGCCTCACCATTATCGACCCACTTCTTGGTGATGGTGAAGTCGGGGTTCAAGCTGTTTGTTACAGTTAAGAACTCAATGCTGCCACTCTTGGACTCGAAATCGAACAGAAGGTCTGTTACAGCTGCATCGCCCCGCATATAGGTGACGGTGTAGTTTTGCTTGGCGGCCTCGTCCGTAATCACTTCTTTCAAGCGGTAAGTGACAAGCTTGCCATCCTTATACGCAGGCAAGTACAGTGTGTTGTTGATATCCAGGCGGTCACCCGTAATACTGGAGCCAGCACGCCATTCATTAATCGACACTCTGCCGTCGAGGCCATCGTTGTCTTCTACTTCTGCATTGGCAATCAAAGTCCACTCGCTATCCGATGCATTTTCCGGATTTTCGGAGGTGGTCTCGTAGAGGTACATCTTAGTCTTCAGCGGTTCAGGACGGATGCCCTTGGTATTATTGCCGTCAGCCCAATGCTTGATTACGAGCGGCTCGAGGACTTCCAGCTTGTTGGTGACAGTCTCGCCGTTAGCAGCCTTCTGAACTACTGTGCTCGCGCCGGCATCACTGGTCTTAGCTGTATCGGCATCACCTGTAGGAGCATCGCCTGATGCTGTAGCCCTGTAGTTCTGCGGAACAGTTTCCTTCCAGTAATATGTAATCGGACGGGATACCTGTTTAGCATCTGCACCCTCATCCACTGTTACGAAGATATTCTTTGGTAGATTGGATACACTGTATTCCCACTTATTGCTGTCGGATGAAGAAGCATCGTCAGCAGAAATCACATGCTTGATGGTATTTCCATTAGCATCGGTTTCTACCTTCTCAAACTTATCCACACCTTCTACGCTTGAGCCATCCTTATAGGTTCTCCAGAGTTCCATGGTGAGAGTATCCGGACGCATACCTGTCTCGTTACTGTCATCTTCCCAAACCTTGGTAATGCTTGCAGAAGTAAGGTCCTCAGTATAGGTGTTCTTGACAGTGAAGCCCTTTACCTGGTCTCCCGAGATACATGGGGTATTGCTGTACTTGCCTGCAGTTCCTGCAGTAGCATATACACCGGTATTTCCGTCAGTTCCGTCAACTACTTCTTCTACTACATAGATTATGGCCTTGCCATTTTCTTCGAGCGGAAGATCAGTCCACTTACCTACCCATGTATTGGAATCAGTTGGTTCAAGCTCATTAGCATGAGGATCTGTAGTAGTATCCTTTGTTCCATCAAGGACAAGATCCTTTATATCGGATCCACTTGTTCCACTTACAGGTGTCTTTGTGGTGCTGTATGCACCCTTACCACTGTTAAGTGTGCTGTCCCATACATACTTGGAAAGCTTAAATGTAACGGATTCCGGACGTTTACCCTCGAGATTGCTGTCATCGCCCCAAACCTTTGTTACCTTTACTTCATTAGTTGCAGGTGTCAGGGAGTTCTTGACATCAATCGTCTGTGGAGCATCCGGGTTCGAACCATCAAGTTCAAACTCCTTAGAACCACCATCTACGACCTTATAGTCAGCATCAGCAGTACTATCAAGAGCGTATGTCGTAGTGTAACCGGCTTCGCTTTCTTCGATGATAACATACTTAATCTTGTTACCATCTTCATCGTAAACAGGGAGGTTATCCCATGTTGTACCGGTTGTCCAATGGTGTTCGTCTTGATCATCCTCTGAATTATAGGAAATCGTTCTATGGCCGACCTCAACCTGGACAGTCTCAGTTCCATCAGTCTTAGTTATTTCCTTATACAGATGGACCGTAACCTTATCTGGTCTAAATCCTGCCGCGTTCTGCGAATCATCCCATGTCTTGGTGACCTTGATGGAGTCCTTCTTGGTGGACGTGTTGGTGATGGTGTCGTCTGAAACCTTGATGGTGCGATAGCTTGGCTCGTAGTTCTCCAGCGAAGCGCTCTCCTCAATGCGGTAGACGTACTCGTTGCCCTTCGGGCCAACGGTATCGAATACCGGGTTGACCAATTCCGTAGTGGTTGTTTCTTCACTTGTCTCCGGGTCAACCGTAGTGGTGGTCTTAACCGCCTTTATGGTGTAGGTAGCATTGCCGGTTGCAGCACTCCAGACAACCTTGAGGTCGCGACCTGCATCGTCCTTGGTCAGTTCGACTTCCTTGTCTGCAACAGTCTTGCGGTAGATCTTAATACCAAGCTTGTCAGTGCCCTCGTCACCGGCTGCTGTGGCGTTCACGTGCTCAGAATCTTCGCCACCGACCCAGGTCTTGGTTCCCCTAATCGGAGTCTCCAATAGAGCTTCGTTGGTATATACAGGAACAAAGTCACCTACCGGACGTCCGTCGTAGCTCACGGATGTGGTCACTGCGCCGTTACCGTCGTTCTGTGCGTAGATGGTCACCGTATGTGTCTCCGTGGTGTACTTGATATTGTCCTTTACATAATAGGTCTTAGCATTATTGCCCTCGCCCTCTGTGTAACTATCGGCACCATCAGGAATTTTCTCAGTGATGGTGTAGGTGAACCAACCCTTGGCTACATTGTCTGCCGGGTCAACCTTAAGGTTAGACAATTTGATGGTGATGGGATCGAATGCAGCGTTATATTCGTTCACTGACACTGGTTCGGATGACTGCATCGTTGCCGTGGCAGTATTTGTCTCTGCTGTCACAGCGCTCGCACCCTCGCCCTCCGTCTTGGAAGGCATCGGGAAGATACGGTCTTCATCATCTGGATCGTATGGCGTGAATTCATCTTCGTCGCCGAGTTTGCTTTCCTTCTGCTCTATGACGAAGGTGAAGGTATCGCTCGATGTCCAACCGCGGCCAATAAGCTGCTTGACCACATGCGGCGTTGCCGGTCCCTCAAGATCTTCTGGGAAGTTGGTGACGTAAAGCTTTGTCACACGATTCTCCGGCGTGATCCAAGCGCCGCTTGCATCCTTTTCTGGTCCGGTATGGAGTGGTTCCTCGGAATACTTTGCAACTTCTCCGCCACTACCGTCACTAATCATGGTGTCAACGGTATCGTTGGCTGCATATGCAACATCGCTGTAGCGTGTATCAAAATGTCCCGTAGTCGTCTCGACCACACGGTAGTAGACCCACTTGTCATTTAGCTCGAGGTCGTCGTAGCCAAAGCTGCCGTCCGCAAGCGCCGGCATGTAGGCCGGGAGGTTGCTGAAGGTACGGGCATTATCATCATGGTTGTAATCGTAGACCGTGATGTTCTGTGAAGCGTTGACACCTGTTATCCACTCTGTGCCTGCAACCGGTGTCCAGTCGTTCTCTGACGGATTTTCCTTTGTCGTCCACTGCAGTTCAAGCGTGATATCGGAGGATGCCGGAGCAGTCCATGCCTTCTCGATTTCCAGATCACGTCTGATCTTGTTTACAAAAGTAGCAATAGTTGCGTTTTCTCCAGTTTCCGGATCCTTGCGCTGCTTGCTCTCGGATGCATAGCGATCCTCAAAGATCTCCACATAGGAATCCAGTGTGCCGTCGCCATTGTCGATGACCGTCACGCGGGCATATTCCGTATCCGGATCTTTTACAAGATCCTCAACAGAGTTCTCGTTCTTGTCATCAAACTCGTCGGTCTCCTCGAGGGCGTACATGAACCGGCCGTACTTCATGCCGGCAGGAACAACATTGCCCTTCGAGTCTTTGACCGCGTTCTCGCCGGTCTCCTCGCCCGAGGCGGTGCTGGTCAGCGAGTTGAGGTCGACCTTGATCTTGGGCATGGTGAGGGTCTGAATCTCTTGATTCGGATTCACGAACAAGCGCTTCACGTGCTCGCCATCGTGGTTGTGGATCGCGTGGCGCTGTTCAAGGCGTGCTTCACGGTCATTATGGTCCTGCGTTCCGATTTCCGGGAACTCGCTCGCATCCGCATCTGCGAAGGGAGCGCCCGCCATCGGGATCATGACAAAGTCAAAGTTGTCGTCCGCTTTCCAGTCGCGGCCGAGGATGCGCTTTTCGACTTCGACAGCCACTTCCGTGCTCGCGCCGTAATAGTTGGTGTATACCGGCGTGAACTGCGTACCGGTTTCGATATCGCCCGGAGTCTTTTCATCGTATGCGATCTGCGTGACAAGTTCATTTGTGCGGTTTTCTCTGACCTTTACATGAACTGTATGAACTGTTCCGTCGTATGTCACACCCAGATGCTTAAACTTCTTACCGGCATCGGTTGAAGCAGCAACTGCCTGCGCATAGGTTGTGTCTGATTCAGTCCCATCATCATTGAGCATGACAGCATCGGTAGGAATATCTTCCTTCATGAGATAGAAGAAGTCTCCCTGCATATGACCGGTCGTCGGATTATATACAAGGTCATCCATTGTATATGTGATGGAGCCGAAGCGTGCAAGACGTTCGCCGACGCCTACAACTTCTTCTGTGTCATTAGCGTAATCGTTTGACCTTGTCTTCTTTGCGGCCAGAGCCTTATCCGCAGCAGTGCTTTCAAGCTCTGTGGAAACCGGCGCTGCAGGCATATTTGGCTCTGCGTTGCCCGCTCCATCCTGCTTCAAGGCACTGTCGCTGATCCGCTTAACGATATTTGTGCCATCGTATTTATAGCCGTCAGCAACCTCTTCTGTCTCTGTGTTTTTAAGATCGCCGGCTTTGTATGTGGTGGAGTCTACGGTCGTTTCGCTCTCATAATATGTGCCGATACCAATCGGTTCCAATGTGAACGTGTAACGATCCACTTCTTCATTATCGGCATCTTTATCAAGCCAATCTCGTCCCATTAACTGTTTGACGGCAGCGATGTTCACCGTATTGGTTGCCGCAAGCTTATTCTTGATCGTGATGACATGGTCACGCGCGTTATGAATACCCGTCCAGTCATCTACCCATTGATTCGCAACATCTGTCTTATACTGGGTCGTGTATGCTTCAGAGCCCGTTGCCTCGCGGACACGGTAAATGTACTGCCAGGTCTTACCGTTCTCATCCACTACGTGGAGCGGAAGATCTTCAAAGGTGTAACTCGGCGCATCCTCCCTGAGCGTCCACTGCGCTTCAGCAAATTGGGCAGGCGTAACAGTGCCGTCAGCTATCGCCCTTGCGGCATCTTTCTGCGTGTACTCAACCCCGTTAATGGTTGCCTTATAGTAGTCGCCTCTGTCAAAAGTGTGCGTCTCGACAGGCTCCCACTCGTCGATATTCGAGGGAAGCTCGCCCGGGTTTTCAAGGTCTTCCACCTTATATCTGTTCAGGCGCACAACAGCATTGTCTGCAGGCTCTACAGGAACTTCCTGTCCGTTTTCATCCGTGCTTACCCAGATCTTCTTTACGACGATATCAGAGACCTTTTCATTCTCAAAGTAAGCAGCATTGGCATATGCGTACCCGGAATCTGCTGCAGTCTTTCCTGCCTCGGCAATCTCTCCGGTCTCGGTATTGATGAGCACTTTCGTTGCCGGTGCCGGTATCTTGCAGGCGGCATCGAGCCAGTACGTCTCTTCGATCTTCAGCGTTCCGTCCAGATTGTCTTCTGCAACCACCCTCAGATAGACACGTTTGCCGTCAAAGAGCAGATCATCGCCCTCTGCTGAGGAGTTGTCTTTGTTTTCAATCAGCTCATAGAGGAACGTTCCTTTGGCCTTTCCTCCGGAGCCGATTGAAAGGTCGGACAGCTTGATCCAGGTGGCTTTTTCGGTACGGACAGCCTTGGTCGCGCCCGAAGATGCCGTACTCGGGTCATAATCCGTGCCGCCATCCGCCTCTACATAGACGCCGCCTGCAGCAGCATCAACCGTCGCTGCGGCGGAATCGATCGTCGGCTCCGTAATGGCAGGATCATCACGCTCGGGTCGCAGAACAGACCCGGAAAGATTGATCACATCGAAGCTGAAGCTATCGCTTCCTGCATAGTCACGTCCATTGATATTTTTGATAATGTAGGCATGGACATACGCGGCCGCATCGTAGGTATTCGTGTAGACCGGCACCGCGCTCTGTTCAGAACTGCCGTCCCAATAGATTCCGGTGTTCAATTTACCACCGTCATTGATGACGACCACCTTTAGCGTATGAATCTTTGCGACAAAACTATCGTCTGTGGATGTAGCATCCTCCACATAGGTGATACCCTTATCGTCAGTCTTTGACGTAAGCTTATGGCCATCCGCATCAGCAACTTCATAGACAATGTAGTTGTACTCGATGGTCTGTCCCATCTGAACATCGTCAGTAGTGTATTCGATCGGTGTGAAGGTTACAGCCCGGCCGAGCGCGCCTACCTCTGTATTGGTCTCAACCGCACTGGCAACATCCCTGACGGTTTCCGTACCTTCGTGAAGGATGCGCGGAATCGGCACGTCATCCTTTGCGATCGTCTCACCGGAGACCGTGTTTTTACCGTCCACAGCCTCGATCCGGAAGAAGAATTCATCGTCATCCTGCCACTCGCGGCCCTGAAGTTCCTTGACAACATTGATGTTGGCAAACCCGTTGTCTTTGTGAACATTGGTATTGGTGACCGTGTAGTTGTCCGTCTGATCTGCTTCGAAGCGCTCACGCACAGTGGTCTCGAGAACGCGGTACAGATACTTATTGCCATTTTCATCGTACTTCGGCAAGCCTTCAAACACATGTGTTTCATCGTCACCTGTGCTTGAATTCGCAAAGTGATCGGACACGAAGGTGTGGATCGCACGGGGAACCTCTTTCCAGCCCTCTATAAGCGTCGTCCCGTCAGAAGCATACGGACTCCATGTCTTTACTTTCTTCGGGTTTTCTGCCGTACTGGTAACACTGTCCACTTTCTTGATGGCACTGTCCACGAGATCAGCTTCCGGTGTGGCTGTGCGGAACAGCTGCAGCGTTACGTTCGCATTGGCGCCGTCCACCCAGATCTTTTTGACCGTGATGTTCAATGTCTCCACATTGGTGACGGTCACGGTTGCAGTCTCTTTTACATCGGAAGCATTCACAACAGCATTATTGCCGCTGTACTGGCTATCGTCCTTTTTCGTATATGCTGTGCTGTAGATCGGTGCAGCATAGCCCTGGATCTGCGTCTCGCGCACGGAATAAGTAATCTTCTTTCCGTTTTCGTAGACAGGAAGATCCAACCAGGTCTGAACCGTTGCATTGTCTTGTGTATCTGCTGTAATGGCCGGTACCTGGTCCACGATTGTAGTGGCGGTACTTCCCTCTACCTGTTTTTCCAGGGTCAATGTAGCATTTCCGCGCCGGCTCGGATCTGAATCGTCCCAATCCTTCATAACACTGATGTCAATGGTTTCAGGTGTATGGGTATTGGTGACGGTAACCCGGTTTGACGCAGCATCTTTCACCAGGGTGATGGGTTGCGTATAGCTGTAGGTATCCGTGTATCCATCCGGTGCGCCGCCATCCCTTGGATCCATCATTTCCAGTACGGTATATTTTACGGGCTTGCCGTCCCGATACATCGGAAGGTTATCAAATGTGACCGTTCCGGCAACATTGTCATCGATCATGACCTTGCTGATACCGGTCATTGTCTTATCTTTACTATCTGTATATCCTGTACCGTCAGTTTTCGGGAATACCGCACCGTTGGCAATCAGTTCAAACGGGATCTCTTCAACACGCAGTCCGTCCTGGTTGTTGTTATCGTGCCAGATCTTATTCACTGTAAGGGAAGTAGTATCCGGCTCGTTTGTAACCGTGAGCAGCTGTTTGTCATCGTCCCAGGTACCGGTAGAGTCATCGCCCACAAAGAGCTTATAGAGCCACTCCCAGAAACTGTCAGAATCCTTATAGCTGATCTTTGAAAGTGTCTTATCTACTTCCACCGTATACGTATCTGAGGATGCAATATAACCGTCAGGCGCTGAAGTCTCCTTTATCTTATAAATACCCGGTTCATTGAATGTGAAGGTTGCAAGACCGGCGCCATCTGTGGTGCTTTCCCTCACATCGACCTGGCCGTTTTGTCCGGCCGTAGCAAGGGTGGTGCCGTCTTCCAGATACACAGTAAAGGTGCCGCCGGCAAGGCCTGTGCCGGAGTTTGTTTTAGCATCCACTTTCTTTATGCTGATGGATACCGGCGTATAATCTGTTCCTACGAGAGGCGTATTGGTGACCGTGAGGGCTCCTTCGCTGCTCTTTGTGAAGCCGTCCGGTGTGTCTTCGGTCGCAGTATAGGTGATTTCTGTGCCGTTGTAGTATTTCTGAAGACCAGTGATCGTCTTGGTCCATGTGGCAGTGGTGCCATTGGTCTCGCCGGTCAGCGTATCGGTCGTGCTACTCTTTGTGCCATTATCGAATACATTTACGGCGCTGCTTCCCGCCTTGGCCTCAATAGTGAAAGTCAGTACCGGGCGGGTATATGTGTTTCCGTCTGTCGGTTCTGCAGCAATGATATCAGCGTCGTTCCATGTCTTGACGATGGTGATCTGAGTAGTATCGGTCTCGCGGAAGTTCGTGAGCTCGAGCTCGGTCGTCTGATTGGCGTTGAGCTCACCCGACTTAGTGTCGTAGTTGACACTATATTTATTAGTAGAACCAGCGGCATCTACCTTGGTGTTGACCGTATCGATATTCTCAGACACGGTGTATGTGATCTTCTTTCCGCCTGAGTAGACCGGAAGGTCCGCCTTGGTGGCTTCCCAGGAATCGCCGCTGCCGCTGAGGGTGAGGTCGAATGTGCTCACCTGAACGGGGTCTGCTCCAGCCTCTGCTGCAGGCACCGTGCCCACTACCGTCACGGTAAGGTCGCCCGGACGGAAGCCGTCCTGGTTGCTCTTATCATCCCAGTTTTTGATAACCTTAATTGACGCCTTTTCTGGCGTATGAGTGTTAGTCACTGTGATGGTACCGGTGTCGCCGGAGGTTGCATTGAGGCCTGTTGCTTCGCCGTCGCCGCTCTTGGCGTACTCGGCAGCCTTGTCGCCAGAGAGCGTCTCGACTACGTAGTACTTGATGCGAGTGCCGTTCTCATAGACCGGCAGGTTCTCCCAGCTTGCGGTCCAGTCGTCTGCTGTGGTGGCAGTCTTTGTATCAGCACCGATAACCGGCGTGCCGTCGGCATCGCCGACCTTCTTGTAGAGGGCCATGGTGCCAGTCACGCTGCTGCGGAAACCATCCTGGTCGTTCTCATCAGCCCATATCTTGGCCACGGAGACCTTGGTGGTCTCAGGTACATGCTTGTTGGTAATGGTGAAGGTTGCGGTGTTCTCGCCTTCAGCCTGGCTGATGGCATCGCCCTTTATTGTCTGACTTGCGCTCGTCTGGGCTGAGCTTGTCTTGTCTTTATAGGCAAGCTCATACGTGGTGGTGTACTCCGGCATCGAGGACTCCTCGATACGGTAGGTGATGGGCTGGCCGTTGTCGTAGGCATCGAGACCAGTCCAGGTCTGGATCGTCGCTCCGCTCTCGGTCGTAGAGGTGACAGAGCCGACCGTGCGGTTCGGGATATCATTGGCATAGAGCGTCACCGCCGTGGCAGCCGCGCGCTTGCCGTCCTGGTTGTTGTTGTCGTCCCATTCCTTCACGGCCGCAATATTGATCTTCTCGACCTCATGCGTGTTCTTGACCGTGATGCGGTTATTGTTGGCATTTGTCTCGAGAGTGATGTTGTTCTTGTCATAGCTCTCGGTGTAGCCCGTAGGCACAGTCTTCTCGGTCACGGTGTAGGCGACCTTCTCGCCATCCCTATATATAGGAAGGTTGTCGAAAGTGACCTCGCCGGCATCGCGGTTATCGATCATGGCAAGGTCGATGCCGCTCATGGTCTTCTGCGTGGTGAGAGACGTGTTGTTGTTGAACACGGCTGCACTGGCCGTGAGCGTGAAGTCCAGAGAAGCCACACGCTTGCCGTCCTGGTTGGTCTGGTCGGCCCACTGCTTGGCCACGGTAAGGGACGTGGTCTCAGGCGTGTTGGGCACGGTCAGGATCTGGTTATCCGAATCCCAGCCAGAAGGCGTGACGTTTCCAAAGAGGAGCTCGTAGATCCAGTTCCAGAAGGTGCTTGGTGTCTTGCTGGAATCGGTCTTGATCTCGATCTTGTCGAGCTTCTCGTTGACCACGACAGTGTAATCCGTGGTCGAAAGCTGATAGCCCGTAGGTGCCGCCGACTCGCGGATGATGTATGTGCCTGGCTGCAGGAACTTGACATCGGCAAGGCCATTCTCACCGATGGTCACTGTATTGGCTTCGACCATATCGGTGGTCGCAAGAACGTATCCGTTCTCCTGGTAGATCTTGAACTCGCCGCCCTTGAGCACGTTGCCGGTATTGACGTCGGTCTTCTTGATCTGGAGCGAGTTGGGGGTGTATTCCTTCCCCTCGTTGGGCGTGTTGGTGACCTCGATGCTCCAGGTGTTGTTGGCGGTGTTCCTACGCATGCCCTGGGTGACGGTCATGGTGTAGTCGGCAGGAGTGTTCTCGGTTACGTCGTAGGTGATAATCTCGCCCGCGCTGTAGAGGGGCAGGCCCTCGACGGTGGTGGTCCACTGGGCGTCGTCCGTCTTGTCAGAAGGCGTGATGGTCGCGCTGGTCTTGCCATCGGGCAGGGTGACGGCAGTGCCATCCACCAAGCCAGAGATGGTGAAACTCAGAGAGTCAGGACGCTTGTATTGGTTGTCAACATTTGCGCCAGGATTGTCGTACTTGTCGTCTGCCCACTTCTTGTTGATGGTGATCTTGGTCTCTGCAGGCTTGTGGTAGTTCTTGACATCGATGGACTTACCTGCGGTCGTATCTCCCGTAGCGTCGGAGGAATCCAGCAGGTCCACGCCGGCGCCCTCGGCTGCATATTCGGTGCCGCTGCCCGCATCGTACGTCGTTGTGTAGTTGTTGATTGCAGTTTCGCTCACGCGGTACTTGACGGGGTTGCCGTCCTCATAGGCCGGAAGGTCCGAGAAGGTGCCCACCGAAGTGCGTGCAGCCGTATAGGTTGTATCAACGTCGGCAGTCTGGCCGGCAACGTTGGTCCACGTGGCGCCGCCATCGACACTCTTCTGGAGCTGCACGAAGGTCGTACGACGCGCGCCATCCTGGTTGTTGTTGTCTGCCCAGGTCTTGGTGACCTCAAGGCTGCTCGTCTTTGGCGTGTTGGAGATGGTGCCCGTGCGTGTGGCCGCATCGTAGCTAAAGGTGGTGTTGGAGCCAAAGACTAGGTTGTAGAGCCAGGTCCACACATCATTGGCCTGGTTGAGGGTGATGGAGGTGAGCTGCTCGTTCACCTCGATGGTGTAGGTGCTGTTGTCTTTCTCATAGCCAGTAGGTGCCGTGGTCTCGCTCAGGGTGTAGGTCCCGGCCTTGGTAAAGGTGAACTCGGCGATGCCGTTTGCACCTGTGGTGACCACGAGGTCATCAAAGCTGCTTCCGTCCGTGGGCGTTCCGCTCACGGTAAAGGTGGCGCCTTCGATGCCTGTGCCCGTGTTGGTGTTGGCATCGACCTTCTTGACCTTGAGCGTGATGCTCTCGTGCTTCTCTTCCTTCTTTGGCGTGTTGGTGGCGCCGCCGCTCATGATGGCGTTGTTCTCCTCGGAGGTGCTGAGGTCAACAGCTCCGTTGTCCGCCTTTTCAAATCCGTCCGGCTCTGTTTCTTCAGCCGTGTAGGTGATTACCTGGTTGCCATAGTAAATGGGCAGGTCGGTGAAGGTCGCGCTCCACTTGTAGTTATCGCCGATGACTGCATTGGCAGCCGTGAGCTCATACTCCTTCTTGAACACCTCGGCGCTACCCGCCGTTCCGGTAACTGTGATCTTCACGTTTGGACGGGTGTAGCCCTTGTTGATGGTATCGGCGGTGAAGTACTCGGCGTCGTTCCAGGTCTTGGTGAGGGTGATGTTCTTCTTTTTTTCTGTATTGATGATCGTACCGGCGTTTGCTACCTGCTCGTCCGTCACGACGCCGTTCGAACCCTGGGTGATGGTGTAGGCGTTCGGAACTGTTGTTTCTTTTGCATAGTAGGTGCGTTCATTTCCAGCTGAATCGTATTTTGGTACGCCCTTCCAGGTGACAGTAAAAGTGCCGTCACCGTTATCGGTCACTTCGGGAGTCGGAGCATTTTGCGCAGCCTGCTCGCAGGCTGCATCCGTATAGAGCGTGAAGGAGCCTGTCATAGCAGATGCATCAAGACGGTTGTTATTCTTATTATTCTCGTCAACCCATTGCTTTTTAATAGATACGTCTTTCTCAAGTGTATTTGTGATTGTGGAACCGTTAGTCACCTTGCCTGTGGGACTCAAGGTGTAATCCGCCGGCTCCGTACCTTCTTCGGCTTGATAGTCTGCTTCTTGCTTCTGGTAGTACTGAGGAAGACCTGCCCATTTTACGGTGAAGGTATCATCTCCGTTGTCTGTAACAGTCAGTTTAGAGGCAAAATCACTCGTCTTCTCTGACCAGTCCGGGACAGCGTTGCCGGCAGTCTTCCAGTACATCTTTAGGAGTGCTTTGAACTCGTCCGCTGTCGGACGCTTACGCGCGCTATTGCTTGCATCATTCCACGCCTTTGTGATGGTAAGATCTTCGGTTTTTAATGTATTCTTAATCTTGTATTCGTAATTTGCCGCATTGGGCTGAATAGGATCCGTTGGCGTTTCAAGTGTGTTGTTCTCTTCTGTGATGGTTTCCTGTTCTTTATCATAATACGTTTCAATAGAGTACGCTCCGATGTTCTCCTCATTTACACCGGAGTAGTCGATGATTGTATTGTTTGCATCATATTTCGGAAGGAAATCAGTCTTCAGCGCGCTGCCGGATGCCGCGGCCGGAGCTTCTTTCACACCGGAGTCCAACCCGTTTGTATTTTTCGAGTATGGTTTCCAGGTATAACTGTTGTTGTCATAGTAATACTGGTTGCTGGCATTATAACCGGTTGCTCCGGACACTGTCCCGGGAATGGTATTATTGTCTACATCGGTAAAACCGCTCTCATCACCCCAGTCTACGCTGTAGGTATCCTGACTGATGTCAATCTTCTGCGCAGGCAAAATTGCAGGATCGAGATTAAACTTGATATCGCCACGGTTTTGGTATGCATTGCTTTCATCGATCCAGTCCTTGGTTGCTTTAACTTTAGCTTGAATCGGAGCCCACTTAACGTAGAGTTCCTTGTCCTCCAGGATGTTGTCGAAGGTATATGTATAGTAGACCTGACCACCTTCTACTACGCGGGTCGGCGTAACTGTGTCAGATGTCCTGCCGTTCTCCGTATAACTGCCCGCGTAAACAATCTCCGGATAATACTCGTTGTTGTCCGGCTTCAGTTTTACAGTCATGGTCTTGCCACGAGGTACGCTATAAAGGCCCTGGCCCCTGTCATCAACGTTGCTTCCGCTGCCCGTGCTGGCATCAACGGTGCCGGTGTTTTTATTGATCCAGACGGTACCTCCTGGCGACGAGGATATGTCCAGCTTGAAAGCCGGCCTGTTTTCCATGAGGTTGGAGTCTACAGCTTGGGCTTTGGTTGTAGCTGTTGGATTCCATCCGGCGCCGCCGCGGTATGTCATCGTAACACCTGTGTCAGCAGTGCCTTCTGTGATAAAACCTGTCAGGTAGGATTTATTCCAAGTGGTTCCATCATAATTATCTGGGTCACCACCCCCATGTCCGCTCTTTCCTGCCACTACGAGAGAAGAATCTGAAAAGCCGTAGCTTGCTTCATCTGTTTGGGGGGCGAAAATCGGCGTCGTAACAGCGCCATCGTATATTTCTGCCTGCTCACTCCAGGCGTTATGCTCAACGTATTCCGGAATCGACTGATAATTGCCTCCGCTACGTTGTACCGACATTCCGGTAAGACCATAGATGATTTCACCTGAAGCGCCGGGAACAGCTACATTGACTTTCATCTCAAGGCCGTAATACCACCTATACGTACTGCCACCATCTCGAACGGTAACGTGGAAAGACCTTCCGTCCGTTCCAATCATTGGAAGAGCTGCTGCCTCAAGTGCCCCACCTCTGTTGGTATAGTTGTTGTTGCCTTGCATGTTGTAGCCGAAGTAGAAGTTCGGGTCAGAGTAGGTAATGACCACATCTGCTGTTGTACGGTCCGAAAGAATCGCAGCATCCTTGAAGGTAAATGTTGCGACGGTTCCTTCTTTTCGCAATATCGATTGCGGAGTTCTGCTTCCAACATACTCGATGCGCCCTGTGTTATTATTCTGGGAATAGTTAGAATCCGAGGACAAGGCGATTTCCGGGTTGACTAGCTTGCTCGAATCAATATGCACCTCTGTTGCAGGGAGGCCGCTTGCGAAGGTGTCAGGGTTGCCCGTCTTGGTGAAGTCAAGGGCCAGTACCTCATCCACTTTCCCTTGCAGCATCAAGTCCCCTATGCCAGATAGTGCGCCTCCGATTCCAAGAAGGATAGCCAAGAAAAGACTAAGTATTCTCTTTCCCTTGGATCGTCCGTACATGGATCTACCTCCCTTCCTGGAAGACTCGGCTCCACTCTTTGCTCCACTAAGCAAAGTTCCCTCAGCCTGTGCACTTACTTTGTTTGCGTTTCTTTCTACATTTTTCATTTTGAAGTTCCCTTCTAAATTCCCTTTACCTTTTGGGTTCCCTATCGTTCCCCTTTTGCGGTGGTTTGTTTATGTTTGATGTTTTGTTTACTAATCTATATCTAACAAAATCTCTTGTATTTGTTGTTTAAATTTAGGAAAATCGTTCAGAACTGTGTTATAAACGTCTCCCATGTTCAGTGTTTGATATGCATGAGCAGCTATGTCTCTGAAACCAGCAGCCTCTCGCCATGCTATTTTATGATTCATACAGCGGAACCTCCCTATCAATTCTTATCATTGCATCTTTTGGAAGCGGTCCATGTATGACGTCCACGTTTTTCTTTAGAAGTTCTTGAATTCTGTATCTAATCTCAAGTATTAAGAACAGTGATACGGTAGGCGTAAGGAAGTCTATTAAGGATATCCACATCACTATCTTCTGTAGCCTTGCCATCAGCATATGAGCCAAACAAGGATGCACGTTTGATGGGATATTCTTGGGCAATATCAGTTATTGCTTTAGATATCTCTTCAATTGTCAGTGTTTTGGTTGTATTCATACAGAAGTTCCCTTCTAAAATTTGTTGCTAATTTATTGCTTCAATACGCTCTTCTTTTCCAAAATTGTCTGAATATATTTTTACACATCAAAAAATGCACAATTTCTCAAGAATATTTTACCACTAAACTTCTATATATGCAAGAAAAAGTTATCAAAATGTGACCGTTAAATTTTGTTGATATTTCAAGGTTTCTATACGGCTAAAAGTATGATTTTGCTATTTTATGTGGTAGGTTCATCGTATGTGTTCGGGAAACGAAGATTTTTGTTGAAATATGCATTCGGGAAACGAGTAAAAATGCGATTTCCCGAACATTGGCAATGGAGTTGCATGGATTGTTCGGGAAATCAGGGTTTTTGTTGAAATATGCATTCGGGAAACGAGTAAAAATGCGATTTCCCGAACAAATAGCATGGATTGTTCGGGAAACGACGGTTTTTGTTGAAATATGCATTCGGGAAACCAGTGAAAATGCCGTTTCCCGAACAGGTCGCATAGAGAGCATGGTCTGCTCTGATTCTGCCGCCGCTGCCTGAGCCCTCTCTATTGGGCTCAAGGGCAGCTGATGGGTGGTCAGAATCAGTGAAGCAGACTCCGGGAGCTCAGAAGAGAGCGACCGGTTAACTTGTCATGCGTTACAAGAAAGCCTCTAATCAGCCATGTCGTTAATCAGCAATGTATTTAACAAACAAAAACGCCGAAATCCATTGAGATTTCAGCGATTTAGTGGTCGGAGCGACAGGACTTGAACCTGCGGCCTCTTGACCCCCAGTCAAGCACGCTACCAAACTGCGCCACGCCCCGACAAGCAAGAGTCATTATACAACAACTCCGCGATACTATGCAAGCGTAATAAATCCTTTACATTAATTGTAAATCTATGGTATAATTTACCTGTTGTCACACCCCATACTGGCAACAGGAAGGGGGTGAATTTATGCCAATTCTAATCACTTTCATTATCTCTGTTTTGGCAAGTGTAGTCGCATACTATAATATGCAAATGGTTGGACGGAGACTTATAGTGACAACCAGCCTAATCGAAAACACGAGAGCTGCAACTCTCGTGTTTTCTTGTGAATAAATGCCTCTAATCACTTTCATATCTTGGAAGTAGTATATCACATTTACCTATATTGTCAAATTTTATGCGTGTTTCGGCTCGCTGCTTTTAAGGTTTTGCAGGTTTTTATGGGCTGTTGCCATCATGAGCTTGATACGATTAAGTTGATTGACGTCGCTTGCGCCCGGATCATAGTCAATTGCAACGATATTGGCCCTCGGATTAAGGTCGCGGATGGCCTTCATCATGCCTTTTCCCGTAACATGGTTCGGTAAACAAGCGAATGGCTGGAGACACGCGATATTTTCGCAACCGTTTTTGATTAATTCAACCATTTCACCGGTTAAAAGCCAGCCTTCGCCGCATTGATTTCCGAGTGAGATTATCTCCGTTGCGGCGTGAGCAGTTTCCTCGATATATGAAGGCTCAGTATAGTGAACGCTTTCGCGAAGCGCCTTTCGCATCGGCTTTCTCATCCATTCGATAGCCTTTATTGCAGCTTCCTCTATCTTCATGACCTTATACGAACCGGACAAATGCTCATAATTATACCTGGCGCTGTAGAATCCGTACATGAAGAAGTCGATTAAATCAAGGACTACGGCTTCTCCACCCTCTTGCTCAATGATATCCACGATATCGTTATTGGCATTCGGGTGGTATTTCACCAAAATCTCCCCTACGACTCCAACTTTTGGCTTCACTACATTGCTTCTCGGTATGGCATCAAAGTCGCGGACGATACCTTCCATATTCTTTGCAAATACGCGTCGGTTGAAATGAATCGTATTATCGACAATCTTGTCGTGCCATTTATCTACTACAGCTTGGCTGGCGCCCGGAACCAGTTCGTATGGGCGGGTTGCATAGAGCAAGCGCATTATTAAATCGCCGTATAACGCACCAGTCACGAGTTTTAGTCCCATGCCGGCGGTAATCTTAAATCCAGGATTCTTTTCCAGACCGACCATATTGAACGATATTACCGGAATTTGCTCCATACCCAGGTCTTTTAAGGCCTTTCTGAGGAGGGCAACATAGTTACTTGCTCTGCAGCCTCCCCCTGTTTGGGACATGAAGACCGCGGTTTTATTCAGGTCATATTCTCCCGACTTCAGGGCAGATATAATCTGACCGAGTGTAACTATAGTCGGGTAACACGCGTCATTATTGATGTATGTAAGGCCTTCATTTACCGAATTCTTGTCGACCGGCGGCAGCAAAACCGCATTATATCCACACGACTGCATTGCAGCCTCCAAATATGTAAAGTGAATCGGTGACATTTGCGGAACAAGAAGCGTATAATTTTGATCCCTCATATCAGCCGTAAATAGCTTTCTTTCGAAGGCTTCGGCACTGGGTGTAGGCTGAACGCCGTTCTTGTCGCGCTCTTCCATAGCAGCTTTTAGCGAGCGGATACGGATTTTGATGGCTCCCAGATTTGATACTTCGTCGATTTTAAGGACTGTGTACATCTTGTTGTTGTGTTCACAGATTTCCTCGACCTGGTCGGTCGTAACAGCATCAAGACCGCATCCAAAGGAATTGAGTTGAACGAGCTCGACATCATCGTATTTTCCAACAAAGTCGGCCGCTTTATAGAGCCTGGAGTGATAGACCCATTGGTCGAGCACCCTTACCGGCCTTGGAAGTTCACCAAGGTGTGCAATCGAATCCTCGGAAAGAACAACAAAGTCGAATGAGCGGATTAGTTTATTAATCCCGTGGTTTATTTCCGGATCAAGGTGATATGGTCGCCCGGCCAGGACCACGGCTTTCTTTCCATTGTCGCGGGCATATTTAAGTGCATATTCCCCTTGCTTTCTTACATCAGCTTTAAAGCGGTCCTGCTCGGCTCTGGCAGCATGGACGGCTTCTTCGATTTCTTTCTTCGTAATATGTAAACTTTTGAATTCTTCAGTAAGGTTTGCGATAAGTCGTTTATCGTCATCATACGGTACAAATGGATGAACAAAGCGAACCATCTCCTCTTCGAAGAGGTCCTTCATATTGTTGGCTATCGACTCCGGATATGTCGCAACTATAGGACAGTTATAATGGTTCGGTGCTGTTGGATCTTCGTTTCGCTCGTAATTAATGCACGGATAAAATATGAATTTCAGTCCCTGATTGACAAGCCACTTCACATGTCCATGAACTATTTTTGCAGGATAACAAGCCGTATCCGATGGAATGCTGTCCATTCCGGACTCATATAGCGACTTAGTTGATGGTGGGGATAATTCTACTCTGAATTTAAGTTTAGTGAAGAATGTGTACCAGAACGGATAGTTCTCGTACATGTTTAGAACCCTTGGAATTCCAACACTTCCCCTCTCTGCATCAAAGTCGGAGAGCGGTTTATATTCGAATAGCCGCTTTACCTTATAGTCATACAAATCCGGGAGGTCGTTATTCTTTGTATCCCCACCGGCTCCTCGCTCACAGCGGTTTCCGGTTACAAATTTGGAGCCGTCACTGAACTTATTAATGGTCAAAATGCAGTTATTTTCGCATTTTCCGCAGCGGCCGTTAGCGTGCTTAACTTCGAAGCTGTCGAGCTCCGACTTTGATAGAATGGAGGAACGCGTCCCCTCAACATAGTTTTCCTTTGCAATTAAAGCACAGCCATAGGCCCCCATAAGTCCTGCAATATCAGGGCGCACAACGTCCTTTCCGATTATCTTTTCAAAGCTTCTAAGGACAGCATCGTTTAGGAAGGTCCCTCCCTGAACAACAATCTTTTCGCCCGCTTCGTCGGAATTTCTAAGCTTAATTACCTTATACAAGGCGTTTTTGATGACGGAATACGATAGTCCTGCTGAAATATCGCCGATTTCGGCGCCTTCCTTTTGGGCCTGTTTGACCTTGGAATTCATGAATACCGTGCACCTGGTTCCGAGGTCAACAGGATTATCCGCAAATAGCGCCTCCTTGGCAAAGGCTTTAGTATCAAGGTTTACGGACTTCGCATAGGTTTCGAGGAAGGAGCCGCAGCCGGAGGAACAAGCCTCGTTTAGCATAATATTATATATGGCACCATCCTTGATTTTCATGCATTTCATGTCCTGACCGCCGATATCCAGGATGAAATCGACGCCCGGGAGGAAATACTCTGCAGCCCTAAAGTGGGCCATTGTCTCTATTTCTCCGAGGTCAGCCTTAAAAGCGGCTTTGATTAAGCCCTCGCCGTAGCCCGTGGTCGTAGTATTTGCAATATATGCGTCGCCAGGGAGTTTCTCGTAAAGCTCGCGGAGCATGGTCTTCGTAGCTCCAATCGGGTCGCCCTCGTTTCCGCGGTAGAACGAATACAGGAGGTTCCCCTCCTCATCTATCAAGGTCGCCTTCGTGGTTGTTGACCCGGCGTCGATTCCGAGGAAGGTCTTTCCCCTCGCCCTTGATATATCCTTGGTTCTGGCCTTTGCCTTGTCGTGGCGCGATTTGAACCTTTCGTAGTCGTTTTCATCCTCGAACAAGACATCGATGTGCTTGGTGTCGGATAATAGCGCAGGATCCGCATTTATCATTCTCTGAACAAGGTCGCCCAAGCGGACCTGACCGGGTGCAAGCTGCTCACTATATCCAGCCTGCTCCTCGCCCTCTAATTTCCCTAACTCAGTTGCAGTGCCGCTATTTGTAATTACAGACAGCCTTCCGGCCTGCTCCTCGCCGGCCAGCATTGCTGCACCAATAGCAACGAAAAACTTTGAATCTTCCGGGAAGATAACATCCTCGTCCGTGAGGTTGAGTGTTTCTATAAATCTATTTCTGAGTTCAGACAGGAACGACAACGGTCCACCCAAGAATGCGACCTTCCCCTTAATCGGATGTCCACAAGCAAGACCGCTAATCGTCTGATTGACAACAGCCTGGAAAATTGATGCAGCAAGGTCCTCGATGGCCGCACCGTCATTGATGAGCGGCTGAATATCGGTCTTTGCGAACACACCGCAGCGCGCAGCTATCGGGTAAATTATTTTGTGGTTCTTCGCCGCTTCGTTAAGGCCCATGGGGTCGGTATTTAGAAGTATTGCCATCTGATCGATGAAGGCTCCGGTACCGCCGGCACAGGTTCCGTTCATTCTCTGCTCTATAGTAGCCCCGTAGAACGTAATCTTAGCGTCCTCTCCGCCGAGTTCTATGGCGCAGTCGGTTTCCGGTATAAGCGTCTCGACGGCTTTGCTGCATGAAATAACCTCTTGCTCAAAACGAACACCCAGGATGTTCGCAAGCGAAAGTCCGCCGGATCCTGTAATTACCGGCTTTATCTTAATATCACCGTAAGCATCATAAAGGTCGGATATGAGCTCCTTGACTTTTTCCATCACATCCGACATATGGCGCTCATAGCGCGAGTATTCGATTATTAATTCGGGATTAACATTAGCCGCATTCTCAGCAGAATTCTCTGCATTGTCTTGCATTAATACCAGTTTTACAGTTGTAGAGCCAATATCAATCCCCAGTAAGTACGTCTTCTCTTCCATGTTTAATTAATAACTTCCCTTTAAAGCCTTTTAATATCGCGATTATATAGGCGCCAGAGCATTATCGATAGATACAAGGTCCCCAGGATTTCCGCAAGCGGGAATGAAAACCAGGAAAGCTCCGCGCCACCCATTTGATATAAAATATATGCCAAAGGTAATATACCCACAAGTTGACGAATTAAAGAACTAAATAAACTATATATTGCGTGACCGGTTGCCTGGAACATCGTCGATGTGATTATTCCGTAGGCAGCCGGAATAAAGCAGATACTGATGCGCTTAAGCGCCCTTACGCCGTAAGCCATCATCTGATCGTTGGCGTTGAAAAGTCTAAGGAATGGCTCAGGCATCAATTGGAACAAGGTAAATCCTGCGGTCATTATCACAAGTGCCGTAATAAGCGCGAGTTTATACGTCCTCATAAGCCTGTCCTTGTTCCTTGCTCCGTAATTATATCCCATGAGAGGCATCGCACCCTGGTTTAGACCAAAGACCGGCATGAAAATGAAGCTCTGGAGCTTTTGATAGACTCCGAGTACAGCAACCGCAACGGGTTCAGCCGCAAGAATCGTATTATATCCAATCATCATGATCGACCCGATGGCCTGCATGACGATGGACGGAACCCCGACCGCATAGATATCCCTTGCAATTCCCCAATCCATTTTGTAACCACGGAGCTGAATCTTTAGTATTCTTTGTTTTCTAACAAAATTGACTGCGAGCACGAACGCAACGAATTGTCCGATTACCGTTGCAATGGCAGCACCTGCGACACCAAGCTTCGGCAGTCCGAAATATCCGAATATGAGAATCGGGTCGAGGATTATATTCGTTATGGCACCGGACATTGCGCAAATCATGGGACCTTTCATATTGCCGGTGGCCTGCATCACTTTTTCAAGTATGACCTCTACCGCGGAAAACATTGAGAGTAAGAACACGTATCGCATATACGTTGTGCCGTGCTCGTAAATCGTGGGGTTACTGGTATAATGGCTAATAAACGGACTTGTTAGGAATAAGCCGATTATCGCAAACAAGAGGTAATTTACAAGCCCAATACGGATACTTACGCTGGCGGCTTTGTTGGCGTCCTCATAATTCCGAGCACCAAGTCGCCTTGCGATTACCGAATTTACTCCCACGCCCGAGCCAACTGTGACCGAAATCATAATCATCTGCATCGGCATAACAAAAGAAACAGCCGTAAGTGCGTCTTGGCTGATTCTTGATACGAATATGCTGTCAACGATATTATAAAGCGCATTTATCGTCATCGACAGGATTGCAGGCCACGCCATGGAGGCCAGTGTCCGCCCGATTGGCGCAGTACCCATGCGGTCCGCTTCGTTCTGGGCCTCGCGCTTAGCCGGGGTTTGTTCGCCTTGCATACCAGCTGTATTAGCCGGGATTTGCTCCCCCCGCCTTTCTATTTGATTGTCAGTATTACTTTTGTTATCCAATCTATTTCAAATTATCTCCAGTTTTTTAGGCACATTAAGCTTATCCCCAAGCATATAAACATCAAAAAATTGGGTAGGTCTGTAAGCCGGGTTCTGTATTAGACGATCATCTATCTAGGCGGCGCATTGCTGCGTCGCTCATGCGGTACGCCTTTGGGGCGGCAGCGGGCAACTGCCACAAATGCCCCCTTCGACCTTGCACCGGATGGGGTTTACACGGCCGCCATGTCTCCATGACGCCGGTGAGCTCTTACCTCACCATTTCAACCTTACCACGGCATTACCCGTTTCGGCGGAATGTTTCTGTTGCACTTTCCCTATGGTTACCCACGCCGGATGTTATCCGGCATCCTTGCCCTGTGGAGCCCGGACTTTCCTCACCACCCCAACCCAAATAGCGGAGGCAGCGCGACCGTCTGGCCTACCCAATTATTTAATTGTCGATTCTGCTGTAATACGCTTATTTGCAAGCAATGCACTCGATTTCAACAAGCGCGCCCTTTGGAATTCTTGCTGCTTCAACACAGGAGCGAGCAGGCTTCCATTCATCAAAGAATTCAGCGTAGATTTCATTCACTTTGCCGAAATCATCCATATTGTCAATGAAAATCAAGGTCTTCACGACATCTTTATAGTCGTAGCCTGCTTCTCTCAGCACAGAGCCAAGATTCACAAGGCTCTGTCTCGCCTGTGCTTCCACGCCTTCCGGGAGTTCACCCGTCTCAGGATTCAGGCCAAGCTGACCTGAACAAAACAGCATATTTCCGCTTTCTACTGCGTGCACATATGGACCGACTGCAGCCGGTGCTTTTTCTGAAATTATTGGTTTATTCATATCTTGATTACCTCCAACTCTATCATTTTACAGCAATGCAGCGATTTTGCAAGGTTTTATTTAGAGAGTCTTAAACGGATTTTTGTCCCTTCCTGACTCGATTATTTCGAGGTCGGGAAATGCTCTCCTCATAAGGGCAGCCATATTCGGTGTGAATATCTTTTCACTATCAAAGTGACCAATGTCCAAACAATTTAAGCCAAATTCTGCGATTGTCGTCGCCTCGTGATACTTGATATCCCCCGTTATATAGAGATCAGCACCCAAATCTATCGCATCCATGATATAGTCCGAACCTGCGCCTGTGCACCAGGCGACCTTGCTTATTTTTGCATCGGGATTTCCAATTAATCGTATTAAAGCAGGTTTTATATCGAGTTTCTCGCTGATTGACTGAGCTATATCGCGTACAGTGGGCATTTCACCCGAAGATTTCTCTATGAGGCTTCCGGAGCGGATTATCCCGTGAATTTCAACGTCCTTGATTCCAAGAAGCTCAGCGAAATAATCGTTGTTTCCGCCCTCCATAGTATCAAAATTCGTATGTGCAGAATAGACGGAAATCCCTGATTTTATAAGCTCAATGGCGTATTCGGTCGGTAACATCTCCGGGACTATCTGCTTAAACGCTCCGAAGAACAAGGGGTGATGCGTGACTATAATATCCGCATTGCAGCCCTTTGCTTCATCAATTATGTCACGAGACACCTCAAGCGCTACCAGGACTTTATTTATTTCTCCGTTAGTCCCCTGAGCATTAAGTTGCAAACCCGAATTATCCCATTCCTCTTGTAGTTCCAACGGACAGAGTTCATTCATTTTCTTGGAAAAAACGTCAATCTTCATCTGTCACCTCTCTATATATTCGATAATAAATATTCGATTCGCTTGATCTTCTCCAATCGAATATTGATTGCAGAATCCTCTTCTATTTCCGATTGCATTTTGATGTTTCGTCCGGCAGTAATATTATCAACGATTTTCTTTTCAAAGCTGCATTTTTCCTCCAAATACCGCTTTGTGTGTTTGCCCGCTTGGGCGATCATTATATCCGGGTATTCGAAGTAATTATCATCAAATTCCGTGCTGTCCTTACGGCGCACAACAAATGTATTTCCAGGATCAAAGGTCGGTGTGCGACAAACCATGATTTCGCAATATCTACGGTCTTCAGGAACAATCAAAAACTTCTCTACCTCAATTCCAACTTCGTAAAGGTACCTTCTAAGTGCACCGCCATTGTTCCTGGGCTGCAGAATGTATTTTTTATACGACATCGTTTTGGATATATCCCAATCCATTATTTCTGTCATGAGGAGGCCGCCTATCCCTGCCATTACAATCGTATCAACCTCTCCCGGCTTAATGATTTCAAGCCCATCGCCAAGCCTGGGTTCAACAGGGACTTTCTCACCACCAAAAAGTCGAAGCATGTTATCTTCGGCTTTTTTCAGGGAACCTTTACTGACATCGGTCATTATTAATTTAGGACTCTGCACATTTAAATTATTATTTGAATGTGCATTTCGATGTTCGTATAAATATAAAGGGAGGTAGCCATGATCGGTTCCTATATCGGCTACACTCTCGTCATTATCAATATTATCAGCAATCGCCTGTAATCTTTCAGTAAGTATAATCATTGTTATTAAAGGGACGGTTCCTTTTGGAAACCGTCCCAGACGTCATTTGTCTATTCGAGGTAATCCTTGAGTTTCTTGCTGCGGCTCGGGTGTCTTAATTTGCGGAGTGCTTTGGCTTCGATTTGTCTGATGCGTTCACGCGTTACAGCAAACTCCTTACCGACTTCTTCCAAGGTGCGAGCACGCCCGTCTTCCAAGCCGAATCTGAGCTTCAGAACCTTTTGTTCCCTATCGGTCAAGGTATCCAAAACCTCTACAAGCTGTTCCTTAAGCATTGAAAATGCAGCAGCTTCGGCGGGAGCAGGAACGTCATCATCAGGTATGAAGTCACCGAGGTGGCTGTCCTCCTCCTCACCTATAGGAGTTTCAAGCGACACGGGTTCCTGCGCGATTTTCTGAATCTCGCGAACCTTGTCAACGGTGATTCCCATTTCCTTCGCAATTTCCTCGGGAAGCGGCTCTCTGCCATATGTCTGGAGGAGCTGCCTGCTAACGCGGATCATCTTGTTGATGGTTTCTACCATGTGCACAGGAATACGAATCGTCCTTGCCTGATCTGCTATAGAGCGGGTAATTGCTTGCCTAATCCACCAAGTAGCGTAGGTCGAGAACTTGTATCCCTTGCGATAATCAAATTTATCGACGGCCTTAATGAGTCCAAGATTACCTTCCTGAATCAAGTCGAGGAAGCTCATCCCACGGCCCACGTAGCGCTTGGCTATACTAACAACAAGCCTCAGGTTCGCCTCACAGAGCTTGGACTTCGCATAATCATCGCCATCTTCGATGAGCTGCGCGAGTTCGATTTCCTCTTCCGCAGTTAGCAGCGAAACCTTGCCTATCTCCTTTAAGTACATGCGGACAGGGTCATCCACCGCAACCCCTTTGGGAACAGTGGCATCAACATCTATCGATCCATCTTTATCAAGAATGACTCCGTCATCCTCAACGTCATCCGGCGCTTCATCATCAAGAATGATGTCGAAATCGTCAGGCTCTGAATCGGCTTCCGACTCTATCTCAATATCCTTGCTCAAAAGAGCATCGTAAATATCATCGACCGAGTTTTTATCAAGGTCAACAGTTTCCATAAAATCGGACATATCGCCGTAAGTAAGCTTGTTGCCCTTTGTCTTGGCACGTTCTTCAAGCTTGTGGACTATGTCTTCTTTTACCTGCTCAACTGTCATGCCCTCGTATTCGCCGTGAAGGATAATAGCCGGAGGAACATCTTTCTCCAATTCTTTTTTAGGTGGTCCTGTTTTTCTTGTTCCATTCATATCGGTTGAATCAGAATCATCTTTCGATTTAGATTTTGAAGTCTTCGACTCTTTCGCGGTCTTTACTTGGTCGGTAGCTTTAGATGTCTTGCCTGTCTTTATTGCCTCAGCTTTCTTCGTTGATTCTTTTTTCGCCGGCGCCTTTGCAGTCGCCGGCTTACTATTCGAGGCGGATTTCTTAGCCGTCGCTTTCTTTGCAGGTTTCTTTGTCTCAGCTTTCTTGGCAGTCGTTTTAGGTGTGGCCTTTTTTGCAGGTGCCTTCGCAGCCGTCTTGGTTGCAGCTTTCTTCGCAGCTGGTTTTGCCGCTGTCTTGGCTGTAGCCTTCTTTGCAGCAGGCTTTGCTGCTGTCTTGGCTGTAGCCTTCTTTGCAGCAGGCTTTGCTGCCTTCTTATCAGTAGCCTTCTTTGCTACAGGCTTCGCTGCAGTTTTCTTTGCTGCCTTAGTTGCAGTTTTTTTCGCTGCCGGCTTTGCTGCCTTAGTTGCAGTCTTCTTTGCTGCCGGCTTTGCTGCCTTAGTTGCAGCTTTTTTTGCTGCCGGCTTTGCTGCCTTAGTTGCAGCTTTTTTCGCTGCAGGCTTTGCTGCCTTAGTTGCAGCTTTCTTTGCTGCAGGCTTTGCCGCCTTAGTTGCAGCTTTCTTTGCTGCAGGCTTTGCCGCCTTTGTTGCAGTTTTCTTTGCTGCCGGCTTTGCTGCCTTAGTTGCAACTTTTGTTGCAGCTTTTTTCACTGCAGGCTTTGCTGCCTTTGTTGCAGTCTTCTTCGCAGCAGGCTTCGCTGCAGTTTTCTTTGCTGCAGTCTTGGTTGTTGCCTTCTTGGCCGGCGCTTTCTTTGCAGGCGCCTTAGTTGTTTTCTTAACTGCCATAGATCAATTTTCCTCCGCTTTTTCTTTAGCAATTTCCCTTTGTAGCTCCATGCTGCGTCGCATCAGACCGTTCATTTCATCCGAATCGGCCTCACTTTCGCCCGCATATCGCAATATATCGTTGATTCTTTCGACTTCCCTCTGAAGTCGGTTCAACCTATTCTTTTTTATCAGACCGCGGAAGATTTTCTCTTCGTCGTCCGATATGACAATGTTTTCGAGGATGTTGTAAATAGCCTTTCTGTCAAGGTCATCGGCCTGGTCAAGAACACGTCCCAGGTCCACGCTGCAATCCTCCTCCAAATTGTCTTTGATAATCCCCAGAATCCTCCTTGATGTATCTGATTCCAAGAGTTCCGGGATTTCCTCCACTCTTGATATATACTCCTCATTTCGAAGAATCAATCGCAGAACTTCGCCCTCAAGCTGTGATATTTCCTCAAATTCCGAAGTTTCGGAAGCATTTTCGCTTCCCGGTTGCCTTCGCGCTCCCTCGGAATCATCAGCGCCATTTGCCACTCTATCAGCCAATCTGTCCGCCATCCTATCCGACGTTCCATCGGGTTCCGTACTTGCCTCTTCCAACAAGACCGCCTTCGATAAATCCAATTCTCTGGCCATCTTCGACGCGTATTCCTCACGTTCACCGGGCGTAAGCGCCCTAAGCACGCTCGCTATTCGCTTTATGGCCCTTATTCTGTCATAGTGGTCGTCAAGATTAAGGCCATCGATCGCATTTCTTATCTTGTAATCTCCGTAGTGCGCTGCATTTTCAACAAGTGCGAGAAACGCGTCCTTGCCGTTTGCCTTCACAAATTCGTCGGGGTCCTTGCCGTCGGTTACATGCATCACCCTTACATCAAGGCCTTCTTTACGAAGTATTTCCATTCCCCTAAGCGCCGCGGCATGTCCAGCGGAATCCGCATCATAGCAGAGAATTACCTTCTTAGCGTATCTTTTTATCATGCGGGCTTGTTGCTCGGTAAGCGCAGTACCAAGGGATGCAGCTACATTTTCAATTCCCGCCTGATAAAGTGCCACGACATCCATATATCCTTCAACAAGGATTATGTAGCCCAGCTTGCTCACCTGCGACCTTGATAGATTCAGCCCATAAAGATTGTTTTTCTTTTGAAAAACCTTGCTTTCCTGAGAATTCAGGTATTTGGGGTTGTCGTCCTTGTTTATCGCGCGTCCCCCAAACCCTATCACCTTTCCTCTGGTATTTATTATGGGGAAAATAACTCTTCCCCTAAATTTGTCAAAGTATTTGGAGTTATCCTTTCCTCCGCGTGATATGAGGCCGAGCTCCATCATGTCGCTTTCCTCGTGGCCCTTTGATTTCAGGTAATCGTAGAGGCTGCTCCACTCTTCATCGGCGTAACCGATTCCGAATTTCTTTAGGTATTTGGGATTGATGTTTCGGCTCTTCATGTAAGAATAGCCTTTATTCGCTCTCTCGGTGAAGTTCGAATAGAAGTAATTGGCGGCATCCTTGTTTATTTGGTAATACTTATCAAGGTTCTCGCCTCGTCCCCTTGTCTCCTCAAGTTCAATGCTATATTCACGAGCAAGCCTCTCAACGGCCTCGTTAAACTCAAGATTGTAAAAGCGCTTTACGAACTCTATCACGTCGCCGGATGCCTGGCATCCAAAACAGTAGAACATCTGCCTCTGCTCGTTGACATTAAAAGACGGCGTTTTTTCATTATGAAACGGGCACACTGCCTTATAGCTGGAGCCCGCACGTTTCAATGGAATGGAACGCCCAATCACATCAACTATGTTTACTTGATCCTTTAAATTTGAAATAGATCTTGTAGTGTACGCCATAACCCCTTGAGTTCTTTACGCGTTTTGATTCAAAATAAAGACTCTTCTACTTTATTTATTCTGTGTAGAAGAGTCATTTCCTTTTTTTATTTTAATGAGGTTGGTCACCCGTATTTGCAAGGGATCACCGGCGGCCGTCTTGATTATAACTTGATTGTAAATGCAAATCTATACGTTTAGGGCCTGGTACGTTGTGAGCGCGTATCGGTCCGTCATCCCCGCGATATAATCCTTTACTACGGTATTTACGTCGTCTCTCTCGAGTTGTTTTTGTTCATCGGAAGGAAGTTTATCGGGGTTATCAACATAATAGCCATAGAGACAGCGAATGACTTTATCAAGCATCTGAACGTCCTTTTCTTTCTTTACTTTTTCGTTCATGTAGACGTTCTTAAACATGTATTCACGTAGTTCAAGGAGCATCGCCCAGTGTTCCTCGTCCATTCGAACAAAATCCTTACCGTCGCTGGTTTCCACCACATTTTTTACCATGCTGTTTATGCGCTGACTGTGGCGTGCTCCGAAAAGCGCAATTGGGTCCTTTGGTAAATCGCATAGTTCAATCACTCCGCTTCTCAGCGCGTCGTCAATGTCGTGATTGATGTACGCAATTCTGTCCGCGAGCCTAACTATCTCACCCTCCAGGGTCCTCGGGAACCCAGTCCCAGAGTGATTCAGAATCCCGTCTCTCACCTCGTAGGTCAGGTTCATGCCTTTTCGGTCGCTGCTGTCCTCCAGGACCTCAACAACTCGGAGGCTTTGCTCGTTATGGCGAAACCCGCCCGGGTGAATCTCGTTAAGAATCGCCTCTCCGCTATGTCCGAAAGGCGTGTGACCGAGGTCGTGACCAAGAGCAATCGCTTCCGTCAAATCCTCGTTGAGATTGAGCGCGCGGCAGATGGTTCTCGATACCTGGCTTACCTCCAAGGTGTGCGTAAGTCTGGTTCTGTAATGGTCGCCCTCCGGCGAAAGAAACACCTGGGTTTTATGCATCAGGCGTCTAAATGACTTCGAGTGGATGATTCTGTCTCGATCCCTCTGAAAGTCCGTGCGGAATTCGCAAGGTTCTTCCGGAACTCTTCGCCCGATGCTTTTTGCTGAACGCGCAGCACCCGGTGCCAAGGATTCTTCTCTTTTTTCAATATCTTCTCTTAACAACATGTTCTACTCGATTTCTGTTCGAATTCAATCCGAATACTACTCGATTTCTGTTCGAATTCAATCCGAATCCTACTCGATTTTTGTTCGGGCACGGCCCGCCAAAATCCTACATTTTCCCCGTATGCCCGAATCCTCCGGCCCCACGTTCTGTCTCTGAAATATCGGACATGTCGTCTACCAATTCAATTTCTGCGCGTTCATATTTAGCGATGACGACCTGCGCTATGCGCTCGCCGTCTTTGATGGCGTAGTCGTCCTTGCTCCAGTTGATAAGCGGCACGTTCCATTCGCCTCTGTAGTCGGAATCGACGGTACCGATTCCGTTCACGAGCCCGATGCCATGCTTTATCGCAAGGCCGGAGCGCGCCCTAATTTGCGCCTCATAACCGGGCGGCAGTTCGACGTAAAACCCCGTCGGTACGAGCGCCCTTTCTCCTGCTTTAAGAACAAAGTCGCCGTCGGGAAGATACGCCGGTAAATCAAATCCCGCCGATCCTTCCGTTGCGTATTCCGGAACTCTTCCGGATTTTGATACAATTTTTATTTTCATAAAACCAGTCCATCCAAAACTTATTCTGCGTTTAGCGGAAACCCGAGTCGATCGAAAACAGATTTACCATTCAGCGGAAACTCGAGTCCGACTCTTTTCATTAATATGGAATATCGTCGAAGAAGCCGTCCTTGGGCTCTCCGCGGAATGTACGAATGATGAGCGGAACCGTATAAATCAGATTCTCCCTGAACGCCTCCACCGGCTGCGCTTCAATTCGCGATTTATTCCAATAGTACTCATCCTCATAGCCCTTTGCGATTTCCCGATAAGAAAGACCTCTATCATAAAGCCCGAGAATAAAATCCTTCTCCGTATTGGCGCACTTGATGTAAAGGTCGAAGAAGTTCTTGGTTATGCTGTCGGGAACAAGGCCGTAGTGGCTGCAGATGATTACATCCGGATTATACGCCTTGCATTTTTCCGCAGAAACGATAGTGTCCTCAAAGCTTTTGAGGAAGGACGAATGAATGTGGTGCTCGTTTTCAAGTACCCCCATCGATTCCGATGTGAACATTATCTTCCCCGGGTTCATGAGGTATGTAAACGAGCAGTCGGTATGTCCGGGTGTCCAGATGGCTGTAATATCGTATTTTCCGACGTTTATGTGGTCTCCGTCCTCGACAATCGTGTCGACTCTGAAGCCATCGACGACGATTTCCATGTCGTGCTTCTCCGGCGGGAGATATTTGTCCCTGGCGGCCTCGCCAAGTCTCTTCATAGTCGCCCTTGCTCCCTCGCTGGCAAAGACCTTGACGAGCTTACTGGCACCTATCACCTCAATATCCGGCCATTCGTCGATTATGTACGGAAGCGCGCCGATGTGGTCATAATGCGAATGCGAAAGAATTGCTTTGTCCAGCTTGCTGTGGCCGAGTTCGGCGAGCTTCTCTTTGATGTTTTTGATGACGCCTTCGTGGCTGCAAGCCATTCCGCAATCGTAGATTGCGACCACGTCGCCCCCATCGATCAAGATTGCCTCGCCGCCTCCGCCGGCCGTCACCCTATAAATGTCCTTCGGGAATTCGAATCTGTGAAGATGCTCCCCCGTCGAACCCAGTTCTTCTATATGTGTTTCCATTTCGATATTTGTTTCCATTGGTATTTAGTATTCGTTTTTATTTATCATTCGATTTTGTATTTGGTTCAATTATTCGTAATTCAATACTCGTTAAATGATTCGATTCAACTATTCATTGTTCAATACTCGTTAAATGATTCGATTCAACTATTCATTGTTCAATATTCGTTAAATGATTCGATTCAACTATTCTTCGTTGTAGAGGTCGCCCAGGCCTACTATATACTCCTCGACGGCGAAATCCTTGGCGCCCTCCAAGTCAAAATCGAGCTCCAAGTTGTCCATAATCGCAAGTCGGTTTTCACTTATCGCGTCCCGAAGCGTCCTTATTTCAGTCGTTCCGCTCGCTCGATCCATAACCTCGCAGTTTTCCGTTAGTGAATAATATCTGTGGAAATCATCAAGCTGTTCCGCGAGCTTAACAACAAGATCCTCAGCTTCCCTCTCATCAATGTTCCCTGAAGCGACACCATAGCCATCGCCAGAACCGTTTCCATAGTCGTCCTCGCCGACGTCATCAGAATTAAAACCGGAACCGTCCGCATAGTCAGCCACGCTGCCGTCCGCAGGATCAAAACCGGAACCGTCATCAGAATCAAAACCTGAACCGTCATCAGAATTGGGCGCGGTCCCGTTGCCCTTCGCTCTATGAGCAGCTTCTGCTATTGATACGAGATTTCTCTTGACCGCCTCGAAAATATTATAGATATCGACGTCGTTTCCCGGCATCCGCTCCATGATGTCGTAAAAATAGCTCTCTGCAATCTCCGCAAACGTAGCGAGGTCCGCCTCCATCAAAATCTCCGCAATAGGCTCCGGGCCTATCTCTCGGTCCGCCTCCAGAAGCTCCGCGATATTTTCATAATATGTGAATTCCGAGCCATGCTCTATATCGAGCAGTTCCAACAATTCTTCCTTGGTCATTCTTCGCTCCTAAAATATAGTATCTTATATTATTGCCCGTTTGTATAGTTTCTAAAACACTATCCTTTTGTTATAGTTCCCCAAACATTGATCATTTGCATAATTCCCAAAACATTGTTAATTTGCATAATTCACGAACCATTGTCCATTTGTATAGTTCCCGAATCATTGTCCATTTGTATAATTCCCGAACCATTGTCAATTTGTATAATTCCCGAACCATTGTCAATTTGTATAATTCCCGAACCATTGTCAA
>CAMYVY010000002.1 GCA_947302715.1 uncultured Clostridia bacterium
AGGCAGAGGTCTGCAAAACCTTTATTCCCCGGTTCAAATCCGGGTGTCGCCTCCATTCGATGGGGTATCGCCAAGCGGTAAGGCAACGGATTCTGATTCCGTCATTCGCAGGTTCGAATCCTGCTACCCTAGCCAATAGCAAGGACGGTTCTCAGTAAGAACCGTCCTTTGTCTTTTAGAAGGAGTTATTCTTAACATGCAAGCACCTAATCCAATTGCATTTACAATCCTTGGCTTCGACGTACGCTGGTACGGCATTTTAATTGGAATCGGATTCATGCTTGGTATACTTATAAGCTATAAGCGTGCGCCAAAGCTCGGAATAGAATCTGACCATGTCCTCGATTTTTGTATTTTTATGATTCCCCTCTCCATCATTGGAGCTAGGGCCTATTACGTAATCTTTGAATGGTCGAACTACGCCGGAGACATCAAAAAGATTCTTGATATCCGGTCAGGCGGTCTTGCTATTCATGGCGGACTTATAGTCGGAATCATTGTGTGTATAGCGGTATGCAAATACCATAAAATTGAAGTTTTAAATATGCTTGACCTCATATTCCCTCAGGTCGCTCTGGGACAGGCAATAGGACGCTGGGGAAATTTCTTTAATTCGGAAGCTCACGGCGGTCCAACCGATCTGCCCTGGGGAATCATTGTTGACGGGGAAAAAGTCCACCCCACTTTCCTATATGAATCGATATGGTGCTTTCTCCTCTTCTTTTTCTTGCTTTATATGACCAAGCGTAGAAAATTCACCGGACAGATTGCCCTTCTTTATGGGATGCTTTATTCTCTGGAAAGATTCTTTGTGGAGGCTCTCAGAACTGATAGCCTCATGATCGGCCCCTTTAAGCAAGCTCAGGTTCTAAGCGGAACCCTAATAGTATTTTGCGCTTTGGTATATATATATTTAAATAAAAAAGCTGTTAAAGATAATACTGATATCAACACTGACAAATCGGAGGAATCGAAATGAAATTAGGAATTGTCGGACTTCCAAACGTAGGAAAAAGCACCTTGTTCAATGCTATAACCAAGGCAGGCGCAGAAGCTGCAAATTACCCCTTCTGCACGATTGAACCCAATATAGGTGTTGTCACCGTTCCTGATCCAAGGGTCGATACCCTTCACGAAGTATACAATTCAAGAAAAACAATACATACAACTATCGAATTCTGCGACATAGCCGGCCTCGTAAAGGGCGCCTCAAAAGGCGAAGGACTCGGCAACAAATTTCTTGGTCATATCCGAGAAGTTGCTGCCATAGTTCACGTTGTAAGAGGCTTCGAAAACGATAATATAGTGCATGTCTCGGGAAGAATCGATCCACTGGATGACATTGACACGATTAATACGGAATTGATTCTTGCCGATATGGAGCATCTTGAAAAAAGAATATCAAAGACAACTAAAAACTTAAAGGGAGATAAAACTCTCGCAAAAGAACTCGATATACTTAATAGAATCAATGAACATTTAGGTGAAGGAAAGTCAGCAAGGGCGATGGACCTTACAGAAGAGGAAATCGAATTTGTAAAGACGCTGGAGCTCCTCTCCTTCAAACCTATCATTTATGTTGTAAATGTTTCCGAAAACGACGCCAAGGACGACGGTTCCAACGAAATGGTGAACAAGGTACGTGAATTTGCCAAAACGGAAGGAGCTGAAGTTGTAGTAATCTGTGCTGAAATAGAGCAAGAAATTTCCGAACTTGAATCTGATGAAAAAGCGATGTTTTTAGAAGATATGGGAGTTTCCGAATCAGGTCTCGATAAGCTCGTTAAGGCTTCTTACAAACTTCTAAATCTTATCTCCTTCCTTACAGCCGGAGAGGACGAGGTACGCGCATGGACAATCAAGGATGGCACCAAGGCACCTCAGGCAGCAGGAAAAATCCACACTGACTTTGAGCGTGGATTTATTAGAGCAGAAACCATTTCCTATGATAAACTTATGGAATGCGACGGAAGCCTGGCTAAAGCCCGTGAAAAAGGCTTCATACGGTCGGAAGGAAAAGAATACGTCGTTAAAGACGGAGACGTTATGAACTTCCTCTTTAATGTATAATCTATTTGATTTGACTTGCCAGATATAGTTTTACTGCAATCGACAAATTCTCCAGGAATTTAAATTCGGAAATACTCGGATCTATGATTTCATGCAGTTTGTTCATTCTGTATCGGACCGTATTTCTGTGACAAATTATATCCTCTGATATTTTGTCGTAATCACCATCGCAGCGTACATAGGAAATCGCTGTTTCAAGCTGTTCCCTATTCATCACTCCGATGTATTTATTCATAAACTTAATGCTTTCAGGCTGATTTCTTCTGGGAAGAATAAGTTTATAGACTCCAATATCTTCATATGTCAATCGGCTTTTGCCTTCAATATTGGCAGTTAGATATGCACATGCACACTCTCTAAATGCTTCGTCAAGTTCGTCAAATGTCGAATGCTCATCGCTTGTAACCACTCTAAGCCTCTTTCCATTATCGATAGAATTTATGATATCGTTAAGCGTTGCATCTCTTTTATTCTTTTCGATAGAGTTCATAGTGATTATAACTACAATTCCATCTCTATACGGAACTACCGAAGGCATTATTTCGTACAAGCCATTTTTTTCGTTATAATTTCTGACTACCTTGATCGGATTAAAAGTCTTGTTGTCATCCTCTGCCCATATATATGAAACAGTGCACTGCTTCAAGAACATGGGATTAATCGTCCTTGCCAGATTTTCGACATCATCCTTCGACATCATTCCCTCAAGCATGTATTTCACCTCTTTGTCCAAGGTAAAAGAAACATTGCTCTTGTTGATTGCCTGCATTATGTCAAAAATTACATTTTCGAGATAGACATCTTTTGGATCAAATGAAAGAAGCGGAAATCCGATTTTATCACAATAATCCAATACATTTTTAGCGGGCCTTTTAATCATCTTCTCGTTGAAAGCCAGTCCAACGCAATTCATCTCATCAAGACTCTTGATGATGTCAATTAATTTAAGCCGACTCAATGCCTCGTTTTCTCGCATACTGGCTATGACAAAACTACCTCGTCTAAAGCCATTTGCATATGGTATTAAATTATTGTCGAGTTCAAAGTCAGCCAAACAAACAGAACTGACTTCATGATCAAAACCGGATTCACCAGCTAAAACATTAAACTTTTTTAGATACCGTAATTTAACAAGACTACTAACTTCTATTGACATTATTACACACTCCTCTTATATATATTTAGTTTAACATAGCGGAGCGTGAATATCCACAGATTCATATAATCTTTACAAATCACATTATTGAGAGGTTTTTGGCTACCGCATAGAGAAATCTCTGTTTCCATACCTTCCATTCACTATCCTCAAATATATCAACTGCTGATTTCTGTACAATGTTATTAATAACAGTACCTCTGTATCTGGGAGGTATCTCTTTCATCGCCTTATGTATAGAGTCTATTCTTTCCTTGAGTATGGCGGTTTCCATTGCTTGACTATCTACACTGCTGTGTTTTCTGTAGCGGTTGTAAACATGTACAGGTTCACTCACCATGCTTGTACTATTCTTTTGTCTTTGTCTCTCTCTATTTAGCTCCTTTAACCTCGTCTCCATTCTCTCAAGGTCTCTTACCGCCCATATAGTTTGGTAATAAACTGCATGCGGCATGACATACTCTAGCAATCTGGTCTGTTGCCATTCTCTCATAACATCCTCCTTGTTTAAAATATGATGTTATATACTCCCATGCCACATTAAATTTTTACCACAATTTACATTAAATGTCAAGCGCGGTATCAATGGTGATACTTGGATGTTTCCCCCTCATGTTCAATCGGTGTGAATTCATTGTAGTGTTCCGTCACTGCCTCGCCCAAATTGAGTGTAGCTTTATCGAGTTCCTGCATGATATTTTTGATGTTGATCAGCTGTTCCTCAGTGATATTCTGTCCACCCATGGCAAGATTGGCATTATAGAGAATCTTCTCAAGATTGGTATGGATTGTTGAGAGTTTATTTCTAACATTCTGAACATCCTCGTACCAGACGCCTTCTTCCTTTGCTTCTCTATAATTGAGAATCTCCGCAGTCTCCATATCAAGCTCATATTCGGAATTGCCTCTTATTACTACAGGCATATATCCGAGTTTCTCATGGATAAGCTTTGCAAGGGCTTCTTTGCTTTCCTCTTCTCCGTGGACCAGGAACAACTGTTTTGGTGGATTCTTAAAATGCGCAATCCATGTGAATAATCCATTTTGATCCGCATGACCTGAGAAGCCCTCCAAGACATGTATCTCAGCATTTACGCTTATATCCTCTCCAAACAGAGTAACCGTTTTCTCACCGTCAATAATCGCTCTTCCCAGGGTTCCCTCTGCTTGGTATCCAACAAAGACGATGCTGTTCTTCTTATCCCACAAATTGTGCTTTAGGTGGTGTCTTATTCTACCGGCTTCGCACATACCGCTTGCGGAAATAATAATCTTTGGAGAAGTGTCCATATTGAGACTTCTGGATTCATCGCTGCTCCTTGTAAATTCAAGGTTTATAAAATCAAGAGGATTGTCACCGCTCAGGATATATTCCTTGGTATCTTCATCGAATACTTGAGCATTCTTCTGGAAGATTTCCGTCGCATTGGTCGCCATTGGGCTATCTATATAAACCTTAACATTTCTGAGGTCTTCGTAGTATGGGCTCTTTTCATTGTACAATTTATTAAACTCATATATCAGTTCTTGAGTTCTACCTACCGCAAAAGATGGAATGATTACGTTTCCTCCTCTTTTTATTGTGTTTATAACTATATCCACCAAATCCTGGATGCTTCTGTCGTTATCCGGATGCAGTCTGCTTCCATATGTGGATTCCATTATTACATAATCAGCTTTCTTAATATAAGTCGGATCGTTTAGAATAGGTCTTTCATTTACTCCGATATCACCCGAGAAAACTATTTTGGATTCCTTTTCGTCCTCAGTAACCCATAGTTCAACAATTGCCGATCCGAGAATATGTCCCGCATCGTTAAATACAACCTTCATAACATCGTTAATTTTGAAAAGTTGATCGTATCTTACGGGCTCCACATATGCCAAACTATCAACAGCATCCTGGAAAGTATAAAGTGGTTCAACGGCTTCCTTGCCTGCTCTCTCACCCTTTCTGTTTTGCCACTCAGCCTCTTTTTCATGAATATAGCCGCTGTCTTTAAGCATAATATCCAGAAGGTCTGCAGTGGCATCGGTGCAATATATTTTTCCTCGGAATCCCCTCTTCACCAAAAGTGGAATTCTGCCACAGTGATCTATGTGCGCATGAGAGAGAACAACGCATTCTATTTCAGCAGGGTTAAACGGAAAGTCCTCATAATTCAGAGCTTCCTGGGCCTTTCCTCCCTGAAACTGACCACAATCCAAAAGGATTTGATGTTCCCCGCTTGTAATCAAATGACACGATCCTGTTACACCGCTTGATGCACCACAAAATTTAATTTTCATAAATACCTCCACGCTATCTATAAATTCAACGACCAGAGTGATTTTTCTCCTGTTGAAACTAAGTTGGCCCCCGCATCTAATGCCTCTCTAACTTCATCTTCAGTTTCAATTATACCGCCTGCAATTATCGGCATGTGTACAATCTGTGAAAACTCTCTAATCTTTTTTGTAACAATTCCTGGCATTAGTTCAATTATATCCGGCTTTGAAATTCTGATGGATTCCACAGAAGTATTTAATGAATGCGAATCCACCAGGAAAAATCTCTGAACAGTGATAAGGTTTGCATCCTTGGCCAATCTCACTATGTTGGTCCTTGTGGTCAGGATGCCGTCCGCATTTTGTTTGGAAATGAAGTCAATTCCGGCCTTATCCTTTCCTACACCTTCAGCAAAATCAAGGTGTATAAATACCTTTTTATTTGCCGCATGAATTTCTTCTATACTTCTTCCAATAGTCATAATATTGGAATGAAGCAAAAAAACAACATCCACTCCGGATTTTATAGCAGTGCTAAAGTCCTCCTCTGTACGAATGGCTGCTGCAATTTTCTTATTAAACATATCCTCTACCATTTCTCCATGCCTCCTACGGTATTATCGGAATATAAAATATTTGATTTTTGTTTATGAGAAAAGTCTCCTCTCTCTCGTTATACTAAGATGGATATATAAAAGAATTCCAATTATAGCGATGCATAATACTGATGAAAAAATAATATATGTTTTTTCAAATGGAGTTCCAACCAAAAGTCTTAGAGTTGAATCCTTGTTTAGGGCAATTCCTATAAATCTATCATAAAATATTTTTCTTATACCGGCTCTTGATACGAGAACTTCATAGATGACAAGCTCAAGGGCCGAGGCAAGGGTTGCAATGATACCTACAAGCCTGATTGTTTCTCTTTCTACCGTGTTTAGCAAATAAATGTATATGGCGATTCCACCACCAAAAAACAACACTCCCGAAAAGAGGGTCCAAAGCATGATAGTCTTGGCTTTGCCCATTGCCATACTTTCATTTTCATCAAAAATAGGATCTCTGAATTCACCATTTTCCTCGTAGACCTGAAAATCATCTCTTCCGGGCGAATTGAAATAGGAGGAAAATTCTTTCGCAAATTCCGTCCCCGTAATCGAACTGCCAACCTTGTCAGCGGCTTGGCTGTCGTTAAAGTGGTAGTTGTATGTTTCCGGTATTCTCAAGACAATATTTCCACTTAAAAGAACAATGGAAATTGGAAGTATAATTATTAAACCTATATACCAAATAATATTTAACCGTTTCATGGCTCCAAATAACTAATATACGGAAGATTTCTGTATTTTTGATCGTAGTCAAGTCCGTAGCCTATTATGAATAAATCTTCCACTTCAAATCCCACATAATCGGGATTAATATCCGTAATTCTTCTGGCTGGCTTATCAAGGAGTGAACAAATCTTGACGCATTTGGCCTTTCTCTCTTTGAAGTACTCCATCAATCGCTTTAAGGTCACTCCACTATCCACTATATCCTCTACGATAAGTACATTCTTGTTTTCCAGGTCAAGTTCAACGTCCTTGCTAATCTTTACAATTCCGCTGGTTGTTGTGCTCTTTCCATAGCTCGATGCGACGACAAAGTCTATCTCCGTATCAAGATTGATATTCTTCATCAAATCAGCCATCCAAACAATTGCCCCTTTAAGCGTACCAATGAGGACGATTGGTTCGCCGGCAAAATCCGCGGTGATTTGTGCTCCTAATTCCTTTGCCCTTTCGACTATCTGACTCTCCGTAAAAAGAATCTTTCCAATAGTGTTTTCTTCCTTAACAACATCGCACATGTCTTAATTCCTCGCCTTTCAGATTATAAGCAAAACTAAAGCAGATTATATGTCTTCTTCGAGTGCCAAAAGCAAATCGTCCCCACCTGTCCTTTTAAGCGAGGAAACGACTATCACCCTTTCCTCCGGTCCGAGGCCAAGACTCTTTCTTATCAAGGAAACATTTTTCTGTTTTTCGTTTCCTGATACTTTATCGCCCTTCGTAGCACATACCACCCCTGAAAGCCCGTAATACCTAAGATATTCATACATCTGAACATCCTGTTTTGATGGTTCATGCCTGATATCCACCAATTGAACAACCCTTTTCAGATTCTCTCTGGCCTCAAAGAATTCCTCCATCATCTTTCCCCAATCCTTGGTGATTTCCTTTGAGACCTTGGCATATCCATATCCGGGCAAATCAACAAAGCGAAAACTCCCGTTGTTAATCTTGTAGAAGTTAATAGTTCTGGTTTTGCCCGGACTTCCACTTACTCTGGCAAGGTTCTTTCTGCCCGTGAGATAATTTAGAAGCGAGGATTTTCCGACGTTGGATCTTCCTACAAACGCTATCTCGGGTACATCCATGGGCGGATACTGATTTGGCTTTACAGCAATCGTTTCAAGTTCGGAATTAAGTATTTTCATGCTACGCGTCCTTCTTGCGTTTTTTATGAACCAACTTTCCATCCAAAGCCTTGTCCAAGGCTTCTTTTGCATAATCAAGAGGTATGAAGGTGAGTTCTTTTCTGACGCTGGCAGGTATCTCTTCGGTGTCTTTGATGTTGTCCTTCGGAAGAAGGATGGTTCTTACACCTGCTCTATGCGCAGCAAGTACTTTTTCCTTTATGCCTCCAACGGGAAGTACCTTTCCTCTTAAGGTAATCTCTCCGGTCATGGCGACATCCTGTTTTACGGGTATTCCGGTTAGTGCGGAAACAACTGCGGTAAACATGGTGACGCCTGCCGAAGGACCATCCTTCGGAACCGCTCCCTCGGGAACATGTATATGGATGTCCTTCGTCTTTTGGAACTCAGGGTCTACTCCCATTTCCTCGGCGATTGACCTTATATAACTCACTCCGGCCCTTGCAGACTCCTGCATGACATCGCCTAAGTTTCCGGTTAGAGTCAGCTTGCCACTTCCCTGGAGAATCGCAACTTCGATTGAAAGCGTATCTCCGCCAACCTGGGTCCACGCCATTCCATTAACAACGCCGACCTCGCTCTTACCCTGGATTGTATCGTAATGATATTTCTTTTTACCAAGATATTTTTCAAGATTCTTCGGTGTGACAGTGAAGCTTTTCTTCTTCGATGTAACCGTCCAGTAGGCGGCCTTTCTGCAAATATCCGCAATTTCTCTTTCCAAATTACGGACTCCCGATTCTCTTGTATAGTAATTAATAATGTCAGAAAGAGCTTGTCCCGTTATTCTTACGGCATCCTTTTTAAGACCATGCTCCTTTATCTTCTTTGGAATCAGATATCTTTCTGCTATCTTTGTTTTTTCCTGTTCGGTATATCCGCTGACCTGAATGACCTCCATTCTGTCCAGAAGAGGTCTTGGGATTGTATCAACGGAGTTTGCCGTTGTTATAAACAAAACATTTGACAGATCAAACGGAATCTCAAGGAAGTGATCCGTAAAGGTGCTGTTTTGTTCGGGATCAAGAACTTCAAGAAGCGCAGAAGAAGGATCCCCTTTATAATCTGCTCCAACCTTATCTATCTCATCAAAGAGAAATACCGGGTTGTTGACCTTGATTTCCTTTAGGCTGGTGATTATACGGCCCGGAATGGCTCCGATATAGGTCCTTCTATGGCCTCTTATTTCAGCTTCATCTCTTACTCCGCCCAAAGACATCCTTACGAATTTTCTTCCGGTTGATTCGGCGATGGATCTGGCTATAGAGGTTTTACCTGTTCCCGGAGGTCCTACAAGGCAAAGAATGGGTCCTTTAATCGCCTTTGATAGATGAATTACCGCCAAGTATTCAAGAACTCTTTCCTTGACCTGTTTAAGCCCATAATGGTCTCTCTCCAAAACTTTTGATGCTCTTTGTAGATTGGAATTAACCTTGGAGCTTTCTCTCCACGGAAGTTCCAAAATGGTTTCAACATAGTTTCTTATTACTGCACTCTCCGCAGATGCAGGAGACATGCGAGAAAATCTTTTTATCTCTTTACGTACTTTCGTGTCTATCTGCTCATCAAGCTTTAGTTCATCGAGTTTCTTCAGCCACTCATCAGCTTCCTGAGTCGGATCCTCATCCTCACCCAATTCCTCTTGAATTACCTTCATTCTTTCCTTGAGGAAGTATTCCTTCTGGTTATTGTCAACGCTTTCCTTTACCTTCTGAGCAAGCTGTTTTTCCATCACGGCAATGTCGTTTTCCTCCGTGATGATGCTTATCAGCTGATTGATTCTGTCATAGAATGGCATCGCCTCGAGTACGAGTTGTTTTCTGGCACAACTGATGTTTAGCTCTGATGCAATCTTGTCAACAAGGGCAAATGGATTTGACTCGGCAAGAGTCTTGTCCACAACCTCATCTGTTATTTGATTTGTTAATGCCGCATGTTCGATAAACTTGTCCGTCAGTATCCTCATTGCGGCTTTTTCCTCAACAGTAAGGTCGTCCACATCTCGCTGATCCGGATATTCCGTAACCGTGCAGGACATATATCCATCCTCGCTTACCGGGGAATCCAATCTTGCTCTAACTATGCCTTCGACCAGAATGCGTACAACGTCGCCGTTGATTTTGAGCATCTGCTTTACCTTAACTATCGTTCCAAAGGCATAGATATCGTCGAAGGTCGGTATGAGCACGCTTTCGTCCTTTTGCGAGGAAACGAAAATGAGTTTATCTCCTGACATTGCAGCTTCCAAAGCTCTAACTGACTTGTCCCTTCCGATATCGAAATGAACAATTGTATTTGGAAAAATAGATATGCCTCTCAGCGGAACACAAGGATAGACCTTAGGTAAAGGAACCTTGGTTTCAAATAGTTCCATATCTATATCATTGATAATATCTTTATAATCTTGTGACATTTCTTCGCCTTTCAATATTCAAATTTAAGATGCATGCTTGCTGTTCTTGCCCTTTTCATCATCATAAACAAGGATTGGATCCCTTTTGTTTAGAACAGTATCCGCAGTAACTATGCATTTTTTAATATCGCTGTGGGAAGGTATTTCGAACATAATATTGTTCATGGTATTTTCAAATATACTTCTAAGTCCCCTCGCCCCGGTTTTTCGTTCGATTGCCTTCTTCGCAATCGCTTCAATGGCATCGTCCTGAATTTCCAGGTCAACACCATCAAATTTGAACAGCTTCTGATATTGCTTGACCAGAGCATTCTTGGGTTCCTTCATAATTCTGACAAGAGCCTTCTCATCCAGTTCATCCAAGGTCACTATGACTGGTAACCTTCCAATGAATTCCGGAATCAGTCCATATTTAAGGAGATCCTCCGGTTCAACTTTTTCCAAAACACCGGACTCCGGAAGTTTTTTTCTCTCATCGTCGGAATTAAACCCGATAATTTTGTCCCCCATACGTCTTTGTATTATTCCTTCCATACCATCAAAGGCGCCTCCGCAAATGAACAGCACATTTGTAGTATCGAATTGTATAAACTCCTGATGTGGGTGCTTGCGTCCTCCCTGAGGCGGAACATTTGCGATTGTTCCCTCAAGGATCTTAAGGAGTGCCTGCTGGACACCCTCGCCACTAACATCTCTCGTGATTGACGGGTTATCGGAGCGTCTCGAAATCTTATCTATTTCGTCAACATATATAATACCCCTCTCCGCCTTTGCAATATCCCAATCGGCGGCCTGCAAAAGCCTGAGAAGAATATTCTCTACATCCTCGCCAACATAGCCTGCTTCCGTGAGCGCCGTAGCATCGGCTATTGCAAACGGAACATCGAGAATTTTGGCAAGCGACTGAGCTATCAAGGTCTTTCCTGAACCGGTTGGTCCCATCATGACAATATTGCTCTTTTGAAGTTCCACACTGTCGTCGGATTCAAAGAAATCGTTAATTCTTTTATAGTGATTGTAGACTGCAACAGAGAGCGTTTTCTTTGCACGCTCCTGTCCAATTACATATTCAGAGAGAAAATCAAAAATCTCTTTCGGTTTTGGTAGTTCATTCTTTACTGGAGAATCAAAATTGGTGTCGACACCCAATTCATGAAGCATTTCTTCTCTATCCATATAAAGGGCATCGATACCATGATGCAGACAGTCCTCGCAGATATACACATCTGGTCCTGCTACGAGGGCACTAACCATGGATTTTGGTCTACCACAAAAAGAACACCTAAGCTCGCTGGTATTATTATTATCTTTATTTGCCATTTTAAAAATTACCTTTTAATTACTTGATCTATGAGTCCATACTTTACAGCTTCATCAGGACTCATGAAATTGTCTCTATCCGTATCTTTTTCTATGATGGAAAGTTTCTTTCCTGTATTGATGGATAGAATAGAATTGAGTTTTTCCTTTGTTTTTTTCATCCAGTCAGCATGAATAATCATGTCGCTTGCTTGTCCGCGCATGCCACCCAATGGTTGATGAATCATTATTTCGGCATTTGGAAGTGCATATCTTTTTCCCTTTGCTCCCGAAGACAAAATGAGCGCACCCATGCTGGCTGCCAGTCCCACGCAGATTGTGGAAACATCGGCCTTGATATAATTCATGGTATCGTATATGGCCATTCCTGCAGTTACAGAACCGCCAGGGCTATTAATATATAGATTTATATCTTTCTCACTGTCTTCAGCATCAAGAAACAGAAGCTGAGCCACCACCAGACTGGCAACATGATCGTCTATCTCCTCACCGATAAAGATAATCCTATCCTTAAGAAGTCTGGAGTAGATGTCATAACTTCTTTCGCCTCTTGATGTTTGTTCTATTACATATGGAATAAGTGGCATTTTGCCCTCCTACTACTCTTCTTCTTTTTCAGAGTCATCATCTGAACTGGATTTGATGACGCTCTTCACCTTATTTATCTTGGCATTGTCATAGAGCATATTGATGGTCTTGGTGATGATAATATCTTTTTTGAAATAATCAAGATTGTCACCGCCGAACAGACTCTTGACCTGATCCTGATCCATTTGATAGAGCTCAGCCATGCGAGAGAGTTCCTTCTCCACATCTTCGTCAGTAACTTCCAATCCTTCCTGATTGGCGATGGATCTCAAAATGATTCTGCTTGCAACACGTTTCTCTGCCTCAGGTCTCATGTCATCCTTTAAGCCATCAAGGTCTTTGCCGAGGAACTGCATGTACATATCGACACTCATCCCCTGATACATCATCTGCTGCTCCAGTTCTCTGACCATATTGTCGCATTCGTCTTCTACCATCGACTTTGGAACTTCAATCTTGTTGGCCTCTGTTATTTTATCGATCAAAGTATCTTTTGATTCGTTCTGTGCCAGCAGTTCTTTTGATTCTTTAAGTCTCTCGAATGTGTCCTTTCTCAGTTCGTCCATAGTGTCAAATTCGCTGACATCTTTTACGAACTCATCATCCAATTCGGGTAATTCTTCAAACTTAACTTCGTGTACCGTACAATGGAATACGGCATCCTTTCCCGCCAGTTCATCGGAATGATATTCTTCAGGGAATGTGACTTTCACATCAACCTTGTCACCGGCCTTTGCTCCCACAAGCTGTTCTTCAAATCCCGGGATAAAGTGACCGGAGCCGAGAACCAGTTCCTGATTCTCTGCGGTACCGCCTTCAAACTGTTCATCTCCAACAAAGCCCGCATAGTCGAGTATTACAGTATCCCCGTTCTCCGCAGGTCTATCGGCAACAACAAGTCTCGAATTCCTCTTTTGTAGCATTTCTATCTGAACATTCACATCATCATCGGTGACTTCAGATTCCCTTTCGTCAACTTCGACACCCATATAGTCCTTGACTTCTACTACGGGATATAGCTGAACCTCGATATCGATTTTCATAGGTTTTCCATGTCCGATTTCACTGAATTCGGCATTTGGCATATCCACCACTTCCAAGTCAAGCTCCTTGATTGCATTTGGATATTCATTCTTGAATAACTCGTTTATAGCATCCTCAAAGAAAACTCCTTCACCATAATATCTCTCAATGATACTTCTGGGTGCTTTTCCCTTTCTGAACCCGTCTATTCTAAACTGATCCTTTGTCTTCTGATAGGCTCTGATAACAGCCTTATCGAATTCCTCAGCAGTAAAATCCATGGTGAATTTAGCTACGTTGTTTTCTTTTGATAGTAATGTTGATTTCATTTAAGTTCTCCTCCCGAGAAAAATATTATATATTGCAGAATATATTTACCCGTAAAGGTCAATTATTCCACACATTAGCATATTATTTTAGCATTTTTTTGCCATAAAGTAAAGGAAACTGTCCTTGTGACTTAAAAAAGTTTAAAAGAAAACTCGGTTTTTGCTATATAATTGATAAAAAACCGAGTTTAGTCACTTAATATACATTAAAAACTAACTAAAATAACATATTATCAGAGTTGTTTGACTTATAAGAGTTAAACTCTATATCAGATCTAAGCTTCGCTTGCTTCCCTTACTATTTCAACTCCAGCACTCACTCCGAGTCGATTTGCTCCGGCATCAATCATTTCAATTGCGGCAGCATAGTCCCTAATTCCTCCCGATGCCTTAACTCCCATGTCCGGACCAACAGTTGCTCTCATTAATTTTACATGTTCCGGTTTTGCTCCTCCTGTCCCAAATCCGGTAGACGTCTTAACAAATGCGGCCTCCGCAGCCTTTGACAGCTCACAGGACTTAACAATCTCATCCTCGTCCAAATAGCAAGTTTCTATAATAACCTTTACTATGCTGTTATATGCATTCGCCGCATCAACTACAGCCTTTATATCATTCTTACACTCGCTATATTTCTGATCCTTAAGGAGGCCTATATTAATAACCATATCAATTTCGTCTGCACCGTTTTTGCATGCATCAATCGTTTCTTGAACCTTCGCTTCGGTGCTCATCGCTCCAAGAGGAAATCCTATAACAGATGCGATTCTGACATCCGATCCGGATAAACATCTCTTGGCAAGCGGTACATAATGTGAGTTGACACAGACCGCATAAAAATCATATTCCTTTGCCTCTTCACATAGTTTTTCAATATCGCTTTCAGTAGCAACAGCCTTTAGTAAGGTATGATCTATATATTTGTTAATTTCCATAGTTCCTCCAAATACCTATAATCTATCAATTACTCATTACATCAAGTTTATGCTTTTTGATTATAACACATATCATTTGACAATTATATTTATTTGTGATAGAAAAATACCTGTACGCAAATTTAAAATGCCTGCTTTTGCAGGTGATACTAATCGCAGAACATAAGAAGGAAAGCTTTAGTTATGGAGATTGAGTTTAAGTATATAATTGATAGTCCCGAGCAGGCGGAAAAGATTTTTTCAGACCCGGATATAGTTGCTATTACGGACGATAATTCCGAAGAGACACTGGATTTACACGCTATATATTTTGATACAGAAGACAGAAGACTATCACGCGAGGGTATTACATTTAGGACACGACGCGAGGGTGAATCCTATGTCGCAACACTTAAGTGGAATGGTTCCTCCGAAAACGGATTATACGAGAGAGAAGAAATTAATATCCCGATCTGTGATACAGACAGATTTGAAAATCCAAATATAGATATTTTCTCTCAGAGTTCAATGTGCGATACCATTAGAAATCTGGTCGGAAATAGAGAGCTTAAAAAACGAGTAGAAGTAAAATTCCTTAGACGTCAAATAAGAATAGATACCGGAAAATCCATTTCAGAACTCTCCTATGACAAGGGAATCGTACTTAATGGCGACAAGGAAGCGCCCATTTCGGAGATGGAGCTTGAATTATATTCCGGCGACAGATCGGATATGGAAGCGCTCGGAAGAATGCTTGAGGAAAAATACAATTTGTCACCTGGAACAAGAAGCAAATTCAAGCAGGGTCTGGCACTCGAGGATTAATGCAAAATCAAATGGACAGCTCACAAGCTGTCCATTATTTATTTTATCCTGCAGGTGCTTCCTCCGTTGTAGTAGTTGTAGAGCTGCTTGGATCTGTCGATTCTTGCGGTGGTTCAACAACCTCAGGCGGCGTTTCAACCGGTGTTTCTTCCGGGCTTTCCGTGGTTCCGGGGTCAACTGGTGTCACCGGTTCCTCCGTAGTTCCCGGATCAACCGGTGTCACAGGCTCCTCCGTGGTTCCCGGGTCACCTGGTGTCACAGGCTCCTCTGTAGTTCCCGGGTCAACTATCGGCTCAGGTTCTACGTATTCCCCCGCATCCGGTTCGACCCATGGTTCAGGCTCCGGTTCAGGTACATCGACCCACATACTTGAACCACCTATATCCCAACCGTCGCCACCTTCGTAGTATTCTCCTTCGGGAGCGTCTCCTGACCCCATGGCATACTGATAAATTACTGAACTAATATTGAATGCAGTTTCACTTGGTATGTAATTCGGCTGGTTGAAAAACTCCCTATGAAGTCTCGCAACATCATTATATAGGTCAGTAGGAAATACATATGATACAGCTCCCATATAACCATCGGAAATGGTGTAAGGGAAGCTCGTGGATCCAGAAATTTTGAAATTGAATACTTTAAACCCAAGCCCCATAATATCTGAATTGCTTAGATTTGTCTTAACCTGAGGAAGACCAATATCAAGCAGATTGTCTATTTCTTTAAAGCTCAGTGTCTTCACTTTATCGAGCATTTTACCAACGACTATTCGCATTCTCTCAGTACGCTTATAATCGTCACCAACTCCCTTTCTAATTCGTCCGTATGTTACTGCTAAGGAGCCGTCTACATGCTGAGTCCCTGCCTGGACAACTTGTGGCGCAGAACCCGACTGACCTGATATTCTCCAGGTCTCTTTATTGTACTTGTTAAGTTCACTTATCTCGTATTCCTCAATATCGAGTTCCAATCCACCCATGGCATCAATAATATCCACACATGCGCCGATATTAAAGACAACATAATTCTTGATATCCAAATCCATGGCCTGGTTGATGGCCTTCATTGTCTCTTGCACTCCACCGTAAGTGAACGCATGATTTATCTTGTCATAAAAGCCTTGACCGGGTAGATAAAAGAGCGTATCTCTGTAAAGCGATGTAAGATATACATCTCCTGTATCTTCTTTTATACTGGCTATCATAATGGCATCCGTTCGCCATTCTTCATTCGGATCGTTAATGTCCCTTGCATCTATTCCCAATACAAGAACATTTATATACCCGTCAACGTTCACGCAGGATAAATCATATTCAGAATAATTCTCAACATCCGCATTTACGGGAAGCTCTGTTAGCTGATTCAGCTTCGAATTTACATACCAATAAGAAGCAATCGTAACAGTCGCCACAAGAATTGCCAAGACTATAAGTACTATCAGAATTATATTTATAATAGATTTTTTTCCGCCTTTCTTGGCAAGAACCCTCTGTTGTTCTTCCAAGCGGCGTCTTTCCATTCTACTCATTAAATTATTTCCTCAATATCCCACAAACTCGATATATTTTAACACATATGAAACACAAATAATAGTGTTATTTTAAAATAATATATTATCTTAACCTCAATTACTTGTAGTGAATTCAATTCAAAACTATTATAATACAGCTATAATCGATTATCCAAATTGAATGAACAATATGGTAATATATTGTTACCGCAAACACTACAATATATTACTATACAATAAAGTAAAAACAGAAAAATCCAAGTGACGATACTATGAAAAGAAGAATAGTTTTAGCAAGCAGTTCTCCACGAAGAATCGAACTGCTCCAAAACGCCGGTTTTGAACCCATTGTAATCCCGGCAAATATCGAAGAAACGATCGATGAATCACTATCGCCCGACGAACTCGTTAAGAGCCTCGCCTTTCAGAAGGCTGATTCCGTTCGCTCAATAATAAGCGATATGATAGGACTCTCCTCATCCGGAGAACCAAATATTATCGGGGACGAATTACAATTATTCAATTCTACTGAATTATTATCCGGAAATCCATTAATAATCGGCGCCGACACCATAGTCTATTTGAACGGAAAGATTATAGGAAAACCGATAAACAAAGACGATGCAATCTCTATCCTGATGGACCTGATGGGTAAAGAGCACCAGGTATATACCGGAGTTGCCATTCTGCCGCTAATCGGTGACAACACTATTTTCTCAGAAAAGACATCGGTGTTTTTCAAGGAATATACGGTTGAAGACCTGGAGGATTATCTAAATACAGATGAGCCTTATGACAAAGCCGGAGCATATGCGATACAGGGATACTTTGCTCGCTTCATCGACCATATAGAAGGCGATTACGAAAACGTAATCGGCCTCCCCTCCAAAGCAAAAGAACTCTTAAACAGTTAATCTCATACAAAAACTCCGGTACACCGGTATATGGACATCCGCAGTGTCTCACATCGACTTGCCAAATTTAAGCAAAAATAAGACCTCGGTATACCAATATGTAGACATGCGAGCCGTAGGTTCTTAATGAATACGAGCATAGCCATTTATGGATATGCGAAGTATGAATTTAGAACCTCTACGAGCGAGCCTTAAGCGCAAGCGGTCTACAAATTGGTATACCGAGGTCTATGTTTATTTTGCTTAACTATTTAGCAAGTTCTTCTGCTTTGTCCCAAGCTTCGATAATCTCAGGAATTACCTTATAGAGGTCACCTACGATACCGTAGTCAGCAACTTCGAAGATCGGAGCATCCGGATCTTTGTTGATTGCTACTATGCACTCGGAATTCTGCATACCTGCCAGGTGCTGGATAGCGCCGGAGATACCGCAAGCGAAGTAAATCTTCGGCTTAACGGTTGTTCCTGTCTGTCCAACCTGATGGTCATGTCCAATCCAACCAGCATCAACTGCTGCACGAGAGGAACCAACAACTCCGCCAACCTTGTCAGCGAATGCTTTGATGGTTTCGAATCCTTCCGGTCCGCCGAGACCACGTCCGCCGGAGCAGATGATGTCAGCGTCTGTCAAGGATACGAGTTCCTTGGCGGATTTAACAACATCAAGAACCTTGATTCTGATGTCGGCTTCGGAGATTTCAGGCTTCATCTCTATGATTTCGCCCTTTGCTCCCGGAGTTGGAGCCTGCTTCTGCATAACGCCAGGTCTAACTGTAGCCATCTGAGGACGGGATGTCGGGGAAACGATTGTAGCCATCAGGTTACCACCGAATGCCGGACGAGTCATCTTAAGCTTTGTATCGTTAGGATCTTCGTTTGCAAGACCAGCAGTATTGAGTGTTGTGTTCTTCTCGTTGAATTCGATATAGCTCTGGAGAGAAATGTCGAGGTGTGTACAGTCAGCTGTAAGACCTACGTTTGCTCTACCGGCTACACGTGGAGCCAGGTCACGTCCGATATGTGTTGCACCATAGAGGATGATTTCCGGCTTGAATTCTTCGATAGCCTGTGTGATTACCTTTGTATAAGCATCTGTTGTGAACTGCTTCAGTAGTGGATCTGCGACCAAATAAGCCATGTCAGCGCCATATTCGAAGCATTCATCAGCCAGAGGCTTGATGTCCTTCTCATCGCCTACGAGAAGAGCGCCAACCTTGCAGTCATCACCGCGTTCAGCAGCAAGTCTCTTGCCTTCGCCGATGAGTTCCAGAGCAACATTCATGATCTTGCCATCGCGCTGCTCTGCGAATACCCAAATATTTTTATATTGAGAAAAATCTTTTACATCTGCCATTTTACTTTCCTCCCTTAGATTATATGCTTCTGCTTGAGGCTTCCGACAAGCTTCTCAGCGAGTTCTTTTTCAGTATCGCCTTCGAGCATTGTTCCTTTTCCCTTTGGCTTCGGTGTGAAGGAACGGAATACGTTTGTCGGAGAAGGTTTCAGACCTACTGTGTTTAGATCAACTTCTACGTCAGCAGCGCTCCATACCTTGATGTCCTTTTCCGGGTTGAAAATTCCACCGATATTCATATATCTCGGAGTGTTGAGTTCCTTGATGCATGTGAGCATGCATGGAATCGGTGCTTCGATTACTTCGTAACCGTCTTCAAGCTGTCTTTCTACCTTTACGGACTTCTTGTCAGGAGCGATTTCAAATTTCTGTACATATGTTACCTGAGGAAGATCAAGTTTTTCTGCAATCTGCGGTCCAACCTGAGCTGTATCTCCGTCGATAGCCTGACGTCCGGCAAAGATGATGTCATAGTCGAGCTTCTTGATTGTTGCTGTGATAGCATTGGATGTAGCCCATGTATCAGATCCACCAACTGCTCTGTCGGAAAGGAGAACGCCTTCGTCTGCTCCCATTGCCAAGCATTCGAAAAGCATATCCGTTGCCTGAGGAGGACCCATGGAAACAACTGTTACATGAACATTATCTGGATCCATATCTTTGATCTTCAGAGCTTCTTCAAGTGCATTAGCATCGTCAGGATTGAGGATGCTGGGAACACCGTCTCTGATCAGTGTGCCTGTTTCCGGATTGATTCTGATTTCGTTAGTATCCGGTACTTGCTTAGCGCATACTACAATGTTAAACATTATCCTAAAATCCTCCTATCCTATTTGCCAATGACTGATGCTGCTACGACCATTCTCTGAACTTCAGAAGTACCTTCGTAGATTTCAGTGATCTTAGCGTCTCTCATCATTCTCTCAACCGGGTAATCCTTTGTATATCCGTAACCACCGTGGAGCTGTACGCACTTGGTGGTAACTTCCATAGCGGTCTCTGCTGCGAAGAGCTTAGCCATTGCAGCGTTCGGGCCATAAGGAAGACCTGCTGTTTCATTATATGCTGCCTTATAGATCAAAAGTCTGGCGGCTTCAATCTTGGTTGCAAGGTCTGCAACTACGAATGTAAGTGCCTGGAACTGAGTCAGCTTCTTACCGAACTGCTTTCTCTGCTTCATGTATTCGATAGTTACATCGAGTGCACCCTGAGCAATTCCGAGAGCCTGGGAAGCGATTCCGATACGTCCGCCATCAAGTGTTGTCATAGCAACCTTGAAGCCCTTACCGATTCCACCAAGCATTCTGTCCTTAGGAATGCGGCAGTTCTGGAAAATAAGCTCGGTTGTGGAGGATGCGCAGATACCCATCTTGTCCTCTGTCTTACCGATGGAGAATCCTTCATCACCCTTTTCAACGATGAATGCTGTGATTCCGTGGTTGCCCTTGCTCTTGTCTGTCATAGCCATGACAACGAATACGTCTGCATATCCGCCGTTTGTGATGAAGCACTTTGCACCGTTAAGTACATAGTAATCGCCATCTTCTTCAGCTCTTGTCTGCTGTCCGGAAGCATCTGTACCAGCATTTGGTTCTGTAAGACCAAAAGCACCCAATTTCTTTCCGGCAAGAAGATCCGGAAGATATTTCTGTTTCTGTTCTTCAGTACCATAGTGGAAAATTGGCCAGCAGCATAGCGAAGTATGTGCAGAAACGATAACTGCTGTTGAAGCGCAAACTCTAGCAAGTTCTTCTACAGTGATTGCATAGGAAATGTTGTCTCCACCTGCTCCACCGTATTCGGTTGGGAACGGAATTCCCATAAGACCATATTTAGCCATCTTTTCAACAGTCTCGACAGGGAATCTATGTTCCTTATCGATATCTGCGGCAATTGGCTCAACTTCGGTCTCGGCAAACTCTCTTACCATTTTTCTTACGAATTCCTGTTCCTTCGTTAGTTGAAAGTTCATGTAAATGCCTCCTTAATAAAATTAACGGTCCTTCTCTTAGGGGAAGGATAGCCTATACCGTTTCTTTTTATAAGCTGTCATCACCGTCAAACTACCCAAACAACGGCACTTCTAACAAACTAAATGCCGTAGAAATCTACGGGACTAATCTTTGTTAGAAAAATAACAGCGTACTTATATAGTATTGCACTTTTTCAGCAATATTTCAAGTCGTTTTTTAGTGAATTTTTGATGGATTTTGGCGCTAAAGTCCCTTGATATCGATTATTGTTTCAGATGCAACAGCAGCCTCTATCAAGGACTCCACATCAAGCGCTTCTTCTGATGCCAGGATTTTCTCCAATTTGGGTTTGGTCGTCGGATGCTTGGGCAAGAATACCGTGCAGCAATCCTCGTAAGGCTCTATCGAGGTTTCAAAAGTCCCGATCTCGCGAGCTTTTTCCATTATGTCTACCTTGTCCATTGCTATAAGCGGCCTCATAACCGGCATGCTGACTACGCTATCCGTAACCACCAGTGCCTCCGCCGTCTGACTCGCAACCTGTCCCAAGTTTTCACCGGTAATGAGCATCATGGCTCTATTCTTTTCGGCAATTCTTTCTGCAATCCTCATCATGAATCTACGAACATGAATTGTTGTTTCCGCTTCGGGACAATTCTTCACTATCTCCTCCTGGATTGGGAGAATATTGATAACATGCAGTTTGAAATCTCCTGTATAAGAAGCTACTATTGAAGCAAGCTCCTCGACCTTTTCCTGTGCGCGCTGAGATGTATAAGGATATGAGTGAAAATGAACAGCTTCAATCACCATGCCTCTCTTTGCCATCATCCAGGCAGCAACAGGAGAATCTATTCCTCCGGACAACAGTACCATTCCCTTACCGTTTGTTCCAAGTGGCAGTCCTCCAAATCCGGGAAGCTTGTCCGTATAGATATATGATTGATCGTGCCTTAGGTCGACGTGAAGGAGTACATCCGGATTATGAACATCAACCTTTAATACCTTGCATCCCTTAAGGACCTTTGCTCCGATATTCTTTGCAATCTCGGGGGATGTTATCGGAAAGCTCTTATCAGCACGCTTCGCCTCAGCCTTGAAGGTCTTGATGCCCCTCTCTTCAATGAGCCTCAGCATTAGATTTACAGCTTCCTCACCTATTGCATCAAGATTTGACTCCGCCTCCATAGCCGGACTAATTGATGCAACCCCAAAGACCTTGGATATCTCGGTCGCAACATCGACATAATTCCACGCTTTATCAAAGCGAACAAAGATCAGCCCCTCATGACGCTTAACATCAGCATTTCCATAGCCCGATAAATTTAATCTCTTCTTAATTCTTTCAGCAAGAACCCTCTCAAAATACGGCTTGTTCATTCCCTTGAGAGCGACCTCGCCGCACCGAACAATTAAAATCTTCTCTTCATTCATTCAATCTCTTCCTTTTAACGAAATGAGCCTAATTTGCGGAATGAATAAACCGCAGATTTGAGCTTATCAACAACAAAGGGCACCTCATCCAGGGAATTAAATGCCCCAAAGCTAAATCGAATTGCTCCATCAATCACATCATGAGGAAGCCCCATCGCCTTCAGGACGTGACTTCCCGATTTATGTGCATTCTTGCCCGAGGAACAGGCCGAACCCGTGGATACCATGATTCCATCCTGTTCCAATGTATGAAGAATAACCTCACCTCTCGTTCCAAGAAATGAAACATTTAGAATCGACGGTGTTCCATCCTCGGGGCTGTTAATCCTAACATCCTGTATTTCATCAAGGATTCCCTGCCTAAGACTCTTATTGATCATGCGAATTCGTTCGTCTAATTTGGAATCACGTTTCAATTCCTCTACTGCCTGAGCGAAGCCGCATATTCCGGGAGTGTTTTCAGTTCCCGAGCGTAGGCCCCCTTCCTGTCCTCCTCCCGATATGATTTCGTCTATACGAATTCCCTTCTTTATGTAAAGCGCCCCAATTCCCTTTGGTCCGTGAATCTTGTGCGCACTTACGGAAATCAGGTCAGCAGGAATCGTGGTCACATTCTCTTTACCGAGTGCCTGAACAGCATCGCTATGAAATACGGCCTTTCCCTTAACCTCTTCCACATGGCATAACGGCATCAACGCACCTGTCTCGTTGTTGATCGCCATGACACTGATTACTGCAGCACCATCAGAAGCAGCTTCCTTAAGAGCGTCCATGTCAAGCTTGCTGTTTTCATCAACACCGATATATGTAACCTTGGCACCGGCACTTTCAAGTTTTTTAACGGTTTCAAGGACGGCGGGATGCTCAATCGTCGTTGTGATTATATGGTTGCTTTCGCGTTTCCTTGCGTAATACGCTCCAACGATCGCCATGTTGTCGCCTTCGGTACCGCCGGAAGTAAAGACGATATTCCCTCCCGAAGGAAAACAAGAAGCCACCGTCTTACGCGCCTCTTTTAACTCCTTCTCAGCAGAAAATCCAACGGAATGCAAAGATGACGGATTGCCATAGCCATCCGTCATCATTTCAGAGACTTTCTTCACAACGCTATCAAAGCATTTAGTTGTTGCACTATTGTCAAGATAAATCATTTTAATTTATTTGGCGTACTCTATTGCCCTTGTCTCACGGACAACATTAATCTTAATCTGGCCCGGATATTCCATCTCGGTCTCCACACGCTTCGCAATATCACGAGCAAGGAGTTCTATGCTGTCATCCCCGACCTCATTCGGATTCGCGATAATTCTGATTTCACGACCGGCCTGAATAGCAAACGATTTTTCAACTCCGGGAGTAGTATTGGCAATTTCCTCAAGCTTTTCAAGCCTCTTGATGTAAACATCCAAGGTCTCTCTTCTTGCTCCGGGTCTTGCAGCAGAAAGAGCATCGGCAGCCGCTATCAAAACCGCCTCAGGAGTTTTTGCTTCATAATCACCATGGTGCGCTGCAACTCCGTTTATTACCGCTTCGGACTCCTTGTATTTTGTCAGGACCGATATACCAAGGTCTACATGCGTACCCTCGTGCTCATGTGTCAGCGCCTTTCCTATGTCGTGGAGCAGCCCCGCTCTCTTTGCAAGCTTGACATTGAGTCCAAGCTCTCCGGCCATGAGTCCTGCCAGATGTGCAACCTCAATCGAATGATTCAGCACATTCTGCCCATATGATGTCCTGTATTTAAGGCGACCCAAAAGCTTAACAATCTCAGGATGTAAATTGTGGACATCAGCCTCGAATGTAGCTCTCTCGCCCTCTTCCTTGATGATATTGTTTACTTCGTTCTCGGCCTTCTTGACCATTTCTTCTATGCGGGCGGGATGGATTCTTCCATCGTTAATAAGCTTTTCAAGTGCCAATCTCGCAATTTCTCTGCGGACAGGATCGAAGCCCGATATAATGACCGCTTCAGGTGTATCGTCCACTATCAAATCAACACCGGTCTGCGTTTCAATTGCTCTGATGTTCCTACCCTCACGACCTATGATTCTTCCCTTCATTTCGTCATTGGGGATAGCTACAACTGAAACAGTTGACTCCGCTACCTGATCAGCTGCACATCTTTGAATTGCACCTACGATAATCTCTCTTGCCTTTGAATCAGCTTCTTCCTTTGCTTTGCTTTCAATTTCCTTAATCATTAGAGAAGCATCGTGTCTTACATCCTTCTCCATCTCCTCAAGTAGCATCTGCTTGGCTTCATCTGCAGACATTCCCGCTACCTTTTCCAGTTCCTGAACCTTCTTTTCCAAGAAGCTGTCCAGTTCTTTTTTCTTGTTCTCTATTTCCTGATGTTTACGATTTATTGAATCTTCCTTTTTCTCGATATTTTCAAGCTTTTTATCTATAGATTCTTCCTTCTGCTGTATTCTCTGTTCCTGACGTCTTACCTCGTTTTTTCGTTCTTTTGCCTCTCTGTCGGCATCACTTCTTATTCTCTTGGCTTCTTCCTTTGCCTCGTCCGTTATCTTCCTTTCAATTCCCTCTGCCTTCTTTTCGGCATCCAATATCAAGTTCTTTGCTGTTTGCTCTGCGCTTCCGGTTACTCTTTCGCTAACTGATTTTCTGTAAATATATCCTATCAAAAGCCCCAAAACCAAGGCGAAGGCACAGGCAATTATGGTTACAATTGTTGGTGTTGGTCCTCCCATTATAAAACCTTCCTCTCTGTATATTAAAATCTATTAAGTTTTCTATATTTCAAAACTTCTATATTCAGAATCAAGAAATAATATAAAACTTGCCATAATTACACAAAATATATTATAATATTTACCTCAATATTATGTCAAGAATCCAAAGGGGTAAATCATGGATTATTTTTCCTATATATATAAAAACGTCGACAAGCTCATCTGTTTGATTGTAGCGATTTTGGCTGTGACAAGTGTTCTCATGATCGGGAGCACCAGCATCGAAACAGGCTTTTTTTCACGTAGTGTCATCGTTCAAATCGCTGCATATTTTATCGGCCTAATCGAGATATTTATCGTTTTAAGATACAACTATATGGTCATCAAGGATATTACCAAATGGCTCTATGTCCTTGCCATACTGCTTCTTCTAACTGTATACATACCCGGACTGGGAATAGAAGTATTCGGTTCCAGGGCATGGATTAACCTTCGTATACTTACCTTCCAGCCATCCGAAATCGTAAAGATTCTATTCATCCTTATCATGGCTGCCTATCTTGATAACAATAAGGACAATCTTTATAACTTTAGATGTCTCCTAAAAGCGGCCTTGATCGGAGCCCCGATAATACTTATAGTTTTAAAAGAGGATTTCGGAAGCGCTCTTGTTTTCGCCTTTACATGGGTCGTCATGCTGTTTTTTGCCGGAATAGATATAAAAGCATTCGGCAAATTCCTGGCGATAGTTATTTTCATGGTGCCCATCGCATACATATTTATGGCTGATTATCAAAAGGAACGACTTGAAGCATTTCTTCATCCGGACAATCTTTCTCTCCAGGGGAATTATCAAGTATGGCAATCAAAAGTAGCAATAGGTTCTGGTGGACTATTCGGAAAAGGTCTCTTTAACGGAACACAAAAAAGTTTGGACTTTATTCCCGTCCAAACCAGTGACTTTATATTTTCCGTAATCGGAGAAGAATTGGGACTTGTAGGAGGCGTAATCGTGATTGCGCTCTTTGGAGTTCTGCTTGTCAGAATGATGATAATACTGAGCGACGCCTTGGATTTCTATGGAGCCTTGATAATATCCGGAATCATAGGAATGTTCACATTCCAAATCTTCGAAAACATAGCGATGACCATGGGACTTATGCCCGTCACCGGAATAACCCTCCCCTTCTTGAGCTACGGAGGTTCATCCATTCTTTCCAATATGCTCGCAATCGGCCTTGTTCTTAACATCGCTGTAAGAAGCAAGAAGATTAAATTCTGATTTTAAACCCTGGATGCTATATTTCTAAAGGTTTCTTCAATATAGGTGCCGTCCTTGATGACGATTGGAACGCCAAGATTTGTTGAAATTCTGATATTTTGATCCGCTTGTATCACGCCTATCAGCTCAGGTTTAAGCATGTCTGTAATCTCTGATACCGTTGGAACAAAGCCTCTTTCCATGAGTTCGATGTCTACATTGTTGATTACCATAAATCTGTCTTTTATGCCCAAATCAACAAGTTGCCTGTCTATATTATCGGCATCTCTTAAGGAAGAATAGTCCGGCGTTACCACCAAAATCGCCTCATCGGCACCTGCAACGGCAATAACCAAGCCGTCATCAATACCTGACGGAGCATCTACTATGACATAATCGAATTCTTCCCTTAGCTTATCGCAAAGAACCTTCATGTGTAGAGGCGTTAAATGCCCATCGCTTCTATTTGGTGACGATGCCATTACGTAAAGATTATGAAAACGTTTGTCTCTGATAAGTGCCTGTTTTATCTTACAGACACCAGTTAGTACATCGTAAACATCATAGACTACGTTATTTTCCAAGCCAAAATAAAGATCCAGATTTCTTAGGCCCATATCCAAATCGACCAATACAACCTGATTTCCTTCCTTAGCTAATGTTGCTCCCAAGTTGACAGAGAACATTGTCTTTCCAGTTCCGCCCTTTCCGGACGCCACAACCATGACTTTACCCATTCTTGCCTCCAAATAACTTACCCCAGGAAAATATTATATCACAAAATCAATTAAGTGTGTTAGTCCCTTTATCTTCTGTCGGAATGTGTACATTTGTATCACTCTCTGATTCATCAAGATTGAAATATGAGGCCATGATATCCTTTGCTGCCTGCGATGCATCGGAACCGAATCCTCCCTCGGGAAGAAATACTACAACTGCGATTTCAGGATTGTCATATGGAGCCATTGCTACCGTCCATGCAAAATCCTCATATGTATCCTTTTCACTGTCGATGATGCTCTGAGTTATTTTTCTATTGCTCAGCATTATGAGTGCAGTATCGACAGTATCGTTTTCCGAAGGATACAGATTTGCATCGGACTTTATGAGTTCCTTCATCTTCTCTTCTACTTCTTCCCATTTTATCGATGTACCTGCATCCTTGTTTATTCTTTCAAGGTTTTCTTTTACATATGCGACTTCGTCCTTTGGCTGCTTTATACTTTGGTATTCGGCAGTTCCCGTTTTTCCGACGACTGCTACATCAAAATCTCTGAAAGTATCCTGAAGGGTACCCGATGTACAAACCCTGCGCATTCCCTTTAATACAGCCGCTCTGTCATCTTCCGATGTATTAGTATCAAAAGCTTCAGGTTTCACCTTCCTTCCTTCACCTTCCACTCCGTAAACCAGACTGACTTCGTTTCTAAGTCCGTGATTGCCAAGTGTCGCAATGTAGTTGGCAACCTGAAGCGGAGTATAGTTGTTATCACCTTGTCCGATACAAATATTGAATAAATCGAAAGTGGTCCATTCAGCTTGAATAAAATAATCAAACTTCACCATGGAAGCGCAGTTTTCAACCTGACTTTTAAGTACGTCGGTCTCATTTTCTATTCTGTTAATTACCTCACCATAATCAGGATTCTCATAAATCCAATCGGCGATTTTGCTGATATTAGCTTCAAGTTTTTCTGTATCCTGGTATACCTCCGGCGGAAAATATGTTGATGCTTTTTCCTCCAAAGCCTGCCAAACAGCATATCGATAGTTTCTCATCTTGGTTTCCTGCGAAACAGGATTCCTGGATACATCTCCTATTTCAATGCCGGTTTCATTAAAGAGGCCGTAATCTCTTGCTTTATTTAAAATATCGTCAACATCGATCTGATACCCCAATGATTGATTTGTACCCCAGTCCTTTGCCGTAGCGATACATGCAAAATAATAATTGCACGAATTACCTATGCCCCATTCCAGGTTCTGAACTCCGTCCGTTGCGCCCAATTCGTTCCAAGCTGAGCAGCCGAAAGATCTGTCTCCAATATCTATATGACCTTGGTCAACCATTTCAAGTTCGGGATCCAAGCCCAGCGACAATGCCGTTAGAGCCGTAATGGGTTTAAACGTGGAACCCGGTGCAACTGCTGTCCTTGTTGCATTGTTATACAGAGGTGTCGGAGAAAGAGAATCTCTTGGGTTTTCAGGTTGTACCGCCGCCCATTCCTCGCTTGAAATTCCATCAGCAAATGCGTTAAGATCAAAGTCCGGATAGCTTGCCATAGCAAGAACAGCTGCCGTCTTAACATCAAGAACAACCGCCGCCCCGCTCCTCGCATTTTCATTTTCTTCTATAACCTTTTTTAATGCTTCCTCGGTTTTTTTCTGCAAATCAACGGAAATCGTGAGGTATACGTCGCTGCCCTTTTTGCCGTCTTGCTCGCTTAATGTACTTACATACGAACCATAGCTGTTAACTCTGACCGTAGTTATTCCGGCAGTTCCATGGAGTTTTTCCTCAAGGGCTGACTCAATTCCATCCTTGCCGACGAGGTCACTTATCATATAGTTTTTCTCATCGACATAATATTCTATTTCGCTATCGGAAATCGCGCCCATATAGCCGATTATGTGGCAGCCAACATTTCCATACGGATAATACCTTACAGTTTCAGAGCTTACATCAACTCCGGGCAAATTCATTTCCTTAAAGAAAACAACCGACATGTCGCTTACATCCGTAGCAATGGTTAAAGGAAGATATTTTTGGAAACTGTTTGCAGCTACCTTGTTTCTAACAACGAATATCTTTCTGGCCTCCAAATCCGAAAGTGATGGCTCAATCAAATAGTCCTCTCTAAGTTCATGGAAACATTCTTCGGCGTCCTTTTCTCCATCGGCATCAAGATAAATCCCAAATCTGGCCCAGAAGTTTTCCTTGTTAACCCTATAGGTATATTTCATGGTCCGGATGTTAATCGGAAGATATATATTATGCTTCTCCTGAAGTTCCTCCATGGCTACATATCTATCCGTATCAATGGGTATTCCATATTCACTCAAATATGTTTCAAAGACTCTTGATGCTGGTGTGCCCACGGGAAAACCATGCTCCGTAAGCCATTTGGTTTCATCATTATCAAAGGTATACGAAAAGTTTCCGTCTTTATCTATAATTATTGGAAAATCGTCACTATACTCATCTCCGTTTTCAATCAATTTATTAATTAGCAAAAGAGATGAGTCATTAATCTCTGCGGTTGACAGATTGCTCGCATTGAATACAACATTGAATACCTGCCTGTTACCGGCAAGCAAGACACCATTTCGGTCATAGATATTACCCCTCGGGGCAGAAGTATATAAAGTCTTCGTGGTTTGTGCGGAAGCCTCTTCTATCCATCGGTCATGTTGAACAATCGTAAGCGTAAAAAGACGTACTGCCAAAACAATGAGCAGAATCAGTACGAATGTTACAATATTTCCGTATCTTCCTACACCTCTAAATCTCTTGTTCATCTGAAGTATTCGTTTCTTCTTCTCTGAATCAAATCTCTCGTTATTATGAATAGTGCAATAAACATTATCACGATATTGGCGATTATCGCCTGCGGCAATCTTGTAAGCATGTAAAGGAAACTATAGGGAGAAGAAAGAATGGCATATATCCCCCAATAAACAAATGCATATGCAAGATTGGCAACAACGACAATCAATCCGACAAATAATATATTCTCAATATTTGCAAGTCTCCTTATCCAAATCACTATAAGCATGCTTATCAGCAAAGCAATTACGCTTACACCCACATACTGGCTGTAATAAATGTCCTGAATGAGAGTCAATACAAAAATCAAAATCATCGGAGCGACCATATCCTCAGGGTGCATGGTCGCAGCCATAATCATCAAAATACAAAACATTAAATTTGGCACAAGCCAAGTAGGTAGGAGAGCAACCAAAAAAGGCTGTAGAATAAAGGAACCTATGATGATTAAAAAACTGACTTTATTACTCATTGCTATATGATTACACTGACCTTGTCAATAGCAGTAAAATCGACTTCCGGTTTAACGCTTAATTCCATGAGCTGCTTATTGCTGTCATAACCTGCCCTTGTAACACGACCAAGAACGATACCTGCAGGATACCTACCTATCCCTGAGGTTATAATCCTGTCACCTTCACTGATTTCCGCGTTGCTGTCAAGCATAAATCCCGTGAGCGTTCCATCCTCGGAGCCCTCTATTATGCCCAGCATATTCCCTGTGCCTTCCACATAAAAACTGATTTTGCTGGATTCATCAATTATCGGTACAATTTTGGACCAATTCGTGCCGGTTTCGGAAACACGACCAACAAGGCCCTGTCCGCTCAAAACGATATTATCAACGGCGATTCCGCTTTCGATACCTTTGTCAATCGTAAACGAATTAGTCCAGTTGGTTCCATCAAGAGATATGACCTTGGCTGTAACCAAATCCGTCTCACCCTGGATAAAATCATAGTTCAGCGCAGCGGAAAGATCCTGGAGTTGCTGGAGTTCCTTTGCTGAAAATGTAAGCCTGCTAACCTCATTTCTTAGCCTTTCATTTTCCTCTTGCAAAGCTTCATTTTCTTCAATCAATTCACGGTACGAGAAAAAACCGGATACATTCTTTTTGATCGATGTACCCAGAGATGATATGGGTTTTTCTATTGTCATGTAGATTCTGTTGATGATTCCCAGGCCGGAAGAATTCCCCGCCCTTACGGTAACCCCAAGAACAATCAGCGCAAGCACCAAAACCAATACTACCACACTGATAAAAACATGCTCTCTAATCCACTTCATGAAAAGCCTCTGTCTTCTAAACTATCTTCTCTTTACGCTTGACGCATATATTTTTAATTTTTCTATATCGTTTAGGCTTATTCCTGTTCCAATTGCTACTGCCTCGAATGCATTCTCCGCGACTCTTGCAGCAATACCGGTTCTTTTTGTAATCAGCTTATCAAGATTCTTGATCATCGCACCGCCACCGGCGAGAACCATTCCGTTAGCAGCTATGTCCGCTGCGATTTCCGGCTTCGCTTCTTCGATAGTTGTCTTCACGCCGTCAATAACGATATCTATTGATTCCTGAAGGCCAAGCATTATATCACGGTTTGTTACATCGATAACTTTTGGAAGCCCCGTCAAAAGGTCGAGTCCACTCGCCTTTACGGTTTCTATTATCTCCTCACCGTTTTCATCCACATCCAGGCAAGCAGCACCGGCTTCAATCTTCAGCCTTTCAGCAGTCTTTTCTCCGATATTCAGCGAATAGCGTTTTCTTATGTACTGAATTATCGCATCATTGAATTTGTCGCCTGCATGTCTTATGGATGTCTTGTTAACAATACCCATCAAAGCGATAATCGCGATATCCGTGGTACCGCCACCGATGTCGGCAATCATGCATGCAGTGGAACTGTCAACATCGAGTCCCGCACCAATGGCAGCGGCCATCGGTTCTTCAAGAATAAAAACCTCGGACGCACCCATCTGTCTTACGACCTCTTCCACAGCTTTTTTCTCAACATTTGTGACACCGCTTGGTACACCGACCACAACGCGGAAATTCCTGATTCTGTTGGACGAAGTCGCTCTTGATATAAATGCCTTAAGCATGTCAGCCGTGCGGTCGAAGTCAGAAATAACGCCATCTCTTAAAGGTCTGACGACAAGTATATTGTCAGGAGCTTTACCTATCATCTCCTTGGCAGCTTCTCCAACGGCAATTATAACGTTTCTTCTTTTATCCAAAGCAATTACCGACGGCTCATTCAGGACAATCCCTACGTCCTTAACATAGATTAGGGTATTTGCTGTACCCAGATCTATTCCCATATCCTTAGTTGTCAAGAAACCCATAATCCAATACACTCCTTATTAAACTAATTATCCAATAATCCCACACCTGCAAAACTATAATACTCCCCATCACCTATTATTATGTGATCGAGGACCTTTATTCCAATTAGCTTTCCTGCAGAAACAAGCCTTGATGTAAGGGCAATATCATCCATGCTGGGTTCAGGATCACCGCTGGGATGATTATGAACAAAGATTACACTTGCCGCACTCTTTTTTATGGCTGATTTAAAGACTTCTCTCGGATGAACGGGAGTAGTGGTCAAGTCTCCTATCGATACGTCGTCTATAAATATAATACGTCCCTTTGCATCGAGAAGAAGGCTCTTAAAATGTTCCTTTCTCTCAAATCTAAGGTCATCCATAAATATGCCTGCGGCTTCACTCGCACAGTGTACATCGATTTTCTTTGATGGCTGTGGCTTATTCAACCGTTTAGCGAGCTCAGTAGCTGCAGCAATTGCGCACGCCTTACTTTTGCCCACTCCGGGGATGGTCATTAATTCCTCCGGACTGGTATTCATAAGCCCATTTAGACTCCCATACCCCATGTAATTCTCATTGCCCGAAAAGGCGAGAATTCTTTCAGCCAGACCTATGGCAGATTCCTGCCCCTGCCCTGTCCTGATTATTACAGCTATTAATTCAGCATTGGACAAAGCTTTTGTTCCCGAAGAAAGCATGCGCTCCATCGGTCTTTCCTCCATCGGAAGTTCCTTGATTTTCATAAATCCTCCTAAACCTCCGATGTCACTTCATATTAATTGAGCAATACATTATATCACTAAGCGTCATTTCCCGCAAATTCTATTTTGCTTTTTATGAGCTCCAAAACCCCATCTATATCCAGATGCGTCGTATCTATTTCAATGGCGTCATCGGCCTTTCTTAATGGATTGACAGCCCTATGAGTATCATTATAGTCTCTCTCGTTTATTTCGCTTAGAATTGTGTCGTAATTGACGTCCTCTCCCTTTTCCAAAAGCTCCTTATAACGTCTCATGGCACGTTCCTCGGGAGTAGCAGTGATATAGAATTTATGCTCTGCATCAGGCATAACCACGGTGCATATATCCCTTCCATCCATAACGACGTTCTTGGTCATGCCTATTTCCTTCTGAATGCTGTCGAGCTTTTTCCTCACACTGGCAAGAGCAGAGCAATCCGATGCCATCATCGATATTTCCTGGGTACGAATAAGAGCACTAACATCCTCTCCATCCAATGTGATCTTTCCGTCCGAAAAGTCAATCGTAGTCCTATCGAGTAGTTCGTCTAGAACAGGGCCTTCCTCACAGGAGATACCCTCCCTGAGAATCTTTAGTCCCATAGCTCTATACATAGCGCCCGTATCTACATATTCCAATCCATACTCTGAAGCAAGCTTTTTGGCAATGGTGCTTTTTCCCGAACCTGAAGGTCCGTCTATCGCTATTCTAAAGAGCTTCATTTTCTAACTTTCCCCTTCTTCTTGTCTACCAATTCCTCGATTTCTTTGATAAAAGTATTTACATCCGTAAATTGTCTGTATACCGAAGCAAATCTGACGTATGCAACCTCATCCAATTCCTTCAGTTTATCCATAACAAGCTCACCGATAAACGAGCTCTGAATCTCCTTTTGCATCAGGTTGTTAAGTCCACGTTCAATCTCATTCACGACGTTCTCAATCTGGTCCATGGATACAGGTCTCTTCTCACATGCTTTGATCAAACCATATAGCAGTTTGTCTCGATCAAAGGCTTCCCTGCTTCCATCCTTTTTGATAACCATCAAAATCGTAGCTTCAACCTTTTCATATGTGGTAAATCTTTTACCGCATTTCTCACATTCACGTCTTCTCCTTATGGCTCTTCCCTCGTCACTCGGCCTGGAATCGATAACCTTGCTATCCTCATTGTCGCAGAACGGGCATCTCATTTACATAACCTCCATTTCATAAACACAAAAAATCCCTATACCAATTCCCCCACACTATCCAAACCACTATATATAGAAAAGGATAATGCTACTAAATACATTATCCTTTATAAATCTCTATTTGTCCAGCCTTTTAAGCCTTAATTTTTCTTAACACTACAATTTATTCTTCCGTATCACCATCAGTTGTGTCTTCAGTAACAAGATTATCGGAAACATATTTGTCAAATTCCTCCTTGGAGACCTCATTCCCCAATTCCATAATCTTGTCCATTACCATTTCCTGAAGGATGTTATCTCTCCAACCATTTTGGTCAGCATATTCATAAACGGTCATATTGTAGTATGATTGGAAAGTTTCTTCCGTCAAGCTGTTATTCTCAAGTATCTCTTTTATTCTTTCCTTATAGGCACTGTCAGAAAGAGTTAATCCCTCTGAGTTTGCTATTGCCTTCGTAGTTATATTGCTCTTTGTCAGGTTTTCCTTATAATCGTCCATCATTTCCTGGAGTCCGGCTTCATCGGTTCCCAAGAAGGTTGTTAAGAAATCAGCCCACTCCACACCGTAACTATCAGCTGTGGCATGGTATTCCTCCAATATTGAATCAACCTGTCCTTGAGCATATTCCTCCTCTGATTCAGGTGTGGCCTTAAGTACGGAATTCTGTAAGATAATATCCCAGAGGCTGCTTTGTATAGTTGACTTGGTCGTAGCTTCCTTATCTTTTTTCAGATCCTCTCTTATGCTTTCTCTGAGCTCATCTACCGTTTCCATCTCATAATAATTCTGAACGAATTCATCGGTCAGCTCCGGAGTAATGCTAATTTTCTTGCTGTTGATGGTTACATCAAAAACTACATCCTTACCCTGAAGCTCCGTATTGTTTGGATACTCATCCGGGAATCTCAAGTTCAATGTAACTGTTTCACCTATATTCTTGCCTACAAGTCCTTCGACGAATCCGTCGATCATAGATGTTGTTCCCACTGTAATATCATACGATTCGGAGCTCCCGCCTTCAAACTCCTCACCATCGATTTTTCCAACAAAGGCAACGTTTATCGTATCACCATCCTCAACGACGCCCTCTGTAACGGTTTCAGTTTCGGTTGCATAGAGCAAAATGGATTCAATTTGTGCTTCAACTTCTTCTTCTGTAACAGAAGCCTCTTCCGTATAATATGGCAAGCCCTTGTATTCGGCCAATTCGAGATACTCCTTCCAATCATAGGAATCCTCTGCAGGCTCCTGCGTGCTGGTATTCGAACACGCTGTGAGAACCGATACCAATGTCAGCATCATAATCAAAACATATAACGACTTTTTCTTCATCTCTTCCATCTAGCCTTCCTTTTTAAAATAAAATTGCCGCTCCATCTATTTCGGAACAACGGCAATATTTTAGCACGGCAAAAAACGTTTTTCAATTATTAGAATCATTTTTTCACAAATATATCATCAACTTCACTTACTATACTCATTAATGACTTCATTAAACCCGAAATCCAAGTAATTACAGTCATGACAGTCGCTATTTAATACCATCGGAACTCCCATATCGGCAAGGTGTTCTATGATGAACGGAGCAGGATATGGTTTCTTCTTTCTACCCTTTGCCATAGCTCCTGTATTTATTTCAAAGATTGGCATACCCGTCTTATCTATTATCTCTCCCAATTCCTCAGGAAATTTGGAAGGAAGGCTCCTACTCATTCCTGAAGCAAGATATGATTCGACAATTCTATCCACAGACGATATGGCAAGTTTTTTATATGCCGGATCGCTCTCGTCAAGGTATACATACCCTCCTTCATTATTCTCATTAAAAACAGTAATAAGGTCAAAATGCCCTACAATCTGCCCCTTGGTCTTAAGGAGGACATCACCCTCCTGCTTATAGTAAGCATCTGCATATGCCATATAATCACCGGAGAATAATTCCTCGACCTCCTTATTCATAACTTGCGGACTTTCGTCAACATTTGTCCATACATCATTAACTTTCACATGATGCGTCGAGCCTATTATGTAGTCATATCCGGAAGTTTCCTCAGAACAAAAATCTCTCTCCAATCCCAAATAAATGTGCATCTTATCGGCATATTTTTTCTTCAGAAGTAGTATGTCCTCACAATACTTCTTCTCATCTTCGGCTGACATTGCGTAACTGGCATCTTGCTCTGAAAACTGGTGTCCGGAAAAACCCAATCCCCTAAAGCCGATGGCGATAGCGCTCGTAACCATCTCTTCCGGAGAGTTCTTTCCATCGCAATAGAATGTATGCGTATGGTAATTTGACCTACCGTCGTAATTGATTATTGTATATCTTTTCTTTAAAACATCTATCATTTCAGACCATCTTTTCCTGCTTGATTTTCTTATCGATAACGTGTCTGGACTTTAGTTCATTCTTGATTTCCTCAACAGAAATCCCCATTTCAACCATCAAAACCATTACGTGATAAGCCAAATCCGATATCTCATAAACCGTCTCCGCCTTGTCATCGGCCTTTGCGGCGATTATTACTTCCGTACTTTCCTCTCCTACCTTTTTCAGAATCTTATCAATTCCTTTTTCAAACAGATAGCTTGTATATGACCCTTCAGGCATTTCCTTCTTTCTTCCTTCCAAAAGGGCATATAAACCATTAAAGTCGAATTCGGAATCATCTTGATGCCCTTCATCATATGCCTTATCCGACTCCGCCATTTCCGTTGCCATGGGGAATTCAAAGCAGCTATCATTTCCCAAATGACATGCAGGCCCGTTTTTCTCCACATATACAGCAAGGGCGTCTCTATCGCAATCGCAAACTATGGACTTAACGTACTGTATATTTCCGGATGTTTCTCCCTTTCGCCAAAGTTCCTGCCTCGATCTTGACCAAAAACAAGTGCGCCCCTCATCGATGGTTATCTTTAAGCTCTCTTCATTCATATATGCAAGGGTGAGTATTTTACCTGTTTCAGCATCAATAATAACTGCAGGTATCAAACCCCTATCATCAAACTTAACTTCCTTAATCAAAGTATCATCCACTTTAAGCTTCGGCATTATATCATTCTACCTTTCAATCGTTTCAATCATTTTTCTATTTATCGTAAATCCTTACCGCTCTATAGCCTGACGGGTATATCGTTTTTCTGAAGAAGAGTCTTTAAGTCTTTTATGTCTACTGTACCAAAGTGAAAAATCGAAGCTGCAAGCCCCGCCGACATCTCTGGTATTTCACGAAACAGCTTAACAAAATCCTCTTTTGATCCTGCCCCTCCGGAGGCTATCACAGGAACCTTGACTGCTGATTGAACGAGCTTCAGGAGTTCCAAATCAAAGCCTTCTTTAACGCCGTCGGTATCCATGCTGTTTACAACAATTTCGCCTGCTCCTCTCGATACACCTTCTTTAATCCAATTGATTGCATCGATTCCGGTGTTTTCTCTTCCACCTTTTATAAAGACCTTGAACTCTCCGTCAACTCTTTTGATATCACAGGAAAGGACAACGCATTGATTGCCATATTTCCTTGCCGCTTCATTTATTAAATCGGGATTTCTGACAGCGCCGCTGTTTACACTTACCTTGTCTGCGCCGCACTTTAAGACTTTGTCGAAATCGTCCAATGTGTTTATGCCCCCTCCCACAGTAAGTGGAATGAATACTTTGGAAGCAGTCTCCTTAAGTATTTCGGTAAAGATGCCTCTGTTCTCTGCGGAAGCAGTTATATCATAGAATACCAATTCGTCGGCTCCACATTCACTGTATTTTTCAGCAAGATCGACAGGCGACGCAACATCGTTAAGTCCCTGGAAATTCACACCCTTTACAACTCTGCCATTCTTAACATCCAGACAAGGAATAATTCTCTTAGTAATCATCGTTCCATTTCTTTCATTATGTATTTCAAAACTACATTTCAGAACTATTTAACTGCTCAGATTTGAGCATCGCGGCATACGCTCAGCGCTTCACCAAAGTCTATTCTTCCGTCATAAATAGCTCGACCAATTATAATACCTTCCAATCCAATATTGGATAGCTTCCTGACATCATCAAGACTCGTAACCCCACCGGAAGCTACTATCCCGCATTCATATTCCCCCGTATACTTATCTACCAGGTTAGAATAGAAATCCACATCAATTCCGTTCATCGCACCATCCTTGCTGACATCCGTGCAAATAATCGTTTCCGCTCCCATATCACATAGAGTTTTGAAGGCCTCATCAGCCTTAAGCTTGGAAAGTTCATTCCACCCCTTTATTGCGGCGTAGCCATCTTTGATATCTATTCCTATCGCAATTCCGCTTCCATAGGTATCGATAGCTCGCTTCGTAAAATCCGGGTCTGTCATCGCGATTGTCCCCAAAATGACGCGTTCAACTCCCATCATAAGGTAGTCTTCTATCTGCGTCTCGGTTCTGATTCCTCCTCCTACTTCTATGTTTAAAGAAGTCCCCATTGTCATCTTCTTGATTATTTCACTAATTTGGGCATTCCCATCCTTTGCTCCATCCAAGTCAACCACATGGAGCCACTTTGCCCCCAGATCATCAAAGCTGAATGCCATGTCAACCGGAGTACCTCCATAGACTGTCATCTTGCTGTAATCACCGTGAAGGAGTCTAACCACCATACCGTTTCTGATATCAATAGCAGGAAATAATTCTGTCATATTCTTTCTCCAATTATCGTCAATCAAATTTCTGAAAATGCTTTTAAAATTGCAAGTCCCGTCTCACCGCTTTTTTCCGGGTGAAACTGAACGCCAAATACATTATCTCTTTCTACCGCAGCCGTAACCGGATAGCTGTAATCGCATGTTGCGATAATGCTTTCTCTGCAATCCACTCCGGAATAGCTGTGAACAAAGTACACATAGCTCCCCTCGTCAACATATTTAAAAATCGAGCTTTTAGTACGTTCCTTTGGAAAACTGAGCGCATTCCATCCCATCTGAGGAATGCTCAAACTATCATCGGTTATCAGTTTATTCATATCTTCTACAGTTCCGCGAATAAGTCCCAGTCCGGTATATTCCCCGTATTCGAAGCTTTTTTCAAACATAAGCTGCATACCAAGGCAAATCCCGAGAATTGGAATTCCCTTCTCCGCAGCCATCAGACAGGCCTCATCCATTTTGCTTTCTGTTAGCAAATTCATTGCGTCACCAAAAGCACCAACTCCCGGAAGTATTATCCTGTCACTCTTAAGAAGTAGTTCCGGGTCGTTTGTGAGTTCCGACTCTATTCCCAAATAGTCCAAAGAACATTTTATTGAGAAAATGTTTCCGACTCCATAGTCAATTATTCTTAGCATATCTCTCCTGATTCTAAAACCTGTTAAACCAATATACCCTTGGTTGAAGGGATCTTGTCCTTAGTTCTTTCGTCTATTTCTACTGCCTTAGAAAGCACTCTACCCGCAGCCTTAAATGCGCTTTCTGCAATATGGTGGCTGTTTTCTCCGGCCAAGAGAATGAAGTGAAGAGTGATTTCGCTCTTTCTTGTGAAGGCAAGGAAGAATTCCTTAAAGAGTTCGGTATCGAAAGTCCCTACCTTTTCTGTCGGAAATTCCACATCAAAGTTCAGATAATCTCTTCCTGAAATATCAACTGCACACATCATAAGAGCCTCATCCATCGGCAGAACTATGTTCGCATATCTTGTAATTCCCTTCATGTCTCCGAGTGCATCTTTGAACGCCTGTCCAATTGCAATTCCTATATCCTCAACTGAGTGATGGGAGTCCACATCGATATCTCCATCGCAAAATACATCAAGCCTGAACATGCCATGAGCAGCAAATAGCGTAAGCATATGGTCCATAAATCCGATTCCCGTATCGATATTGTTCTTTTCGGATCTTCCATCATCAATGTCAAGGAATACCTTGATCTTCGTTTCATTCGTATTTCGTTCTACATTTGCGCTTCTCATGATTTTCTTAGCCATTCTTCCCCTTTCCTTTCCAAAATCCCGATCATATTATCCATATCTTCTTCGGTACCTATGCTGATTCGTAGGAAGTCTTCTATTCTTTTCTTGCCGAACCAGCGTACCAATATTCCGTTGTCCTTTAATTGCTTATATATTTCTTCAGCTTTTATTTTGCTCCAGAGACTATCCTGTTTTGCCCATACGCCTGAACCAACAAAGAGGAAATTGGCCTTGGATTCCGATACAAAAAAGCCCATTTCCTTAAGCTTATCAGCCGTCCGCTCTCTTACATCGATTATCTTCTTGCAGTTTTCTTGATAATACTCAATTTCATCCAATACCGCAAGCCCGACAAGTTCAGTCATCCTGTTTACATTGTAAGGATTCGTGGAATACTTCATTAGTTCAAGGTCCGAAATCAGTTCCTTAGATCCGATGGCATAACCCAGTCTCGCACCGGCTAAGGAAGCTGACTTCGAATATGTTCTTGATACTAATACGTTGTCGTATTTCTCCACCAACGGTATAGCCGTTTCTCCTCCGAAATCGATGTAGGCTTCATCAACCAATACGACGCTTTGCTTATTATTCTTTACGATTTTTTCTACCTCGTTTATCTTTAAAGCAATCCCCGTTGGCGCATTTGGATTTGCGAAAACAATTAAGCCGGGAGCATTATCGTCCTTAAAGCAATAATCATCCGAGATTAATTCAAAATCGTCATTAAGAGGTATTTCTATAGTCTTCACGTTTTTAAAATCGGCGAAGACCTTATAGAATCCGTAGCTGATATCGGGGAAAGCTACGGGAATTGATTCTCCCGTATATGCCATAAAAGCGAAGTTAATAATATCATCCGACCCATTGGATACAAAGACATTATCGCTCATTAATTCCACATCCTTGAATTGTTCCTTTATGGCCTCCTTTAGTTCTTGCTGATTCGGAGAGGGATAGAGTCTCAGTTTTTCCAAATCGGCAGCACTTATCGCATCAAGAACCTTTGGCCCCGGAGGAAAGGGGGATTCGTTTGTGTTCAGCTTGATATACTTCTTATCGTTAAGCTGCTCCCCCGGAGTATAGGCTTCATAATTATTGAATCTCTCTCTTATGTATTTACTCATTTTATCTTCTAACCTCTAATCAATAACTGTCTGCAATTTATCAACAAGGTCAACAATCCTGGCGTTTTTGAATTTAAATGATGATTTATTGGAAATGAGTCTTGCGCTCACTTTCAGAATATCTTCCATCGTAACCAAATCGTTTTCCTTCAATGTTTTTCCGGTCTCAACTATATCCACTATAACGTCCGACATATTCAGGACAGGAGCGAGTTCTATGGAACCGTGCAGTTCTATAATATCTATTTTTCTGCTTTCCCCTTCATAATATCTCCTCGCTATCTCCGGAAACTTCGTAGCAACTCTAAGCGTTCTTGATGTATCGTCGACATAGTCCTTTCGACCTGCAACGCATATTTTGCACTTACCCTTCTTTAGATCCAAGAGCTCATATACTTCCGGCGAATATTCTTCAATAATATCGCTGCCGCATGCTCCAAGATCAGCCGTTCCCCTTTCAACATATACCGTAACGTCGGATGGTTTTACCCAGAAGAACCTGATCTTCTTTTTCTTATTCTCAAAAACCAATTTGCGATTGTCTTCTTTGATATCCGGGCATGGGAACCCCGCCTTCTCAAATAAATCGTATATCTTCTCTCCCAACCTGCCCTTTGGAAGAGCGATATTCAAATAATCGGTATCCAAAGAGGAATTTAATGACTTGGCATCTATGTCATCCAAATAATCAAGGTATAAGGCAAATCCGATTGCAGATCCGCTTTTCCCCATATGGGCCATCACTCCGTCATACTTGCCTCCGGAAAGTATTTTGGACGGTAGTCCTTCAATATAACCCTGAAGCAGAATTCCGCTATAATAAGTCATATTGTTGATAATGGAAAAATCAATATTAATTGTGCCTCCAACCTTCTTTGATGAAAGCTTCTTACAAACATCCTCAATTTCGGAAAGATAATCCATAGCCTTTGAACTGATGGGAAGCTTTTTTAATTTGGGGATTGTATCCCTATAGTCTCCATACAATAAGGTTAGCGCTTCAATTACCTGTACTTCGGAATCCGGAATCTCATATTTTTCAGCGAGTTGATATATAGACGAAGAGTTTTTTTCACCTATTGCCTTAGTGATTGCTTTTTTTAATTCCTCAGGCATTCCCGAGAGTACCTCCTGAAGAAATCCCATATGTGATATATCAAGGATAAAGTCCTTGGATATCTTTTTTAGACTAAGTGCAGCAAGAAGAACAACCTCGGAAATATCATCCTTCCCGATTTTCCCCAAAAGTTCAAGACCCGTTTGCCTGAGTTCTTGATAATCGCCGTTTCTCTCGCTTCTATATATATTTTCGCTGTAATAGATTTTCTCAACGGGTTTTGCATCAGGTCTGAAATACTTGACAATTGATAGAGTGAGATCGGGTCTTAATGCTAAAAGCCTTCCGTTTTCACCCGTAACAGTAATTATGTTCTCATTGGGAATAAAGTCTCTACACCTATTGTACAAGTCGTATTCTTCAAATTTACCCATCTTGAATCTGCTATAGCCATATTTACTATAGAGAGACCTGAGTTCCAAATCTATTCTTTCCTTTAATTCCATTTCCTGATAGATATTATTCTTCGTCATATTCTTTACCAATATAATTATCAAAACGCTTTCGCTTTATCGCTTTATCATATTAACGCATTATTGTATTAAAGTCAACAATTAATTTCAAATAAAAAAGGCTGAATCGTTCAGCCTTTTAAACCCTATTCAATTCTTATAAACTCTTTATTATTAATCTCGCTGAAATCCCCGCAACCGGAATCACCGTTCACTCCCTGAAGTCCTTCCGTCCCAAAGCGGGTGCACATGGATGCCAAGGCACAGCTCTCACAGGCTGAATCCTGCTTTATCTGCATCTCGGGGTCCCTGTTCTTTGCATTGTGAGCTGCCCCAAATGCCCATATAGCAGCAAGTCCGGCTATTATAAGCGCAGCAATCACAATATAAAAGATGTGTGTGATAAAGTATTCCATATCAATCAGCCTTTCCGAGGATTCTGTCAAAAATCGTCTTTGCAACCATTTCTTTTGATTTTAGTTCTTCCGGATATATACCCTCTCGAGTTATAAATGTAACTTGATTTGTATCCGTACCGAATCCCGACCCGGCCTGCTTAAGATTGTTCGCAACGATCATATCGGCATTTTTCTTCTCCAGTTTGGCCGAACTGTTTTCCACCATCTTTTCCGTTTCCATCGAAAAACCACAAATATACTGCCCTTCACGCTTATGCTCACCAAGGTATTTAAGGATGTCCTTCGTCCTCTTTAGCGGAATCGAAAGATCCCCATCCTTCTTTTTGATTTTCTGATCGCTGACATTTTCAGGAGTATAATCGGCTACTGCAGCAGCCTTGATTATTATGTCCATTTTTTCCTGCCTGGAGACAACTGCTTCGAACATTTCTTCGGCACTGTTTACATTTACAACTTCAACGAAGCTTGGTAGTTTCGCAGTCGTAAACGCTTTAACCAATGTGACCTCAGCCCCTCTCATCATGGCTTCCTTCGCAATTGCAAAGCCCATCTTTCCACTGCTGTGGTTAGTTATAAATCTAACCGGATCCATGGATTCTCTGGTGGCTCCCGCTGTTACGAGAACGCGTTTCCCCACCATATCCTTGTCCCTGCCCAAAGTTCTTTCCAGGTACTCAACCAGGTATTCGGGCTCGGGCATCTTCCCTGCACCATCATCTCCACAAGCCAATAAACCTTCCGAAGGTTCAATCACCTCGAAGCCGTAGTTCCTGAGCTTCTCTATATTGTCCTGAGTAACCGGATTGATAAGCATATTGGTATTCATCGCAGGTGCGATGATTTTCTTGCAGGTCGCAGCAAGAACCGTAGTCGTAAGCATATCGTCTGCAATTCCATTTGCAAGTTTCGCAATTATATTTGCCGTGGCAGGAGCAATCAAAATAACGTCTGCCTTTTTTGCAAGGGAAATGTGCTTAACGTCCCAGCTGAAATCCCTATCAAAGGTATCCAGATAGCACTTGTTTTTTGTAAGAGTTTCAAATGTCAAAGGCGAGATAAACTCCGTGGCGTTTTTGGTCATTATAACTTCCACATTCGCCTCTGTCTTTGATAAGGCACTTGCGACATATGGCATCTTATACGCAGCAATACCGCCTGAAATACCGAGTAAAATAGTTTTATTCTCAAACATTGTCTACTCCAGTCGTTTAATAGTCAAAGACGGTCCCCATTGGAACCGTCCCAATAACGATACTAATTTGCGTATGCGCTCTTTGCTGTCTCACAGAGCTTTGCAAATCCGGCCTCATCATGTATAGCCATCTCAGAAAGCATTTTTCTGTTGATTTCAATTCCGTTCTTCTTTAGACCATCCATCAAGCGGCTGTAAGAGATGCCGTTCATTCTTGCGCCGGCATTGATTCTTGCTATCCACATCTGACGATACTGTCTCTTTTTAAGCTTTCTTCCAACGTATGCAGCAGCAAGACCTCTAAGTACTGCCGGATTTGCAGCACGGAATTGCTTGCTCCTTGCTCCGTAATAACCCTTAGCCTGCTTAAGTATTTTTTTATGTCTCTTGTGGGCATTTACACCCTTCTTAACTCTTGCCATTTTTCTTACCTCCCCTAATTACTTAGCCATTGACCTTAACATTCTCTTGTGATCGGCACTCGTCACGATAGTAGCCTTTCTAAGGCCTCTTTTTCTCTTGGGTGCCTTCTTCGTAAGAATATGGCTTTTGTATGCTTTGTTCCTTTTAATACGTCCGGAACCGGTAAGCTTAAGTCTCTTGCATGCACCTCTATGGGATTTCATCTTATTCTTTGCCATTATTATTCCTCCTCGCTATTATTCGCGTTTTTAGCCGCTTTTTCTCTTTCCTTTTCACTCTTGGGTGCCAAGAACATGGTAAGTGAACGACCCTCCATGGCTGGCTGTTTTTCCACCGTGCTCACATCCTGAGTGAGCTCGATAAATTTGCTCATAACTTCTCTGCCCAGGTCAGTGTGGCCAAGTTCCCTTCCCCTGAAGCGAAGAGATACCTTAACCTTGTCACCATCCATCAAGAATTTGCTGGCGGTATTTGCCTTAACCTGAATATCATGTTCCTCGATAAAAGTGCTCAATCGGATTTCCTTAACCTGAATGGTTTTTTGTTTCTTCTTGGCATCTTTTTCTCTCTTCTGTGCCTCATAGCGATACTTGCCGTAATCAAGTATCCTGCATACAGGCGGATCCGCATTGGGTGAAATCAGCACCAAGTCCAGATTTCTCTCCTCGGCAAGTTCCAGGGCTTCATCCCGGGACTTGATTCCAAGCATGGTTCCATCTTCATCGATAACTCTGAGTTCCTTATCGCGAATCTCTTCATTAATTCTGTTCTCTTTTATGGCTCTTACCTCCCAAAAACTAACAAGAGCAGATACAAAGAAGTATCCGCTCAAAACATCGCCAAGAGGCGTATTGTCTCATATGATAACCCTTAGAAACAGAATTCATGGGGTGAGAAGCGGATAACTTCTACTTCGTACGAATTTCGTACCTTGATAGAATAGCGGATAAACCGCTATTTGTCAAGGATTATTTGTATTTTTCTTCGTGATATTTTCTCGCTTCTCTGCAGTCACGGACGATCTGTTCGGAGAGGTCTGAGATACTGTCGAACTTGACCTCATCCCTGAGCTTTCTGAGGAATTCGACGGTTATGGTTTTTCCATATAGTTCACTGTCAAAATCAAAGATATGGGTTTCTACATTCTTCGCTCTCTCGAAGTTCCTTTCGTTAGCGCCTTCGCCCGATTCACCGTCTTGCTTCCCCACCGTAGGCTTAACTCCTACATTTGTTACACCCGGATATCTCTTTCCGTTATACGTGCAGTACGTGACATAAACCCCATTAGGCGGTGTGACCATTGAAAAGTCAATCATTAGATTCGATGTGGGGAATCCTATTTTTCGACCGAGCCTATTTCCGACAACCACCTCACCATTAATAGCATAATATCTTCCCATATACTGAGGACATTTATCCACGCGACCTGATGCAATAAGAGTTCTGATAAGCGTAGAGCTTACTACATTCCCATCCACAGTAAATGGTGCCATGACGATCGTTTCATAGTCCTTTTCTTCTGCATATGCTTCGAGGAATTTTGTGTCCCCCTCGGCCTTAAATCCAAAGCGATGGTTGAACCCACAGGCAATCAACTTCGCCTTGCATTTATTTAATAATAATTCCTCAATGTATCTGTCCTTTGGAAGAGTCATAACGTCCCTCGTAAAAGGAACATCAAACAAATAGTCAATCCCCAAAGAAGCAATAATCTCTTCCTTTTCTTTTTTATACAGAATGTTCTTTACCGAATCCTCACCAAGAATAACGTTCTTTGGATGATTGGAGAAAGTAAAAACTCCGGACTTTAACCCCCTATCCTTGGCAGCTGAAACTGTTTTTTTGATGAGTTCCTGATGTCCAAGATGCACTCCATCAAAGCTGCCAAGAGCAAGCGCCGTATTCTCAATACTATTTATTTCTTCCAAGCTATTGAATACCTGCATTATATAAAAACCTTATCTGCCTTTAATTCGCCATTACTATCTTCTATACCCACACCGATGAATCTTCCGTCTCTTCCATAAACCCTGAAACAATGGTCATATATGTCCGGAAGCTCCAAAGGGAATTCTTTTACCACTCTTTCTGTATCATCGGGTTTTAACCACTGATTGCTTCTTAGTTTAACCCCCGTTGAAAAGAGCCTTGATTCCCAGTCACCCAGCACAACACGAGGAAAGGTTACCAATGCTCTGTCTATCGGAAGAATGTGTTTTTTAATCACTTCTGAATTCGATTCCTGTGCATCCGGAAGACTTTTAATAAGCTCCATATCAACCGAATCTTCGAGCTTAAACGGTCCACTCGAAGTTCTTATGAGACCTGACATAACTGCACCTGTCCCAAGTTTTTCTCCCAGGTCCCTTGCTATCGACCTTATATAGGTCCCCTTGCTTGACCTTATCTTAAAAACAGCAGTATTATCTTTGAACGTCATAAGGTCTATGGATTCTATATAGATTCTTCTCGGTTCAATTTCTATATCTTGCCCTGAGCGGGCATATTCATACAGCTTCCTGCCGTCCTTTTTGATTGCGGCATATTTAGGCGGCACCTGGTCTATAACCCCTTTGAAGCTCCTTACTGCTTCCCGGATAGTTTCTTCATCAGGGCAAATATATTCGTCTTCGGACTTCATCCTAAATTCCCCCCAGATATCATCAGTATCGGAGGTTAAGCCAAATGTGAATTCCGCAACATATTCCTTAATATTCGCATCAAGATAATCCATAACCCTTGTCGCCTTTCCGATTGCAACGGGAAGTACTCCGGTTGCCATCGGATCCAAGGTTCCAAGATGACCGATTCTTTTAACCCCAAGTTTTTTTCTTAGGATCGCAACCACGTCAAATGAGGTCATCTCACCGGGTTTATTTATAACTATTATTCCGTCTTTCAAATCAATCTCCAAGGACCGGTCTAAGAACTAAAGCTTTCCATCAGCCTTTTTTTAATCGAATAGAGTGCTTCGCTTAAATCCATGTGAACGGTATATCCTGAGGCTCTTACATGCCCTCCTCCACCGAACTCCTTTGCAAGCTCCGCAACATCAAAGTATTTCTTTGATCTAAGACTCGCCTTAATCGTATTTGGCTCCTCTTCCTTAAGGAATACTGCGACCTCCACGCCTTTGATACCTCTTAAATCTCCGGCAATCCACTCGGATTCTTCCATCTTGCCGCCCGTATTTCTCAGTATCTCCTGAGAACAATATGAGATGGCCACCTTGCCGTCACATATCAATTCCAACTTAGAGAGAACCTCGGCAGTTAATTTAAGTCTCTCCACCCTATTGCTTTCATAAATCTCAACGCTGACTCTGTTTGCATCAAGACCCCAGTCATAGAGCTTTGCTACTATTTCATGTGATTCCTTTTGAGTGTTTGAATACTGGAAGTCACCGGTATCGGTTGTGATTGCAGCAAAAAGAGCATCAGCAACGATTTTCTTTGAATTATCGGTGATAAATTCTTTTGTCCCATCTTCGGTCAGGATATTCACAAGTTTCCAAATTATTTGACCGGTTGCTGCAGAATCAGGATCTATGTAATTAAGGTCGCAGAAGGCTTCTGTAGTTCCATGATGGTCGATTGAAACCTTTTTCTTTCCGGAGAGAAAGCATTCCTCCCTTCCGGGTATTCTTTTTAGCTCACCCGAATCAATCAAAACCGAAACATCGGAATCCATTTGAGATTCCAAGTCTATCGTTGAATAATGCTCACCTTCGTAATTGGCATCCAAAAAAATAAGATTGTCAGGTATGGATTCGGAAACAACGATTTTGCAATCCTTGTCCATACATGACAAAACTTCTGAAAGTGCGACGCATGATCCAAGCGCATCACCGTCCATATTCACATGCGGAAACAGAGCTATTTTCTTGGCTCCTCTTAGTATCTCCGCTATTTCATTTAATGAAGAGTTTCCTATATTCATTCCTCTGGTTTGATATCAAGGGAATCAATCACCTTGTTAATATGCCTTCCGTATTCCATCGAGCTGTCAATCTTAAAAATGAGTTCCGGCGTATGGCGGACCTTCACCTGACGTCCAACTTCTTTTCTGATAAGTCCCGCTGCAGACTTGAGACCATCAAGCACAGACTGCTTTTCGGCTTCCGCCTCCTCTGTTCCTTCCTCATGAACGGCTTGTTCCTTAGAGGAACCCATTACAGTCACATAACAAGTGGCGTAACTTCCGTCAGAAGTTACGTCAACACCTGTTACACTTATCATCTTACCTGCCAGTCTGGGATCCTTGATTTCGGTAAGCAGCATATTGCTAAGTATACGTCTTATCTCCTCACCCAATCTGCTTGTTCTGTATTTTCCCATAATCTATGAATACCTTAGTCTCTCTTTATCTCAACCATATGGAAGCATTCAATGATGTCGCCTTCCTTGATGTCATTATAGTTTTCAATACCGATACCGCATTCGTAACCTTGGTTGACTTCCTTGGCATCATCCTTAAAACGCTTGAGCGAGCTTATCGTTCCTTCGTGAATGACTATGCCGTCACGAACAAGCCTTACCTGCGCGTTTCTAAGCACCTTTCCTTCTATGACATAGGCACCGCCGACAATTCCAACATTGGGAACCTTGAATGTATTCCTGATTTCAACCTTACCCAGTATTTCCTCTTTGAATTCCGGATCGAGCATACCCTTCATGGCCGCTTCCACATCATCTATTACATCGTAGATTACGCGGTACGTTCTTATTTCGATGTCGTCACGATCGGCCATGGTTTGAACGGCAGTGCTCGGTCTTACGTTAAATCCAATAATTACAGCCCCTGCAGTTCCGGCAAGCATAACATCAGATTCAGTTACGGTACCTACACCTGTATGTATGATGTTTACCTTTACTTGATCGTTATTCAACTTTTCCAATGATGAAACGAGTGCTCCGATTGAACCCTGTACATCTCCCTTTATGATGAGATTGAGTTCTTTAACTTCACCCTCTTGTATCTGGCTAAAGAGTTTTTCCAATGACATGCTCGCATTTCTCGCCAAAACTTCTTCTCTGAGTTTTTCCTTTCTATGCTCGGCAATATCTCTGGCGATCTTGTCCTCCTTAACGGCATTGAACTCGTCACCGGCCTCCGGTACATCCGTAAGTCCCAGGATTTCAACTGCTGTGGCAGGACCGGCCTTCTTGATGGTTCTGCCCTTATCATCCGTCATGAGACGTATTCTTCCGGCGCATGTTCCTGCAACGATGCTCTGTCCGCTCTCCAATGTACCATTGGTTACGAGAAGTGTTGCAACCGGGCCCTTGGCCTTATCGAGTCTTGCTTCAATAACGGAACCCATTGCCAATCTGTTCGGGTTGGCTTTCAGCTCCAATACCTCTGCTTGGAGAAGTATCATTTCCAGGAGGTTCACTATGCCGTCTCCACTCTTTGCAGATACCGGTACGCTTATAACGTCGCCACCCCATTCTTCAACAAGAACACCGTGCTCAGCCAGTTCCTGCTTTACTCTGTCAGGATTTGCTCCCGGCTTATCCATTTTATTTATGGCAACTATGATCGGTACACCTGCAGCCTTGGCGTGACTTATCGATTCAACAGTCTGTGGCATTACGCCGTCATCAGCAGCAACAACCAGAACCGCTATGTCCGTAACATGCGCACCTCGCGCACGCATTGCGGTAAAGGCCTCGTGTCCCGGTGTGTCCAAGAAAACTATCTTTTGTCCATTTATGCTGACCTCTGACGCACCGATATGCTGAGTAATACCACCGGATTCCGATGCAGTGACATTTGTCTTTCTAATAGCATCCAAAAGCGATGTCTTTCCGTGGTCAACATGGCCCATGACCGTAATAATAGGCGAGCGAGGAACCAAATCCGTTTCCTTGTCTTCGAAGAGTTCAAGGCCTTCCTCTTCAATCTCCTCTTCAACCTTTCCAATATGTACATTGATTCCAAGCTCATCGGCAAGAACCATAACGGTGTCTTCATCGATGTTTTGGTTGATATTGGCCATGATTCCAAGCTTCATGAGCGTCATGATAACTCTGGATGTGGAAACCTCGGTCTGCTCACAGAAGCCTGCAACCGTAATTGGTACGGTAAGTACAAATGTTCCTTCCGGCAAAACTTCTTCTTCTACTTCAGGAACTGCCTCTACGACCTTATACTTTGCATGTTTTCCCTTTGTCTGTTTTTCAAGGGATTTTCTTTCCAATTTGTCATATTTATTGTGCTTCGTATTGTCGTATTGTTTGTTCTTTTGGGTGCGCTTTCCTGAATTCTTTCCGCTCCCGTCTCTTGAAGAATCGCCGCCTCTTTGTCTCCTATCCTGAGCCTTCGGAAGAGCATCCTCTTCAATTTTTTCTCTCTCGTTGAAGCGATTCCTCTGATTCTTCTGTCCTCGTCTGGGTTCATCATCCCTATCTTCGTGACGAGGTCTTCTTTCCTGTCTTTCTTGTCTTTCCTGTCTGTCCTGTCTATCTTGTCTGTCCCTCGACTTACGTGGCTGTTCCGGCTTAACTTCGTCGCTGGCCTTCTTTATTATTTTTAATTTCTTGGTTTCAACCTTAATGTCAGGCTCTACCTGTTCAGGCTGAATCTCTTCATAAGTTTGAGTTTCCGGCTCAACTTCCTCAGGGATATCTTTAACAGCAGTTTCTTCTTTATCCTCTGCTTCGGATTCCAATACTACTTCGTTTGTGGAAGGAGTTTCTTGTTCTTCTTTTTCTTCGGCTGCTATTTCATCAACACTTGGTTCGGAATCTTTGATGACCGGTTCTTCCTTGGGTTCTTCTTCCGCAGGTATTTCTTCTACAGTCTTCTCCTCTATAGGTTTTTCGTCTATAGGTTTTTCGTCAACAACCGGTTCTACTACAGAAGATTCCTCTTTCTTTTTTCTCTTGTTCTCAAAGTATTCTTCGTCAACAATCGCCTTACTTGCAGCAACAACTCCGCCTGCAAAGGGCGGTGCTCCGGCAACGGCGGCAGCAAAAGGTGGTGCACCTGCAACGGCAGGCTTTTCCTTCTTTTGATCAGGTTCTTTTGGAGCCGACAATTCACGCTTTAGCCTTGCAACATCTTCGTCGGATAATGTACTCATATGGCTTTTAACGTCTATCCCAAGTTCATTGGCTTTTGCTATGAGTTCTTTGCTGCTTATTCCCAATTCTTTTGCTATCTCGTGGACCTTAGCCATTTAGAACACCTCCCTTTCCTGTTTCATTTCATCAATTTGTTTCATAATGCTTTTTGCAAAGCCTTCGTCAGTCAATCCAAACAAACCTTTGTCTTCCTTTCCTGTGGCCGCGGAAAGATCCTCGCATTTACCAAAGATTCTAACCGGCACACGGTATGTATCGCATTTCTCCATCATCTTTTTCCGAGTGTTTGCTCCAACATCGCCTGCAATAATCAGGAGCTTCATTTTACCCGTCGGAATCAGCTTAAGACATGTATTGTATCCCGTAACCAAGTTCCTGGATTTTGATGCAAATCCCAGAAGTCCGCAAACCTTGTTACTACGTTTCATATCTTCAAAACCAATGTCAGGATTCATCTCCAATTTTGCTATATGCTCTTTAATCAAATTCAGATCCTCTGCAGAAATCGGTCCCTTGATATGACGGTTAAAAGACTTTCTCTTTTCCGCCTTTTCAAAGCAATCCATGTTTTTGCAGATGTAGAAGCCTCTGCCGTGAGAATTACCTTTCTCATCTACACGGATTCCTTCTGGAGTCATGACCATTCTGACAAGGTCTTTCTGGTTTTTCGACTCCATGCATCCTATACATCTTCGTTGAGGAATTCCATTAATAAGCATTCTATTCCTCTGTAACTTCTTCTACTTCTTCTATTTCTTCTATTTCTTCTGTAGTGTCCGGAGCAAGTTCAGCATCATCATACTCTTCAAAGTACTCACCGTCTTCACCATCTTCTCCGAAATATTGTCCATGGCTCTTTATATCTATCTTCCAGCCGCTTACTCTGGCAGCAAGTCTTACGTTCTGCCCCTCCTTACCGATAGCCAAAGAAAGCTGCTTATCCGGAACTATTGCTGTAGCTTTACCTTCTTCCTCAATAATGACTTCCTCAACCTGGGCAGGCGACAATACATTGGCTATAAGTTCCTCCGGATCGTCGCTCCAAGGAATGATATCTATTTTCTCACCTGAAAGCTCGTCAACAACTGCCTGAACTCTTGCTCCACGGGTTCCTACACATGCACCGACGGGATCCACATTTTCATCATGGGCGTAGACGGCAAGCTTGGTTCTTGAACCGGCTTCACGAGCAACATTCTTGATTTCTACGATTCCTTCCTGTATCTCCGGAACTTCCATTTCAAATAGTTTTCTGACAAACCCCGGATGCGATCTTGAAAGGAAAACCTGCGAACCGGTTTCGCTCTTTGAATTATTCGAAGAATCAGCCTTCTTAACCTCCATGATATAAGCTTTAATCCTGTCATGGACGTTAAAATTCTCTCCGGGAACCTGTTCCTTTGCCGGTAGTATTCCATCGGTTCTACCTACGTCGACAAATATGGTTCTATTGCTTTTTCTCTGTACTATTCCCGTAACGAGCTCACCCTGACGGTCTTTAAAGTCCTCATAAATCTTGCTTCTCTCACTTTCCCTCAGCTTCTGCTTCAGGATGGTCTTTGCGGAATGAGCTGCTGTTCTTTTAAAGTTGTCACTTGGTACTTGGAAGTCAATGGTGTCACCCACTTCAAATCTCGGGTCAATCTGCTGTGCGTATGCCAAACTGACCTCCGTCTTATCATCCGTGACTTCCTCTACTATCGTCATCGTAGCTATGATGGAAATATCTCCGGTATGTCTGTCGATATTAATTCTTACGTTGTTAATATCTCTGCCTGCTTCTTTTTCTTTACTCTTATCCTTGTTTTTATCTTTGTCCTTTTTTCCGGAATTGGGATAATAATTCTTTTTGTAGGCTGCAAGCATCGCAGCTTCAAGCGCTTCAAGGATTTCTTCCTTGGATATCTTCTTTTCCTCTTCCAACAAATCCAAGGCTTCAATTAGTTGCAGGTTATCCATTTCAAATTTCCTCCATTGTTACTGCCAAATTTACTCTTGCAATTTCTTTTGATTTTAATACAGCATTCACAGGTTCAGAATCGAGATAATCGATTTCTATGGTTATATCCCCGTCCCTGTAATCTTTTAGAATACCCGATACTTTTTTGGGATTCTGAAGTTTATACTCTTTTAATGCCTCAGGTTTTCTGTAAAGGCTTACATCCACGGCTTGACCTAAATATCGTTTGAAATGTTCTTCCATTGCCAAGAGCCTATCCATTCCGGGGGAGCTAACCTCCAAAACGTAATTATCCTCAATTGGATCCTTTTCGTCCAATTTGTCGGAGAGGTATTTGCTTACCTTCTCGCAGTCATCCGTACCCACATACGCTTCTCTTCTGTCTATATAGACCCTCAGGACCTTATCCGAACCTTCCTTTTGATATTCGACATGATAAAGTTCCAATCCATTTCCTTCCGAAGAATTAAAGTATTCCTCGACTATTTCGGATACTAAATCCGTTATTCTTTTCTTTGCCATATTTGTCCCTACAAAATTTGAAGAGTGGGCGGACCCACTCTTCAACATAAAGCATTATTTGACCTTGAAATATTAACACATATCAAGGCTTGTGTCAAATTAAACCTGCTGTTTTGCTCCGATTACTTAGCCAAAGAATCTCTGATCTCAGTAAGAAGCTTTACTTCATCTGATGGCTCAGGATCAGCTTCAGGCTCTTCCTTCTTAAATTTGTTGAACTGTTTCATCATAATGAATATTACAAGTGCAGTTATAAGGAATGTAATAATTGCCTGAATAAAGTTTCCTATCATAATCTGGGCATCGCCTATTCCAAAGCTCATTGAGGAAAAATCTTTTCCTCCAAGGAACAAACCAATGATTGGTCCAAGCACGTCGCCAACCAATGAATTAATAATTGCAGTAAAAGCACCGCCTATGATGATACCTACTGCCATGCTCATCATATCGCCCTTGGTGATAAACTCCTTAAACTCTTTAAAAAATTTCATGTTTTGATTATCTCCCTTCGTAATATTTTCCATCAAATATAGCGGACAAGGCCGCTAACGATTATTCTATTACCTGAATGTATGAAACGCAAGTATTATTTTTAGGTAGATATAGCTGCTTCCAAATCGATTTTAAGTTGTTCATTCTTTATATTTCTCAGCTGCCTAAGTCTTAGATAGGCATAGTGATGTTTCTTTGCCTTTGCGAAGCTTCTTTCAGAAAGTGGGAATTCGTAACCATTGTCAAACCTGAGTTTCCCCTCTTTTGCACTTAGAGTTCTATCAAAGTTTACAAAGCATCCATCAATCACTTCATAAAAGTTATCCCCCAACAGAGGTTCGATAAAAACGATTTTCTCATAGAAGCTAAAAAGTCTCTCCGTTGTAACGAGGAAAATCTTTCTGAGTCTGCGTTCAATGATTAATACATCGTTTAGGTCAACTCTTGTAGATTCATAGCGGGTTTTAACCATTATAAAGCTATTCATGAAATCATAGAGCACCAAAGAAAGAAATCTGATCCGTCTCTGGAAGTCCCCTAAACACGCCATATGATTTCAAAGCCTCGACTGCAGTTTTATTGATTTTCCCTCTATTGATAGCATCTTCGATAGTCGCAAATGGTCTATCTTCGTATGCATCATATAGGGAAGTTGCAGCCGACGCACCCACTCCTTCCAATGCAACATAAGGAAGCAGTACCTCGCCATTATCCACCGTAAACTTCAGAGCCTTTGATTTTCCAAGCTCCGGAAGCCTAAATTTATATCCTCTCGCATACATTTCGTAAGCGACTTCATAAACCGGTCGCGTCTTCTTATCCTTCTCCTTTCTTTCAAAGTCAGGATCCCCCTCACCTCTGGAGGTTATACGTCTAACGGCTTCGTCGCATGCTCCTTGTCCCTTCATTATCGTCGCTGTTTCAAAGGCATCCGCTGATGCCGTGAAATGAGCAGCATAGAATTCAGGAGGACAATAAACCTTATACCATGCCAATCTCATGGAAGTCATAACATAGGCGGCAGCATGTGCACGCGGGAACATGTATTGTATTTTTTCACATGATTCTATATACCAGTCAGGAACACCATGTTCCTTCATCATGGATATCTGTTCAGGCTTAAGCGGTCTGTTCTTTCTGACATCCTCCATAATGTCAAAGGCCTGTTTCTTTTCGAGTCCCTTAAGTATTAAGTAGTTCATGATGTCGTCTCTTGTCGAAATGACTTCGTTCATCGACGCCACCCCCTGATTGACATAGTCCTGAGCATTGTTTGTCCATACGTCGGTACCGTGAGAAAAGCCTGCAATTCTAACCAAATCCGCAATCTGTCCCGGTTTGATTTCCTGAAGCATGCCACGGACGAATTGAGTTCCAAATTCGGGTATACCAAACGTACCATCCGTATATCTGTATTCCTTGTCGAGAATATTAAGTGCATCGGTACTGTTAAATATGCTAAGCACGCTTCTATCTGTAATATCCACGGTCATCGGATTAATCCCGGTCATGTCGTATAGATGTCTGAACATCGATGGACCCGTATGACCCAAGATATCAAGTTTCAGAAGGTTCTTTTCAAGTTTGTGATAATCGAAGTGCGTGGTGATTATATCCACATCCTTGTTTGCAGGATGTTGAACCGGACAGAACTCGTAGATTTCATGGTCATCGGGGACTATGATTATTCCACCCGGATGCTGTCCAGTGGTATTCTTTACCCCTATGCATCCATCGGCAATTCTCTTTTCGTCAAGCTTACTAAATAATGAGCCTGTCGTTTCTTCGTATTTTTTTACGATTCTATAGGCGTTTTTCTCCTTAAGCGCAGAAACTTCTCCGGCCTTAAAAACATTTTTTTCACCAAAGATTTCGCCTACATATTTATGCGCAGTCGCCTGGTATTCCCCGGCAAAATTGAGATCTATATCCGGTTCCTTTGTCCCGTCAAATCCAAGGAACGTGGCAAATGGTATGGTAAATCCGTCCCTCCTTAATTCATGCCCGCACTTTGGACATTTCTTCGGAGGCATGTCCAGACCGCAGTCATATACTTCTCTATCTCCCCATTCTATATATTTGCACTCGGGGCAGATGTAATGAGGATCAAGAGGATTAACCTCCGTAATACCTGCGAAAGTGGCTGCAAGCGACGATCCGACAGACCCTCTTGAACCAACCATATATCCCGCCTCCATTGATTTGTTAATAAGCATCTGTGCGGAAACATACATAACCGAATAATTGTTGGATATAATGGAATCAAGCTCTGTTTTAAGCCTTTCGTCAATTTCCGGCGGCAGCGGATTTCCATATAGTTCTTCCGCTCGTTTCATGCAAGTACTTCTGAGAATCTCGTCGGAATTCTCTATAACGGGAGGATATTTGCCATCCGGAATCGGCTTTATCCCATCATCTATCATATCGGCAATTGTATTGGTGTTCTCTACAACTATCTCGTAAGCTCTTTCTTCTCCGAGATAAGAAAACTCCTCCATCATTTCCTCAGTGGTTCTAAGATAGAGTCCTTGTCCATTTTCCGCGTTTTCGTATCCAAGACTGCTTAAGATTACGTTCCTGTAAATTGCCGATTCGGGTTCGTCGTAGTGGGCATCAGTGGTTGCACAGACGAGCTTACCAAGTCTATCTCCGCACGATACGACCTTCCTGTTAAACTCCCTCAAATCTTCCCTTCCCTCAACCATTCCTTTATCAATCATAAATTGGTTGTTTATGAGAGGTTGTATTTCCAAATAATCATAGAATGACGCAATCCTGTCAATTTCCTCTTCGGATGCGCCATGGGTTATTGCACGATAAACTTCCCCCGCCTCGCACGCGGAACCTATGATAAGTCCATCCCTATGTGCAGAAATGACCGACTTGGGAAGCCTCGGTCTCTTGTAAAAATAGTCGAGATGAGACATGGAAACCAGCTTGTATAGATTCTTCATCCCCTCCTGATTCTGTACAAGGATGATGATATGATTTGTATCATGTTTCTTATAGTCAATGCTTCCATCCGCATTTATGCAATCCGCATCATCAAAGACGTATCCTTCCATTCCATAAATAACCTTGATGGGCTTCCCGGATTTGGCTAAAGCTTCGCCTGTTTTCATAGCATCCGGAAAGCTCTGAACAACGCCGTGATCCGTTATTGCTACCGCTGGTTGTCCCCATTCGGCAGAGGTTTTAATTATATCCTCAACATTGTTCAAGCCATCCATGCGGCTCATCTTGGTATGGCAGTGGAGCTCAACCCTATGCATCCCCGGGTAGTTGTCCTTACGCTTTTCAATCTCCCCCTTTTCAATTCGGTCAATAGAAACGGTAAGCTCATTTCCCTCATAGATATCTATTCCGGGTTTTCCGAGAATCTTTATATAGTCTCCCTCTTTTATCAGTTCATCGATTTCCTTCCACTTATCTTCTCCAACAAAGGTTTTAACAAGGATACTGCTCTTTTTATCCGTTATATAGAGTTTGACCATCATGCTGCCGCTATTGAAAACAACCATTTCCTTTCCAAAAACGATGCCTCCGGTAACCACAGTGTCCATCGATGGACTGATATCAGCGATCGGAATCGGATCTTCCGGGATGGCTTTACCTCCCATGATCACATTACCGATGGCTGGAATTTCCTTAACCTTGCGTCTTGCAAAGAAGTCGTTTTTCTTCTTTTTCTTTATTTCATCCTGTTTCTTGCTTGGCTCTACCACCTTGTTTGAAGGCTGTGTTTCATCTACCGGCTGTTTCTTGTTTGAGTTTATCTGATTCTCTCTGGCAGCCTGTTCAATCTTGGTCCTTCTCTCCTCCTTAAGACTTGCTTCCAATGAATCTCTGATTTCATCATCATTTACAAATTCAACCTTGTATTTAACATTAAAATCAGCATTGATATAGTTCTCAAACACCTTCGAAAGCGAAGAATTAAGCTTGTCTGCCATAACGCTTCCTACAGCCTTGATAATCATTTTTCCATCTTTAACACTTACCCTATCGCGGATAATGTTCTCGGTAATTGCTCTATATTCACCGTTTGCTCTCTCCACCATTTTGGGCAAATAAAGAGGAAGGTATTCCGATGGGCCCTGAATCAAATCAAAGTATTTATATTCAAAGCTCACATCCTCCACCCCATCTATTCCTGATGAGATTATCGCCTTTAGCTTTCGTTCGCTTATTATGGGAATCACAAAATTGAGTGCCAACTCTACAGTTAGCACTCCGGTACTTTTCTTCATCACCACATCCAGGACTTCCAGGCGATAATCATCCCTTACCCTTGGTTCAAGACTATCCCAATCTATATATTTGTCAAACAAATCTCTCATAAGTTTTGGTTATTCTCCAATATAAGATTCATTAGTTCATCTACAAGCTCGCTTTCGGGAGCAGTTTTTACAACCTCTCCCTTGGATATGATTATCCCTTTCCCTTTACCGCCGGCAATACCGTAGTCGGCTTCTCTGGCTTCTCCGGGGCCGTTTACCACGCAGCCCATAACTGCAATCTTGGAGCCTAACGGAAGAACTCCATCATCAAGAGCTAAGAGACGAGATTCAACCTCTTCAGCAAGTGACCTCAAATCCACTTCCGTTCTTCCGCAGGTTGGGCAGGAAACCAAATCGAATTTTGATTCTCTTAGCCCCATTGATTCCAGTATTTCCTTTGCAAAGAGAACTTCTTCCACGGGATCGGCCGTTAGCGATACTCTAACCGTATCACCTATTCCGTTTATCAGAAGGCTTCCAATCCCAACAGCCGACTTCACCTTGCCCCTTCTAACGGTTCCAGCTTCTGTAATTCCTATATGGAGCGGATGATTCGTCTTTTCTGACAGAATCAGGTGCGCATTGTAATTCATAACGACATCCGATGATTTGATCGATACCACCAAGTCATCGTAGCCCATATCTTCTATCAGCATCAGATTTCTCAGCGCACTTTCCGCCAGTCCCTCTGCACTTACTCCCTGATATCGTTCCATTATATCTTTCTCGAGGGAACCCGAATTAACACCGACTCTAATAGGTATTCCTGCAGCCTTCGCCTCATTTACAACCGCCTGAATTTTGGCTGCATCACCGATATTCCCCGGATTAATTCTGATTTTATCTGCGCCCGACTTTATCGCTTCGATTGCAAGTCTATAGTCGAAATGAATATCCGCAACAAGCGGCATATCCGTTCTTCGTCTAATCCTTGCAAGCGTTTCCGCCGCTTCCATATCGGGAATTGCAATTCTCACTATCTGACAACCCGCACTCCTCAAATTGTCAATTTGTTCAATCAAGGCATTCTCATCCCTGGAACTGACATTTGTCATGGATTGAATCGCAATAGGATTATTCCCACCAATTGTTACGTTTCCTATATTTACGCTCTTTGTATTTCTTCTCTTAATCATAATTAAAATGGACTATCTACCAATCAATTTTAGAATATCATTTCCGGCGATGAATATAGCGAATATAATAAGTAAAACCATTCCTACCGCATGTACTCTTCCTTCAACCGTATCGCTAATCGCTTTTCCTGTAATCATTCGTATAATAACGAAAATTATTCTCCCTCCATCAAGTGCCGGGAACGGAAGCAGATTAAATATTGCAAGATTGAGACTGATTATGGCGACTAAGTAGACAAAATACAGGCCACCCATTGACGATGTTTCACTGACGACTTGAACCATTCCGATTGGTCCACTCACATTCTCCATAACATCGCCGGACTTAAAGAGGTCTCTAAGCGTACTAAAAAGTGCTCCAATTAAGTCCTTGGTTGCAATTGCCCCATTCTTTATGGCCATGCCTGGATTATGATCTATGGATGCCTCAATTCCTATTTTATAATCTCCCGATTCACTCTGCTCAGGTATTACGCTAAACGTAAGCCTTTCATTATTTCTAAGCACAGTAATATCAACCGTGCTTCCGTCGCTCATTCTCTCATCAAGAACTGTTACAATGTCTGCCCAGCTATCCGTCTCAACCTCATCGACTGCTACGATCTTGTCACCGGCCAGAATTCCCGCTTCATATGCCGGCCCGCCTTCTGTAACATTGCCAAGTGTCGATGTAATAACTCCACCAACTCCTGCGACGATGCATAAAGCAACAAACGCTATGAATATGTTCATGCTGGCTCCGGCCAGAAGAATGATTATCTTTTGCCACCACTTTTTGTTGTTAAATGCTCTCGGATTGTCGCCGGCTTCTTCGGTATCCTCGCCCTCCATGGCGCAATAGCCGCCTATTGGAACTGCCCTAATGGAGTATAGTGTTTCCTTTCCCTGTCTACTGAATATCTTTGGTCCCATACCAAAGGCAAATTCATTAACTTGAACTCCAAAGGCCTTGGCAGCTATGAAGTGACCAAGTTCATGAGGAAAAATTAGAAAAACAAAAAGAATCACCATCAAGATTACGGTTAGCATTTATAATCCCCCTCTTCTATAATTTCCATTACTCTATTCCTCGCCCATCTATCAGCATCAAGGACATCCTTTAGACTGGGGTTTTTCACACTGCCCCAAGTTGTATGTCCTTCAGAAACAACTAATTCAATCGTATTCGGGATGTCCAGAAATCCAATCTTGCTATTGAGAAATAAATCCACAAGTATCTCATTCGCTCCGTTCATTATTGCGGGAATTACTCCGCCCGCCTCTGCTGCCTTGATGGCGATTGAGAGGCATTTAAAGACATCAAGGTCCGGTTCCTCAAAGGTCAAGCTGCTTCCCTTTCCGAAAAAATCGAGGCTTTCCAAACCATCGGATGCCAAATCGATTCTATCCGGATATCCGAGAGCAACCGCTATCGGAACCCTCATATCAGGTGTTCCGAGTTCTGCAAGCACCGCTGTATCCATAAATTCTACGCCTGAATGCATAATGCTCTGAGGATGAACAAGAACTTTAATCTTTGAAGCAGGTACATCAAAGAGATGCATGGCCTCAATAATTTCCAATCCCTTATTCATCATGGTTGCGGAATCTATAGTTATTTTCTTTCCCATACTCCAATTGGGATGTTTTAGCGCCATTTCCGGAGTTACCTTGTTAAGTTCCTCGCTCGTCCAGCCTCTAAACGGTCCACCTGATGCTGTAAGAAGTATTCGTTTTATTTCCTTCCCGGGATTCCCCTCTATGCACTGGAAAATTGCGCTGTGTTCACTGTCAACGGGCAAAATCTTAACGCTTTTTTTTCTCGCTGCCTCCATGACTATGCTTCCACCCGATACAAGAGTTTCCTTGTTCGCAAGTGCTATATCATGTCCCGTTTCTATTGCTGAAAGCGTTGGAATAAGACCTCTCATGCCCATAAGCGCATTTAGAACTATGTCGGATTCACATTTTGCCACATCGGAAATACCTTCGTCCCCATAAAGAATAGTCATATCCTTCATCTCAGTATCGCGAAGAATATCTCTAACCTTTTCTGCGGTGTTCCTATCTCCACATGCAGCAAGCTTCGGTTTAAACTCCAATATCTGGTCGGCAAAGACTCCCGCGTTAAAACCGCAGCTTAAGCCGGCCACTTCAAATTTATCTCTATTAGAACGTATTATTTCCAATGTCTGAGTACCGATAGATCCGGTACTTCCAAGTACAGTTACCGATTTCATACTAAATATCTAAATCCAATTATTATCTAATGAGGAATCACAAGTTGTATATAATAATAAATTGCCGGTATGGTAAAAATGATGCTGTCTACTCTATCCAAAACTCCGCCATGACCGGGAATTAGATTTCCATAGTCCTTAATTCCCATCTTTCGTTTAAACGCCGATGCTGTCAAATCTCCAAGTTGTCCCATGATTGAACCGAATATTCCCATGAGAATCATGTGTGGGAAAATCTGAACCTTAACTATTAAGCCAAAAACTATGCTGACGATTACCGCGCCTATAACGCCGCCGATAGCACCCTCCACTGTCTTCTTCGGAGATAGATTCGGGCACAGTTTTCTCTTGCCCAAAAACATTCCCGTGAAATACGCAAAGATATCGGTACAAAAGGCCGTAATTCCGGTCATCCACACAAACACCCCATAGGATGTCTCATCTATCATTACTAAGTGATAAGCAAAAAACTCGATATAGACAATAGCAAGTATCGTAGCCATCGCATCTTCAGCCTTGTGCTTATCTATCGAAAAAATAGATATAAACGATGCCGTAATGGCGAGTACCAGCCAGAGCAAAAGAAAATCATGCCTACCGGGTGCAAGAAAGTGGAGTGCGTAGAGAGCTATCAAAGCTCCCCATGCAACATATAGATTCCCCCTTATATCTATTTTCGAAAAACCTCTCAAAAGCTCATAGACAGCCATTGCACTTATAATGAATGTTGCGATTGCAAGAGGTATTCCTCTAAAGTACAGAATTATAAGAAGAGGAACCATAATCAGGCTTGAAATGACCCGAGTTTTCATTTTCGTCCTCCAAATCTTCGCTCTCTGTTTCCAAATGATTCTATTATTTCCTCGAATTCATTCGGAGTAAAGTCAGGCCATAAAGTGTCGGTAAATGCAAATTCACTATAGGCGGATTGCCATAGGAGAAAATTGGACAGTCTCTCCTCTCCGCTTGTTCTTATAATGAGATCCGGATCGGGGATATTGCCATTTTCATCACCGGTATACAGATGCTTTGATATATCTTCCTCGGTTATTTCTTCAATATCGTAGCCCTTTGATACAGCATCAAAGAACCTTTCGTTCATTATTGTATTTACGGCTCTTAGAATCTCCGCTCTGCTGCCGTAATTAAGCGCAATATTGAATTGCATGCCGGTATTGTTTCCTGTAGTCTTTATGGTTTTCTCCAAGCTCTCTCTGGCATCGTCAGGAATGGCGGAATAGTCACCAAGAACTCTTACTCGAACACTTTTCTCATGGAGTTCATCCAAATCCCTGGCCACGAATTTAACCAGAAGTCCAAATATGCCGGAAACTTCTTCAATATCTCGCTTCCAATTCTCCGTGGAGAATGCATAAACAGTAAGCTGTTCTATTCCCATATCGGAGGCACACCTTACTATTTCCTTCATGGAATTCATACCGGCATTATGCCCCATAAGCCTTGGCAGCTTGTGCTTCTTGGCCCAGCGACCGTTACCATCCATTATTATCGCTACATGTCTTGGCAGTTCCAACATTTAAGGTCCACTTCCTTGTATCATAGAAACCGGGCCATCCTCCTTGGAGCCGGCCCGGTCAGAATCAAACAATCTTAGTCGAGGTATCTATACCTCCATTACTTCCTTTTCCTTCTCAGCAACTATTGCATCGATATCCTTGATGGCCTGTTCAATGGTTTTTTCGACATCATCAAGTTCCACAGCGAGCTCGTCCTCGGATATTTCTCCGTTTTTCTGCTGCTTTTTAAATTTGTCGATGCTTTCTCTTCTAAGATTTCTTACAGCAACCTTGGTTTCCTCTCCCATCTTTTTGATGGTCTTGGTCAGTTCAACTCTTCGCTCCTCGGTAAGCTGAGGAATTACGAGTCTTATGTTCTTGCCGTCGTTGCTCGGAGTGATTCCGATATCGGCAATACCAATCGCTTTTTCGATATCCTGAATGGTCTTTGGATCAAAGGGCGTAATCATGAGCGTCCTCGGATCGGGTGTACTGATATTCGACATCTGCTTAAGTGGTGTCGGCGTACCATAATAGTCTACAACCACCTTGTCCAGGAGGGCTGCATTGGCACGGCCTGCCCTTACGGTATTCAAATCGGATTTAAGAACTTCCTTGCTCTTTTCAATTCTTTCTTCAAGACTTTTATTTGCCATAACAACCTCCTACTTTATAATGGTTCCTATAGGCTCTCCACAGACAGCCTTCATTATATTTCCTTCTCCCGCTATTCCAAATACATGGATGGATATATTGTTATCCCTACAGAGCGTAACCGCTGTCGAATCCATTACCTTCAAATCCTGATCCAATACATCCTTCAGCGTTAGTTCATCGTATTTAATGGCATTCGGGTTGGTATCCGGATCGTCAGAATATACAGCATCGACATTCTTTGCAAGCAATATAACTTCTGCATTCATTTCCGCAGCTCTAAGTGCAGCTGCAGTATCCGTCGACATAAACGGACTTCCCGTTCCACCGCCGAAGATGACTACGTCCTTGTGTTCGAGGCGGCTCATTGCCTTCATCCTGGCATACGGCTCAGCGATTTCTCTCATTTCGATTGCGGTTTGAACTCTTGCTTTGACCCCTATATTCAGAAGTGCAGATTGTAGAGCCAGCGCATTCATGACGGTGGCAAGCATACCCATATAGTCGGCAGTTGCTCTATCCATATTCTCACTTGAACGTCCCCGCCAGAAGTTTCCGCCTCCCACTACTATGGCAATTTCTACACCCAGATCGCTAACTTCTTTTATCTGTTTCGCAACGATGTCGGTTACTTCATCACAGATTCCAAATTTCTGATCACCTGCCAGGGCTTCACCGCTGATTTTTAAGAGTATCCTCCTATATTTTGGCTCCATATGTCACCTCATCCACTATTTAAAATCAAAGCTGTATACGGTTATCCAAATAATTATTACCTCAAAAATTTTACCATATATAGTGTTTTGATTCAATATCAAATAGCTTAAATAGTGTTAATATATTCTATTGCGGACATGGCGGAAACTGCGCCGTCAGCGGTTGCTGTCACAAGCTGCCTTCTTGTTTTTGCCCTTGCATCACCGGCCACAAAGATGCCCGGAGTACCTGTTAAGCAGCTTTCTCCGGAAGCAAAGAATCCCGCTTCATCAAGCTCGGCTACCTCAGAAAAGTTCTGGTTTTCAGGCACTTTTCCATATGCAACAAAGATTGCATTTACCGGAAGTTCTCTCTCTTCATCTGTTTTGACGTTCTTGACCTTTAGCCCGCTTACCACCGGCTCACCCAAAATCTCAACCGGAACGCTATCAAGGACAAATTCCACTGTGGGTTTTTCTTCAAGTCTTCTAACAGTTATTTCATCCCCTCTGAACTCACTTCTTCTATGAACCAAATAAACCTTGTTCGCTATATCCGCCATATATTCGGCATCCTCGAGTGCGGTGTTTCCACCACCGAGTACTGCAACGTCTTTGCCCCTAAAGAACGCTCCGTCACAAGTTGCACAATATGAGATTCCTGCTCCGACAAGACGTTCCTCACGAGGAAGACCAAGCGGTCTACTCTGTACTCCCGTAGCGAGAATTACCGTCCTTGATTCATAATCAGGGCCAGCCTCGCCTATTGCATTTTTCGTGGAAACCTTAAAATACGGTTTCCCTTCTGAGTCAGTTTCCTTGCTTATTCCCGATGCCTCTCCATATGCGAATTCGGCACCAAGGGAAGTGGCTTGCTCATACATTGAAGTTGCAAGTTCAAAGCCCGACGTGTGCTTTGTTCCCGGATAATTTTCAACCTCTGGTGTGTTTATTATTTGGCCTCCATATGATAGTTTTTCCAGAATCAAAACACTCTTTCCACCACGCGCTCCATAGATTGCAGATGTTAGTCCCGCCGGACCTGCTCCCACTATCAAAATATCATGCATATAATCATCTCCCTTATACTTAGTATTCGACTAATCCAAAATCATATGAATCAGGTATTCTGAATCATGTTTTATATCTTCATGAAGAATATACCACGCTATTATAAAGGTAATCGTTCCATATACTATGCGATTAATTTCTTTAGCGCCGCTAATTTGAGACATGTGCAGAATACGTCCATGGCCTGCTTGACGACTTCGGGCGCAGGCAGGCTTGGGGCTATTCTGAGATTGCTGTCATCGGGATCTTCTCCATGAGGATAGGTTGCGCCTGCCCCTGTCATTGTAAGTCCAACTTCTTTGCAGAGTCTCCAGGTTTCCTTGGCCGTTCCCGGATAGCAATTGATGCTCACGAAGTATCCGCCCTTGGGTTTTTGCCAGCTGGCAATACCGAGAGGTTCTATCTCCCTTTCAAGCGTATCGAGAACGGTTTTAAACTTTGGACCAAGAATTCCCGCATGCTTCTTCATAAGAGCGAGCGTATGCTCTTTGTCCTTCAGATAGAGAGCATGTCTAAGCTGATTGGTTTTATCAAAGCTTATAGCCTGAATTGTAATCAGCTTCTTCATGTATTCCATATTGGCAGGGCTGCAAGCGAATACCGCAACTCCGGCGCCCGGAAGCGTAACCTTGGATGTGGATGCAAATTCAAAGACCATATCCGGGTTTCCGGCCTTTTCGCATGCGGACAAAATGTCCGGGAACGGAATATAGTCACCTTCAAATTCGTGGATGCAATATGCATTGTCCCACATTACGACAAAATCCTTTGCCGCAGGTTTCATCGATGCGATTCTGTTTATCGTCTCTTCGGAATATATGATTCCGTCCGGATTCGAATACTTGGGCACGTTCCACATACCCTTTACCGCGGGGTCTTTGATGAGTTCTTCAACCTTATCCATGTCGGGTCCCAATTCTGTCATCGGAACATTTATAGTCTCCATACCAAAGCTTTCGCATATTGCAAAATGTCTATCATATCCCGGAACCGGGCAAATCCATTTTACCTTTTCGAGCTTCGCCCATGGTTTTTCGCTGTGAAGAAGTCCGTGGGTATATGCCTTTGCTATGGTGTCGTACATAAGCTGCAGGCTCGCATTTCCGCCGACAAAGATATTCTCCGGCTTAGTGTCCAAGATTTCTGCAAACAGTACCTTGGCGGGTTCGATTCCGTCCATAACGCCATAGTTTCTGACATCGTCATTTCCAACCATGAAGTCGCTCCCGGATGGCAGAACATCAAAGATATCTGAAACCAGGTCAAGCTGTTCCTTGCCGGGCTTTCCTCGCGCAATATTCAAATTAAGACCAAGTCCTTTCAGTTCTTCGTATTCTTTTTCCACCTTGGAGAGTTCGCCTAATAGCTCCTCTCTGTTCATTTCCGTATACTTCTTCACTATATATTCCCTTTCTTTATCAGTTTAAGTTATAGCGGTTTTGATTATTTCTTCAGGAAGTGGCCGCTGGGTTCTCCAACGATTTCTCCGTTCTCGGCTATCGTCCTTCCCCTTAGAATAGTCTTGGAAACCCTGCCTTTAAACGACCGTCCATCGAGCGGCGAGAGCTTTGTTTTTGAATGAAGGCTCTCCTGATGGAATACGTATTCCGGCTCCAGGTCGACAATTGTGATATCGGCATCGGTTCCGACCTCCAATGACCCCTTTTCAGGATAGATATCAAAGGTCTTCGCAGGGCCTTCTCCGAGGAGTCTCGCCAGATCATTTATCGTGATTCTCCCCTTATTAACTCCATCTATCAAAACCATCGCCATCGTTTCAATTCCGACGATTCCTCCCGGAGCTTCCCATATTCCCAAGCTCTTCTCTTCGACCGTATGCGGTGCGTGGTCCGAAGTGATATGCGATATGGTTCCGTCAGCAAGTCCTGCCCACAGCTTTTCTTGGTCGTCCTTGGTTCTTACGAGTGGCAGAGTCTTGGCAACAGCACCAAGCTCCTCGATCTCATCATCACAAAGCGATAGATATTGATGGCAGGTCTCGACAGTTATTGGAACTCCACGCTCCTGAGCATCGCGGATCAGTTTGACGTTATCTCCATTTGAGAGATGGAGGATGTGGAGCCTGGCTCCTGTCAGCTCCGCAATTCTGATTGCGGACTCAACGACCATGGTCTCCGCCATTCCGGGTCTACCTCTAAGCATATCTTTATATGACAAATAATCGCTATAGACCTCGCCTTCAGGAAGCTTGTCGTCATCGCAATTCAGATTCTCTTTATTTTGATATTTTTCCCATGCGCGCTTTCTTGCTTCTGCCTTTACGGCATTCGTCATAGCTCTTATGACATAGAAGTTCTCGGCATGAATCGCGACGACCTTTCCGGTCTTGGCAACCTCCTTAAAGATCTTGTATACTTCGCCATCGTCGAGGGGCGGAATTATGCCCTCCATGCCTTCCTCGTAGTTATATACAAGCTGATATGTTTCCTTGTCGATGGCATATCCCCAAAAATATTTAAATGCGATCGCTCCTGCTTCATCGAGCTTTGATATTTCGGAGTTATTTAGTTCTCCCAGGCAGATCGCCCAAATCCCATAATCCGTATGCGCCTTTGGCCCAATAACCTCGACCAAATCCTCTAAGTTCTCTTTGTTATATGTTGCAGGATTGCAGTTCGGCATCTCAAAAATGGTCGTTATCCCGCCGCAGGCTCCTGCCATCGATGAAGTGAAAAAGTCTTCCTTGTGATGTAGCCCCTTCCTTCCGTCTCTGGAATGGACATGCGTGTCGATGAAGCCAGGAAGCACGTATTTCCCCGAGGCATCGGTTATCTCAGCAGCAAAGTCCTTGCCCGGAATATTTGCTCCGTCGGATGAAAAATCTTTGTTCGAAGCGGCATCTGTGTCATATAGAATCTCGTCTGAAATTGCAGCGATTTTGCCGTCTTTGATGTAGATATTTCCGGAAAAAATCTCACTACTTGTAACTAAAGTCCCGTTTTTTATGACATGGTCCCACATTCTGCATCCTCCAATTGCGAACTCTACTGCGATTAACTATCGCCATTTCATAACAGTATATCACAACAAGTGTTCATATCATAATAATCAATTTTAAATACACTTCAAATTGTATCGATGCAACACAATAAATCACAAAACAACAAAATATTGTATTGCGATTCGGTCTTCCTCGTGTATAATATATCAGGATAGTTTTTACAAATTGAATAGAAAAGGAGTTCGAGTATGGAGCCAAATGTAAAATTTGCCGGACGGGACATTATCAATAGTTACGACTTCAACAATCAAGAGTTGTGTCACATCATGGATACAGCGATGATATATGAAAAAAGAGTTAAGAGCGGAGAAGCAATCAAGGACATGGATGGAATGGTTGTGGCGACGCTCTTTTTTGAACCCTCGACAAGGACGAGGCTCTCCTTCCAGGCTGCGATAAGCAGAGTCGGCGCAAGCTGTATAGACCTGGGTAATGCAACAGTATCATCTCAGGCCAAGGGTGAGACTTGGCAGGATACGCTAAAGACTGTCGATGGATATGTAGATGCAATCGTCATGAGACATCCCGTAAGCGGCGCTGCTATCGAGGGTGCGGAAATAGCAGTCCATCCGCTCATTAACGGCGGCGACGGTTCACGTCAGCACCCAACTCAGGCACTCCTTGATATTTATACAATGAGAAAAGAAGCCGGACATATCGGTGGACAGACAATTACATTCCTCGGAGATCTGAAGTATGGACGCACGGTTCACAGCCTCGGCGACTTTATGACTCAGTTCGGAAACAAGATGATCTTCTGTTCCCCCGAAGAGCTCAGAATGCCAAAGGAAGAAACAAAGCGTCTAAGAAAAGCAGGTGCAGAAATTGAAGAGACTGACGACGTAGCTGCAGCTCTGGCAAAATCGGACTTTGTCTATGTAACCAGAGTACAGCGTGAGCGCTTCGACAATCCGGAGGATTACGAGAAAGTTAAGGGAAGCTATATTCTGGACAACAAGCTACTCAAGAAGGCAAAGAAGGACATGATTATTCTCCATCCGCTTCCGCGCGTAGATGAAATCGCAGTTGAGGTTGACGATTATCCCGGTGCAGCTTATTTCCGTCAGGCACATAACGGCATGTATCTAAGAATGGCCCTACTCGGATTGATAACGGGAAGAATTTAATCATCTATAAACAATCAAACTTTTTAACGAATCTTAAACGAATCTTATAAGTAGCAAAAGACATAGGGACGGCTCCAAAGGAACCGTCCCTATGTTATGTTTTAAGCCTTACTCAAACTATGTTTACAATCGACTATTTTTTCCTCTTGCAATAACCGCCGTACTCGTAGCCATCAAAGACATAGCCACAATTACAATCCACATAATCATAGCTTCTTCATCACCCGTCTTAGGAGCATTTGTTGTTCCTGATGCCTTCGAGTTATCAGTACTCTTCGCATCTTCTTTTGAATCTGCTTTTGTGTCGGTTTTTGTGTCGGTTTTTGAATCGTCCTTTGAAGGTGTAGGCTTATTATTGTCCTTGGGTTCTTCAGGTTTGTCTGTAGGTTCGACACTTGGTTCATCAGGTATTTCTTCGGGATCGAGTTCCTTGGAACCTGTTACCGTGACGATCTTGTCTTCTTGCGTAGAATGCACGGAATTTTCAACTGTATCAGTTGCGCTGACAGTAAGGACATATGCTCTGTTCAGCCATGTATCGTCAACCTCAATCGTACCGATATACTCGTTTTCGCTTCCTTCTACGGGTTCCATCTCAACGCCGTAACCGTAGACGGTTTGGGTATTTCCTTTGATTTCTTCGGTGTCGAAGTCTGCATATACGTTGAGAATATCGCTTCCACCGTTCTCGTAAACCTTTGCTGTTACAGTGATTACATCGCCGGGCTTCACCTCGGTCTTGTCGATTGTTACATCGCTTACTTCAGGTGGATAAGTATCCTCGAGGGAGTCCTTGATCGTAACAGTCCACTTATCAATAAGCGTCATATTCGAGACTTCGTCATAGCCCTCGACTATAACGTCATAGTCGCCATTTACCCATCCATTTGTTATCTCAATGGTTTCGGTAAAATGTTGACTCTTCCCAAGCTCCTCTACATCCGGATCCGGATATAGACTAGTCATTACTCCGGCTCCACCCTCGTATCTCAAGTATTCGTCTTCCTCATCGGGGTTAGTAATCTGGCGAACGTAGACATTGGCTCCACCGAGCTTAACGTCGTCAGTCAAATCAGCATTAACTATAATGGCGTCTCCCGGGAGGAATTCTTTGTCGTTTATTGTTGCCGTTCCCATTGGCGGCTCAGAGTCCTCAGCCGAGCCGGTTACAGTGAACGTTGTATCGAATTCACTGATATCAAAATCAAAGGCATCACCATTCGGACGGCCCACGAATAGTTGAGTCAATTGATGCTCTCCATTCGTGATTTTGTTGTCGATTAGTTCTTCACCAACAAAGTTATCATCAAGCATGATTGTAGCGGATTCGTCATTCGTATAGTCGTAGTCTATGAGGGCAAACTCAAAATCATCGGGGTTCGCAAAAATAACCGTAACCGTTAGCGTATCGCCCGGCTTTACTTCCTTTGGTGAAACGATAATGTCGAGGACGCCTGGCTGCGCCTCTGCTGTACCTGGCGCCGCTTCCTCTTCCGTAGTGCTGCTATCCGTAGCAACAACGCCATCGGTTGCAGTGCTGTCTACTTCCTCATCAGCAAATGCCATAGAGGCGCCTCCAAATACCATTGATAAGCAGACCACCATCGAAAGCAGAATCATCAATCTTTTTCTTAAACCCTTCATTTAAAAACTCCTTTTGTTCGCATTTTACAACAATAAGCAATTAATTCGATTAAACGAAGTGAATTAGCATTCCTATAATATATTATACTCTCAGGTATTTTGATGTAAAGAAAAAAGGAAAAGGAGCTCCTAATGGAGCTCCTAGATTATTTATCTTACATGGACTTTTTAGCCTTTGTTGCAGCAACAAGTGTTACGATTGCTGCACCTGTAAGTGCAATCCAAAGGATCATGTTTTCAGCGTCTCCGGTTTTCGGAGCTGCACTTGCTGCCGGCTTTGTTTCCGTCTTGGAAGTGTTGGATGCTGTGTCCTTAGAAGTATTATCCTTGGACGTATTATCCTTTGATGCGTTGTCCTTGGATGTGTTGTCGGTTGGAGCAGTTGGAGTCGGCTTCTCGTCTTCCTTTGCCGGTTCTGTCGGCTCTTCCTTAGCATCAACAACTGTCAAAGTTACATCACTAAATGCAATTTCGCCTGAATTATCAAGAGCATCAGTTGTCTGAACATAGAGTGTCAGTGGCACGTTTTTCAGATAGTCTTCGTCGACTGTAAAGACTGCCTGATACTCACCATTCTTGCCCTCAACCTTTTCCAGGAATTCGCCAATATCATGAATTGTTGTTTCTGTGGCATATCTCAGAACAGCATTAAGTGATGTAATTTCAGTTCCAGCTTCGTCCTTAACTCCTGTTACTGTGACAGTTACCTTGTCTCCCATCTGAGCTGTAGCTTTGTCGATTGAAGCTCCTCCAACAACTGGAGCCTTCTGGTCAGCAAGTGAATTCTTAACTGCAATCTTGATTGTATCAATCAGTGTAATGTTTCCGACCGCGTCAATACCGTAAATTATTACATCATAGTCTCCGTTAGACCATTTGTCGGTTACTTTGATTTTTCCATCAAATGCGCCGCCGCCTTCGCTGCTTCCGGCACCCATGTACTCAAGCTCTATATTCTCACCAAAATCAGCATATCTTTCTATCGGATTATCTGCCTGCGGATCTGTTATGTGAAGTGCAGCAGCAGTTACAACACCCATCGCTCTATCGTCTCTGACTTCGGTCTTGATTTCGATTTCATCACCCGGCTCAAACTCTGTTCCCGAAATTGTAGCAGTTCCTGTCGGAGGAACCTGATCTTCGTCGGATTCAAATACGGTAAATGTCTTTTCCAGGTCGGTAATATCAATTACCTCTTCCTCTTCACCACGGTAGATGACCATGGACTTGAATGTGTGAAGACCATTGGCAAACTGATCGGTTACTTCCACCTCACCGGTAAATCCATCCGGGAAAAGAACTACTGCGCCATCATCAACACCTTCCGCAACATCGTATGTTACCAATACATAGTTAATGGTTTCCGGCTCAAAAAATTCAACCGTTACCTTTATCAGATCATTTGGCTCTGCCTCAACAGGCTCCACTGTGAAGGTGTGGAATGTCATTACTGTGCCGCCTGCTTCATTTCCGGTTGCCTCATCTGCAAGTACAACTCCTGTTGTTCCTATCATCATGGTGAAAATCATGATTAGTGAAACAATTAATGCTAAGCTCTTTCTTAAACCTTTCATGTTATACTCCTTTTTATTATTTGTTGATTAAACATTAATTTATACTTTTTTACATGAACAGTAACGTTCCGGTAACATTATACTGCTTGTTTTTTTTAATGTAAAGAAAAAAAAGAAAAAGGATATTTAAAAAAGGAGCTCCCTTTGGAGCTCCCGGATTATCGCTATTATCTTGCGTTTCTGATTCTGGTCATTACGATTGTCGCTGCTGCAGTAATTGCCGATGCGCCAATTATTACAACCCAGAGCATCAAAGTTTCCGCATCTCCGGTCTTTGGTACGCCGGTAGCAGGCTTTGATGCGCCTGATGCATTGGAGTCAGACTTTGATGGGGCGGTTGGCGCAGCGTCAGACTTTGATGCGTCCGATGGTTTGGTGTCAGCGGCGTCAGACTTTGATGCGCCGACAGAAAATCTAAATGTACCAACCACATCCTCGTTAAAAAACTTATCGTATCCTATAATTGCTACATCATAATCTCCGCTCGGCCATTCATCGGTTACCTTTATACTGCCCTCATATGTTCCACCATCTTCCGGGGCACCATCTCCCAATAGCACCATTTCAATTTCCTGCTTATACCCTCTTACGTACCTATCAGAGAAATACTTTGCATCCGGATCCGTCACCTGGTAAGCATACGCTTCAATATATCCCATTTTCAAATTATCTTTAACGTTAGTTGTGACTTTGATGGTATCTCCTGCTGAGAATTCCTTCGCATTGAGCGTAACGTCACCGGTCGGCGGTTCTTTGTCCTCAAGTGAGCCTGTAATAGTAAATGAAGCAGGATATTCAGAGACATCGAAAATCGAGATAGCCTCTTCCGGCGTGTAAATCTCGAAGTATTCTATATGATATTCTCCATTTAATTTGCCGTCATCCACCTCATATGTAGCGCTTTGTTCACCGTCCGACATCAAAACGGAAACGCTTTCGTCATTGGGTCCACTGAATTCTACATATAAAAAATCAAGTAATTCAGGCTTATCAACCTCCGCGCTTATGGTTAGCTTATCGCCAGGCTTAACTACCTCCGGCGAGACAGTAAGGCCAGTTACATTAATTGGAGCAGGGAAATCAAAGGACTGAGTGTAAACGTGGTGCCCTGATTCGTATACATCAATTGTCGTTATGCCATAATATATTGGGTAATCCACCTCAGTTGAATCATACAAGTCACCATTTATATAAATCTCAACCTCTTCTGTGTTACTTTCCCATGTCCCAATAATAGACCAATCCTCAAGCTTAAACACGTCCCCCGTTTCCGGCGTAGACTCATCCTGCTTTGACTCTTCCGTTGCAGGCGCACTCGAATCCGTTGATTCATCAGCAAAAGTTAAAACCGTGCTGCCCAGCAGCAACGTAACAACAATCGCCAGCGACAAGACCATCGCCAAACACTTCTCGATACTCTTCATGGTTGGTCTCCTTTTTTTCATCGCAATAAGTGATTTGTCAATAACTACACACACTATTAAAAGATAGAGTAACGTTCTTGGAACGATTATAATGTTCTATTACTAATACTGTCAACATAGAATAGTTTGACGTATAGAATGTTTTGATGCATAGAATAGTTTGACGCATAGAATGGTTTGATGCATAGAATAGTTTTACGCTATACATCTATGGCGGCATATATGGGCGAGGCGTTTCCATTAGATGTATTTTTCCTCAAAATCGCCTACCCAAAATCTTGGCAGAGGACTATAAAAATCTCAGGTATTAATAAGAATTCTATCAAGAACAAAATTTCGGAGTATTGTTGTTTTTTGGTCTTTCGCTCCGGAGCATTTTTGTTTTTTGGTCGTGATACTCCAAAATAATTCTATCAAGAACAGAATTTCGGAGTATTTTTGTTTTTTTGGTCTTTCGCTCCGGAGCATTTTTGATTTTTGGTCATGATACTCCGAAATAATTCTATCAAGAACAGAATTTCGGAGTATTTTTGTTTTTTTGGTCTTTCGCTCCGGAGCATTTTTGTTTTTTGGTCGTGATACTCCGAAATAATTCTATCAAGAACAAAATTTCGGAGTATTTTTGTTTTTTTGGTCTTTCGCTCCGGAGCATTTTTGATCGTGATACTCCGAAGTGCGGGTGGGATTACTAATGTGCTTGGTTCCACAAATCTAATATGCCAGTTATTAGCAGACAGCAAGGGACGGTTCCTTGGTGTAGGCCAATTGGAACCGTCCCTTTTGCGTACTTGGGTTGCGCGTCCGCATTGCGCTATTTAGAAATTAGGATTTCTTTGCTTTTTTCTTTGCAGTTGCAAGGAGGCCTATTCCGGCTACTCCGATTATTGCGAGCCAGAGTCCCATATCGTTTGCATCACCTGTCTTTGGTGCCGGAGGTGTTTCGCCAGGTGTTCTCGGAATATTTGGCGGAGAATCTGGTGTCGGTGGATTCTCGCCAGGTGTTCTTGGAATGTTTGGCGGAGTCTCCGGTGTCGGTGGTGTCGGAGTCGGCGGATTCTCACCAGGTGTTCTCGGGATGTCTGGTGGCGTTCCCGGTGTTGGCGGTTCTTCCGGTGTCGGCGGCTCTTCCGGCACAGGTGGCTCTTCCGGTGTCGGCGGTTCTTCTGGCACAGGTGGTTCTTCCGGTTTATCTTCCGGAGCATCCTTCAACACGATGTGGTTACCTTCCAAAACTTCGATTTCACCGCCGTTATTGACTGTTGTGGTCTCCAGAGTGACCTTGCCGTCTTTGTCGACAACAAAGGCCATTACGGTCGTTATCTGCTGATATCCTTCCGGAGCCACAGTCTCAACCATTGTATAGTTACCAGGTTCAAGTTTGAGAACGTGAGCTTCGTCTGTTGATGTCCACTCTGCCTCGAACTGGTTCGGTCCTGTAACCTTGATGGTTGCTCCCGGGAGTTCCTTTCCACCGAGATCAGTCTTGCTGATATATACCGGGAATGTCTCATCACCAGGTGTTTCCGGAATATCCGGTGGTGTTGGTGGTTCGTCCGGTGGCGTTGGTGGTTCGTCCGGCTTTGGCGCATCCTGTAGGACTACGTGGTTGCCCTCGAGCACTTCAATCTTACCACCGTTATTTACAGTTGTTGTCTGGAGTTCGACTGTGCCATCCGGTTTAACAACAAACTTCATCTCTGTAGTTACCGTCTGGAATCCTTCCGGTGCAACAACTTCTGTCATTACGTATTCACCAGGTTCAAGTTCGATTGTCTTAGGATCTTTTGTGGAGGTCCAGGTTTCTTCGAATCCGTCCGGTCCAACAAGCTTCATCTCTGCTCCCGGTAGTTCCTTGCCACCAAGATCAGTCTTGGAGATTATTACCGGAATCTTGTTGTACTTGTTGGTAAATACTGCGTCGCCGCTGTATTCTACTGATGCCTCGAGGACAATCTGTACAGGCTGAGTTGTATCAGCTGTTTCAGCTTCTGTTGCCTCAGTCTCTGCAGGTGTTTCCTCTGTTGCTTCAGTCTCTGCAGGTGTTTCCTCTGTTGCTTCAGTTGTTTCTGCTGCTGGAGTTTCTTCTGCTGCTTCTTCTGTCTCAGTTGCTTCTGCGTCTGCAGGAGTTTCTTCAACAGGTGCATCGAGTTCCTCGATCTTTGCGTTGTCAGTTGTTTCTTCAGTAGCTGCAGGTTCTACCTCAACCTCAGGTGTTACGTCTTTGACGGTAACGATTGCCTTGAATGTAGCTTCGTCATAGTCGATGTTCGCCTGGTTACCCTTAACTTCGCGGATAGTATATTCAAATACTCCTTCCTCAGTGTAGGTAATTGGAGCAAACTTGATGCTTCCTTCTTTGTCGTTGGTTGCTCTTGCAACTACGTCACCATTTGCATCTACCAGTTCGAATGTGAAGTCGTTACCTTCGAGTTCCTTTCCTTCCAGTACCTTCTTGGCTTCGATTTCAGCCTTTACTTCGCCAGGAATCGGTTCCGGATTTGGAGCATCTCTTAGTACGATGTGGTCAACATCCAGAAGCTCAATCTTACCGCCGTTATTAACTTTAGCTGTTATGAGGTTAACCTTGCCGTCTTCAGTTACTTCGAATTCTATGGTTGTTGTTACTGTCTGGAAGCCCTCCGGCGCAACAACTTCTACCATCTCGTATTTACCAGGCTTGAGTTCAAGTACGTGCTCAGTCTTTCCTGTTTCGTCATCCTTCTTGGATGTCCAGGTTTCTTCGAATCCGTCCGGGCCGGTAACCTTGATGGTTGCGCCTTCAAGTTCTTCACCTTCAAGATCCGTCTTGGAGAACTTGATTGGGAATTCTTCAGGCTCTTCCGGTACAGGTGGTTCTTCCGGTGTAGGCGGAGTTACTGTTACTGTGTTGGATTTGTCATTGTAGCTGTTTCCAAGGTCGAAGCCCAGCTTACTCTTATTGATTTCATACTCTGTCTTGTTCAGAATTCCAGCATGTCTTTCAACTGTTGCTTCTGATCCTTCTGCTGCATCTACTGTTGCATCATCGATTGGATCGTTTTCTACAACCTCTTCCCATACTTCCGCTACATCCTTTAGCTTGGTAATATCTCTATACTCTTCCTTTATCTGAGCATCAAACGTTACCTGTACCCACTCTCCTGCATAAGCCAGTACTTCTGCATCTTCTGCATCCTTACCTAGGGTTACTACCAGCTTATTTGTTTCTGCGTCATAATTGCATGTCGCATCTTCTATTGTTGTTCCAGCCTTAGATAGCTTAGGTGCTACTGTTCCGTCTTCACCTTCTCCTGCCTTATGAGCTACTGTTACATCTCCCACAAGTTCAAGTGCTTCTACAAGCTGATCCGTTATTTCTACAAATACTGCATCCTTTGTTACGTATGCCTGAATGTCGTATGTGTATACTTCATCCATTGCTGCAAGGTCTGTGTGTACTCCACCATCCTTAGCTTCGCCTTCATCGGACTTCTTGTTTACGTACTTCTCGATTTCAGGCTCTTCTTCTGTTGGTGGTTCTTCCGGTGTAGGCGGAGTTACTGTTACTGTGTTGGATTTGTCATTGTAGCTGTTTCCAAGGTCGAAGCCCAGCTTACTCTTATTGATTTCATACTCTGTCTTGTTCAGAATTCCAGCATGTCTTTCAACTGTTGCTTCTGATCCTTCTGCTGCATCTACTGTTGCATCATCGATTGGATCGTTTTCTACAACCTCTTCCCATACTTCCGCTACATCCTTTAGCTTGGTAATATCTCTATACTCTTCCTTTATCTGAGCATCAAACGTTACCTGTACCCACTCTCCTGCGTATGCCAGTACTTCTGCATCTTCTACATCATTCCCAAGCGTTACAACAAGCTTATTTGTTTCAGCATCATAATCCCATGCTGCACCCTCGATTACTGTTCCTTCCTTCGAAAGCTTAGGTGCTGTCTTTCCGTCTTCACCTTCTCCTTCCTTGTGGGCTACTCTTACATCTCCCACAAGTTCAAGTGCTTCTACGAGTTCATCAGTAATCTCTACAAATACTGCATCCTTCGTTACATATGCCTGGATATCGTATGTATATACTTCATCCATCGCAGCGAGATCCGTATGTACTCCGCCATCCTTTGCTTCACCTTCATCGGACTTCTTGTTTACGTACTTCTCGATTTCTGGTTCTTCTGCAGGTGGTTCATCTTCCGGTGTCGGTGGAGTTACTGTTACTGTGTTGGATGTATCCTTATATGATACGCCAGCCTCATTATCCACAGTGATTGTGTACTGAGCTGTGTTAGGAAGTCCCTTGTGACCTCTACGAGCGTTTAGAGGTGCATTGTCCTTATTCTCAGGATCGCGACTTTCATTAATATCCTCATCAATGAATTCCTGATTTGAAACAATTTCCTTATAAAGAGGTTCAAGCTCTTCATACTCGTAATTCGGATTAATCTTAGCTGTGAATGTAACCTTTACCCAGTGTCCGCGGAAATCCTTAGCATCAGCAATCTCTACTGTCAATTTTTGCCCGTCAATATTGCTTTCTGCTTTATCGCCTAACAATGTGACATCAAATTCACCATTCTTATCACCATCATTTAACTTAACGGTGGCAGTATTGAACTTATCTGTCTCCTTACCAAATACATCGTATCTTACGTCATGGTTATTGTTTTCACCAAGGTCAACAACTGTTACATCCTCATTTGCGAATACAAGATAGTCCTTAAGCGTATCTGTAATTTCTACACTCTCTGCATCCTTTGTTACATAAGCAATGATGTCATACTTGAATTCTTCATCAATCGCATCAAGATCCTTATGAACTGCTTCAGATACATACTTCTCGATTTCAGGCTTCCCTGGTTCTTCAGGCTCTTCCGGTTTTACTGTAACCGTATTGGTTTTAGCTTCACTCTTCGGATTATTTCCAACCTTAATCTGAACCTTTGCTGTATTATCAATACCCTCATGTGTTTCTTGTTCAGTTGTTACATCAAGAGAACCATTTTCACTTACCTGAGTATATTCACTTGCAAGCGCCTCAAGGTCAGCCTTTGCTGCTTCCGTAAGTTCTGCTTCAAATACAACCATGATGTAATGACCGCGATAATCAGTCAAATCCTGTTTCTTGTATTTGATGCTACCATCTTCATTAGCCTGCGCATTGCCTTTTTCATCAAGGTCAAGCTCATTAGCAATTACAACTTCCAGTACTCCGTTTTCTGCGGAAACCTTGGCCTCGCTTACTTCCTCGGCACCTGTTGTGGATACTGTAGCAGCTTCTTCACTTTCAGCAGCCTTGTCAGCTGTCATGTGGTTGTTCTTTGTTCCAAGGTCATATACCTTTACATTGCCACCATCTTTAAACTGAAGATTAGAATCCAATTCGTCGCTTATGGTGATCTTATCAGCATCAACAGGAACAAAGGATATAATCTGATATTCGAAGCTTTCGTTTACATTTACATCAGCATGTACATTTTCTCTAATGTACTTTTCAGGACCCGGTTCTTCCGGCTTAACTGTTACAGTATTGGAAACCTTGTCATAGTCTTCCTTGTGCTCGTTCTTTACCTCTACCTGCATCTTAGCGGTATTTGCAATTCCGCCGTGGGCTTCGTCAGAAAGAACAGGTTCATTCTTCACGATATTTACGGACTTAAGATCAGCAAGAGACTTTGTTCCTGCTTTGATTTCTTCCTGTAATTCCTTCTTAATCTGAGCCTTAAATGTAACCTTTACCCAGTGACCGCGGAGAGGAGTTGCAAATTGATCTTCCTTAGCGTTCTTGTAACCTTCCTCATTCTCACCTGTAAGTTCCTCAAGCTTGTTCTCAATAGTAACGACGAGCTTCTTATTCTTTTCGCCATCTACTATCTCAACCTTGGCATCATCAAACTTGGTACCCGACTCTGCAACTGTCGCATCACCATTATCCGCTATTGCTTCATTTGATACATCGTTAAGCGGCTTGTGATTGTTTTTGCCACCCATATCAAAGACTTCAACAGCAGTCGCCTCTGTCGCAAACTCTAAATCTTCAACAAGCTCATCAGTTATGGTAATCTTGTCGGCATCCATTGGAACATATGCCATGATGTCATATGTAAATACTTCATCAAGCTTAATATCCTTATGAACTGCCTTGTTTACGTACTTTTCTATTTCAGGTTCAATATCGTTATTGAGGCCCTGTCCAAATTCTACAGTTGTAAAGTTTACATCAACAACTACTTCAGTATTTCCAACAGAAACAGTTGTTGTAGTTGCTTTTTCTTTCTTTGTTAGCGAGTTAACTTCAACATCACCCGATGTTACAACATACTCACTTGTTACTTTTTCGCTGGCATCAAGTTCTTCTATGACGATTTTCCATGTGCCATCCGCCAATTCAGGCTTTTCAGTTAAGCTACCAAGCTTAGTTAATCCATCCTTGGTTGAAGGATCTATTATCTCTTCCGGATTTTTCGGATCAATATATTTAAAGAGTGCCTGCGGGATTCCTTCCGCATCCTTGTATGTGGTTGGAAGCGTAATGGATGCAACCCAAACATAATCGCTCTTCTTTGTATTTTCGGTAACTACTGAATATCCGTCATCAGCATTTCCGTCCAAATTAAATGTATAGTCATTACCTAAAGAATGTTTCTCACCATTGTCATCGACATACATTACTCTGAATTTGGTTTCTTTGGGCTCTAATTCCTCTGACCACTTCTTGATGAACTGTAGTGATGCCTCATGTCTCCAAACATCTTCAGGCTTACCAAATATAACTGTACCATCGGCAGCGATACCGCCACCGTCTCTGGATAGATTGTTGACAATCTGAATCCCCTCATTGTTTCTGCTCGCAGGATCAATTGCATTAGTTACGCTGAAGCCGCTTCCAAATACCTTTCCATCTCCGGAAACAGGTTTATTTGTTGCTTCATTAATCCATGTGTGTCCCGGTGTGTCGCCCAAAATAACGCTGCCATTACCACTGTTATAAACGTGAATATCCTGACCATTATTTTGTGCAATATTTGAATCTATAACAACATTATTTTCTGCGTTAATGGAAATAGAACCCGCACCACCAATCGGGCAGAACCATAGTCCTCCACCGTTTCCGTATGTGCCAAAATCAATGTCCTTCGTTCTGCTGGGAGCAATTCTTGAATCACTATTTAGCGGGTAACCATCAGCATTTGTATTACCAAGCATTCTATCAAGCTTGTTATTCTTGTCGGCATCACCCTTAGGTCCTATAGATTCATTTCCACCCACATAGCCCTCATGGATATACAGAGTATAAGTATAGTTTGGAGAATCGCCTTCAACGTAAATACCACCACCAAGTGAACGGCAGTTATTGTTTGAAATTGTACCGCCGGTTAGTGATACTCCGTTTGATTCTACATTGATGGCACCACCTCTTACAAATGCAGTGTTTCCATCAAGTGTACCACCGCTCATGTTGAAATAGCCATCAGTTCCTCTTATCTCCGGGTTCTTGATTGCAGGTCTTGGGTTTGCATTCCAATCCTTCTTTACATAACCATTGGTACCAAAGTCTGTTGCCCATACAGCACCACCTCTGGCCCATGTTACGTTGTTGTTCATCTGACCGGCGGACATGTTAACAGTACCACCATGTTCAGCCAGAACAGCACCGGCGTAATGGAAGCCAACGTTTTTATCTATTGCTGCTTTATCACTAATGTTAAGAGTTGAACCACTTGTAACTATAAACGCACCAGAATCGCCTTTGTTCTTATCAATAACTGCTGATCCGGAAAGATTTGCAGTTGCACCATTCTTAAGAATAGCTGCACCGGCAGTGTTAGTCATCATAGTATTATTAAGGTAATTCTTTGTATCAACTACCTCCATACCGGACTTTGATTCATCAGCAATATAGCCCACACGGTTATTGGTGATGTTTCCGCTGTTCATATTAAACGTTCCACCATCAACAACAACAGGTGCAGTCCACTGCACGCTTCTTGTATCAAGGTTATCCTCACCATGAGCAAGAGTTACAAAATCCGTTAAGGTGGCACCTTCAATATTTAATGTTCCACCGCTCTTAACATCAACAAAGAATCCCTTTGCGGTTTCCTTGTCCTTGGACCAGAACATTCCGGTTCCATATCCCTTGCCGTTCTGAGGAATAACAGGGGTTGATGTATCGCAAACACTAGTAATTTGAGACTTATCTTCTATTTCTTCCTCAACGTAAAATATGTACTTTTCCCTGCTACCCTCGTGTTTGGCATAAGCATTATTTCCAATATCACCAGTCTGCCAGGTAGGTGCATTGCCTCTTCTTACTAAAAACCAAATCTGGCTATACTCGTCCATCGACCAATAAATATCTTTATCTGTCGCTACGGAATCATTAGCGACAATCGGTCCTCCTTGACTATTGGAAAACCATTGCCAATTAATCCATTCACCATTACTTGCCTTTATTCTATAACCCTTTTTATTGTCATTTACAGTCGGACCATATAAAGCAAGATTAATAAGTGCTGTCTTTTGATATTCCTTCTTTAACGTTTTATATGTTTCTCCGTTTACAATCTTATCTTCAAAAACATCGTTAAAGGAAACATATTTTATATAGTTATCGCTACCTAACGCCAAAGCCTTTGTTTTGTCTTTTGTGACAATAACTACATCTTCTCCTTGATAACTTCCATCGTTAAAAATATTGTCTGTAGTTTCAACCCAAACTTTTTCTTTCTTGGGTTTATCCTGACAAGAAACCACCTTGCCGGAGAGTGTCACATCCCCCAATGTCAAAGTACCACTCGTTACCTTGAACATAGTGTCGTACACAGATCTTTCCTTCTGGTAAATGGTTTTTCCACCTATCAGTTTTACATTCTGCGTAATTTCAATGGTGCTATCAGAAGCCAAATCGTCGAGTAGCTCGATAGTTCCACCGTTTTTAACAGCCTCTTTGAGCTCGTCCCAGGAGCTGACTTGAGCTGTCACTGTCTCATCCGCATAGGCATTCAAAATCCCCGCCGGTGCTGTGCCAAAGAGCACTATGACCGCGAGGACCAATGCTAATACACGTCTGAGATAGCTGTCGTTCTTTCCCTTTTTCGACAGTATCTTGTTCATGATTTTATTTCCTCCCTCAGAAAATAATTAAAGTTGAATAAGTTAGTTTTGAAATAGCAATGCGACGCCCCAAATGCATCACATTGCTATCGAATAAATCTTGCCACTATAAATATGTTCCCCAAGTAATAAAACATATTAATAATCGGCAACTGTTGGGAATTATAGGAGCCTTCCTGTTACTGAAAGGAGATATTTTCGTTATTGAATAATTATCGTTATGTTATCAAAGCGTTGAATTTTAAGCCACCGTTTTAGTGCGCTAAAGTGTTTTGTAGTACTTTTGTACGATAAGAAAAACGCCCCAAAGGCGCAAAAAATCAACCAAAAGTACTATTATTCAAACAGGCATATTCATCGATATGTATATTTATAACCGCTCAAAAAACAACATTAAAAAAAATTATAATTTTTTTATTAATAACAACAAAAAATATTCTTAAAAGATGCACAGGCAACAGTTTTCTTGTATATTCAGACAAAAACAACACTTTTCCGTTCTAAGGGAATCTATCACTAAAATAGTATCTCAATCACAATATGTTGTTTCTTGTAGTTTTGTGATCACTTCTCTCTTTTATCTCATGATCATTTTTTACATAACAAAAGGACGATTCCATTATCCGGAATCGTCCCTGAATACCAATTATGTTTACTATATTAGTTTCTTAGTATAGACCTATGAAATTTAGCCAAGTAGTCCTGCCAGGAGGCCTGCACCAAACATAGGTGCAAATACTACAGCTACGATGGTCATAAGCTTGATTAGGATGTTGATGGATGGACCGGAGGTATCTTTGAACGGATCACCTACCGTATCACCAACTACAGCAGCTTTGTGAGGCTCTGAGCCCTTGCCGCCAAAATGACCTTCTTCGATGTATTTCTTTGCGTTGTCCCATGCGCCGCCTGCATTACTCATCATGATTGCGAGGAGTACGCCTGCAGCCAGTGCTCCGCCGAGCATTCCTGCCAGAGCTTCTGCTCCGAGAAGGAAGCCAACGATTAGTGGAACTACTATAGCCATGAGGCCCGGGATAACCATTTCCTTTAGAGCAGCGCCTGTAGAGATGTCTACGCAGCGAGCATAATCAGGCTTGGCTGTTCCTTCCATGATTCCCGGAGTTTCTCTGAACTGACGACGAACTTCTTCGATCATCTGGTTGGCAGCTCTACCAACAGAGTTCATTGTCATAGCAGAGAATAGGAACGGAAGCATTGCTCCGATGAATAGTCCGATGATTACGATTGGATTGAGCAAGCTTACATTGCTTACGCCTGCAACCTCTGCGTATGATACGAAGAGAGCAAGTGCTGTAAGTGCTGCAGAACCAATTGCAAATCCCTTACCGATAGCTGCTGTTGTATTACCTACAGCGTCGAGCTTGTCGGTGATTTCTCTGACTTCGTGTGGCAGCTCGCTCATTTCTGCGATACCACCTGCGTTATCGGATACAGGACCATAAGCGTCAACAGCTACTGTCATACCGGTTGTGGAAAGCATACCTACTGCGGAAAGTGCGATTCCGTATACTCCACCAAAGGCATATGCGATGTAAATAGCAACTGCAATGAAGATGATTGGGAAGAGTGTGGACATCATTCCAACACCGAGACCGGATATGATTGTTGTAGCAGCACCTGTCTGGCTCTGGTCAGCAATCTTCTTTACGGAGTTGTAGTCGCCTGATGTATAAACTTCTGTAATCTTACCAATTGCTATACCGCAGATAAGTCCTGCAATAATAGCCCATGCATAGTTCATGCTTCCGAGCATGCTGTTGGAAAGAACGATTGCGCATACGATTACGATTGCGCCGCTTATATATGTTCCCATATTGAGAGCACTTGCCGGGTTTCCGCCTTCCTTACCTCTAACAAGGAGGATTCCAAGGATGGATGCCAGAATACCGATTGCTGAGAGTATCAATGGGAATACAGCAAAGGTTGCTTCGTTAGTTCCGTTAGCAGAATTAGCAGCAGCAACTGATGCCAGTGTAACTGCAGAAATAATGGAACCTACATAAGATTCAAATAGGTCGGAACCCATACCTGCTACGTCACCAACATTATCGCCTACGTTATCTGCGATAACTGCCGGGTTTCTTGGATCGTCCTCAGGGATTCCTGCTTCTACCTTACCAACAAGGTCAGCACCTACATCGGCAGCCTTGGTGTAGATACCGCCTCCTACACGGCCGAATAATGCCATCGAGGATGCGCCAAGGCCAAATCCTGTTACGCACTGTGTAACTGTTGCAAGGTCGAGTACGCAGAATATCAGACCAACACCCAGAAGACCAAGTCCAGATACGCAGAGACCCATGACTGCACCTGATCTAAATGCAACAGCCAGTGCCTTTGGCATACCAGATGTCATTGCAGCGTTCGCTGTTCTGACGTTACCCTTTGTTGCAACGCTCATTCCGAAGTATCCGGCAAGTACCGAGAAAAGTGCACCGAATACATACAGACATGCAGTAATCCAACTGTGAAGGAGTACACCTATTGCTACAAAGAGTACGACAATCACGATTACCATCGTCTTATACTCTCTCTTGAGGAAGGCCATTGCACCCTCATGGATGTAACCGGCGATTTCCTTCATACGGTCATTTCCTTCTTCCTGTTTGCCTATCCAGCTTGCCAGCACAAACGCCACAATAAGGCCTACTGCTGCGGCAGCCGGAGCCAACCAACCAATCATGAATGATACCTCCTTTTCACTTGCCAAGAATACACCAAAGAGGTACCATGAGTACCTCTTGATAATCCTTCAGCAAATGCTCAAATATTTTTTCTATAAATTATAAACATTATTTAACTGCCAATAGAATTAAAGAAATTACAATGAAGAGTACTGCTGCAACAACAGTTAACTTCTTTAACAAAGCTTCATATGGGCTGCTCTTTTTCTTTCCAAAGAGCTGCTCTGCACCTCCTGCTATGGAACCGGAAAGTCCATCGCTGTTTCCGGACTGGAGCAATACGCTAACGATTAAGAATATGCTCACTATTGCCATAACTACCATCAAAAATGTCTGCATGATTATCCTCCAAATTATATATATGTAGTCAACTATTGGATTTTATCACAGTGAATTGGCTAAATCAAGTAGTTCTGCGAATTTTTCCGGTTCTAATGAAGCTCCGCCCACCAAAGCACCGTCGACATCCTCCATGGACAGGATTTCCTGTATATTTGCAGCTTTTACGCTGCCGCCATATTGGATGCGAACTCCTTCTGCAACCTCGGCATCATATATTTCTCTAAGCGTCTCTCTTATCATAGTGCACATTTCGCCTGCCTGTTCAGAAGTAGCAGTTTTGCCGGTTCCGATAGCCCATATCGGCTCATACGCAATTACCATGGAGGAAACTCTGTCCTCAGAGAGATCGGCAAGATCCTTTTCGAGCTGGAATTTTACGACCTCTTGGGCTCTTCCATCTTCTCTTTCCTGCAGATCCTCGCCGACACAAAGAATCGGAATCACTTGGCTATCCCAAAACATATGCTTCAGCTTGTTATTTATAGCTTCATCAGTCTCGTTGAAGTATTGCCTTCTCTCGGAATGCCCGATTATACAATAGTCAATCCCTATCTCCGTGAGCATAGCAAGGGAAATCTCTCCGGTGTATGCGCCCTCATCAGCAAAGTGCACATTCTGCGCCCCAAGAAACAAATCTGTTCCTTTGATGGCTTCTCTAAGTGCATAGAGCTGTGTGAATGGTGCACATATCGCGGCATCAAGGTTTTCCGTATCCCTATAGAGGAGTCCAAACTTTTTGACAAAGTCAACCGCCTCATAGGTTGTCTTGTACATCTTCCAATTTCCGGCTATCAAAGGTCGTCTCGGCATCTTATTTCTCCTCAAATAAACGCTTACCCTTCATGGAAGCGTAGTTACATACATAATGACTAGTGGATTATGATTATTGATGTACACTTGTCATCAGTTAACTATGCTACTTATCTTGAATTACGGCGATTCCCGGAAGGTCCTTCCCCTCAAGGAATTCGAGGGATGCGCCGCCGCCCGTAGAAATGTGGGTGACTTTGTCAGCGAAGCCGAACTGCTCGATTGCCGCTGCGGAGTCTCCTCCACCGATTACGCTGATGCAGTCGGATTCTGCGAGAGCGCTCGCAATTGCCTTTGTGCCCTCTGCAAACTTAGACATCTCGAACACACCCATAGGCCCATTCCAAACGACTGTTTTGGCATCTTTGATGGCGGACGTGAATAGCTCGATGGACTTTGGACCAATATCCATTCCCATCATATCTTCCGGAATCGCCTCTCTATCAACGACAGCGGTCTTTGCGTCGTTACTGAATTCGGATGCGCATACGGTGTCTACAGGAAGCAGGAGCTTGACGCCCTTTTCTTCGGCTGTCTTAATGAGACCTGCCGCAACATCAACGTGCTCCTCGTCAAGAATCGACTTACCGATTTCGAGACCCATCGCCTTATAGAAAGTAAACATCATTCCGCCGCCTATAATCAGGGTGTCGACCTTGTTCAGAAGATTCTCTATAACCAGGATCTTGTCCGCGACCTTGGCGCCTCCCATGATCGCGATAAATGGTCTCTCGGGAGTATTCACCGCCTCGCTCAGGAACTTCACTTCCTTCTCGATCAAAAATCCGGAAACGCAGGGCAGATAGTCCGCGACACCTGCAGTCGACGCATGAGCTCTGTGAGCCGTTCCAAATGCTTCCTGGACAAAGACATCGCCCAATCCCGCGAGTGCCTTTGAGAATTCGGGATCGTTCTTCTCCTCTTCCTTTCTAAAGCGAAGGTTTTCGAGAAGTGCTATATCCCCGTCCTCGAGTTTTTCGATCGCATCGACTACGCCCTCGTCCACCACATCGTCTGATGCCGCAAACATTATGGGCTTATCCAAAAGGTCGGACAGCCTGACTGCAACAGGTGCAAGCGAAAACTCTTCTTTTGGTTCTCCCTTCGGTCTACCCAAATGAGACATCAAAATCACCTTCGCACCATGTTCGGACAGATATTCAATCGTCGGAAGCGCAGCTCTTATTCTGGTGTCATCTGTTATAAGAAGTTCATCATCGAGCGGCACATTGAAGTCACAACGGACCAGCGCACGCACACCCTTCCAATCTACATCTTTAATAGTCTTCTTCATTGTTATCTCCGTTATTTCTTATTTGGCGTCGACTTCTGCCATATGCTTAATCATTCTAAGCATATTGGCGGAATAACCAAATTCGTTGTCATAGAAAGCAATCAATTTGAAGAACTTGTCGTTTAATTCCACGCCTTCTCTTGCGTCAAAAATGGATGGGCACGGGTCACCAACAAAGTCAAGTGAAACCACTTCATCATCGACATATTCAAGAACGCCCTTTAGATATGTCTCGGATGCTTCCTTCATTGCCTTACAAATATCTTCATACGATGTAGGTGTATCAAGCACAACGTTTAAGTCAACGATTGATACGTTGGCCGTAGGAACTCTGTATGCGAGTCCTGTCATCTTTCCGAGGAGTTCCGGGATTACCAGACCTACTGCCTTTGCAGCACCTGTCGTTGTCGGAATGATGTTTCCGAATACGCTTCTTCCTGTTCTCCAGTCCTTCATCGAACGAGCATCAACAACTTTCTGCTTTGCTGTCGCAGAGTGAATGGTCGCCATGAGTCCTTCATTAATTCCGAACTTATCCTGAAGAACCTTACACATCGGAGCAAGACAGTTTGTCGTGCAGGATGCGTTTGAAACAATCGTCATATCTTTGGAATAGTTCTCGTGATTCACTCCATAAACAAAGGTCGGCGTAACCTTGTCCTTTGCAGGAGCGGAGATTATTACCTTCTTGGCACCAGCGTCCTTTACATGCACCATTGCGTCTTCCGTGGTTACGTAGGCTCCCGTAGCTTCGATGATGTATTCGGCACCTGCCTCGTTCCATCTGATCTTGGATGCATCTTCTTCGCTAAATACGCGGACCTTCTTGCCATCAATGATGAGGCCATCTTCGTATCTACTTACCTCGCGTGGGAATCTTCCAAATGTGGAATCATACTTCAGCATGTAGACCATATAATCCAAGTCCGCATTTCTAACATTAATCGCAACAATATCTATTTCCGGCATATCGAGTGCTGCTCTGATAGACACTGTAGCGATTCTTCCGTATCCGCTGATACCTACTTTAATTGCCATAATTTTTAACCTCCATGACTCTTAAAATATGAATTAAAGTTATTAATATCTTTTCCGTCTCGATGACGGCAAAATTCCTATATTGTCTCTGTACTTGGCGACTGTGCGCCTGGAAATCTCAATCCCCTCTTCGTTCAGCATCTCAACTATTTTTTGATCGCTGTAGGGTTTCTTCGGATCTTCACTTCCGACTATTTCCTTTATCTTTGCTTTGATGCTGTTTGATGATAAGTCGGATCCATCGTCAGCCTTGACGCCGCTCGTAAAGAAATACTTCATTTCCAAAACTCCACGCCCTGTCTGCATGTATTTCCCATTGATTGCCCTACTCACCGTCGATTCATGAACTCCGACGGTATCCGCAATCTGTCTAAGCGTAAGCGGCTTCAGGAAATGCTCTCCCTTGTCGAAATACTCCTTCTGATAGTCGACAATAGCGGAGGCCACCTTCCTGATCGTATCCTTCCTCTGCTCTATGCTCTTTATCAGCCAGATAGCAGAATTCATCCTTTCATTCAAATACTTTCCAAGTTCGGGATCATCCTTCACATTGCCCTTGATGGAACCGTAGTATGAACTTACAACCAGGTTCGGTGTACCCGCATCATACGTGGAAACGCGATAATCGTTTCCCGCCTTTTCGATTACAACGTCAGGAACCACATATTTAATCGTTCTGTCTGAGTCATAACCTCTACCCGGCTTAGGCTCCAGGGATTTAATAATGTCAGTAATCTTTTGAACCTCTTCCTGGGTCCTCCCCATTTCCTTAGCTATCAAAGAGATTTTGTTCGCTGCAATATCCTCCAAATGCTCACAGAGAATATGTTCAGCCTCTTCACTGTATACCTCTGTCTGCTTAAGTTGGATTATCAGGCATTCGCAGAGTGACCTCGCCCCTACTCCCGGAGGATCAAAGGTCTGGACGGTTTCGAGCGTTTCCTCTACAAGCTTTATATCCGCATCCATCACGTCTGCGATTTCTTCCAACGAAATAGCGAGGTATCCGTTATCATCTATGTTATGAATCAAAAACCTTCCAATTTCAGCATGTTCTTCATCAAGTCCGGCAAACTGGAGTTGCTGGAGCAGATGCTCGATCAAGCTATATCGGAAGGATACGTATCTCTCATATGAAAAGTCTTCTTGGTTATCTGAATTTTCCCATTGCCTAAAGGTGTCATAATTATAGTTAGACTCAAAGATTTGTTCTCTCAATTCATCTATGTCTATAACCACATTCTCTTCTTGTTCATTTATACTGTCATCTGTCGGCTCATGGTTAATTTCGAGCAGAGGGTTCTCAAGAAGCTCGTCCTTTATATATTCCAGAAGCTCTTGATTGTTGTACTGCAATATCTGGATGGCCTGGATCAGCTCCGGGGTCATCGATAGCTTCTGGGTCTGTTCAATTGTCAATTCATATCCAAGACTCATGCAAGTATTATACCATTTTGAATTATGGCAAGCAATGATTGAAGTATTTGTTTTTTTAATATATAATGGAAGGCACTTATTTATTTTGGCCTAAATAACGTAAAATATTTGAGAATGGAGGAATCTCAATGAAAAATATCAGATTGGCCTTTCTTGGACTTGGCACAGTCGGCGGTGGAACATATGAAATCTTTCAGATGAACAAAGATTTAATAGAGGAGCGTACCGGTTGCACCTTCACAGTGACCAAGATTTTGGAGATGAACACTGAAAGAGTAAAAAGCCTGGGACTTGACCCTGAACTCGCTGTAACCGACCCTGCTCTGATTTATGATGCGGACGATGTCGATATCGTAATAGAAGCTCTCGGTGGAATTGACTTCCCTGCAGAAGTTATGGAGAAATCCCTGGAACGTGGAAAACACGTTGTTACTCCGAACAAAGCCGCTGTCGCTGCGAATTTTGACAGACTTAAAGCAGCTGCGGAGCGCGGGAATGCCGAGTTCAGATTCGAAGCATCGGTCGGCGGTGGAATCCCTGCACTCACTTCGATTCAGGAAGCTCTTGCTGCCAACGATTTCACAGAGGTCATGGGAATTGTAAACGGCACGACAAACTATATACTCACCAAAATGGGTGAAGAAGGCATGTCCTACGAGGATGCCCTATCCGATGCTCAGGCAAGGGGTTTTGCTGAAGCAGACCCAACTTCCGACGTAGAAGGAATCGATGCAGCCAATAAGCTCAGCATACTCATGTATCTCTGCTTTGGAATCTACATCCATCCCAATGACATTCCGCGCGAAGGTATAACCAAGATAACAATGGATGACATTGCCCAGGCAGCGGAAGAAAACTGCAAGATTAAGCTTATTGCAGGCGCCGAGAGAAATGGCGACGAGATTACATACAGTGTTGCCCCTCGCTTCGTTCCAATCGATCATCCACTCGCAGGTGTTTCAAACGAGTTTAACGCCATCTATATTACAGGTAATGCTGTAGGCGAGCTGATGTTCTACGGAAAAGGCGCAGGTGCACTTCCAACCGGAAGCGCCGTGGCAGGTGACATTATAGCAATAGCGCGCAATATGTAAGGAGGCATATAATGAGTCTATTTAATGATTGGAACGACATGCTCCACGGACAAACGAAGGGCACAATCGATGCCTTCTGGGACAAATATTCCGATACCGAGATTAAGATTTATAAGCACATTCTCTCCCACAAGGACGAACATTTAAAGGGTCGCGTCGGCGATTTGGTCGAGCAGTTCGATGTGGATAAGGTAATCTTCGTCGGCTTCCTTGATGGAGTTCAGAGCAGCTTAAAGAGCGGTCAAGTGGAACTTAAGAAGGTTACGCTTGATACGGAAATCGACCTCGACATCGACTTCGAAAAGCTCTACTTCAATATGCATAAAGCTGATGCGGATTATCTTTGGAGCCTGGAGGAATGGAATGACGTCCTCTCCGAAGAGCGCAGGCAAGAGCTCTACGATGAATATCGTCGTTCACGCACGGTGCATGTTGAAAAGCGTCCCGGAAGAAACGAACCCTGCCACTGCGGCAGCGGAAAGAAATACAAAAATTGCTGCATGAAGAAGGATCAAGAAGCCGACCGCGCAGCAATTGCAAACTGATAATCCAAGGGCGGTTCCCGGACGGGGACCGTCTCTTAAGTTGTTTTAGGGAATACCATTATGAGAAAAGATACTGTTGTAAAAATACTTGATGCTCTCAGAGCGGAATATCCGGATGCCGAATGTGCTCTGGATCACAGAAATGTTTTCGAACTTCTGGTTTCTGTCGTGCTCTCTGCACAGACAACCGACAAGGGAGTAAACAAGGTAACCCCTGCCCTCTTTAAGAAATATCCTGATGCAAAGCGCCTCTCCAAGGCGAGCCCGGACGATGTTTCCAATTACATCAAAACCATTGGCATGTATAAAACCAAGTCAAAAAATATTGTGAATCTGGCGAAGATGCTTGTTGAGAACTTTGATGGAGAGGTTCCGCAGAACTACGACGCACTCATATCACTTCCTGGAGTCGGCAGAAAAACAGCCAACGTCGTACTATCCGTTGGCTTTGGTGAACAGCACATAGCTGTCGATACACATGTATTCAGAGTTTCAAATCGCATAGGCCTTGTAAGTGCAGATGACGTCCTTAAAACTGAAGAAGGACTCATGAAAGTAATTCCGCACGATCGCTGGACCGAGTCTCACCACAGTCTAATCTTTCACGGAAGAAACTGTTGCCACGCCAGAAAACCAAACTGTGATGCATGTCCAATCAATTCCTGGTGTAAAAAGATCGGGGTGTAATTTAATTAGTCGACTTTGATATTGGGTAGGCTTCTCTTTGCAGTATTCTTCATATGTTGCTGCATAGCCTTTACTACGCCCTGTATATCCTTTCTTACAATCGCCCGATAAATTCTTCTATGCTCCTCCAATACCTTGCTTAAATAATTGACCGCAAAATAGTTTGGTGGACAACAGTAGTTTGTATATGTCTGATAAGCGGTTAACGTCCGTTCAAGAAGCCTGTCATGGGCACATTTATAGAGCATTCTATGGAATGCATAGTTTATGTCTATCATCTTTTCGATGTCATTTTTCTTCGTATAGAACTCCATATAATTGAAGAGTGCCGCAAGGTCTTTTTCCTCATCCTCTGTTATGCGGTCAATCACCCACTGTGCAGCTCGAACCTCCAAGTCAATTCGCATCAGCATCATATCCTCGATTTCATTGTCGCTGAATCCCTTAACAAATTCTCCGCGATTGGGGATATACTCCACGAGGCCATCCATCTCAAGTCTCCTAAAAGCCTCTCTAACAGGTGTTCTGCTGGCACCATACATCTGACATATCTTTGTTTCGTTAAGCCTGGAATCCTTTTCGAGACGCCCTGTCAGAATATCACGAAGAAGCTCGTCGTAGACCTTGTCAGGAAGCGCCTTTGGTTCATGTTTTTCTTGTTCAATTTGTTTTAGAATATCCATAATCTTTTTCGATTCTCAAGTCAGTATTCACTGTGAAAAAAACGGTCCCCGAAAGGGACCGTCTCGAAACACAACTTAGTAATTATTCTGCTGGCTGAACCGCATCCTGAACGGCGGTTGCAGCCTCAGCACCTGCATCAGCTACTTCTGCTGCTGCGTCGGAGGCAATTTCCGGAGCGCTTTCAGCAAGGGCTGCAGCCTCTTCTTCCATTGAGGTCGCTTTCTTTCCGAGAAGTCTCTTCGGTTTAACCTTCTTCTCTTCCTGTTCCTGGACTATTTCCTCACGGCTTACCTTTCTGTCCGTAGATTTCTTTTCTACCGTGGAAATGGCCCATTTCTTTACTTCGAACTTGGTTTTGTCCGCTCCTACTTGTATAACTATGGAGTCATCCTTGGTCTTAACAACCCTTCCGCAGATACCGCCTATCGTGACGATTTCATCACCCACTTGGATGTTGCTTCTCATGTCCTGAACTTCTTTTTCCTTTTTCTTCTGTGGCTTAATCAAGATGAAATACATGAGTACGATAAATACGACAAGTATTATCATTTGAGTTGCAAGTTGTCCATTTGCTCCGTTCATAAATCCTCTTATCCTCCAACAAAAAATACTTTGGTGCCGGCGGTGGGGGTCGAACCCACACGGTGTTGCCACCACGGGATTTTGAATCCCGCACGTCTGCCAATTCCATCACGCCGGCAGAAAACAGCGAGATAATTTTATCACAAGGCATTTTTAACGTCAAGGGACGGTCCCTTGGAACCGTCCCTTTGGCATCCATTATGGTGCGGCCGACTGGACTTGAACCAGCACGGGGTTAACCACACGCCCCTCAAACGTGCGCGTCTGCCTATTCCGCCACGGCCGCATAAGTGCCACTCCACAATATTACCACATAGAATAAAAAATGCAAGTTTAATTTTAAAAAAATTATTGTTCTGTAGAAACTCGTTTTTGCCAAATCCACCTTCCGATGCTTCTGTAGGGATTGAAGAATTGAGGATTGTCCCCGGTTTCCAGTGTTTTGGACGAAACAAAGTAATAGTTCATATAGCATATGCCGAAGTATGGCATTTCATCATATAATTCGGATTTCAATTCTCTAAAGATAGAGCTCTGCTGCTCTCTTGTATGGGCCATTTCCAGTTCTTTCGTAAGTCTGACAACACGGTCCCCTTCATAAAAACCATAATTATCTTCATCATAAAGATTTAGCAGGCGGAATTGCTTATCTATCTTAAGGCCTAATAGATATAGATCAAAATTTCCCGTATTTAGAGCATTATCGAATTCCTTATCATCAAGCGCTCTTACCTCTACATTGATGCCAATCGATCTCAGATCAGCGGCAATTGAATCGGCAGCATCAGTTCTATTGCTGTTTTTTGAATTAACGATCAGGGTGAGGATCAAATCCTCTCCCTGTTCATCCTCCAACACTCCGTCTTCATCAATATCCTTGTAACCAGCCGCGCCAATCAAATCCGTAGATGCCTTAGGGTCGTACTTGATTCCACTATCCTTCTCTGCGCCCAAGAAACCCGGATAATACAGTGAATCGGAGATGACAGCACCCGAACCATAGTCATCCCTTATCGTTTTTTCTCTGTCAACGGCCATGGAAACAGCACGTCTTACATTGGGATTCGAGAGAAAGCTATTTTTGCAGTTAAATCCCATATATTCCAAATCGGAAGATACAATACTCACGCACCTAAGGGATTTGTCCTCCGCAATATTGTCTGCATTCTGATCCTTGCTTATGAATCCGGTAACCGCATCCATGGTTGCCATACCGGGAAGAGAATTCTTGTCCTTGACAAACATTATATCGATAGGCAATTTGCTGGATTCACCATAATAATTCTCGTTTGGAATCAGTTTGATGCCCGTTCCCTCTTCATAAGTAGAATAGGCGTATTCCCCACTACCTACCGCAAACTGATCTCCCTTCTTATATGTAGTAGCACAAAGAATCGGGAAAACCAAATTGTCCAATGCGGCAGATGTTGGATTGGAAAACTTAAGCGTAAATTCTCTTTCACCCTCGATGCTTATATTGTCGATTTTGCTAACATACTGATAATAAGGAGAATCATTTCCTGCCTCCTTGATATATGTGACAGTCTTTTCTACGTCGTTAGCTGTAACATTAAATCCGTTGCTAAAAACCGCATCGGAACGAATCTTGATACTTACAGTTCCATCCTCCGAATTGGTGCTATAGGAATCTACCAGGTCCGGAACAATATTGAGCGTATCGTCAAGCCTAAACAGAAAGCTGTAAATGATTTGATTAAGGTAGACTACATCCTCATCCATAGAAGTTATCATATTGAATGTAGACGGTTCATACATAGCCAAATTGTAGGTGTCCGCCTGTACAAGTCTTACGCTTTCACCTGCTGAAGATGTTTCGCTCTCTACGGAATTATCATATATCCTCATGGTAGCAACTATTCCCACAATAAGAACAGCCAAAACTACAATGTAGATTAGATATCTCCTCAGGAAATACATTATCCTGCTTAATTCTCTTTTGTTCTTCCCCTGTTTATATGCCATTTATACTTTTATCTGGTACTAAAGCAAGCCGAATCCGCTGAGCTCACTCACCCTGTCCAATTCAATATTTACTCTAATTATTAGTTCTTCTTTGGTCCCGTCATTATCAAAGACTACATCCGAATGCTTCCTCTTCTCTTCTTGGTGGAACTGGACCTTGTCCCTTGCATCAAAGTCCTCTCTGGAGATTCCGTCCCTTTCATGCGCCCTCATGAATCGCGTTTCGGTGTCGGCAATTACCGACCATACCTCATCGAATCTTCCAAGCAGGTTGTTTTCAAAAAGGAGCGGAATGTCAAAGAAGATAAGTCGTTCTCCATTCGCCTTATATTCCTCCGACTGCTCCCACATTATCTCTTTTACCTTTTCAGTCACTATGCTTTCCAAGAGAGTCTTCTTTTCAAGATTAGAAAACGCGATTCTTGCGAGCGTTTTTCTGTCAAGGCTTCCGTCGTCCCTTAGTATTTCAGGACCAAATGCTTCGCTAAGCTCGCTTAAAATCGGACTGTCATCAGCAGTCAAAGTCCTGGATATTTCGTCAGTATCAATGACATAGATTCCGCGGCCTTTAACAATTTTTGATACCGTCGATTTACCGCTTCCTATGCTTCCCGTTAGACCAACTGTATACATATTCCACCTGCTATTTTGGTTATTTCAAATCGTACCAAGTTGCACCCGTATTCAGATCGCTGACGAGCTTAACTTTTAAATCCATGGCCCGCATCATATTCCTTACGAGAAGTTCCTCAACCGCTTCCTTCTCATTCAAATCCGTATCGATTATAAGCTCGTCGTGAACCTGCAGAATCAACTTTGATTTTAGGTTCTTTTCTTTTAATTCCTTACGAACATTTATCATGGCGATTTTGATAATATCGGCTGCACTTCCCTGTATGGGGCTGTTCATCGCAAGACGCTCACCGAGATTTCTAACCATGAAATTAGGAGACTTGATTTCGGGTATATATCTTCTTCTACCCATTATGGTCTCCGTATAGCCTCTCTTCTTTGCAAGCGCTATCTGAAGGTCCATGTATTCCTTTACCTTGGGATGCTTATCAAAATAATCGCCGATAAAGTTTTCCGCCTCTTTTCGCGTTATCCCAAGTTCAGCGGAAAGGCCAAATCCGCTCATTCCATAGATTACGCCAAAGTTTACCGCCTTTGCCTTGCTCCTGTCGAGTGACGTCACATCATCGTATGGGATACCAAAAACTCTGGCAGCGGTTGCCCGATGAATGTCATCTCCACGATTAAATGCCTCTATCAAGGACTCATCGCCCGAAAGGTGCGCAAGCACCCTAAGTTCAATCTGTGAATAGTCTGCTCCAATTAGGATTCTCCCCTCATCCCTCGGAATAAATGCTTTTCTTAGCTGCCTTCCGAATTCATTTCTGATGGGGATATTCTGCAGGTTGGGTTCCGTACAGGATATTCTTCCAGTCGCTGTAACCGTTTGCTGAAAATGCGCCCTTATCCTTTCATCAAATCCAATGAGCGGCTTAAGTCCGTCCACATAGGTTCCGTTTAATTTAGTCAAGGTTCTGTACCTTAGTATTTCCGGTACTATAGGGTGTTCGTCATATATCTTTTCCAGGATTTCTGCGCTGGTGCTATATCCCTTCTTCGTCTTCTTTCCGGCGGTTAGTCCCAATTTATCAAAGAGTATTTCGCCAAGCTGCTGCGGAGAATTGATATTGAATTCCTGTCCCGCATGGCTATGAATATCCTTTGTAAGATTTTCAATTTCAGTTTTGAGTTCATCTCCGAATTCCATGAGGGTCTTCTCGGAAACCTTGAAGCCTTCCATCTCCATGGATGCCAGAACCTGAACAAGCGGAAGCTCTACATTATAAAGGACCTCATCAAGGTTGTTCTCTCTTATCTCCTTCTCTTGAATAGCTCTAAGCTTCGCAATAGATGTAAGAATCAAAAGTCCATATTCAGAGAAAGACTCTTCGTTTCCGCCAAAAAAGCTGACCTGGCCTTGCTCCTTGAGAAAATCCTTTTCTTCCGGAACCTCTATATGGAATTCCTCCATCATCATGGCCTTTAACGAATAACCCGATTTTGACGGATCAATGAGATAAGCGCCAATCTCGGTGTCATATGAAACGCTGTAGTCCGGCTCACAGTCCCTATCCCCATTCATAAGAAGCGGATAGATGTCCTTTACTATGCCGTGGCCAGCCAAACTAAGTTTGTTCACCCTTAGGTCAGATATAAATGAATTAATCGCATCCCCAAAGAGATAGTAATACCTTTCCTCACCAAGCAAAAGTGAAATCCCCGTGATCGTTGGAATTGCAACGTGGCTATTATCAGAGAATACTTTGATATAAATGTCTCCATCAAAGTTTTCAAGTCCAATCTTTTGATAATCCGAATCCGCCGATACAAGCTCCGATTTTAGACCTTTGAAATCGGGAATCGCTGCTCTCTCAATTACTGTTTTTTCGATGTTTCCGGTATTCTCTTTGGTGGTTTCTTCATTGGTTACAGCATTGCCCGGGTCTTTTGCCCCGGCGTCACCGATATGCATCTTTTTCAGAAAGCTGTTAAATTCGAGCTTTGAATAAAGTGCTATGAGTTTATCGTTATCCGCTTCTTTAACTTTTAAATCCTTTACATCGATATCAAGGGGAACATTTAATTGAATCTCAGCAAGCCTTCTGCTCATTCTGGCCAGGTTCGCATTCTCCTCAACCTTTTCTCTAAGCTTTGCAGATTTTATTTCATCTGTATGCGAAAGCATTTCCTCAATGCTTCCAAATTGCTTTAGGAGGTTTATTCCCGTCTTCTCTCCAACGCCCGGAATCCCCGGAATATTGTCGGACTGGTCTCCCATAAGTCCCTTAAGGTCGATAAACTGATTTGGGGTGAGCTCATAGCGCTCAATCATCTTCTCTCTGTCGTAGAGATCGAATTCGGATATTCCCTTTTTTGTTATGAGTACATGCGTTTTGTCGCTCGCCAGCTGGAGCGCATCCTTGTCCCCCGTTATTACGAGCGGAAGAAGTCCTTGTTCTTCACTTCTTTTCGCTAGGGTTCCGATTATGTCATCTGCCTCATATCCCTCAAGATAGAGGTTCGTTACATTCTTGGCTTCGAGGATTTCCTGCATTAGAGGAATCTGCATTGCAAGTTCAATCGGCATCTTGCGACGCCCGGCCTTATAATCCTCATACTCCTTGTGGCGGAAGGTCGGAGCTTTTAAGTCCCATGCAACAGCCATATATTCGGGTTCATAATCTCTCTCAATCTTGGTGAGCATATTTAAAAACCCGTAGATGGCCTGGGTATAGATACCCTCCTTTGTCATCATGGGTCTTTGCATAGCATAATAGGCTCTGTTTATTAGACTGTTTCCGTCTATAATTACTATCCTATCCTGCATTAATCTTCCTCCATCATTCCCGCCAAATCATAATCAAAGGCATCAAGGATTTTGATCCTAACTATGTCTCCGGGATTTAGCTTCTTCTCGGATGTAAACACCACACCGTTATCTATTTCCGGCGCGTCGTATCTCGTTCTTCCTATATAGGTTTTTTCTTCATTTGGATCCGGTTCATCCACGATAACTTCCTGGATTGAACCTATAAGAGCTCTGTTATGTTCAAGCGAAATATCTATCTGTCTTCGCATAACTGCATTCCAGCGTTCTTCCTTTATTTCCTCAGGAACTTGATCGTCCCTCTCTCCTGCAACTGTTCCCTCCTCCATGGAATATTTGAATGCACCGAGTCTATTGAACTCCATGTCTTCGACGAGTTCTATCAAATCGTCAAAGTCATCGTCCGTCTCACCGGGGAACCCGACGATTAAGCTCGTCCTTATTGCAATATCAGGAATTCTATTTCTTAGCTTTTCTATCACCTTCCTTATTGAAGCGTTGGTCGAATTCCTGTGCATCTCCCTTAGGACTTTATCGGAACCGTGTTGTAACGGTATATCTATATAGTTGCAGATCTTATCCTCGGTCGCTATGGTCTCTATCAGTTCATCTGTGATTCTGTCATCATAGCAATACATCAGTCGAATCCATTCTATGCCGTCTACCTTGACCAAACTTCTGAGAAGCTCCGGGAGCATGTATTTTCCGTACATATCTCTTCCGTAATAAGCCACATCCTGGGCTATTAAAACAAGCTCCTTACATCCTGCCTTTGCAAGGGTTTCAGCCTCCTCAACGATGTCCTCCATCCTTTTGCTTCTGTACTTTCCTCTTATAAACGGAATCGCGCAGTATGAACAACGATTGTTGCAGCCTTCAGCGATCTTGATGGTGGAGGTATATGGAACACCTTTAAATCTCCTTACGGTCTTTTCAAGGTAGTCAAGGTTACAGGAATCAGTAAATATCTTTTTCTTATCATCTGTCGATTCACCGGACAATGCATCATCGGAAAGTCCATTCAAGATATCACCGATTTTGTCGTATTGTTCCACACCGATAAAACAGTCGGCCTCCGGTATTTCCTCTTCAAGTTCTTTGGCATATCGCTGCGCCAGGCAGCCTGAAACGACGAGCTTAGCCTTGCTGCCTTTTCTTTCAGCCATTTCAAAGATTCTGTCGATCGATTCTTTTTTCGCATCTTCAATAAAGCCACAGGTGTTTACAATGACAAAGTCCGCTTCTTCGGGAGAAGCGGCTTCTTCGTATCCTTTCTCGGAAAGTACTCCTGCAGCGAATTCGCTGTCGTTGATGTTTTTGGGGCAGCCCAAAGTTTCAATGTAGTAGGTTTTCATAATTACATATTGTCCAAATCTTTAAAGAGGTCTCGTATATCCTCGTTTACTTCCTCTTCATCCCCCGCTTCGTCATAACCCATATAACCGGATTTCGGAGTTTGATTACCGGAAGGTTCTTTATTATTCGAAGAGTCGCCCTCGTGAGGTTCCTCATATGTTTCTTGGCTTGATATATTCTGAGTTACATCCTCATGAGATTCAGCATAGGCATCACTCGGCTCCTCAGAAGCATCGCTTGGAGGTGCGCTCACCAAGATTTGTCTCGGCTTGCTTCCGTCCGGAGGTCCTATTATACCTTTGGCCTCCATCTCGTCGATGATGTTTGCTGCTCTGTTATATCCTATTCTGAATCTTCTCTGAATTAGCGACGTCGAAGCCTTTCCTGCACCTATTACAAATGCAACGGCATCATCAAAGAGCTCATCCTTGCTCTCCGAACCACCCTGAACATTTCCCTTGTTGATGGTGTCAAGTACCTCATTTGAATATTCAGCATCCTGCTGATTCTTTACAAAATCGATGACTCTATGTATTTCTTCGTCACTGATGAAGCACCCCTGGACTCTGATAGGCTTACCCATACCGAGAGGATTATAGAGCATGTCGCCCTTACCGACCAGTTTTTCAGCGCCTCCCATATCAAGGATCGTTCTTGAATCGAATTGAGATGCAACAGCAAAGGCGATTCTTGATGGAATATTCGCCTTGATTAGACCTGTGATTACATCCACGGAAGGTCTTTGCGTTGCTACAATAAGGTGCATACCCGCAGCACGAGCGAGCTGCGCGAGTCTACAGATTGATTCCTCTACCTGCGACGGCGCTGCCATCATAAGGTCAGCAAGCTCATCGATTATTATAACTATCTGCGGAAGCGTTTCCTCTCCGTTGGCTCTCAGATGGTCGTTATAGCTTTCCAAATCCCTGACGTGATTGTCGGCGAAGAGCTTATATCTATTCGTCATTTCGGCAACAGCCCAGTTGAGAGCGGCAGCCGCCTTTGTTGCGTCGGTAACGACAGGAATAAGAAGATGCGGAATTCCATTGTAGTCACCGAGTTCTACAACCTTCGGGTCTATAAGTACGAGCTTTACCTCATCGGGATTCGCCTTATAGAGTATGCTGGTTATTATTCCGTTGATGCATACGCTCTTACCCGATCCGGTTGAACCCGCTATCAAAAGGTGGGGCATGCTCTTTAGGTCACCAACTATGGCCTTACCGGCTATGTCTCTACCGACACCGAAGGAAATCTTCGACTTTGCTTGCTTAAATTCTTTGCTGTCAATAAGTTCCCTTATGGTGACCATATTGACGTTGTCGTTCTCTACCTCTATTCCGACTGCAGCCTTTCCGGGAATCGGCGCCTCGATTCGAATGCTTCTCGCTCTCAAATTGAGGGCTATGTCATCTGCAAGGCTTACAATTTTGTTTACCTTTACACCTACGTTAGGCTGTATTTCATATCTGGTTACCGCAGGTCCCTGGGTAACCTGAACCACCTTTGCATCCACGTTAAAGCTTTGGAGTGTGCGCTCCAAAAGGTCTGCCTTTTCCTTAAGCTCATTATTGGTCTTACTTAAATCCGAATTAGTGCTCACGTATTTAAGGAGGTCAATCGTAGGTTTCTTGTATTTGAGATTCTTTTTAACCTTGTTAAAGTCGCTATCATCCAGGGTCGCGTTTTTCGCATCCGAGCGACTAATTTTGCCCTGAGGAGTGTTTACTCCCGGAGCCGGATTATCATTCTCTTTAACAGTTGTATTCGCACTTGAACTTGCATCGGACTTAAGTTCGGTTCTGTCAGCGTTCTTTGATGTGGGTAATTTTGATTCTGCAGGCTCTCTCTTCTGCTTGGGTGCCTGTGAATTAATAATCTTTATTCCGTCGGTCCTGGAATCATAATCGTCATATCCTAAGCCGTAGCCGGGCTTTACAGTTCTTTGGGCCTCAAGCCCAAGTCCGTCAGTGTTTTTTCTGTATACCGGAGAAGCATCGTTAGACTCAACATTTGTATTTATGCTCGCGTCGTCGTTCATCACGTTAATGATTCTCTCAGTTTTTTTGTCTAATGGAAGTCCCTTGTCGAACTTGGTTGAATCGTAGTCTTCCAATGCATCATGACCACTCGGTATCAAAACCGGCCATCCCTCAATACCCTCATTCGGAGACTGTGCAAGTTCGCGCGCATTACGTTCCTTGGTCTCCTGGCGTCTTCTTTTTTGATCCTCTTTTATTTCATTAATCTTCTTCTGATTTTCTTTTATTCTCTCTTTTTCTTTGAGTCTCTCTTCTTTTTCCTTATCTCTCCTGGCTCTCTCTTCACTCTTTTCTATCATTCGCTCTTGGCTACGAAGTCTAATTGCATTTATCAACTTCTTCGCAGGCGTATCCTTTAGAAGAATGAAGGTACAGAGAATCGCAGCGCCTATACTTATACAGTAAAGTCCTATCTTTCCAACGTATTTCACCAGGAATGATGCAATCCCCATACCGAAAAGGCCGCCGTTTTTTAAATCGACACCCTTATCGAAAAAGTCCTTTGCATTAAAGACTATTTTTTCGGGGTTTATGAATCTGCCTGAATTGATTACGCATAGCATAAGCAGTATCACAAGCCCCAAAACAAATGTGATCATCGAAAACCTAACCGTCCTGTCTGTAATCATTAGGATTCCAACAAGAATCAAAAAGAACGGAAAGATTATACCGACTAAGCCCATCGTTCCCTTTAGGTATTCGCCGATGATATTCCCGAACTGTCCCGCCGCTTGGAATTCCACAGCAGCAAAAAGAAACACACCCAAGACAATGAAAATCAATCCGACAATAATTTTCATTGTTCGGTCGTCATTCATCTGGGTCTGTTTCTTGGACTTTGCAGACTTTATGCTTTCGGGGGCACTTGTCCCCGACTTCTTTATAGTCTCTGATTTCTTAGAAGTCGCTCCCTTGGTTGCGCTTCCCTTTTTCACATTTTTACCGTTTTGCGTAGCCACTTTAACCCCTTAATCTCTAAATCCTAAAAACTATTTGAATGTTATATATCCCTTGTCGGCCAGCGCTTCTGCACAAAGTATCGCACCTCCGGCAGCTCCCCTTACTGTATTATGCGCCAATCCGATGAATTTAAAGTCGTAGATTTTATCCTCTCTCACTCTTCCAACGGATACTCCGTAACCCCTCTCATAGTCCACATCCAGTTTTACCTGTGGGCGATTATCATCCTCGAGGTATTGGATGAAAGGATTGGGTGCATTCGGAAGGTCAGCTTCCTGCGGATATCCTTTGAAGTCTCTAAGTCTCTGAATGAGTTCTTCCTTGGTTGGTTTCTTTTTAAACTTTATGAAGCAGGCCGCAGTATGTCCGTCCTGAACAGGGACTCTCACGCACTGCGCCGTAATATCGAGACCCGTAGCTTTTACGATTTCCCCATTCTCTATATGACCAAAAATCTTTAATGGTTCATCCTCGCTCTTCTCTTCTTCTCCTCCGATATACGGAATAATGTTCTGAATCATTTCAGGCCAGTCTTCAAATGTTTTGCCGGCGCCGGAAATGGCCTGATATGTAGTCACGACCATCTCATATGGTTCAAAATCCTTCCATGCTGCAATCGCAGGTATATATCCCTGGAGGGAACAATTGGGCTTAACAGCTATAAATCCCCTCTCGGTTCCGAGTCTCTTTCTTTGAGATTCGATTACATCAAAATGGTCTATGTTGATTTCCGGAACAACCATAGGTACATCCGGCGTCCATCTGTGAGCGCTGTTATTTGAAACTACCGGAGTTTCCGTTTTTGCATACTCCTCTTCGATGGCCTTTATTTCTTCCTTTGTCATATCAACGGCGCTAAAGACGAAATCCACGCTGCCCGCCACTTTCTCTACTTCAGTAACGTCGTGAACTATGATATCCTTTACGCCTTCCGGTATTGGCGCAGCCAATTTCCATCTTCCTTCAACAGCTTCTTCATAACGCTTTCCTGCGCTTTTGGAACTTGCTGCAATGGTCGTTACCTGGAACCAAGGATGATTATCAAGCAACGTGATAAACCTCTGTCCCACCATACCGGTTCCACCGAGTATGCCGACTTTAAACTTCTTTTCAAACTGTTTCACTACACTCTCCTCCTATATAAATACATACATAGTTAGTTTATCACCTTTTCGTTACAATTTCAACATTTTTCGGCATTCAATCTCAATCTGAAAACAAATGGACGGCTCCATGCGGAGCCGTCCATGAATCGCTTTATTCGCCAGCTACTATTTCCTTACCATCATAGTAGTTGCAATTTGGGCAAACTCTATGTGGAAGCTTTGGCTGATGGCACTGGGGGCAGATTGAAAGTCCCGGAAGTGACTTCTTCATATTCGGTGCTTTTCTTTTGTCCCTTCTTGCCTTGGATGTTTTCCTTTTAGGAACTGCCATTTCTATACCTCCTCGCCTACTTGATATCTATTTCAAGTTTATTATCGTCTTCTTACGCAACTACTAAAGTATAAACGCTGAATCAGTTGATGTCAACAAATTTTTGCGATTACTTGCCTGTTAAGCTTACAGTATCTCTTGCTATCATCAATTCCTCGTTTGTAGGTATTAGCAGCAGTTTAACCTTGGAATCCTCATCGGAAATCACAGTGTCTTTTCCTCTTACCTTGTTCTTGATTGGATCAAGCTTGATTCCCAAATTGCCAAGGTCGTTGCAGATGATTTCTCTCATGGAGATATCGTTTTCACCAACACCAGCGGTGAAGACAATAGCATCAACACCGTTCATTTCTGCAATATATGCTCCGATGTAGAATCTTACTCTCTGAGCAAATAGTCTGAGTGCCAAATCTGCTCTCTCGTTTCCTTCTTCAACAGCAGCTTCGATATCTCTAAAGTCGCTGGATACACCGGATACTCCCAAGACGCCTGATTTCTTGTTGAGAACATTGTTTACGGCTTCATCATCAAGACCTTCTTTTTCCTTGATGTATGAAACGATTGCAGGATCTATGTCACCGGATCTGGTTCCCATTACGAGACCTTCGAGCGGTGTGAATCCCATGGATGTATCTACTACCTTACCGTGCTTTATGGCTGTTACGGAAGCACCGTTTCCAAGGTGACATGTGATGAGCTTCAGGTCATTAAGGCTCACATTCAGCATCTGAGCAGCTCTCTGTGATACATATTTATGAGATGTTCCGTGGAATCCATATCTTCTGATTCCATATTTCTCGTAATATTCGTAAGGAAGAGCATAGATGTATGATTCAGGTGGCATGGTCTGATGGAATGCCGTATCGAATACCGCAACCATCGGTGTCGTCGGCATAAGAGCCCTGCAGGCCTCGATACCGGCAAGGTTTGGTGGATTGTGGAGCGGTGCAATTTCTATGCATTCCTCAAGTGCCTCCATTACTGTATCGTCTATAACAACGGAATCTGCATATTTTTCACCGGCATGAACAACTCTGTGTCCAACCGCTCCGATTTCTGACATATCCTTAACCACTCCATGCTCAGGATCCTGCACTGCTGCCAAAACCTGTGCAATAGCTTCCTTGTGGTCCTTCATCGGAACTTCGTTAACAATTGTGTCTTCACCCGATTTCGTATGATTGATAACGGAACCGTCGATGCCGATTCTCTCTACGAGTCCTTTTGCCAAAAGACTCTCATCTGTCATGTCCAGCACCTGATACTTCAGTGAAGAGCTGCCGCAGTTTATTACTAATACTTTCATTTTATCCTCCATACTCTCAAAATGAAATTTACAACAAAAAAATTTTACATCAAAACTAAATTGAGCGCAATACCGATTTGACTTCCAATCACGGTATAATCAAAGAATAACGGGCTTTTTTACATAATCGCTCTCGTTATATAGACTCTTTCCCTGAAGCATGGAATAGATATCGGAGGCCCTTATATCTATTTGAAGCAAATTCTTTAATGCCTCATTATCGGAATACCTAAGAGCTCCTGATATATCATCAACAAAAGCTAATTCCTCGACATCATTTGGTATCTTTACATTATCCTTGATCTGTCTGAGATAAGAAGCCCCCTTTTCATTCATGGCAAGAGGTCTAATATAAATATGCTTGGAAGCCGAATCCAGGTCATAGTCCTCGGGCTTAATTCCGAGAACAATATGGCTAAGCAGCCTTGATATTCTGGTATATGTATAGCGTTTGGACTTTGTTCGTTCTATCAGGTACGTTAAACTCTCTGCAAATCTAATTTCTTTCTTCAGTTTGTTCCCCAATCCCTCTTTGGCTGTATCAAAGCACTCAAGCTCCTCTTCGGATTTTGAAACAATTGCATACCTTACAAAATCGTAATACCTTTTATACATCGCCTTTAGCCTGGGGCCATGCACTTCATCAAAATCGAGCTCGGCACGTATTTTTGATGCAGTCATTTCATGACCGTCTCCAATACGTTTAATAGCCAAAGGAGACATTTTTTCAGAATTCATTTCGATTTTTGACAGCGCAATCAAATACTCGATTGCAAGTATATCGTTTGAACCGCTTAAAACCGAAGCATCCACTTCCGGGTAGGCTTCTTTGATTGCCGTTTCACGAGCTACCGGGTACGACATTCCTCCCTTCATATGATTTCGAATTAAGCCGCTTATCTCGTCTGAAGAGTTCATGCTACCTTGTGCCATAATGTCTGCCAGCTTTGTCAGATCCTCCAAGTTTCCGGATTCCGATCCGAAAGCAATGTGACTGCAACCCATAGCATTAAGTATATTAACACCCGCTGCAGCAAAATAACTCGCGCTTCCCGAAGCGAAGGCAGTAGGCATTTCCACCACCAAGTCGATACCGCCCGCTAAAGCCTTTTCCGCTCTATGCCATTTATCGAAATAGGCATATCCCCCTCTTTGAACAAAGTTCCCACTCATTACAGAAATACAAACATCCGCCTTCGTAAAAGCGGATGCAGTATCTATCAGGTATTTATGTCCCTCGTGGAAGGGATTATATTCAGCAATTATTCCGAGGGCCTTCATCTCTTGTTCCATTTCTTCTTTATCTTAAGGGCAAGAAGAATAACATGCCTAATCATCGAAAGAAACATCCTTATGCTTCTCCTGCTTCAGGATCCTGCTCTTCGACAACCGTTCCCTGAGCTCCGCTAACAGGAATCTCTATGTCATGCTTTGGAAGGTCGGCGTTTTTAATTTCCTCTGCCATTCTCTGAACTTCCTCCAGGTCACTGTCGATTTTTCCGGAAATGCCGGAGAAATGCCTATCCATCTCATCGTACATGGCAACAAAATACTTGTTGTTGACCTCATCCATCTTTTGACGGAAGTTATAGAGAACCTCATCCATATAATTATAGGTTCTGATTCTCATATCCCTGGAATACTCATCGGCACGGCGATAAACTTCCTGCGCAACATCTTTTGCTCTCTGGCTGATGGCATGCTCTTCAACCATAGTATCAGCCTGCTTTCTCGCCTCTATTATTATGCGCTCGTATTCAGACTTTGCCTCTGCATGAATCTTATCTTTTTCGTCTATAACCCACTTCGCCTGCTGCACATCATCCGGGAGACTCAGTCTTATGTCCTTGGCAAGCTCCAGGATTTCATTGGCATCTACCATAACCTTGCTGGCCAGTGGAACTCTTGGCGCAGTATTAACTATTTCTTCTAATTCATTTAATAATTCCAGAACTGTCATTAGTGACCTCCTACTTTGAAAATTTCTTTTTTATCTCTTTTAAAACGACAGGCGGAACCAATCCGTCCACTTTGCCGTTAAGCGCCACAACTTCCTTGATTACACTGGAGCTGATAAACGAATATTCCGGACTTGTCATAAGGAAGACGGACTCAATGCCCGGATTAAAGAGTTTTGCATTCATCTGCGCCATCTGTATTTCATATTCAAAATCTGTAGTGGCCCTAAGTCCTCTAACTACAGCATTGAATTTCTTGGCATTCACGTAGTCTGCAAGCAAGCCTGTAAAGCAATCAACTTGCACGTTTGGTAGGTCATTAATAAGCTTCTTGATCATTTCAACTCTTTCTTCGGGAGTAAAGAGCGGAACCTTATTTGGATTGTGAATGACTCCAACTATCAATTTGTCAAACATCTTTGATGCTCTCGTTATTATGTCCAAGTGACCGTTGGTCATCGGATCGAACGAACCGGAGTACAATGCTTTTTTCATTTATGCTTCTCAAACTTTCCTATTCATTATCCATACTGCTTTATGCTTGTACCTTATGGTAAATAGAAAGAACAACCTTTCCATAGGATTTCTCCTTGGAAACAAAAAGACTTCCTATCCGTTCTGGCAGGTTAAGTTCTTTTGGATGTTCAGTTATTATTATACCGTCATCCTTCAATAAATCAAGTGAATCTATGGCGTTTAAGGCTTTTTCGTAGAGATTGGAATCATATGGGGGATCTATCAAAAACACATCAATCTTTTCACCTTCAAGCTTGTGAAGCAGTTTCATATAGTCCCCTTGTACAACCCTTGAATATTCACCCGCATTGCATTTTTCAATATTTGTCTTAATCAGCCTAATGGCGTTTCTGTCCTTGTCACAGAAATAGCAGAGCCTTGCACCTCTTGATAATGCTTCAAGTCCAAGTCCTCCCGTTCCGGAAAACAAGTCAACAAACACACCATCCTCTGTATAAGGCATCAAAATGCTGAAAATTGCTTCCTTAACCTTATCAGTAGTCGGTCTAATTTCATTGTCGCTCGGGGTTTCAAGTTTTCTTCCTTTGTAGTCACCTGCAATTATTCTCACTATATGCCCCCTATAGCAATAAGCTTAAATCTTCGCCAAATGTATTCTCGACCTTGGCTCTAAGTGCTCGGTTCTCTTCATCCTTAAGCGCAGGGTCTCTCTCAAGTATTCCCTTTGCCGCAATCTGAGCCTTTTCGAGAACATCAATATGCTTAACCAAATCGGATAGAATAAGCTCAGGTATTCCGTGTTGCTTGGTTCCGAATATTTCTCCGGGTCCGCGAAGTTCCATGTCACGCTCTGCTATTTCAAATCCGTCATTTGTGCTGCACATTATTTCCTGTCTCTTAACCGCCACTTCACTGTCACTGTCCGAAATAAGAAAGCAAAACGATTCCTCGCTTCCTCTTCCGACTCGCCCTCTGAGTTGATGTAATTGAGCAAGACCAAATCTCTCGGCGTTTTCTATTATCATAACGCTTGCATTCGGTACGTTTATTCCAACCTCTATCACCACGGTGGAAACAAGAACATCAACAAGTCCTTCGGAAAAGTTCTGCATCACTAAATCTTTTTCATCCTGTTTCATGGCGCCATGGACAAGCTCAACCCTGAAACCTTTAAACTTTGATTTAAGCTCTTCAAATAATTTCTTTGCCGAATGAGCATCAATGCTATCCGAATCATCTATGAGAGGAGCAACTACGTATATCTGGCGCCCATCCTTAATCTTACCCCTGGCAAATTCGTAAACTCTTTCTCTCCCCTCGGAACTTGTATGCGTCGTTTTTACCGGTTTTCTGCCCTTTGGCATGGACCTAATCTGTGATGAGTCCAAATCACCGTACAGTATAACTGCAAGCGTCCTCGGGATGGGAGTTGCAGTCATTACCAAAACATTTACGCCCTCACCTTTTTCGGAAAGCTTACGTCTTTGATTGACACCAAATCTATGTTGTTCGTCGGTAACAACCAGACCCAATTTGTCAAACTTGACGTTTTCCTGCAGAACTGCGTGGGTAGCAATCAGTATCTCAACGCTACCGTCCTTGAGGCCTTGAAGTATTTCCTTCTTTTCCTTGGCAGGCATTGAGCTTATAAGAAGCTTCGGCGTAATTCCATACTTCTTAAAATCCCGACTAAAGGTTTCAAGGTGCTGCTTGGCCAGAATCTCGGTTGGTGCCATTATTACGCTTTGATATCCTGACCTAACCGCAGAAAGCATTGCCATTTCCGCTATTACAGTTTTCCCGGAGCCAACGTCACCTTGGAGAAGCCTGTTCATTCTTTTATTTGACTCCAAATCGTCCCTGATGCTCTTCCACGCTTTTAATTGATCATCCGTAAGTTCAAACGGAAGATCCTTCATCAAAGACTCGCCTCCATCCCCCGATATGACTATCGCATCACGAATGTCCTGTTCACCTTTTCTCATAAATTGAAGGCCGGTTTCCATAACCAGAAGTTCAGAAAAAACCATTCTGAATTTAGCTGCGAGAACCTTCTTCCCATCAGTAGGAAAGTGGAGATTTGAAAGAGCGAACTTTATATCCGCAAGTCTGTAGTCCTTCACTACCTTGTCAGGAATCCATTCCGGAATGTCATCGTAAAGAGGGCTAAGCTCTTGCTCAATTCTTCTTATTTCCTTCTGCGAAACTCCATTGATTTTGGGGTAGATTGGAATTATACCTCTTATATCGTCAGGTGCTCCTGTTCTGGAGAATTCGGGGTGAATCATTTGAAATCTGGCATAGTTTTGACTCACCTTACCATAGAATGTGTATTCAACATTTTGATCGAATAGTTTGGATAAGAATCTTCCATTAAAGAATACAACCTCTATAGCACCGGTATCGTCACCGACCAAAAGCGATAGGGGCGAGTTTTTTCGATAATAATTTGTAGGCGCCTTTTTTATGAGGACCTTTGCAGTAATCAGAGCTTCTTCTCCAGGTTTTAGGTCACTTATCCGAGTTATCAGTCTCCTGTCCTGATAGGATCTTGGGAAATAATTAATTAAATCTTCAACAGTCATAAGTCCTTGATCGTTGAAGATTTTTTCTTTCTTTGGTCCTATTCCGCGTATGCTTCCTATGCTCGAAAAGAGTTCTAACATTCCCTATCCTGTTCCTCCGAATAATCATAGGACAAATCCATATTCCTCTTTACGAGAGTTTGGGATCTTACTCCGGACACGTTGATATTCACAGTTCCGGGATATTTACCGGTTCTGTCATAAATAAGCTTTGCCAATTTATCCGAAAGCGTTTTGGTCGTTTCTTTTATTGATTCTCCAAATTTAACATATACCGAAAACCCGATTTCAATCCGTTCGTTGTCATCATAAGCGCATTTTACGTTTGGCTTCTGAGCAAGCCAAATCCTATCATATAGCTTAGGCTGTTGACAGAAACGTGCAATCTCATCTTCAAACACCTTGTCGGATACGGTTATTTTACCGTAGTCAGTAGTTTTTTCCAGTGGCATATTTTCTCCCAAAACGAATAATCCGCGAAAGCAAAGCCTTCGCGGAATTCATACAGTTATTAGATGGCGCGGACGATCTTTCCGGATCTCATGCACCTTGTGCATACGTTTGCTCTTCTGACAGTACCATTGTCATTAATTTTGACGGACTGGATGTTTGCATTCCATTTTCTTCTCGTATGTCTCATGGAATGGGAAACATTGTTTCCTGAAACCTGGCCCTTGCCACAGACTTCGCATTTTCTAGCCATTTGCCGCACCTCCTTACATAGTTATGGTATATACCGTAATTACGGTAAAAATCGATATCATTTGGTTCATGAAATATCTTCCTCCACGAACCGCAAGCAGTATTATAGCATAGCAATACCGGTAAACACAAGCATTTTTTTCGCTAATTTCAATTATTTCACCTAAAACTTCTAAATCGGCCCTATTTACTGGAAGCCCTCATATCCAAGTATTCCGCCCTAATCATCGACTTTAATGTTAAATCAAAATATCTGCCGTTCTTTTTACCGGCATTTCTGAGTATGCCTTCATCCTTGAAACCCATTGAATCAAAGAAATATTCAGCATTCTTGTTCCTCGGAAGTATTGTAACCGTAACCCTCTCCATATGTAGGTTAATGAAAACATATTCAAGGATTTTCTTCATTGCTTCCTTGCCATAGCCTTTTCCCCTAAGCTCGGGATTGGCAATATAAATCCTTGCTATTTTAAGCGAATCATTTCTTTCATTAATATTTGATATGACAAGTCTTCCGATGGGCCCTTCACTCGGTTTAAGTGTAAGGGTCATCTGAACAAATGCATCTTTACGGTCGCAATCAATATACTCCTTTACCACAGATTCGTAGTCTCTGTCATCATCCATCGTAAAGTAGTCAGAAACCTCCGTCGATGTCTCCCATTCCGTGAATAATTGGCAATCTGAAAAAACAGAATCTCTAATTATTAAATTTCTGGTTTCCATTATCTATGCGTTCCTTTCTTTTTCTATATTATATCATATTACGGTCTAATATACATAATATTCAAATCCACGGGTTCATTAATTCCATCGACTATTCCGCTATCCGAATACTGCCAAAATTCATATCTGAAGGGATATGGAGTACTCTCCGCATAATGGGCGAGCCATATCTTTCTGTTGCTGAGCTTAAAGATATTAAGATGAGATAGAATCCAACTTGGATTGGCATATATTATTGAGTCATATCCGTAATTCTCCACGACTTCGCAAAATGCATCCGCAATTTCAGTCCGCTCATCAGTAGTAAGGTTATATATGCGGTCTTCACTACCTGTAACCTCCTCCATGTCGTGCGCTATAGGAAGAGTTAAATCATAGCCTTCAACGAGTTCAGTTACATACTTCGCTTCTTCAATGGACTCGTCTACGGTTATGGCCTGGGAAAAGAAATATACGCCAACATCTATTCCATTCGCTATGGCATTTTCTATATTATATCTAAAGTACGCATCCTCCTTTAGATTCCCCTGATCGTAGGTCCTATATCCAGCTCTTATGAAGGCGAATTCAACGCCCGATTCCTTTACCAGACTCCAATCGATTTCTCCCTGATGTTCAGAAACATCGATTCCACGCCTTGAGGTTATAGTTCCATCATCATAGCTTCTGAAATTGTATTCATCCTGATAGTAATACGAATAGTGGAGTTCAGAAAGAGGATACGATGATTCCTCGACCTCCTCCTGCGGACCGGAATAAACAAGTTTTTCGGAGTCGTTCATATTCTTTACAATCGAGGCTACAGCAAAAACCAGGAGCACGATTGCAATAGCTGAAATCGTCATCCTGTTTCTTGAAAAAAACGAACCCAATTCAATGAGAAAATCTTTGGAGCCATCACTCATGGTGTTTGGCTTCGCAGGAGTTCTCTTTGTTTTTGCCTTAGGGCGTGCTTTCGATGATTCTCTTTTTGGTCTTTTGCCGGAGCTTATCATTAGTTTACATTGTGATATTTTCTTTATCGGACGCGAACATTTAGAATTTTAACACATATATGTGATAGATTAAAGTATTTTAAAATCTATGTTTACAAATGGTACTCCCGGTGGTAAATTATATTTAGCACTCTCTTAACCCGAGTGCTAAAGGAGGAAAAGATATGGCTAAAAAACAATTTAAAGCAGAATCCAAAAAACTCTTGGACCTAATGATAAATTCGATTTATACGAATCGCGAGATATTCCTTAGGGAGCTCATAAGCAACGGAAGCGACGCCCTGGATAAGCTTTATTACAAGGCTTTGACGTCAGGCGATTCCGGCATCAAGAAGAACGACTTTTTTATAGAAATTGTTCCCGACAAGGATTTAAGAACCATCACCATCCGAGATAATGGAATCGGAATGACCAAGGACGAGCTCGAGACAAATCTCGGAACGATTGCAAAAAGCGGCTCTCAGATATTCAAGGATGATTCAGCATTAGATGCTTCCGATACATCATCCAAGGACTCCCCTGAAGCAAAGGCCAAAAAGGCCATCGATATAATCGGACAATTCGGCGTCGGCTTCTATTCGGCATTTATGGTTTCTGATTTAGTAACCGTAACGAGTAAGTCCTATTCGACTGACGGTAAATCAAGCGTCAATCGCTGGACGTCATCCGGCGCTGACGGTTACAGCGTCGAGGAACTTCCGGACTCCGCATTTGACATGCCATCAGGAACCGAGATCGTTTTGCACCTAAAGGAAGATACCGACGGCGAGAACTTCTCGACTTTCCTGGAGGACTATACTCTTAGAGAGCTTGTAAGAAAATACTCCGACTACATCCGCTATCCCATCAAGCTTGGCGATGATACCCTAAATACCATGGAGCCCATCTGGAAGCGTCAGAAGAGCAAGGTCAAACCCGAGGATTACAACGATTACTATAAATCGAAATTCGGTGACTATATGGATCCTGTCAGAGTTATCAGGACCAGCGTCGAAGGCGTATCAAGCTTTACTGCGCTCATGTTCATCCCGGGCCACACACCCTTTGATTATTATTCCAAGGACTTCGAAAAGGGCCTGACGCTTTATAGCTCCGGTGTGATGATTATGGAAAGATGCCCTGACCTCCTTCCCGACTATTTTAACTTTGTTCAGGGTTTGGTGGACAGTCAGGATTTATCTCTTAACATTTCCAGAGAAACATTGCAGCAGGACAGACAACTTAAAAACATAGCTAAGAACCTCGAAAAGAAGATCAAGCGTGAGCTCGAGGATTTCCTAAAGAACGACAGAGAAGAATACGAGAAGTTCTTTGGCAACTTTGGTCGTCAATTGAAGTACGGACTTTACGATGATTTCGGCATGCACAAGGACACGCTCCAGGACCTGGTCCTCTTCTATTCGTCCACCGAAAAGAAGCTCGTAACCTTGGCTGAATATGTCGAGAGAATGAAGGAAGATCAAAAGTCAATCTATTATGCCGCCGGCGAATCCATCGACAAGATTGATCTCCTTCCGCAGACTGAATACATCAAGAACAAAGGCTATGAAATTCTATATCTCACGGACGAGGTTGACGAATTCGTGATTCAGATGGTACAGGACTACAAGGATAAGCCCTTCATGTCCGTGCTCTCGGAAGACATGAGCCAGGACGAAACAGAAGAGGACAAAAACAGAATTGCCAAGGCAGAAGAAGAAAGCAAGGACCTCCTCGAATACATCAAGGAAAGCCTTTCCGGTAAGATTGCCGAAGTAAAGCTCTCACCTCGCCTGACGGGTTCCGCTGCAACCCTAACCAACAAGGGAGAAATATCGCTTGAAATGGAAAAGGTACTTAAATCCATGCCTATGGCGGAATCCCAAGCCTTCCAAGCCGAGCGCATATTGGAGCTTAATCCGGACCACGAGGTCATGTCTGTAATGAAGGATGCATACGGCGACGGAACCAACGATGCCGGAAAAGAAAAAGTAGCCCGCTATGCGAACCTGCTCTATAATCAGGCTCTTCTAATCAGCGGACTACCGGTCGAAAATCCCGTCGCTTTCGCACAGGAAATCAATAAACTTATTACGGACCAGAAGTAGCAGAAATTTATGGTTCCAAGGAGGCGATCACGCGGTCGCCTCTTTTTACTGCCCAGAGATACATCCAGAGCGTAAGCCCGAGGTAGACGACCTCCATTAGTATCAGGAGACCGCGCACCGAGATCCTGCTCTGAACCACCAGGAATATGAATCCAAGGACGAATACCAGGACCGGTAAAATTCCGAGAATCATGACCAAGAGCGGCGACAGCCCCTGCTTGACTGCCTGCGCTTCGTTTGTCCAGTTGAATTTCGGGAAGCGCGCATTAATCCTGACGCCCATTATGGAATTAAATACATTTGCAGTTAGCGGAATCAAAACCACAAGGAATCTATCGATGAGCGGCAAGTCTAATTTCAGCTGCAGCAAGATGCTCGTTACAAGTATGAACGGAAGGCTCACTATAATCTGTGGAAAAGCCTTTGCCAGAAGAATGTCAGAGCCCCTGGCCGGGATCGACTTTGGAAGCCAAAGCGTTTTCGCGTCCAGAGAAATCGTAGCGCTCGATATGCTGACAAGTCCCATTATCCCAAGTATTACAAGCACCAAGACTCCGCCCATCAGACCGCCCGCATTAAGCCCTGACATCGTAAGCGCAGCACCCATCTCGTTCAACTCGTTCTGATTGGTCAATGCGAAGAAAGCCATTATAACCATAAGCAAGAGCCCCATTCCCCCATTCATGATATATGTAATGGAGGACGTGAATCTGCTTAGCTCAATCTTGGCAAGCGACATCCTGGGACTGCTAACCTTGGCTCCCCGAGCTTTGTAATTAAATCTTGTGGTCGTAGATCCGCTGGTTATTAACTTAAGGAAGTTCCTGCTTACAAGGAAGCTTACGATTACAAAAGGAACCACGCACCAAAGAATCATCAGAAGGAAGTGAAGGAGATTTTTATTCGCCAGCGCCTGCCCTATGCTGTATACCGGCGGCAGATACGTCTTGATCGGATCAGCGAATCTGGCACCGTTTTCTACGAGCGAATTCACCCATCCACCATCTCCAAGAACAAAATAGAAATAAAGGAGCGCAGCCACTACAGCGATACCGAGTTTGATAAATTTGGTTGACTTTAGCTTCTTTGACAGAATCGAGATAATCCATCCTGCAAGCATGGAAAACGCGAGAGCGAAGAGCGGAATTACCACCATCGCTACAATGAAGAATATCAGCCAAATAAAATCAAAGCCGTGAAGAAAAACCCAAACAATACCTGCCGGAACAGCTACGATGCATCCGAACAAGAAATTATAGAAAAGCAACGACACCATTCTGGACATCAGAATAGTGAACGAGCTAATCGGCATCGCTATCAGTCGTTCATTGTCATTCGCATCGAACATCTGACTTTCGGTCATGAATACACTTCCGACAAAGCACAGAAGGAACATGAGGATGGCCATATATGCAAAGTACATCCACGTTAATTCACCCCTGGCCATGACTGTGCCTATCAGAAAAAACAGCGCGCCAAGCGATGCAGCTATCAGTACATACGAAACAATGTATAGAAGTATCAGCGCACCGCCGCCTATTGCGCGACCCGCCTTCTCCCCTGCTGTACGTTTTTTGTTCCTGGCTCCTTGGCCGCTAATCATCTCCCTGAGTTTTAGCTTAACCAGGATCCAGAGGATGCTCTTTTGTTTGTAATTGGATGTTTCCATTTTAGCCCTCCAACTCCAGGAATACGCTTTCGAGCGATGTGTCGCCCTTGACTTCTTCCATAGTGCCTGATGTCACCAGTTTGCCCTGCTTGATGATGGCAACCTTGTCGCAAAGTTTCTCTGCCACTTCCAGGACATGCGTCGAAAAGAATATCGCGCCGCCGTCTCTGCAGTGATTCCTCATTTCTTCTTTCAAGAGGAATGATGCTTTGGGGTCAAGTCCCACAAATGGTTCATCCATGATTATTAGTTTTGGTTTATGAACAAAGGCCGCAACGAGCGCAAGCTTTTGTTTCATGCCGTGCGAATATGTTGAAATGGGCTGCGGCAAATCGCCCAGAATCTCGAACATCTCGGCAAACCTGTTCATTCTTTCCTTTCGTTCTTCCAGATTCACTCGATAAATATCAGCAACAAAGTTTATGTATTTCTCGCCGCTTAGGAATTCGTACAAGTCAGGATTATCGGGGATATATGCCATCTGCTCCTTACATCTGATCGGGTCTTCCTTGATGGATGTACCATTAACCAGGATTTCTCCTTGATCGAAATCCATTATACCAGTACACGCTTTGATGGTAGTGGTTTTGCCGGCACCATTGTGGCCTATGAATCCATATATTTCGCCGGGAGCGATATGGAGGCTTAGGTCATCAACCGCTCTTTTATCTCCGTAAGTTTTTGTCAGATGATTGATAGTTAGCATAATCTCTCCTTATTCTTGGTTCTTTTATTCCTGGTTCTTTTACTTCTGATTCTTTTACTTCTGATTCTTCCTTTGGCTGACCGCTCTGGTCAGGATGTACTCTATCTGTCCGTTTATTGATCTAAAGTCCTCGTCGGCCCACCTTGATATATCCTCCCAAAGACTCGGCGACAGCCTAAGAAGGAGCTGTTTCTTGGCTCCCTCCGCGGCCTTAACTGCCTTTTCTTTTTTCAATATTTCTTTTTCCAGGGCTTGAAGCTCTGCAAGCCTCTTTTCAAGACTCTCTTGTCTTTCCTGGAGTTTCTTCTCGTTCATAATTCACTTCTCTATTTGGTTTTCGCAACTCAGTTATCTATGCACGTCACAACCAATTATCTATGGTTATTACAACTCAGTTCCTTAATAGATACTGCTGCTGTTTACAACAGGCTGAGCATCCTTGCCCGAGCAGAGGACAACCAGGAGATTGCTTACCATCTGGGCTTTTCTCTCTTCGTCCAGGAGACAGATCTCGTCCTCGTTCAGCTTGTCTATAGCCATCTTGACCATGCCAACCGCACCGTCGACGATCTTTGTTCTTGCAGCTATGATCGCCGATGCCTGCTGACGCTGAAGCATGGCTGCCGCGATTTCTTCCGCATATGCGATATGAGTCAATCTGACATCCTCAATCAAGAGTCCCGCAAACTCAACTCTCTTCTGTAGTTCAATCTGCATACGCTCTGCGATTTCCTGAGAACTTCCGCGAAGCGTCTGCTCGGACTTTGATTTTTGTTCTTCATTATCATCATCATCCAGGATTCCGAATGTATCATCAAAGGTATCATACGGATAGAGTCTGGCTATGTTTCTGATTGTCGTATCTGTCTGTATAGAGAGGAATTCAACGAAGTTCTCCACGTTGAAGACTGCCTTTGTTGGATCAACTACTCTCCAGATTACGTTTGCGCTGACTATCACAGGGTTACCCATTATGTCGTTAACCTTCTGAGTTCCGTTATTCAGCGTCATCTCTTTTAGAGAAACTGTCTTTTTGTTGCTGCTAAGCTTAATGCTGCCGGACTTTCCGCCTTTCGCAACAAAATTCGCTGCAACTGTCGCAACATCGCCATCCTCACCACTTTCCGCAATCGGTCCCTTGTAGTTTGGATTGTTATATGTAGCAAATGGATTAACAAGGAAGAACCCTGCCTTCATAATTGTTCCATAGTATTTACCGAAGAGAGTAAGGACAAGCGCCTCATTGGGGCCGACAATCTTTAGTCCGCCGAAGCATATGCAGATTCCGATGAACAAAAGTATAGCTATAAAGATCATCGCCACACCAAAGCCCGTGCTTCTCCAAGGCGATGCAGCAAAGCTGATTCCGACAAGTCCCAAGATGACCGCTCCGATAAGTCCGGCGATCAATACGAAAAGCATCAAAAACCCGTTCGGCGGATTTAACTCCTTATGAACCACAACGTTTCTTTCATGTACTTTTTCTTCAGAATACATAAGATCCTCCTTGCATCATTATGATATTATTTTGATATCATAAATATAGCACCATTTTATTCGATTGTCAACTCCCTGTCTATCCCCGTATATAGCTTGAATGCAGCTTCACCTTGGTGAATAAGCATCGGAAGTCCATTAACAAAGCCTTTGCAGCCGGCCGCTTCAGCCTGTTCGAGAAGTTTTGTTTTTTCCGGAGCATAGATAACGTCCATCACATAGAGATTCGAATGAAGATATGTGATATCAGGGATGAGCGATTTCCCCTCCATGTCGCCCATTCCGACATTCGTGCAGTTCACCAATAAAGTAGCCGCTTCGAGTTTCGCTCTAAGACCGGACCCTAAACTTAGTACGTTTACCTTAACACCCGGAAATGCATTTGCTATCTTGGATGCAAACCTGCTATGCTCCTTCGGTCTTAGTTTCCTGACAAAGACCGAGATTTCCGAAGCGGCCGCGTCAGCAAGGCCCGTAATTACTGCCTTACCTGCTCCACCCATACCAAGAACTACCACAGAGCTTCCTTTGATATCGCAACCCATTTCCTTAATCGCAGTTACCGCACCAACGACGTCAGTGTTATATCCCTTCAGAATCGGGAGCTCTTCCAGCCTTTGGTTACTTGTAATCTGGTCCCCATTAACGCAGACCACTGTATTTACTGCCTCGCAAAGAAGCGCCAGATTATCGACCTCATCCAGCTCATCCATTACCGCCTGTTTGTGAGGCATCGAAATATTTGCGCCTTTAATTCCCATAAGTCTCATCTTTAGAATCGCCTGGCGGATCATTCCTTCCGGTACGCGCGACGCAAAATAGAACCTGTTCATTCCCAATTCCTTGAATGCGGTATTGTACATTTTAGGTGAAAGCGAATGATTTACAGGGTCAGCGAAGAATGCAAATAAATCCGTATCACTATTTATTCTGTTTTCTTCTTCATTAATTTTCCCGACGAGTTCATCCCTGGTTTCAATATTCAGAATATCGACAAATACAGTTTCCATCTCTTCTCTAATTCCTTTCCAGATTTTTTTCAATAAAAACGAAACGTTGCAGATAATCAACCTTTTGCTTGTGTAATGCTCTTCAAAATGATAACATGATGGGTATGGAAATTCAATTTGAGCGAACAACTCCGGATTATTGGAAAAATATCTATTTGATAGGATATATGGGCGTCGGAAAGAGCAGCACAGCCAAGCGCCTCGGCGAAATCCTTGATATGACTGTAATTGAACTCGATCAGGTTATCGAGGATTATTACAATGCGAGCATTCCCGAGATTTTTGAAGACATAAAGGAAGATGGATTTCGTGCGCTGGAAACTTTGATACTTGCAACTTCCATAACCGGCTGTCACGTCCACTACGACCTGCTAAAAGGAGCAGTTTTCTCTTGTGGCGGCGGCGTTCCGCTTAGCGACATTAATGTAATCGCAATGCAAAACAGCGGCATGGTCGTCTGGCTTGATGCAACTCCGGAAGTAATACTTGAAAGACTCTCTTCTGATGTAGAGTCGGGCTCAGATAGTTCCGGCGACGGAGATATCGCAAATGGCCGCCCCCTCCTCAAAGGAAAGCTCAATTTGACCGATATTCAGGAGATGATGGAAATAAGAGAACCTTATTACGCTGACGCTGCTGATTACAAAATTGATACCAACAACAAAACTCCGGAGGAGGTTGCCGGCGAAATAATAATGGCCCTCAACCTCGCTCCAAATATATCTTGATTAAATGATTTGCGGAACCAAAACCTTTACAATGATATCTGATGTCCATTCGGTTTCCGCAGGTTCGATTTCTATACTGCTCATTTCTGTGAACTCCGCGCCTCCCATGGCGTTTATAAAGTCGTCCACTGTGCTTATCACATCAAATCCGAAACCGGCTTCGTCATCCCTATAATGCATCGGGATGACAATTCTCGGATTTATTTTTTTGATTATCTCAGCAGCAAAATTACCGTCGACCGTATAATAACCACCGACGGGGATAAGGGCAAGGTCGAGGTTCTGAAGTTCCTCCAATTGCTCCGGTTCAGGCATACAACCGATATCGCCGAAGTGTGCGAACTTAAAGTTTCCGTCATCAAGAATGGTGATTTTGTTCTTTCCCCTTTGCGAGCCCTTGCTTTCGTCATGATATGATTCGAGCTGTGTAATTATATATGGGCATGTTGCGCTCCCGAATACAACCGATGGTTCCTTGGAATTCACGTCCGGGATAGCATCTGAAAGTCCACCGTTAAGCTCGACGAGATGCCTTGCGTTGTGGTCGCCATGTTCATGACTGCATATAACCATATCTGCAGTTTCTCTAATCGGACTTAGTCCGGGAACGTATCCGTCATCGGTAGGATCGAAAACAACAGTATACTTTTGTCCGTCAACCTTCCTCTCGATTTTAAAGCAGGAGTGTCCAAGCCAAGTTACAGTCATAGAAGGCTCCTTTCTCATTTATCTATCATTAGACCGATAATTGTCGCATCTGTTTCCTTCATACCAACGGAAGCAAGTGTACCAATATTTCTTATGGTATTTTCTACGCCCTTTACGACTATGCCATCTCCGCCGTAGAATTGGCTTCCATGTTCCCACATCTGCATTCCCAGGAGACCAGCCTCTACTGCTGCAGCGATTTTGGCGGCGCAGCTTGCTTTTGCTCCGTCGCAAATCATTCCGGATGCGATGGCTACGGAGTTAACGACGGTATGCGCGATTTCTCTATACTTTCCTCCATGAAGATAGGTTATGCCTGCGCCTGCGCCGCAGCCGGCACTGGTTGCGCCGCAATAAGCGGACAGTCTTCCTATTCCTGTTTTAAGGTGAATAGTAATTAGATTGGAAACCACCAGGGCCCTAAACAGTTCCTCCTCGGATGCGCCCATATCCTGGGCATAGATTATCACCGGAAGAGATGATGTCATTCCCTGATTTCCACTCCCGGAATTAATAACCACCGGAAGCTCGCAACCGCTCATACGAGCGTCAGAGCCGGCAGCAGCATACGCCTTGGCTCTGTTATAAACTCCGTCGCCATAGGCACTTAGAAGAATCGAACCTATATTGGCGCCCCAATTCCCGCTAAGCCCCTCTTCTGCGATAGCCATATTATAATCGATTTGCCTTTGAATTACTTCCCTCACATCTTCAATATTCACACAGTCGGCAAATTCGACTATTCTTTCAACGCTTAGAACGCTTCTGTCCGTTTCCATGCTTTCTTGTTCCTGGAAAGTCTCCATCAAAAGCGTTTCTCCATTAAGCGTTATCTTTACTACGTTGGTATGATGGCCAGCTATCTCTACGATTGCCTTATCATCATCTCTGCATGCTTCAACCTCAATATCAAAGACATATTCCTTCGGACTTTTTTCAACGTCGATTTCTGCAGTTGAAAGGTATTCCGAAATCAGCGGGATGTCCTCCTCTGTCACACTTGATAGAACCTGGAGTTCAGAGAGCGCATCTCCTACGACTATCCCTGCAGCTGCAGCGGCCTCTATTCCCTTCAGCCCTCCGGTATTCGGAACAACAACGCTCTTTACGTTTTTTATAATATTTGCGCTTGCAAAAACCTTAACCTTGTTTGGGGTCTTTCCGAGGGTTTTCCTTGCCAAGGCAGCGCAATAGGCAACGGCGATGGGTTCTGTACAACCCATCGCCGGAACCAGTTCTTCTTTTAGTATTTCGACATATTCGTTATAGTATTCCATCAGTTAGCCCTCATCCACTATTTCTTCGGACTCCATAGGCATCTCGAATTCATCGATTATTACTTCTTCCTCATCCTCGTCAGTAGTTTCTACTGCCTGAGATACGAATTCCGAAAGATAAACGTCCTCCGGTGCTCCTGCCATAAGCGCTGGAAGATTGATAACGATTCCGTCGATGCTATAAGGAAGACCCATGCCAACATGAACGGTCTTTTCCGGTCCATCTTTCTCCTCGGTTATAACGAGGTCCATATCAAAATTCTGGCCCATGGTACTTGTCATTCCACGTTCCTTAGTCCTGAGCTTGGCAACCTTTTCTCCCTTTACGATTACATCCACCTTATAAAATGGTTCCAAAGTCTTTCCGGCGTAATCGATCTTCATGTTGTCAAAATAAACAGTATGGCCCCGACCGATGATGAATAAAACGACGCATAGCGCAATCACTATGAGGAGCGCAGCGATTCTAAAAATCCATTTTCTCGTCATATCGATCACCACCTATTCGCCGCTTGGAAGCACAGCCTTATCGCCGTGGCGTTGAGCCTGCTTGAGCTGCTGTCCAGCTTCTTGTTTACTCTTTCTCTTGCTGGTTTCATACATTACAAGAGCGATAGTGATAACGGCATATGATACGAATACTCGGAAGTATTCACCTATCATGGAGTCTCCGGTGATAAATGCGCCTGCCCTCGGAGCCACGATGAACATCGTATGGAAGAGTATTACACCGAGGAACACGTTACCGATAGACGCCTTGTCAACCGAAGCACCACCTACCAAAAGCGCGGCAATGGCGAACATTCCTATCTGTGAGTGTGCGCCGTAGGTTGCAATATTTCCGATATTCTGAAGGTATATAATCATACCGAATCCGGCGAGAACTGTTGACATCATGATTGCGATGATTCTTGTTCTCTCTACGTTTATTCCGGAATCTCTTGCAACTTCCATGTCCTGACCAACCGCTCTCATGTCCTGACCGAGTTTGGTTTTCTTAAACCAAATGATGAAGAGACAGAGGAGCGCAATTATGATGAATGTCGCAACGGGGATCTTGACCCCACCCATTCTTATTGCAAGCAGGTTATCCAAATGCTGCCTCATATGAACAAGCGACACAGTATTACGAATACCGTAACCACGAGGGAGCTTGATATTTGCATGGGCAATAGGGATAATGCTGCCCATGAAGTATAGAACTACGAGCTGGTATACACCATTCATGAAGAAGCTCATGATATAGCTTGTGATCATCTCCCTGCCCTTCGCTTTGTTCATGATGGTTCCGCAGAACCAACCGAGAAGCATTGATAGAGGTACTGAGAATACCGCGGCAAGTATCATGGCCGGTATTCCAACGATCTGCCAATCGGATAGCATGATAAGTGCTATCTGTGCAGACATCGCACCGAGTGTCATACCGAAGTTAAGACCCATGCCTGCCATGATTGGAATGAGAAGTGCAAGAATGAGGAATGCATTTCTTCCCATACGCGTAATTATTTCATTTAACAAATAACCGGGGGAAAGGCCGGAAATCGGGATACAGACGATACAGATTAAGATGAACATAATCGGTACGGAGCTGTTCCTAAGAAAACTTCCCAGATTAAATTTCTTTTTCATCGGTTCCCCTCCGTTTTTCTAGTAAGCGCAAAGAGAATCATACCCATCGATGCAATTATTCTGACCACTTCGGATACGTCCATCTTGATCAGAGAGTTTGTCACTGTCGGTGTCATTGTTACGATTCCCTGGAAGAGAATTGTTCCGATAATTACGTTCAAAATGCTTGCTTTGTTGACAGAGGCCCCTCCTATCAAAATTGCGGATACAGCAGGAAGCGCCATATAGAAAGGCGCCATATATAGCTGAATGAAGCCAAAGCCCTGTTCATATACAAGTATTCCAACAGCTGCAAGCCATGTTGACATAATTACTGAAAGCATACGAATCTTGTCCACGTTTACGCCGGCAGCTCTTGCGAAAGCCGGGTTTGAACCAACAGCAGTCATCGCTGTTCCGGTCTTGGTGTGGAGAAATGCCCAAATTAGGAAGGCAAGAAGTGCAAAGAACAGAATCGAACCCAAAGGAATTGAAATCTTACCTATTTCGATTCTCATTAAATCTGCCAATGCCTGACTATAGAAGCCCTCCAAAGAAATAGTTGTACGAAGTCCCTTACCGGAAAGTCCCCAAACCATTGTAGGACTGTGATAAGGAAGCAAGAGCCACATCATGCACATGAAGGATACTGACGAGAATCCGACATATGTAGCAACCATCATCTCTCCGCCCTTGATTTTGTTAAGAAGCCATCCGTATAGCATTCCGAGCAGAATGGCGAATGGTGTTGCAATCAGAATGGCCATAAAGAACGAGAGCCTTCCCGTGAATCCAAATTCGATGGACAGAGTTGCTCCCAACAGTCCGGAAATAATGCCGAGCGGGAGTCCGAAGTTGAGTCCGCATCCACTATGCACCATAGGCACCATGGCGAGAACCAGGATTCCGTTCCAGCTGAATCTGTTTATGATATTTGTAATCTGCGAAGGAAGGTCAGCTCCTGCAAATGGACACAATATCAGAAGAAGAATCAGGAATCCTGTAATAAGCAGTCTCGGAACCCCAAACTCTTTTAATCCGGAAATGAGTCTCTCTTTGAACGTTATTTTTTCTTCCATATCATTTCCTCGTCTCTATACTACCTGTGATAACATAAGCTCGCCCAATTCCTCCACGGGTGCATTCCCGGGAAGAATACCTGCAATCTTTCCGCCGGAGACAATAGCTATCCTGTCAGCTGTCTGGCGCAATTCCTCCAGCTCGGAGGAAATGATTACAACGGTTACACCGCTCTCTTTGTTGAATTTTCTGAGAGCCTCAAGCACCAGGGCCTTCGCTCCCACGTCGATTCCTCTTGTCGGTTCGGATACGAACAAAATCTTCGGCTCCAAAGCAAACGACTTTGCCAAGCAAACCTTTTGCTGGTTACCACCGGAGAGCTGTCTGGCCTTTTGTTTGGAACTCGTACATTTAATTTGAAGTTCATCGATGTATTTTTCGGTAACTTCACGAATCCCCTTTTCATCGCGCCACTTGATTAAGCCTCCGAGGTATTTCTTTAGGAACTTGTTTTGTACCTGCATTGCAGGAAACGCCACATTCCATTCAAGGGATTCATCCAGGAGAAGACCAACGCCACGGCGGTCTTCGGATACGAAGGCAAACTGAGAATCGAGGCATTTGCGCGGATTGTTTAGAGGAATCGATTCACCCTCGAAAATAACCTCGCCACCCGCTTCATAAAGACCCATTATGCCGTTAGGAATACCAAGTTTGCCCTGTCCGGCAAGTCCTCCAATTCCAAGGATTTCGCCCCTTCTTACTTCAAGGTTTACTTCTCTCACGGTTTCACCGGGCATATCAACCCAGAGATTTTTGACGGATAACACCGTTTCAGCTGTTTCATCGTCGTTGATTTCTCGAAGTGCACCCGAGCCGTCCACCTCTCTTCCCACCATCCAGTGGGTAATATCGGATACCGTAGCTTCCGATGCCGGTACTTCCTTAACCAAAACGCCGTCTCTCATTACGGCGACAGTATCGCAAACCGATAATATTTCCTGAAGTCTATGGGTTATAAAGATTATCGCAATACCCATATCCGACATTGTATTTATGGATTCCAAAAGAGCTTCGGCTTCCTTTTCTGTGAGAACCGCGGTAGGTTCGTCCAGGATAAGAAGCTTAAGCTGGTCTTTTGATAGTTCTCTTGCAATTTCAGTGAACTGTTTATGTCCAACAGGCATATCCGCAATAACCATGTCCGCGGAGATGGAAACACCCATCTTCTCGATGGCTTCTTCTGCGGTTATATCCATTTCCTTTCTGTTAAGGACATCCAGCCTCTCACCGGCGATTTCGGAAACAATATTTCTTCGCCTCGGCTCTCTGTTCAAAACGATATTTTCAGTAGCTGAAAAACCGGGAATAAGTGAGAACTCCTGATGCACCATTCCGATGCCCGCTGCGATTGCGTCAAAGGGAGACATGAATTCAACCTTTTCACCATCGAGGTAGATTTCACCTTCGTATCCTCCGGTCTCATGGATATCCTTATCACCGAAAAGAATCTTCATCAAGGTGGATTTGCCGGCACCATTCTCACCACAAAGACCCAAAACCTCACCTTCTTTCAAAGTGAGGTTTATGTCGGTTAGAACCTGGTTGCCGAAAAAGTCCTTTTTGATGTTTTTCATAACTAGCAACGGTGCTTTTTCATTATTCATCTGAAAGTCCTTTCAGTATCGCATAGTTATAGAGGCGGTCCCTGAAGGGCCATTGCCCACCAGGTAAACCGCCCCTGTTTCAACAAATCGTATTAGAATTGTTTAATCGTTAATTATTTGAGTGTGAAGTATTCTTCCGGAACTTCGACTTCTGCAGCGCCCATATAGTGACCAGGATTACCCATGATGTATGTATCCTGGTATACGAGGATGTCGTTATCTACCTTTACACCTGTATCGGCATTGGTGTAGTTTGAACCATTCCACTCAGCACCCGGTGAATAAATGGCAAGAGCCTTGGAGATATCATCGATATCTGTAATATCGCTTTCACCGTTGATTACGTTTACAGCGTGCTCAGCAAGTCCTGCAGAAAGCGTATATCCATAGGAGAATGCCCATGTACCGAAGCGATCTGCACCGTTCTTTTCAACTACAGCTGCTTCAACCTTCTTGAGGATGGCATCAAAGTCGCCTGCTTCCTGTGAAAGGTCGATTCCGAGAGCTCCCGGATAACCCATCAGCGGAGATGGCAGGTCAGCTTCGATGAAGTATCCACCGTATTCGAGAAGCTGTTTGATAAGCGGCTCTGTGTGAGCGTCATTTGTACAGAAGTATGCGGAATTTGTGCCGTATTTCTCAATCCATTCAGGAACGTGCTCCAGAATGTAAGCCTGAGCGCCCGGTACACCAACATCTGTAGTCGGGTCCGGTGCGGTTTCCATCGCAAATGTCATACCGAACTCTTCGCATGCCTTTTTCATGATAGCAACACGACGGCTCATGGATTCATAGGACATATGTCTCGGGAATGAGATATGAACAAATGAATCGCAGCCGAGTTCATGAGCAGTTCTGATGATCAGGTATCCACGAGCAACAAAGTCGTTTCTCAGAGAGAGATCTGCTGCGCTTGTGATTTCGCCCGGATCCTCGTGAGCTTCACCGGCAATACAGAGGATGTCAGGTCTCTTTTCCTTGATCTGACGGAATGCTTCCGTTGTTCCCTGAACAGCCTGGTTTACAATGATAGCCTTCATCTTCGGATCGTCGGACAAGTTAACAATCGTTTGGATTGTTGTTTCCAATTCCTCTGTGAAGTTGTCCGGATAAATTGCCAATGTTACGCGGTCTTCACCGTACTTGGCCTGGAATGCTTCCGCACCACGACGATCATCTTCCGACTGTGATACAGAACCTGTTACAATTCCGATGTGGAAGTCATCACCAGCTTCAGTGGTTTCTGCCTCCGTTTCGGTTTCTTCTGTTTCTTCCGTTTCCTCTGCTTCTTCTGTTGTCTCATTCGTAGTAGTCTCTACTGTAGTAGTTTTGTTTCCGCATGACGCAAGAACAAATACCATAGCGAGAATCAAAAGCAGACTCATAATCTTCTTCAGGTTTTTCACTTCTGTCCCTCCTTCAATAACTCCTTTTCTTCTTCAACGCATTAAATCGTTATATAAATGAAATTATCACTTATTTTTATAAATTTGTCAATCATATTGATAAAATATATATTTTGTCTGTCATGACTGTTGGCAAATATACAAAACAGAGAAGTTACTCTACAACAGAGGCTCCGTATATTTTTCTTTGTTTTTCCCTTTTAGAGCGAAAACAACAAGTGTTACAGCAAGTGCGATATCTATTACAATGAGAATAAATGGGACAAATACGAGATATTCATTTAAAGCGAGAAACTCTTCGCTCAGTGAGAAATCATAGAGTCCGTGCTGTAGCCAAGCAAGAATAAAGCCTATCCAAAAATGGATCGGGTTTCCGGTTTTTTTGCTTTTACCATAAAAATAGCCAACCAGGAAGCCATAACCAACGTGAGGAAGACTAATGCCACGAGCCAGAAGAACCGGAACACTTGCCCCAATCGCATACGTTAAGCTCTCAATCAAACTGAATCCGATGGCCACAATTGTCACTATAATCGTCACATCCATCCAGGAATATGGATAATCGTTCTTTTTAAGAACTCGCTTACTCATCCAGAACTTTACTATTTCCTCTGCCAAAGCGAGAACCAAGAAAGTATATAGCGCCTGATAGAGAAGTGGATTATTTTCCCTAAATCCCATCAAGTTTACCAGAATATTTGTTATTCCTGAGAGAAAAATAATAGGAATAATTGAAAACAACCCGGTGAGAAAGGCTTTGTCGCAGATTTTCCTTAATGCATCATCCCTCACCCCTTTATTCCTCAGCAAAAGCAAAATCACAACAATAGGAATCAAACTAACAACTAGCGTTAAAATAAGAATAAGCATTATTACTTCCTCTCTTTCATAAAAACCTGAGTTTTACTCATCTTAATTATCTCCCCTTCTCTTAAGTAAAACAACTGCTTCCACATGTTTGGTCCAGCAGAAATTATCGTATGCCTTGATGTACATGGGTTCATAGCCCAGCGGTTTGAAGTCAGCAAGATCCATTGCCAAAGTCTTCGGATTGCAAGAGATATAGAGTATTTCAGGAACGCGGTACGAGGCGATTTTGTTCACGGTTTTCGTTCTAAGGCCTATACGTGGTGGGTCAACAATTATTACGTCAGGATTTGGGAGTCTCACTGCACTCGAACCTGCATCCTCGGTCTCTTGTTCACCCAAGCCTGCAGCTGTGAGAACATCAAAGACATCGCCACAAACAAAACTGCAGTTATCGATTTCATTCAGCTTAACATTTACCTCGGCAGCCTCGACGGAATCCCTGACGATCTCCACGCCTACCACCTCTTTGGCAGATTTGGCTACTATCTGGCTTATGGTCCCCGTTCCGCAGAAAAGGTCATAGACGGTCTTTCCTTCCAAATCCGGGAGCAAAGCCACCGCCTCCTGATATAGTCTTTCTACGGCCTCGACGTTGGTTTGAAAAAACGAGAATATGTTCACCTTGAACTTAAGACCGCAGATTTCCTCGTAATAATAATCGCGTCCAAAGAGAATTCTTTGTTCATCACAATTAACTGCATCGGCGATATTGTCGTTGATAGTGTGCATTATCCCGACAATCTTGTTATTCTTGTCCTTAAGTTTGAGGCTAAGAAGTCCGTTCATCCAACCTTGTGCATCAAAGGGTTTGTCCGACGAATAATAGCCATCCGCTTCCGATGACGTAACCAGGTCAACAAGAATCTCGCCTGTTCTTACGCCTCGTCTAACAATAAGATTGCGAAAAACGCCTCTATGAGTTTTCTTGTGATAATGCTTAAGGCCTGAGGACTTGGCAAAGCTAAGCGTATACCCAAGTATCTGATTAAAGTCTTCCGGAACCAGCTGACAATGATCCACCGTAACTATGGACATATAATTACCCTTTTTATGCATTCCGAGTTCCAGTTCCCCATCCTTGGTAAAATCACCAAAAGTATATTCCATTTTATTTCTGTAGTGATAACGCCACTTATATTGCATGCCCTGCATGCCTAAGTATTCACCTTGGAATACCCTTTCATTTTCCTTTAGCTCAACATCCCTATTTCTGTCATATTTATCAAAAAGAATAAGTCCGGCCTTCTCCCTAAAGCAAGTTCTAACCTCCCTATCCTTATCTTTTCTTACAACATCATAGTCGATACCATTATATGCACAGCCCCCGCAATAATCCTTGTGTATGCAGGTGAGTTCATTTGGTATTCGCATTTCCCTTGGCATGTCATTCATGGAAAATTTGGCACTCTCATGATTTTTTCGAAAAATAAAAAAATCAAGTGCAAAAAAGCCTATGACTACAAGGGCAGCTATTAAAAACCAAAAGGGATTAAAATCTGTCATAACCGTTACACTCGCAAGTTATCGTAAAAAGCTTCATAAAACCCTTTTTTGAATTCCAAAAAAGTATCTTCTTCAATGGCCTTCCGCATGTCTTCCATCATGCGCTCCAGGAACCTGATATTATGAATAGAAAGAAGTGTTGCTGAAATCATTTCCTCAGCCTTATACGTATGTCTTAGGTAGGCTCTGGAATAATTTCTGCAAGCGTAGCAGTCGCATTCGGAATCAAGCGGCCCAAAGTCGCGTTCGAATTTGGCGTTTTTGATGTTGATGCGGCCGTGAGTCGTGAACGCCATGCCATGCCGAGCGATTCTGGTTGGTTCGACGCAATCAAACATATCCACGCCATGCTCCACTGCTTCGAAAATATAGTCTGGGGTTCCGATTCCCATTACATAGCGAGGCTTATCCGCAGGGAGAAGATCAACAGCATAATCAAGCACGCCAACATACTCTTCCTTTGTTTCTCCAACAGAAATCCCGCCGATTGCGTAACCCGGAAGATCGAGCTCTACTATTGCCTTGGCACTTTCCTCCCTTAGGTCACGGTAGAAGCCGCCCTGCATAATTCCAAAGAGCGCCTGGCTCTCCGGATTTTGATGAGCAGCCACGCAGCGCTTTAGCCACCTGGTCGTCCTCGCCTGAGATTCGGAAACATATTTATAATCGGCCTTAGGCTCAACGCATTCATCAAAGGCCATGATGATGTCCGCACCCAAGGCGTTCTGGACTTCTATTGATTTTTCAGGGCTCAGCATATGTTTGCTTCCATCTATGTGAGAAGAAAATGCCGCACCCTCTTCCGTTATTTTTCGTAGCTTTCCTAAACTGAAAACCTGGAACCCGCCGCTATCCGTTAATATCGGCTTGTCCCAATTCATGAACTTGTGAAGACCACCGGCCTCTCTTACGATCTCATGACCGGGTCTTAAATACAGATGATAAGTATTACAGAGCAAAATCTCCGCACCGGTTTCTTCGACCTGCTCCGGCGTTAGCGCCTTGACCGTGGCTTGCGTCCCTACCGGCATGAATGCCGGAGTCTCGATATCTCCGTGCAGCGTGCGGATTCTTCCGCGCCTTGCAGCGCTTCTTTCATCCCTTTTTATTAAATCAAAGGCAATTGCGTGCTTCATTTACGTCTCCATCAAAACTGTTTTGCTTATTCTTGCTTGTCATTGCTTTCGCTGAAGTCAAGCTTTATATCACTCAACTTATCGGGGATGCTTCTCTTTGGATTCATTCCCTCGGACTGATTGTTTTCTTTGATATCAAAGGCTTCTGCATCTATCGCTCTTGATGCTGCGTCCTTAACAACTTCCGCCTCAACTTCGGCTTTCTCAAGGTTCTCTTTTAGTTCCCGCTCCTCTACGGCCTCGAGGATTGTTTCGCCAAGTTCTTCCTTTTCTCTAAGCGTCATTCCGGATGTATCAAATTCATTGTTAATGGTTTTTGTACCCTCCGCCTCGCCTATCGCTGCGGCTTCTGATTCAAGTGCATCCACAATCTCGGCAGCATCATCAAGGCCAGCCTCGACATCTTTGATGGCCATATTGAATCTGTGAACGGCAAGCCCGATTCGAGTGGATACAAAGATATTAAGAAGGCCTGCTACTATGAGAGCAATGCCCGTAATGATCATGAGCATTCTGAATTCAGCGAATGGATTTATGAATATTATAACCGCCATGATTACGCAGATTAAGCCCATGAGCAAGGTCTGACCCCAGTGACTGGTTTCGTATTTTTTGCTGGAAAAAGCTTCAACTATGAGGTTTATCCCCTGCACCAAGACAAGTGCAGCAAATATGTAGCCGAGGAATTCAACAAACGACGCAGGATTGAAGTAGAGGACAGCTCCCATGATGAGCATAAGCGCTCCCACAAGCAAGCTGGTGAAGGCGTTTCTTCCCCTCGCTCTGTCAAGCAGATATCCGATTATTGAGAATACTGCAGCAACCGCCATTATTCCTCCGAGGATTCTAACGATTGTATCCGACGCAGTGTCGGGATACATCACCATGGCAACCCCGATGACAATCGTCAGCACCCCGATAAAAAGCAAACTCCATCTTACATTTTTAAAGAAATCAATCATTGTATTACACTCCGGTTAAACCAAATTACTAACACCGTATCGCTATATTTTAAATCTAAATAATCAGCATAGCATCGCCATAGCTAAAGAATCTGTATTTTTCCCTGACGGCTTCCTCGTATGCACTTAGCACATTTTCCCTTCCTGCGAGCGCAGAGATGAGCATTATCAGTGTCGACTTCGGAAGGTGGAAATTCGTTATAAGTCCATCCACAATTTTGAATTCGTAGCCAGGATAAATGAAGATATCCGTCGATCCACTTCCGGCTTTTACAAAGTATCGTTTATTGTTTTCGCTTGCATGATTGACATTCGCATCAGACTCAGGCGAATCGCATGGCCCCATATCGGACCTTGGAACAGCTGCGCTTTCAAGCGTTCTCGTGGATGTTGTACCAACGGATATAATACGGCCGCCAGCAGCAATCGTATCGTTTATTGTCTTCGCAGCTTCCTCCGGAACCGTGTACTCTTCAAAATGCATGTGGTGCTCTTCTATCGTATCGACCTTGACCGGCCTAAAGGTTCCAATTCCAACATGAAGCGTCAGGTACGCGAGTTTCACTCCCCTATCTTCACACGCCCTTAGAAGCTCCTCCGTAAAATGAAGCCCCGCAGTAGGCGCAGCGACGGACCCTTCGATTCGGTTATAGACAGTCTGATAATCTTCCCTATCCTCCTCTGTCGCAGGCCTGTCGATGTACGGAGGAAGCGGCATCGCCCCAAGTTCCTCTAAACGCTCCATAAATATCCCATCATAATCAAAGGAAACAATGCGGGTACCATCATCTCCGTTATCAATTATTTCCGCAACAAGTTTCTTTCCGGGTTCATCGGAAAAAATCACTCTATCACCCAGTCTTAACCGTCTTCCCGGGCGCACCATGGTTTCCCAAAATTCTTCTTTTTCAATCTGATTACTTGAACCGACGCTTTCCTGATTCTTGTCAGAATTATTCTTTTCCTCCAAAAAGCCTGCATCAACCCTTTTGATCAAAAGGAATTCTATCTTGGCTCCTGTCCCCTCTTTGATTCCATAAAGGCGAGCGGGAATAACCCTGCTGTCATTCAAAACCAGGCAGTCGCCGGGATTTAAAAAATCCAAGATGTCCGAGAACTGTCTATGCTCGATATTCTCTCCATGCAAAACCATGAGCCTGCAAGAGGCTCTATCTTTAAGTGGTTTTTGTGCTATTAATTCCTCGGGAAGTTTATAATCAAAGTCATCTACGCGCATTATTACTCACTGCCATTTATTACAGTCTACCATTATTACTATTATTACTATCGATAACTATTTCTCGTTATCAAAAAACGATTGCTGAACGCCGTAAGCCTGAATTTTAACACCTGACTCATGCTCGCTTGTCTTGCCATTACTACCTTGTGACGAACCCATCTCAAGAGATTTTAACTCTTCTTTTTTTGTCTCCGGAATCTCAAGCCCCATGTGATGATAGCCCGCCTCGGTAACCATGCGCCCTTTTTGAGTTCTATATAGAAGTCCGCTTTGAATGAGATATGGCTCGTATGCATCTTCTATTGTAACCTTCTCCTCGCCGATTGAGGCAGCAATGGTATCAATGCCTACAGGTCCTCCATTGAATCTTTCGATAATCGTAGATAGTATGTCTCTATCAAGTTTTTCAAGGCCGAGCTCATCGACACCCAAGGCCTTCAAGCCTTGGCGCGCAGTTTCCAAATCGATTCTTCCATCTCCTTTGACCTGGGAAAAATCGCGGATTCTCTTGAGAAGTCTGTTCGCAACTCTGGGAGTTCCCCTGGAGCATCTGGCCATTTCCATAAGCGCATCTTCATCCGCCTCCAGGCCGAGCAAAATCGCTGAGCGTCTGATAATCTCTGCAAGTTCGTCCTGCTCGTAAACCTCGAATTTGCTTATTACACCAAAGCGATCTCTAAGCGGAGCCGATAAACTCCCCGCCCTCGTCGTCGCTCCTATCAATGTGAATTTGGCGATATCAAGTCTAATTGATCTTGCGGACGGGCCCTTTCCTATTATGATATCGAGCGCATAATCCTCCATCGCGGAATAGAGAACCTCCTCAACGGAACGATTGAGCCTATGTATTTCATCGATAAACAGCACGTCGTTATCGCTAAGGTTAGTGAGAATTGCAGCAAGATCCCCTGCGCGCTCAATTGCGGGGCCGGAGGTAATTTTGATATCGACTCCGAGTTCGTTTGCTATGATTCCCGCAAGCGTTGTTTTTCCAAGCCCCGGAGGCCCATAGAAAAGCACATGATCAAGAGGCTCACCTCTCATCTTTGCCGCCTCTATGAACACCTTCAAGTTGTCTTTGACTGTGCGTTGTCCGATGAAGTCATCGAGTTTTTGGGGTCTAAGCGTAACCTCTTGACGCTCTTCGCCAAGCTCCGCACGCGTCATCGTTATTCTATCTTCGTTTTGATTATTCATCCTATAATTGTTTCCTCAATACTAATAAATATTAATCGAGTTATTAACTCTTTACTTTCATCTATAATGAGTATTAATTAATACTCATTTATGCAATCCTTTGATTAATTCGTACAACTATTCTCTTAACGTGAGACTACAGATTTTTAAGCGCGCCTTTAATATAGTCTTCCACGGTCAGGTTGTCGCCCTTGACCTTGGCTATAACTGACGCAGCTTCGTTTCTGGAATACCCAAGTGCGACGAGCGCAGATACCGCTTCGCTTCTGGCGTCACCCGGAATGTCATCCATCGGTATCACAACGTCACTTTCCATATTGGCAAACACTCCCACCTTGTCCTTTAATTCAAGAACAAGACGCTCTGCGGTCTTTTTACCTATGCCCTGTGCCTTGGTTATTGAAGCAGTATCACCAGCTGCGATTGCTCTCTTTAATTGCGAACCGGGGAGCGCAGACATGATGGACATTGCACCCTTTGCTCCTATTCCGCTAACAGTAATCAAAAGCTCAAAAAGCTCAAGGTCCTCTTTGCTCATGAATCCGTAAAGGCTTATGTCATCCTCTCTAACTTGCATGGAAGTAAACACCTTCACTTCCGCGCCTTCAGGTTCCTTATATATCGCGGAACCCGCTGGTACATGAATCAGGAAACCGATTCCCGATGTATTTTCAACTATTACGCTTCCATCCGGCATGGGGTGGAAGTATCCTTTTATGTATCCTATCATCTTTTCCTCGATTACTGATTATTCAATCAGCATATATCTTAATTACTCGATTCTTTCAACCAGCATATATCTTTATTACTCGATTCTTTCAACCAGCATATATCTTTATTACTCGATTGTTTCAACCAGCGTATATCTTTATTACTCGATTGTTTCAACCAGCATATATCTTTATTACTCGATTGTTTACCTGGAGTTATTTGACCTTGATAACTCGGCTGTCGCGTGAATGTCCGTGGCAAATTGCCGCTGCAACCGCATCCGCAGTATCATCCGGCTTCGGAACTTCCTTTAGGTTCAAGATCGCCTTGACCATCTGCTGAACCTGTTTCTTGTCCGCGCGTCCGTACCCAACCAGGGCCTGCTTAATCTGAAGCGGCGTGTATTCGCTGACCTCCAGCCCGCCATTTGTACACGCCAAAATAGCAACTCCCCTCGCTTCACCGACCTTGATGGCCGTCGTTTGATTGTGCACGAAAAAGAGTTCCTCTATCGCCGCCTCTTCCGGCCTGTATTCTGCGATAACAGCCGAAAGCTGATTATATAGATGCTGGAGTCTTAGTGGCATCGGCATTTCCTTATCCGTCGTTATCGATCCATAATCCACGACAGAAAACTTGTTGCCTACCATATCCAGCACACCCCACCCCATTATAGCATAGCCGGGGTCAATTCCCAATATACGCATAACGCTCCTTTTGATTGATTTTACAATATTAATGCATCAATTTTATCACATGAACAAATGTTTGTCCACGCTTCCATATCCCAGTTTTCATAAAGATTTTGTTTCTTCGTAAAGTTTCATAGAGTTTTTGTTTTCAGCTGCCAGCTTCGCTCATGATCAAAGTTCTATTCTTAGATATAAAAAACTGAAACGGCCCCATGTTAAATCGGAGCCGTTTCATATTTACAAAATTGTGTTAACCTGAAAAATATAATGAGATGCAAGAAGTCAATGCTTATCTCTTATACGCTTTACCGTCGTAATATATTGTATTCACTTTCTTCTTCACATATTTCAAAAGCACCGTAACATCCTGGAAGTTAACCTTTCCATTTCCATCGACATCTACAGCTTTTAAATCAACCTTATCAAGCGGGTTCTTCTTTATATGCCTAAGGTCCCTAAACGGAAAAGCCAATTAACCAGGAATCTGCTCTTTTCGGAAAATCTGTGTACCACAGCCTTATTTTTTCGTTCTTTGGTACACAGATTGACGTCATAGTGCCCTGTTTGGTACACAGAATCCGCTCTTTTCGGAAAATCTGTGTACCACAGCCTTATTTTTTCGGGCTTTGGTACACAGATTGACGTCATAGCGCCCTGTTTGGTACACAGAATCCGCTCTTTTCGTAAAATTTGTGTACCACAGCCTTATTTTTTCGTGCTTTGGTACACAGATTGACGTCATAGTGACATGTTTGGTACACAGAATCTGCTCTTTTCGTAAAATCTGTGTACCACAGCCTTATT
>CAMYVY010000003.1 GCA_947302715.1 uncultured Clostridia bacterium
TAATGATATATATCAATATACTATAATGAGTTATATCAAATGTCAACAATTATATTTCATTTTATCTTAATCCCTTGATGCGTTCCTCAAGCTGTATTTCCGAGCCGCGGTCCATTCTGTAGGCGCAGGTTATTATCTTTCCCTTGCCTTCGGCTTTTTCCAGGATTTTTACGAGGTCGTTGCTGCAGTATTTCTCGTAGTTCTCGGGAAGAACAATATAGTCCTTGTCAGAAATCCAGGATTCAATATCCAGGTTTTTATCCGATTCGATTTTCGAGAACAGCATCGGCTCATCGCATTCAACCTTCAGATGGTATTTCTCGATTTCTCGGACCATCATATTTCCGAATCTTGTGCTTTGACTGATTATCCCCACCTTTGAATTTGGTGGAATCATCAAAAGGTCATGAACAGAGGATGTTGTAAGCGAAAGCGCGACCCTCATCATCTTGTCGTCGCGAGGAATTATTTCTCTGAGATCATCAAAGTGAGTTGCCGTTGTAATTATGAGGTCTGTATCATCATCTATTTTATATGGATACGAACGAATATCCTCCAGAAGATATGGATAGATATCGAGTTCAGGTGTCCTGATCTGTTCGATCAAATTATGCATGACCTCGGGATTGCATTCCACCAAAGCCACCTTCAGCTTGGCGTGACGCGACTCGCGTTCCATCTGTTTAAGTTCCAGGAATATACCTATTTCCGTCTGCGAAAATCCCATCGACTCCAATTCGTCAAACATATTGTCAATCGCGATCATCGCTCTGTCCTTGCGACTCTCTATCAGCTGGAGCGACGACGCCGCTGCAGAGCCTTTGATGAAGGTTCCCTTCCCCTGGGCTTTTTCTACAACGCCGATACTTTCAAGTTCGTCGTATGCGCGCTTGACCGTACCTTGGGCGATTCCGATTTCTGCGGAAAGATCCCTCACTGTCGGCATCTTGGCTCCGGGAGCAAGATCTCCGGCTGACATCTTGGACCTTATCTGATTCACCAGCTGCTGATAAATCGGAGTGTCCACCTTTGTATCTATTTTAAAATCCTTAAACATTTCCTATTTCCTTTGCCGTTTATGGCCTCACTGCTCACATCTTGGCAGACTATTTTTGTTTTAGATAATTCGTACGACCGATTTCATAAAGGTCGTTCCCCTGCGAATCGATGACGACCGTAACCGGAAAATCCTCGACCTCCAATCGGCGTATGGCCTCTGCACCCAGATCGTCGTAGGCAATCACCTCGGCGCTTTTGATGCATTTGCTAAGGAGCGCTCCGGCGCCTCCGATTGCACCAAAGTAAACTGCTCCATACTTCTTCATCGCTTCGACTACCTCCGGTCCGCGGCGACCCTTTCCGATCATCCCGGTTTCACCGAGCGCGATCAGGGTTGGACTGTATGCATCCATGCGATACGATGTCGTCGGTCCTGCGGATCCGATTATCTTGTCGGGTTTGTTCGGAGTTGGGCCCACATAATATATGACTGCATCCTTTAGTTCTATCGGGAAATCTGAAGGAAGTTCGGCTGGCTCCGTTTGCTTATTGTCATTCTCCGTCGCTTCTCTGCCCTGCTTGTTTATCAGTTCAACCATGCGCTTATGCGCAGCGTCGCGCGCCGTATAAATAACTCCGCTGATCAGGCAGCTGTCGCCGGCTTTTAGTTTTCTCGCTTTCTCGCGACTAAGCGGTGCGGTAATTTTGATGGCCATCAGAGCACCTCCCTTGCATGACGGGTCACGTGGCAGCTGATGTTTACTGCGACCGGAAGCCCCGCGATATGAGTTGGAAACGTCTCGATATTAACTGCGAGTGCAGTCGTCCTTCCACCGAAGCCCTGCGGCCCGATTCCAAGCTTGTTTATCTCCGTCAAAAGCTCGCGCTCCAAATTGCGATAGAAGTCGTTCTGATTGTCTGTTTCCTGATTGTCTGTTTCCTGATTGTCTGTCTTTTGTTCGGCTGTCTCTTGATTATCTACATCAATCGGACGGAGAAGCGCCTTCTTCGCCATGAGCGCCGCCCGTTCAAAGGTTCCGCCGATTCCGACTCCGACGACAATCGGAGGACAAGGATTCGGTCCGGCAGCTTCGACTGTCTCCAGGACGAATTTCTTCACGCCCTCTATTCCGTCCGACGGACGAAGCATCGCGATTCTGCTCATGTTCTCGCTTCCAAATCCCTTTGGCGCAAGCTCGATTGTCATAGTGTCGCCGGGAACAATATCATAGTAGATGACCGCCGGCGTATTGTCTCCGGTGTTCACCCTATCCAGCGGATCCGCGACCACGGACTTTCTCAGATATCCATCCCTGTACCCCTGGCGAACGCCTTCCTGAATCGCCTCCTCCAGGTTTCCGTCAACATGAACATCCTGCCCTATTTCAACAAAGACACATGCCATACCCGTGTCCTGGCAGATTGGCTTCCCGGTTTCTTCGGCCAGGTTATAGTTCTCAATTATGCGGTCAAGGATCTCACAGGCCGGCGCCCAGTCCTCCTCGGACCTGCACCTTTCAATGCAGCCAGCGACATCCTTTGGCAGTTCGATGTTCGCCCTAATGCACATGTCCCGAACTTTTTCAGTTATGAGATTCGAGCTTATTTCTCTCATTTTGTCCTCCATTGTATATGCGTTTATTCGCTTATACATTCATATTGTTTCTGCGTTTACCAACGCAATTATTCATTCAATTATATTTGCAATTGCTTATGCGTCAGTCTCTACGCTATAGATAATCTGCGGCTCGCTGTTATCTCGGTATAATATTTTTGCAACTTCTCTCTCGCCTTTAACCAATTTCTTTGGAGCGCCGGTCACCTCTTCTGCCTCGCGCTTCAGATCGAATATCGATTTAACGTTGACTCCGGCAGCCTTTAGTCTCGATTCAAGTTCGCGGTTCTTTTCGAGACTCGTGTTCACTGCGACTCCTGCCTGGGTAACCAAGACATCGATGTCCTTTCCGGGTGTTGTAACATATGCCACCTGATCCAAAACGATCGGATTCGTCTTTCTGTATAGCGGAGTTATGATCATCGTAATCTTTGCTCCTGCTGATGCATCGCTGTGACCACCGGCACCTCCCATCAAGAGGCCCTTCGAATCCGTATGCACATTAACATTGAAGTTTGTATCTATCTCCGTTGCGCCCAGGATGACGACGTCCAACTTATTGACTGCAGCGTCGGGATTAATCGGGCTCGCATATTTATATGCCGATATCTCTATGTGATTGGGATTCTTTTTGATCGACTCTACTGCTCCAAGATCAAAGCATTGCACATCAAGCAGCTTTTCGAAGCAGCCTGCTTCAAGCATGTCCACCATGTACGACGTTATCCCGCCAAGAGCAAAGCTACCTTTGATCTTGTCTCTAAGCATGATTTCTTTTAGATATTTTGACGTCGCAAGGGACGCGCCGCCCGCGCCTGTCTGGAACGAGAAACCATCTCGCAGAAGTCCGGATGCCTCAATCACCTTGGTCGCAGTTTCCGCCATAAATAGTCCGGTCGGATCTTCGGTGATTTTGGTCGTTCCCGAAACGATGCCCGCAGGATCGCCGATTTCCGAAACCTCGACCACGTAGTCTACCTGCTCTGCAGGAATCGTTGGTGTGATGCTCTTTCCCTCGATGGGGCTCCCGCTCATGACGCCAACCAACTCCCCGGTCAGTGAGTCGACGGACATCTCGCGAAGGTCACCATCTATTAAATTGTCAGTTATCACGACGACCTTGTTTGCGCATGCCGCGTCCGAAACCGGATAGCCCAGGCTACCGCAAGCGGACTTGCCGATTCGCCCGGTGGCATTACCGAATTTGTCGGAAGTAGAAGCTGCAACGAAGGCAACATCTATCGGAGTTACTCCGCGCTCTATATCCGCCGGTCTTCCTCCATGAGTCCTAAACTCCACCGGGTTATTCATGACTCCATTCGAAATATGGGTTCCTATTCCGCGCGAAACGTAATCCGTCTGAAGCGTTGTAACAACGCCGTTTTTTATATGCTCAACGAGAGGCATATGAACATCAAAGAGAGCGCTGACGTTCACAGTTAGATCCTTGATTCCCAGCTTTGCGATTTCTTCCATCACCATGTTCAACACATGGTCACCATTTCTAAGGTGATGATGAAATGAAATCGCCATGCCGTCCTTAAGTTCTGCACTTGTTATCGCTTCTCTGATTGTTCCAACTACTTTACTCGTCATTTTTGCCTCCATGTCATTCGGTTGCTATTGTATCGCTAAATATGTATCGCTAAATTATTGTCGTTATATTATTATCGCTATGCCGCGTAGCAGTTTTCGTTTTTTGCGATTTGCTACGTAGCATTTTGGGGTTTTGCAAAATTCTACGCGAGTCCGATTGCCTGCGCGGCGTCGAGGACCCGTTTGGCGCGCTCGACCACAGGCGCGTCGATCATCTTTCCATTTAGAGCGATGACTCCGCGTCCCTCTCTCTCCGCTTCCTCTATTGCTGCGAGAACCGCGCGCGCATATTCGATATCCTCTGCCGTCGGACTAAACGCAGCGTTTATCGTTTCAAGATGCCTCGGAGTAATCGCTGCCTTGCCGGTGAATCCAAGGGACTTGGCCAACTCCGCGTCAGATTTTATTCCCTCCTCATCGCGCGTATCCGTAAACGGCGTATCATATATTTCAACTCCTGCCGCACGGCCGCAAGAAACCATACGACTTCTGGCGTAGAAGATTTCACGTCCTTCCTTGGTGCGCTTGCACTGAAGATCCGCGGTCAGGTCCTCGGCTCCGAGAAGCATACCTTTGATGCGCGGAGAGCAGGACGCAATTTTATACGCGTTTTCCAAACCAAGCGCGGTCTCAATCAAGGGGATGATTCCTACAGATTCACTTGAACCTCCCTCAATTCGCGAAAGCTCATCCAGCAAGGTCGCGATGTCCTCGGGCTTAGATGCCTTCGGTAGCATGATCATATCGGGAGCGCCCTTCATCACTTCGCCAAGATCGTCCTTCCAATATTCCGTCTCGATAGAATTGATTCGGACTATTCGTATGTGCGACCGATGGGCATCACCTTCGGTAGCATGATTCTGCAAATTCGCATCACCTTCGGCTGCATGGCTCTTCAAATTCGCATCACCCTCGGCCGCATGGTTCCCTAATAGCGCGTCGCGAACCATCGTGCGGGCGACGTCCTTTTGATCGGGGCTAACCGCATCCTCCAAATCATATATCAAGGCATCCGCATTCGAGCCCGGGCCCTTGGCCAGCAGTTTCTCGTTGCTTCCCGGTATAAATAACAGCGACCTAATCATAACATCCTCCCAAACTCATAGTCCTAATCACAATCAGCATTATCTATTTTAGCCTACGTTTCCAAACGAAACTCGCACTAACATCCTTAACCTTCATTCAATTTCATATTTAATTGTATTATATCAATCAAATTGTTATATATCAATCAATTTCGGTGCACATTGCTATTTTTTTAGAGCGATATGCGTGAATTTTTTTGATTTATTGATGGGATGTGCACAATTTTTCATCTATCTAATCTGCTTCGGTGCACATTGCTATTTTTTTAGAGCGATGTGCGTGCATTTTTTTGATTTTTGGATGGAATGTGCACAATTTCTCATCTATCTAATCTGCTTCGGTGCACATTGCTATTTTTTTAGAGCGATATGCGTGCATTTTTTTGATTTTTGGATGGAATGTGCACAAATGCATATTTTAAAGGACATTTCTAACTATGTAGATAGTCATACAGGATAGTAATGGCAGCGGCTTTGTTATATAATTAATGCGAGCTGGTACCCAGTGAGTTTGTTGAATAGTTACCGGAAGTTGATAAGCAGCGGATTTGTTGAATATCAATGAACGGATTTGGTGTATTAGGAATAATCAAGTAATTACAGATGTATTGTACCAAGATATGCAGCGAGGTGGATTATGCCGGCAAATGAAAAAAGTATGAGTCATCACATATTTAGTACATATTATGCGCCAAGAGGCAGGCAGCGTATTTTCGATTTGGGGATTCAGCTCTCTCAGCAGTATCTGTCGCCCTTCGATAAGCTAATTGGCGTAATCGGAGAACCGGGATCCGGAAAGAGTGCGCTCGTAAAGGGAATGTTTCCCGGACTGGAACTAACCAACGACGATGATGGCGTAAACGTGAGGCCACTTCCGATTTTGGAACAAGACAGCGAGAGCGGCTTCTTCACGCCTCACACATATCATCTCGATATAAGGTTTGAGATGGGGTTCACCCAACTCTCTATTTTGTCTGATGCCATTTTGCAGGCCATTCGTCGAGGAAAGAGAGTTATCGTGGAGCATTTTGATCTGATTTATGAAATGCTCGGAATAAATGCAGATCTTTTGATTGGGGTTGGCGAAGAGATAATAATAACCCGGCCAAATATCTTCGGCCCCGAGCCACAAGAAATATACGATCGAGTTCAAGAGTCATCACTCTATAGACTGATGGCACATACCGCTGAAGATCTTTGCGAGTTCTGCATGGATAGGGAGCTCATGATGGACTGCCAGCACGACGACATCCACCACGGATTCGTCCTGGTATTCTACGACAAAGAGCCGAATTTGAACATCGCAGAACTTGAGAAGAATGTAAATGCTTTAATAGAAAGAGAAATCCCCATCACTTATCTGGATGAGGATCATATTGCAATCGACGGCGTGCCTCATAAATGCACAGGCCCCAGAACCCACGTATCAAACACCAGGCAGATTGTAGGATTCAGGCTCTTGCCTCACTTCATTCACGACGACCTAAACAACAGTTATCTTTTGGTTGGTTGTGTTGGCGAAGATTCCAAGCAGATGTTAGACCAGTTGGAAGCCGTCTCCGAACACAGCGGCCATATTTCAGAAAATAGTATTTTGTTTTAAACTTGGCTCTATTCGAATTCTTCTATTCGAATTCGACGACGAGCCTGTATTCCGGAGAAACGGATGTCACAACAGGCTGGAATATTTCCCATACCTTCATTTCCGCAAACCCGTCGGCCTGCGTCAAAGTTTCCGGATCGCTCAGGATTTCTTCCATGCCCTCCTTCACCACTTTTTCAAGTTCGTTTTGTTGCTCGGTGGTGAGCTTGATGTCCGTAAACGCGAGGAACCCCTTCTCTGTATCCTCGAACTCAATTTTATCGTAGTCGGGGTTCACGTATTGTAAAGTCGCATGGGGAACCTTGATGGTTATTATCTTTGATTCATCATCAAAACCGATTTTGCTCTTTTGAATTTCGGATAAATCAACCGTATATACACCCGTGCCGTGATAGGTTATTCCCTTGGTCTTTCTGAATACCTCCCAGTTCCACGGCCCTTCCTCTGAAAGCGTTGTGGAATACTGAACAGGCTGTTCCATTACCACGAGTTCACTTCGTCCACCGGCTTCTCCCAGAATAGCGTCCTGGAAATCGATGGCGGTATATCCGGCGAAGTGCTCTTCAACCACGCCATCAACCAAAGGATCTGTTTCCTCACTCGAATGCGGCTTTGATTCCATAGCTCGCCAGATACCAAACATGGCCAATGCGCCGACAAGGAGTCCAACGACCAGCCCTGTAGTAAATGTTTTTATTTTTCCCATATTATTTTCTTTCATTACCTATTACCAAAAGCTTCAACTACTGTTGATTATATCATAAATTTGTATCATAATAGCGTTATTCAACGCTTTATTGAGGTGATGTTTAAAGAGGTATTCTGTGGTTCAGCAAATAATCGCATATGTGATTCTGGTTGCGGGACTTGTATACGCCGCAATCATCTTGAAAACCTCATATGATAATTGGTGCGAGGTCAAAGCTTCCCCGGGGAAATTCTCAGTTCTTTTTCCATCGGAATTCATCCTCTTTCTTCTTGCGAGTCTTAGCGTGCCCGATTACGTAATGCAAACCATACTCGGTAAGCAGCTTCGAATCGTGGAGGATCGCGAGCTTCCCGGCACTGTCGTTGGTTGCGGAGTCGTTCCGGGTTCAATACTGGCCTTCCTTCTCCTCATTAAAGGAAATCCGGCGGACACAATGACTCTCATTATTTGCAGCATCGGAGTCATGATTGGAAGCTTCATCGGAAGCGAACTAATCGGCAAGCTCGACGGACAGAAAATCAAAACTCTAATGCAGATTGCTCTCATCTTGTCGCTCATTTTTTTAGTCATCAAGATGATTGTTTCCAAAGGAAGAATAAGCAGCGATGTTGCACTTTCCGGATGGAAATTGTACACCGTGGCTTTCCTCTGTCTTTTAAGCGGCATAATTAACATGTTCGGCGTTCCCATGAAGCCGACCAGGACCGCGATATTCTTAATCGCAGGACTATCCCCGCTGGCTACCTTGACCTTGGTAGTTGTACTCGGATCGCTGGCGCCCATTTCCGGAGGAATAGAAGTGATACGCCGTGGAATCTACCAAAAGAAGATGGTGTTTTCAGCGACGACGCTGGGAACATTGGGCGGTATCATCGGTGCACTTTTCGTTGTTTCAATTCCGGAGATGTTTCTTAATGTTCTCTTGATTGCTGTCATGCTAATCGCAATCTTACTAATGTTCCGCGACTAAAGCATCCATGCCTACCTGATGAATATTCCTGAACTACACTTAGCCTGAATTCATTAGAATACTTTCTCTTTCTCGACATAACAAAACCCCTTTCGTCAGATTCTGTCTAACAAAAGGGGCTCACTTCATATGAGGGGTTGTCTTTTATTATTCTTCAGATTCTTCTTCCTCTTCGTTCTCCGGAATCTCCGTGATTTTTTCCAGCAGTTTTAGAAGCTGTTCTTTTTCTTTTTCGGTAAGATTTGTGAAGAAGCGGCTAAAGCGCTCTGCTCTTTCATCTTCGAGCTCATAGGCACGAGCGCGACCGACTTCGGTGAGCTTAATTAGCGTTGCTCTCTTATCGTCCGGATCAACGGTTCTGACCGCATATCCCTCTGCCTCCAACTTGCTGATTAGCTCGGATGTTGACGACGGATTGATTCTCATTTCCTCGGCAAGAACTTTTTGTCTGACGCCATCCTCATAATCCAACAAAAGCGACAGGAGTCTGGCCTGCGCGAATGCGCGCATCTTTTCGGGACTTGGGCCGTGTGCGTGTCCGTGCATTCCCGGGCCGTGATGTCCGCATCCTTCTCCCGGGCCTTTCATGCCGGGACCATGGTCCTGCATACCATCCGGTCTACCGTGTCTGCCATGTCCGCAGCGTCCGGGTCCAGCCTCAGGTCCGTGCGGGCCGTGTTTCATACCGCGTCTCATCACTCTGTTAAATTGCATCATCTTAAAAAATAATTTTTCGTCTATCGATTTTTCTCCAATTCTTATTGGCATTATATTCTTTCCTTTTCTCATATTTTCCCCTTTCTTTTCTATACATCCAATTGTGTCTATCTCTCTTATCGTATTCCCCTTGTTGTCTGCTTCTGGCCTTTGCTTGTTGCTGCTACTCTATATCTATTCTCTGCAACACGCCAGCAGCTGTTCTACGTACTGCAGCATTAAATATATTTTGGTACCGAAATAAATATAGCACGGTTGCCCGTGCTTGTCAAGATGTTTTGGTACAGAAATATTATTCTCTGTTTTTATGGGTCCGCGTCCTGCCCCTCTATAGGTCCGTCTACCTTTTCTTTGTCGATTCTTCCTGCTTCTCTAAAGCTCTATCTTTCTCTTTTCAGGATCGGGCGCCTGCCTATAAAGCACGAACCTGCGACCGATTGCCTGGACGAATTCCGCACCAAGTTCTTCAGCAATTTTGTTCGCCGTTTCCTTGGCATCAAGCTTTGCTCCCTCCAAGATATTGCACTTCAATATTTCGTGCGCGGTTAGATAATCGTCGACACTCTTTATAATCGTCGTCGTGAGTCCCGACTTTCCAATCGAAACCACCGGCGAAAGTCCGTTGGCAATACCTTTTAGCTTGCTCCTTTGTTTACTCGTTATCATATGTACTCCTTAATTTAAAAACCGAATATCTTCGAGGCCTCCTTCATGCCTGCGCGGATTTTGACCCCGAATGGGCAGCGCATCTCACAGGCTCCGCAACCCACACACTCACCGGCGTGATGATCCAGAACCTTGTAGTGCTCACGGACGGTCTCCGGTAGCTTTTCGTAGGTCTCCGGCGAGTCGGCTTTGACGCCTTGAGCCTTGGCCAGGTTTAGAAATTTATTCACAGATGCGATGTCTATATATTCTCGGCATGGAGCACAGTGGTTGCAGTACATGCAATGTCCTTCCCAGCTTACTCTCGGGAAGGTCTCGAGAGCAGATGCATAATCGCGCTCCTCGGCCGAGGAATTGCAATATGCAGCGCTCTCCTCCAATTGGAATACGCTATGTGCACCGGCCAAAATCACCGAGACTGCCGGTCTTGATAGTGCGTAGCTGATGCACTGGTTGGCGGTTAAGGCAACTCCCGCCGGCGAAAGTTCAGCATCCAGGAGGTCACCACCACCGAAGGCTTTCATCACCGTGATTCCAACGCCCAGTGCCTGACAAGTTTCGTAGAGGCGCTCCCTGTCAGGGTCCATGTTCGTGTAGGTTTTGGTGTAGGTCTCGTCGGCCCAGAGGTCCTCGACGTCTTCTGATGCAGGCTGTAGGTCATAGCACGGATTGACGGAGAACATCAAAACCTCGATGCCGCCTTCCTCAACCGCGCGGAGAGCAACCTTTGGGTTATGGCTCGAAAGACCGATGTGTTTTATACGACCTTGCGCTTTTAGTTCGCGTGCATAATCAAGAATTCCGTTCGCGACGATTTCTTCCCAGTCGCTCATTGCATCGCAATAGTGAATCATTCCTACATCCAAATAGTCCACATCGAGGAGCGACATCATTTCCTCGAACCCAGCCTTTGCTTCTTCAAGATTTCGGGTCCTTAAATATTGACCGTCCTTCCAGACCGAGCATATGTGGGACTGAATCAGAAATTTATCGCGCCTTCCTTTTAGCGCTTCACCAACCGCTCGCCTTGTCTCTGGATTTGATGCATAGAGGTCGAAGTAGTTTATTCCAAGTCTCTCCGCAGCATCAAAAAGCTTCTTGGTCATGCCGTGATCTTCCTCGGAAAATCCTTCGCATCCCAGACCAATTACACTCGCCTTTAATTTTGTATTCCCTAAAAGTCTGTATTCCATCTTGCTCTCCTTATAATGGGTTGGTAGCACTGATGCATCATTACCTACTCGCAATGCATGATCAATTGATCCTCTTATTAGTCTTAGTAAGGATATCACATGTTGTATGGGGAAAAAAGTTTTTTTTACTGGAATTAGATTTACGGTCACAATATAATGAGAGCAGAAAAACCAGTGAGAGAAGTATATTCAAGGAGAAAACATGATTAAAGAGAAAATAAGGATTGGAAACATAGAATTAAAGAATAGACTTGTGATGCCTCCCATTGCAACATACCAAAGCACGGACGAAGGAAAAGTTACGGAAAAGATGCTCGCCTACTATGGGGCAAGAGCCGAGGGCGGAAATATCGGTATGATAATAACGGAGCACAGTTATATTTCTATGCAAGGAAAAGCTAAAGACAAGCAATTATCCATTTCCTCCGACGACGATATAGACGGCCTTCGTCAATTGGTCGATGTGATTCATCAAAGTGGCACCAAGGCAATGGCTCAGCTAAATCATGCCGGAAGTGCTGCGCTTACTGAGATTACAGGTATGCCGGAGGTTTCCGCAAGCCAAGTCACTCATCCATTCAAGGAAAAAGCAGGTCTCGAGGTTTTGCCGGAGGAACTTACGGCCACCGGAATTTCAGAAATAGTAGAAGCTTTCGCAAAAGCTGCCGTGCGAGCAAAGCTTGCAGGCTACGATGGAGTAGAAATTCATTCTGCGCACTCGTACCTTCTCAATCAATTCTATTCACCGCTGACAAATCGTAGAACTGATGAGTACGGCGGCAGCTTGGAAAATAGACTCCGCATACACAGAGAAGTGATTGCAGCAGTCCGGGAAGCAGTCGGAAAAGACTATCCTATCGCAGTTCGTCTTGGCGGTTGCGACTATATGGACGGCGGCAGCACTATCGAGGATTCCCTTCAGGCCGCCTTGATATTGGAAGCGCAGGAAATTGACCTTTTGGACATTTCCGGCGGCATGTGCAGTTATATAAGAGAGGGACATAATGAACCCGGATATTTCAAGGATATGACCTTGGCCATAAAAGAGAAGGTTCACATTCCTGTGATTCTGACCGGTGGCATCAAAGCAGCCGAAGAGGCAAACTCTCTTCTGTCCGAGGGTGCTGCCGATTTAATAGGCGTGGGACGCGAACTCTTGAAGGACGCTCACTGGGCAGACCGGGAGTTGTCGCTCTAAAGAGAGTTGTCACTCTAAAGAACATTGTCACTCTGAAAAAGAAAAGCGAGCTATTGCTCGCTTTCATCATCTTGGTTCTGGGCGCTCCACCAATACCACATATTAACCGCATTTTGGGCGTCTTCTGCGATGTGCTTATTTACGATTCGATCTCTGTCGCTTAATATCGACATCATCTCATCGGCCACTTCCTCGAGAGGAAGTGGTCCGTCGCTTATTCCTTCGCGCGCTTTGATGTAGCCGATCATGCGATTCCCCGTGAATTCCGTTCGCAGTTCTCTCGATATGAGTTCTGCAAAGCGCTCGGGGTACCCACGACTTATCATTAAATTATATAGTTCTTCATTTTTATATGACATTCTATATCGGTGTGTATATGATACTTGGTGTCTTCATTTCGTATGACATTTAATATCCGCGGTACTCTTTGTGTTCCGCCTTGATGGTGTTTAGGATTTCCGGATTTGAATACATCTTGGCGGCCATCGTGAGCATAAGGCGTGCGGAGTCTCTGATGGCCTGATGTGCATCCTCGGTTAGCATCTTGTCGGCGAATTCCTGGGTGTGCGCAACCAGGTTCGCATCGCCAAGCCCCATTATTGGATGGAAGGCAGGGCAAATGTAATCGACGTTTCCGATGTCCGAGGAACCGGAAGTACTTTCTTCGGGCTCACCGTATTCCAGCCCCAGTTCATCCATGCAGGACTTCACCATTTCATGTCCGGACTTGAGCGCATGTAGATCGTGGAACGGCGGACCTGCGAGGCCAAGTTCGACCTCGGTCTTGGTCATCATCGCTGCCGCACGAGCGCAGTCCCTCACCCATTCAGTCACGTAGTTCAAATAGTTTCTGCTCGGTGCGCGAGTCAGGAATTCTATTTCCGCATAATCGGGAACGACGTTGGAAGCGACGCCGGCCTTTTTGATGTAGCCGTGCATGCGCACGCTGTCTTCGACGTGCTGGCGCATCATGTCGGTCGCATCGAGAAAGAGCCTTGCAGCGTTCATGGCATTACGCCCTTCCTGCGGAGAAGCTGCAGCATGTGCGGCAACTCCGCGCCATATGAAGTTAAGTCCATCGAGCGCAAGGTAGGTTGTATCGACCAAGGTCTCTCCGCCCATATGCACCATTACAGCATAGTCGTAATTATCAAAGACACCGGCGTCCGCCATATAGGCCTTGTCCCCGTTCCATTCCTCGTCCGGAGTTCCGATTATGTCGACACCGAAGTCGAGTTCATCCTTAACTTCATTAAAGACCAAGGCCGCCAGCGTGCTCGCCGCGCCGCTCGCGCAGTGTCCGCAAGCGTGCGCAGGTTCATCTCCGTTTGGTCCGTAGCCCGGCAGGGCGTCATATTCAGCCAGCAGCGCGAACCTCCTCGGTTTGTCCGGATTGATTACACCCTTAAATGCAGTTTCAAAACCCGCGAAAGGACACTCAACCTCAATTCCGTATTTTCGCAGGAGAGCAACATGTGCGGCGGAGCTTTTGAATTCATGAGATCCAAGCTCCGGCTCGCGCGCCATCGCATCGGAAAGTGCGATTGCCTCAGGTAAATACTTATCTATCTTCGATAGTAATAAATCTCTCAGTTCAAATTCATTCATATATTTCTCATCACCCCTACAAACAGTGGAATATTTTCATTTGTGTCGATTAGCATGTAGATGAACGGACGATCAAGAGTTACCTCGTACGGTTCCTCCGGATCAGCCGCAGATGTTGTAGCCAGATGAACGACTGTCGCGGCTCCCGCCTTTGTTCCACGCTCATTCACTTTGATATACGTCTTATGAAGGATATCCCCTATAAAGATATTCTGATCCTCATATTCACCAAGCTTACTGAAGTCAGCAAGGCTCGTATCAAAGGCCCTGCCTGCGCCCATCGAAACGAACGCATCGCTTAAGCTCATGGAGCTCTCTGTTTCAAATTTAGGAAGCTTGATGTTTACGCTGTGGTCAATCGGATTCGCGAGGATTTCATGGAGCTTAGAACCATCCAGGTCTGCGATGTATTCATCTACGCTCGTTCCCTCTTCCGGAAGAAGTGCAGCGAATGCAAAGTCTCCACCGTTGTAATACTTGATGAATCCCGATGCATTGTCATCCTTTAGATATAGGTTCTCCTGGCCCAACATGAAGGCGACTTCCTTGTCGCCGGCTTCGCCGTGGAATTCACCGGCTCTCACCTGAGTCGATTCAAAGCCTTCTGCCCACTCAGCCTCGAATGCCAGCGCATTCACGAGAAGCATTATTGACTCTTCAGGAAGTGAGGACAGCATGTCTTTGATCGTGCCTCCGGTATGCTCCTCAATCCATTCGTTCACTCTCACTCTCGTCGCATCATCAAAGACGGCCCTAAAGATTCCCGCCTTATATCTATCCACGTTTGCCTTTATGAAGGAATCCTTAACTGTTAGTTTTGGGTCTTCCTTAATCCAGAGGGAGTTTGCAATTTCAAGTTGCGTTGGATCCTTGTCGTATTCATCGTCCACAGTTGCGTTCAATTGATCGTCATCTGTCGATTCTGTTGATTCTCCTTCGGCGTCACTTCCGGAGTATTTTGAAATAGAATCGAGATAGCCTGCCAAATACTCATTTAGCGTCTCCTGAATTTTGGCACTGTCGCCTTCTTCACCGGTTAATGTAGCAATAAGTTCATCCAGGGTCTCGCCATCGGCACCGTTTGCTGTCATTCCCATGGCATAGAGAACTGATATCGGAGAAACCAAGGTATTCTCTTTAAATGGAACGCCCGGTTTGATTTCCTGGACAGGAATATCGCCTTCAGGTTCCGTAGTCTTGGTGGTTTCCTTTAACAGTGCCACTGCGAAATTGTTTACCATTTGTGCACCTTCCGATTCTTCTTGCTCTTCTTGTTCGGCGTCTCCCATTATCTTCGCAACCGTGTCATCGGAAAGAGCAAGGGTTCCTCCAAGAACAAAATTATCTTTAATTTTATGTTCAGCGACATATTCATGTGCCTTGCTCCAATCGTTGTTGGCGGCGAGCAAGATTGGTGCGTCCTTGGATAACGCAAGAGGTGCGCCTGAAAGCGCATCCGGGAAGGCTGCTCCCGTTGCAAGAACTACAGTTTTGGCCTCCTTAAAGAATTCGTCCGCAACGAGCTTCGATGTATCGTAGCGATTTGCTCCACCTATTCTCTTAACCGATCCGATGGATTTGAGATTGTCTTCAATGGATTGCGGTACAGCACCCGTTCCTCCAAGTATGTAGAAATCCGTCATTCCGGAATTCTTTATCCAGTACGACTGCTCCTTGGTGAGGTTGCTTCCCACAAGCAAAATCGGAAGACCTACCGATGATCCCGAGAGTGCATCCGGGAACGCATCACCCCTGGCAACGAGGAGCCCTTTTATCTCGATGCTTACCTCGTTTTGGGTTTTATCGGTTGACTCGTCGGAAGCTTCGGATTCCACCTGCTTTATTTCACTAAGAATCGCAAGGTTTGTATCATATCTATTCTGTCCCGCGAGTCTCACCACATTAAATCCTTCGGCTGCTACGCTGTCCTCAAAGGATTTACTCACTACTCCCGTGGCGCCTAAAAGATACACATCCCCTTCCGAAGTCAAGTGTTCCTTGATATAATCGAGAACCTCTCCTTCTTTATTTTTATCAACAAGAAGGATTGGCGCATCTTTTATCTTCGCCAGGTATCCACCGGACAGAGCATCCGGATAGTTTCCGCCATAGGCGACGATTACGTTTTCAAATTTGTCGGACGCATCATAAAGTTCATTCGCTATTGCAAAGGAAGTTTCATAGCGGTTAGCTCCACCGAGTCTTGATCCCTCTGCAAATACGAAGTTAATGCTTCCAAAAACTAATACAAGAATCAGAAATACAGACATGAATTTTACTTTCTTATTCATAATGTATACCTCCTGTTACAGTTCGTAGATTTCTCCAAACTTTCCTTCCAAATACTCAACGTATGCATCCGTGGAGAATGGTCCTTCCAGAACCTTATCCAAGATCTCCTTCGGCGTGTAGAGAGATCCGTGTTTCCAGATATGCTCGCGATTCCAATCATTGATTGGAGCAAAATCGCCCTTCAACAAGCACTCCTCAACATCCACTCTTTCTCTCATCTTTTTCATGAACTGTGCACCATAGGCTGTTCCCAATGCATATGATGGGAAGTATCCGATTGAACCGGAAGACCAATGGCTGTCCTGGAGAACTCCCTTTGTATCATTGGGAACATCAACTCCCAGGTATTCCTTGTATAATCTATTCCATGCTTCCGGTAAATCCTTGACCTCAAGTTCGCCGTGCATTATGGCCTTTTCCAATTCATATCGAACCATAACATGCAGGCAATATGTGGCTTCGTCAGCCTCGGTTCTTATAAGTGAAGGTTCAACCTTGTTTACTGCCTTATATATATCCTCTGCGGTGTAGTGGCTTAGGGCATCGGGGAACAGCTCGACAAGCTTCGGATATATGTAGTTTACAAACCCGCGGCTTCTTCCAATCAGGTTTTCATAGAATCGGCTTTGACTTTCATGAATTCCCATCGATACTCCGCCATCAAGAACCGTATAGGCCAGGTCATCCGCTGATCCCGTATCGTAGAGGGCATGCCCTCCTTCATGAACCACGCTGAATAGCGAGGAAGCAAAGTTATCCCTCTTGTAGTGCGTAGTTATTCTTTCATCAAAATGCGATCCCAGGCTAGTTGTGAACGGATGCTCAGTTGTGGAGAGTCCAACATGTTCAAGATCGAGACCCATTACCTTCATTAAATAGAGCGCCAGTTCCTCCTGCTTGTAGTCCGGGAAATCGCCGACCAGGCAACTGTCGTCAACCTGCGGCTTTTCTGCGATTTTCTTAAGAAGAGGCACGATATGCTCGCGAAGATTTCCAAAGAATTCATCGCAGAATTTCATGTCTATTCCTTCTTCGTATTCGTTAAGCCAGTAATCGTAAGGATCCTTTTCAGGCTCGCAATAACCGGCGGCTCTTTTATTTGCATCAAATATCTTTTCCAAATACGGTCTGAAGGATTCAAAATCATTCTCATGCTTTGCTTTCTCCCAGACCGCCTGAGCCTCTACAATAAGCTTCTGATATTCTACATATTCCTCCATTGGAATCTTCTGCATTCTGCGAAGGTCCTTCAGCATAAGGTAAACCATGCGGCGTTCCTTATCACTCAGTTCTTCCTTGTTTTCATCAAGGAATTCCAAAAGAGAAACGGTCTCCTCTCCTGTTGTTATCTTGTACATTTCCTCACTTAGTATTCCCAGGGACTGCGCTCTGTTCGCTGCAGTTCCCTTCGGTGCCGTGGTCTCGCCATCGTAAATGATAGAGCCCATGCCATGAGCATATGCTGCTATTCTCTGCTGTAACTCTATTAAATCGTTTCTTGCTTGTGTGAGTTCCATAAAAGTCCTTTCTACAGATTGTAAATTTCCGTATACTTATCTTTGATATAGCTAATATATGCATCAGGGCTAAACTCTACACCAACATATTTCTCCATAATCTCTTTGGCTTTATAGAGTCCTCCGTGCTTCCAAATATGCTCCTTGTTCCACAGATTAATTAACTTGAAATTACCTTCATCTATGCACTCTTCAAGATCGATGTTTTCGCGCATCTTGTTTGTTATCTGGGCGGCATAGGCGTTCCCGAGAACATAAGCCGGGAAGTATCCTATCGCACCAAAAGGCCAGTGAATATCCTGGAGTACGCCGTTTACGTTATCCGTAACATCTATGCCAAGATAGTCCTTATACTTCTTGTTCCATGCTTCCGGAAGGTCTTTGACTTCCAATTCCTTGTTCAGAATCGCCCTCTCCAATTCATACCTTATCATTACATGGATATTGAATGTGAGTTCATCGGCATCTATTCTGATCAGACCGGGTTCAACCTTGTTGACTGCCCTATATAAATCCTCCGAAGTGTAGTTTGACAGAGTTTCAGGGAATAGGTCGACTATCTCCGGGAATATGTAGTTGATAAAGTTACGGCTTCTTCCTACAAAATTTTCGTAAAAGCGGCCCTGGCTTTCCAGCAAGCCCATTGAAACTCCACCGTCCAAAACGGTATAGGCAAGATTGTCCGCTTGTCCCATATCATAGAGTACATGCCCACCTTCGAAAAGAACCGTATATAATGATGTCGTAAAGTCCTTTCTGGAATACCTTGTTGCTATTCTTTCATCAAAATGAGATCCGAGGAAAGTGGTAAACGGATGCTCGGACGTGGCTAAGCCAACTCGGCTTAAATTGAGTCCGATTAGTTCCATCAAATAAATCGCCAGGTTCTCTTGGTCCTCTGCAGAAAAGTCACCCTTGATGCAACTATCGTCAATCTGAGGCTTCTCCGTTATTGCATGAAGAAGTGGAGTCAGCTCGCTTCTGACAGCATCAAAAAGCTCTTCGCATGTTTTTGTGTCCAGGCCCTCCTCATAATTATCAAGGCAGCAGTCGTAAGGATTATCTTTATACCCGCAATAAGCAGCGAATCTCCGAACAGTATCAAATACTTCTTCCAGATACGGACTTAGTATTTCAAAGTCTCCCTCTTCCCTCGCTCTATGCCAGGCATCCTGGGCTTCGGCAAGAAGATTCTCATACTGAACATATTCCTTTGCCGGAATACTGCTCTTTTTTTTAGAGTCTCTCAGCATGAAATCAACTGCTCGGCGCTCCCTTACAGAAAGCAGGTTTCTGTTCTCATCAAGGAACCCCAAGATTTCCATGGTTTCATCACCGGTTCTTAATTTGAAGATTTCTTCGTTCAGTATCTGGAGCGTCTGCGTCCGGTTATCAATGGTATCCGGTGGTGCAGATGTTTCTCCATCAAAGTAAATGAGCGCGGTTGCATGATTGAATGCACATATTTTTTTCTGGAGTGCATCAAATGCAACTCTGGCGTTTTCTAAATCCATAACAACTTCCTTAAACAATAGTTATAACGTTTCTTCGAGGCTACGCTTTATTTCTGCCGTAGTCTGAGCTGCGACCCTGCCTCCTTGAGATGTTTCCTCATCTATGCATGGGTCTTCCTCGAGTGGCGCAACCGGCTTTTCGGAATAATCTATCGGTGTGCTTTCCCCAATTCCGAGAGCTTCACCGATTACTCCTGCCTTTGCAACGAGCTCCGTAATGTCGGACGGCATATAAATCTTTGTTGCTCTTCCGTCAGCCACATTCTTAAGCGCTTCGATGCCCTTATATTTGAGCACCTGCTCATTTATATTGGCTTCACGGAGTTTCTTGAGTCCCTCTGCTTCTGCCCGATACACAAGCTCAATGCTCCTTGCCTGACCTTCTGCAACTGCAATTCTCGCCTCTTTTTCAGCTTCCGCAGCAAGAACCTTTGCTTCCTTGTCACCCTTTGCCCTTGATACTACTGCCTCCTGGTGTGCTTGGGCTTCCAATACCGTCTGACGACGTTCACGTTCCGCACGCATCTGCTTGGTCATAACCTCCTCAATCTCGCGAGGCGGTGTGATATTCTTTAGCTCAACTCTGGTGACCTTGATGCCCCATTTGTCGGTGGCTTCATCAAGAATCGCTTCCATCTGTGCATTTATCTTGTCTCTGGATGTAAGGGTTTGGTCAAGCTCCATGCTTCCTATAATATTACGAAGGGTGGTTGCAGATAGATTCTGCAGACCGGCAATCGGATTTTCCACACCGTAGGTATATAATCTTGGATCGAATACCTTGGCAAATACTACGGAATCTATGCTAACCGATACATTATCCTTCGTGATTACCGGCTGCGGCGGGAAGTCCAGAACCTGCTCCTTAAGAGATATCTTTCTAACTATTCTTTCAAAGAAAGGTATCTTCAAATGGAGACCTGCGCTCCATGTGGTCTTGTATTTCCCGAGGAACTCTATAATATATGCCTGCTCCTGGGGTACAATGCGTATACACATGGCGACTATTACTATGATTATTACCAATAGAACAATGAGTGCTATAAATGGTCCCATAATATTACCCTCCTGTTTTCTCATAATATTTAATGAATACTTACGTTCTATATTATATCACTTAATGTGTGACTGTCCTATCACTATTGCATATTGATTCGCGTCACTATGCGCTAAACTTGGCCTTAAACATAAACAAAAGACGGCTCGTTTGAGCCGTCCCTGATTATTCGTATATAGGTTGGGTGGATTATATCGAATAAATGATTATATTAGTTGTTCTTTTCAGCCTTTCTTCTTGCAGCGATAGCAACTACGATATCTACGGAAACGATTCCGATGATCCATACGAGATTGTTCTGAATTGCTTCGATAAGTTCCATTGCTGCTGCCTCTACACTGTGTCCAGATACCTGGCTTACTGCTACCATCAGCATTACGATTGCTGTTGCGATTGTTGCGATTATTGCTGTGCTAATTCTCTTTGTCATTTTATCCACCCTATATTTAAAAAATCCTTCTTGATTACTCAAGGAGGACCTTCTTAGTTTCGCCGCCCCCCTCAAGGCTTTATTATCTTTTCTTTAGCTATAATATAGCGGTCACGCTACTACCGAAATGTGCGAAAAATGTTCAAGTTGCGATACTTTTTCGTAATCGAACCGTTACTTTGAGGACTTTTTTAAATTTTTTTCAAAAAATTTTTCAAAAATTCGTTGGTTTTTTCACGTTTGTGGAACACAAATAAAAATCTGCCACCAGGGAGTCGCTTCACATTAACGCTGATTTGCTGTTTAATGCTGAGTCCCTGTTGGCAGATTGCGAGGGAGCTAATTATGTATTAGTCGTATATTTAGTCGTACATTGACTTAGTCGTAGATTGATTCCGAATCATATTCCATGATTGCTCCGGTTGTCGCATTTATTTCTACTTCATATTCTCTTGTTCCTGAAATAAAGTCGATTTGGTATACTGCAACGCCATCGTCATATTCGAATTTCGCTTCCGTAAATCTTGCATTTCCTGCGGATACACCCGCACGGTTTAATGCTGTTTGTTTGGCTTGTTCCAAGGTTATTGTTGCGTTGTTATTGACATTGTTGGTCTTGCCGGATCCGCCATTACCGCTATTTGTATTTGTGCTGCCGGAATTTGTTCTTGGCGTGTAGTTCTCTACATCGTAGTCAAAGCTGATTACAGCGCTGGTGTATGCATCGATTTCGTAATCGTATTCCTTGTTGCCTACGTAGAATTCTATTTCGTATTCCGTTCTTCCGTCATCATAATCAAGCTTGGTTCTGATGAAGCTCACCTGTCCGGCGGTTAGACCTGCGTGTTTCAGCGCTGCGGACTTTGCTGCTTCTTCTCCTATCAAGGCACCGTTTGTACCCTGACCGGCTGCTGATTGTCCTGTATTTCCGGAACCGGTTCCAACGGTTGAGTTCTTTGTCACTACATTATTTACCGTAGTATTATTGATAGCCGAAGTTCCTCCGATTGTGATGCATTTCTTGATATTCTTCTCAGCCATGAACTGCTTTGCGTAAGCATATGAATCGTTGGAAACGAGCAGTATGGGAGCATTGTTATCCATTGCAAGCGGCGCTCCGGAAAGTCCGTCAGGGAAATTGTTTCCGGATGCGAGCGCGACTGCCTCTGCATCAGAATTAAATTTGTTTGCAACTCTATAAGATGTTTCCCAGCGGTTTGCACCGGCAACACGTTCTACTCTTCCGTAGGCCTTTAGTGCATTTTCAACACTTGCGCTTACCGCACTTGTTCCTCCGACGACATAGAATTTCTTTATGCCGGAGCTTGCTATCCAATTCTTCTGCGCCTGAGTAAGCGTATCTCCAACCAGGAGCAAGGGCTTCTCTGCGGCACTCGCAGAAAGGCTGTCAGCAAAGCTCTTGCCGGAGGCTACGATCAATCCATCCTCAATCAAGTCATCGGTCTTTCTTCCGTATTCGTCCAAGGATGCCTCTTCGAGTACCGCCAAGTTCGTTCCGTATCTCTCGTTGCCGCTTAGTCTCTTTACTGTGAAGTTCTCTGTTACCCCAAGATTTCTTAACTTCGTTTCAAAGCTACTACTTACTGCAGAATTTCCTCCGAGAATATATACCGTTCCTCTCGGATCCAGGTATCTTTGAATATAGGACATTACCTTTGATTCATTTGCCGCGTTTACCAGCATGAGCGGTCCGTCCTTTTCGTCTGCCAGGTATCCGCCGGACAATGCATCCGGGAAGTTCTCACCGCTTGCCAGTACGACGTTCTCGAAATGACCTTCCTTCTTTATCATTTCATCCGCTACTGCAAGGGATGTATCGTATCTGTTCTTACCTGCGACTCTTGTTCCCGTTCCTGAAGCAGTACTTTCTGCTGCGCTTGCAATTACGGGTATCATGGTCATAACCATAATCAGCATAACCGCTACGATTCTTAATTTGATAATTGCTCTTCTCATTTTTTTCACCCCATCTTCCAAATAACTACTGCACACTTTCTTTTTCTTCTTCCTGACTACTATTTTTCATCGTAGCTGCATTATGAAGCATAAATATTAAAAGAGTATTAGAGCTGATTCCTTCTTGGGATATCGATTTTTTTCAATTCGTGTCCAATCTCGTATACGTCATTTTTCAATATACACATTTTTCAATATATACTTGCACATCCCTCATTTTAGGGTATAATAAATATCGTAAACCGAACGTTTCTTATTGTTTACGTGCGGGTTTACAAAGGGGTTAATTAAAGTGTACCAATTGGGAGTTGGAGGTTATTTTTATGTCCACAAAGACTGAACTTTTAAAGTATCTTGATGATAATTTCGGTGTCTACGTTTCAGGGGAGAAGCTTGCGAAGGAGCTTGGAATATCCAGAGCAGCCGTCAACAAGGCCGCAAAAGCTCTCAATAAAAGCGGCTTCAAAGTCTACAGTCGTCCCAGTCAGGGCTATTGCATCAGGGAAAAGAAGGATGTGCTGAGCGAAGCATCGCTTGAGGGACTTATTCCATATCCTTGCAAAATCCGCGTGTTCGATACTATAGAATCCACTAACACATATGCGAAAACACTTTCCCTTGATGATGTTCCAACCGTTATCATTGCGAATTCCCAAAGCGCCGGGCGTGGTCGCTTGGGGCGCTCCTTTGAGTCGCCGGCAAATACAGGACTCTATATGAGTTTCGCATTCAAGCCGCAATTCGATTTATCAAATTCACCATTTGTCACATTGGCAACAGCAGTTGCCGTATGCAGGGCCATAGAAGAAGTCTGCGATGTAAATGCGAAGATAAAGTGGATTAACGATATCTTCTATAGAGAGAAAAAAGTTGCAGGAATATTAACGGAGGCTCAGACAAATCTTGAGACAGGTAGAATCGACAGTCTTATAATAGGAATAGGGATAAATTGCTTCCCCGGAAACTTCTCCGACGACATTAAGGATATAGCCGGGCCTCTTTCCGACGAGTTCAATTCTTTTTCTCGAACAAAGCTCGCAGCTTCCATTGTAAACAAGCTCTTCGAAATCATGCAAACCGTTTCAGAGAAAAGTTTTCTTTCTGAGTATAGAAGGCGCTGCTTTATTCTCGGGAAGGGCATTTTGGTGAAGACGCCTTATACCGACCACCCGATCAAAGCTCGCGCAATAGACATCGATCAAAACGGAGGTTTGGTTGTCGAATACATGGAAGGTGTTCGTATGCGTGAAATGGAGACCTTGATGAGCGGTGAAATCACCGTTAGGCCGGATACTTATTAATCCACCGGAATCAGCTTTGCCCAAATAACGAGTCGGTTGTCATCAACCAATTCGGTACATGTGCTCATTAATACGATATTGTCATCTACAGAAACCGTCACTTCAGGATCGGCCCAAAACTCATTTATTTCTTGAACGTGATCCAGGTACGCTTGTTTTTCGGCGGGATCGATTTCTCCCCAAGCATCACTGAAATTGTATCTGTAGACGGACATATCCGTTTCGCTCACTCTCGCACAAGCAAATACATGCATATCGTAGTTTTGACTTGGCGTATAGAGCTCAATTGTGGGATGGTTCTTATAATATTCAATTCCCCCTTCTTCAAAATAGTTTACAAGGGGTTTAAACATCGAACCGTCCTTCATTCTATGCCCATACATAATTGTAAGGAATCTCTTAAACGGGTCTGTGCAATTGTAGTCAATAAAAATCGTTCCCTTGCCGTTGTATTCTCCCGTAATGGTATTCGCGAGGTAGTATTCGCTGAAGGAATGTTCGTCGTCCCATTTTTCGCCGCTTACTATGGGATAATTAATCACGGTATCCTTGCAGCGCATCCATGCGCTAACATCTTCATTTTTTTCAGTCAAGCCGGCCCAATCCAAATGCAGTCTTGAATTATCGGTATCGTCGATTTTACCCGCACCAACTTCATCGGCAAAGTCCTCATAGATTACGGTACCGGTTTCATATTCACTGTAAATTCTATAGATATTATAGCCACTGTAACCCATGACGCCTATCAGAATCACTATAACGATTCTGTATAGCCATGCTCCAATGCCGCCCTTCTTCTTTTCCTTTTTTCTCGCTGCTTGAACTTCTGCTCTGGACATAATTTTCGAATAACAACCTTTCCGTCGGTTTATTTCAAAATGCTGCTCTAAAGTGATTTGCGCAATCCCTTAGTAGTATACCATAGTTTTTCCGATTTGCACGTGAGACTTTGGTGTACTTCCTGTGTTGGTCCGCTCCATTTCCACGATGTAACCTGAACCGGGTTCCATCATCCATTCCCACATATCGGATTTGTCGTTTGGAAAGAGATGCTGCATCATGGCGCAGATTACTCCGCCGTGGCAGACGATAATCGACATAACATCGGCACCGCTATGACGAACCTCCAATTCTTTCAGGCGATGCCTGTTTAGAAGTTCCTCCGTTCCCCTTATCACTCTTTTGGCAAAGCCGTTTCTCGTTTCTCCTCCGGGGAATGCTATTTCTCCGGTCTCGTCATGAGTCCAGCTTTGAAAAGCCAAATCATCTTTAAGCTCCTCAAAGGTCCTTGCCTCATATTCACCGAACGACATTTCCTGCAGATCTGTAATGGCTCGGTGTGGATGCTCCCCGAACAAAACCTCCAGCGTCTCCTCTGTCCTAACCATTCCTGTTGTAAAATACTGAACGTGTTCGGGAACCTCAGGATAAAACCCTTCGGATTTTTGTCTTAATAGTTCTTCCTTTCCCTCCGTCAAGAGGGGCAGGTCGAGTCCTCCGTAGAACCATTTGTTTTTATTGCCTTCCGTAATTCCATGTCTTATTATCACTATTTTTGAAGACATCGTCGCTCCTTACTGTTTGGTTGCTATACTTTTAAATACCCATCGATGGACAGATTTCTCATTTTATATTGGTTCCAATTCCGCAAAATATTCGGTATACGCTTTCTGCACTCTCCGCAAGTTTGATCATGGCACGGCCGTTTGCTTCCCTGAATTTACGATCTTCGGCATCCATCGGAACCAGCCCCTGTGAATAATCGTTAATGATTATTACCGTCTCTGCCTCTTTTACCCCTTCGATTAGTTCTTCAATCCACGAATCGGAATCAAGGCCACGCTCAATCATTAGTCTTATATATTCATCAAGGCCATATGCGCACTTTGCCGTCATTATGTTTTGATTAATGAACGCATCTACACCGTAGTTTAGATCCTGGTCGTTCTTCGTTCTCGCCATCCGGCATAGCTCTGCTATATCAAGGACATCACTTTCCGTAAGTCCAAATTCTTTTTTTGCAAAGTCGAGTTTACCTTGGTATGCTCCACCAAAAATCAATATCATGAAATCACCGCCAAACTTATTGTAACTCCAAACATCCCCAGGAGTTCACCTATGCAGATTCCCTGACCTGCGATATCTCCGTTCATTCCTCCAAGCTCCCTCCTGGCGTTTTTGATGGAGAAATGAGTTGCGACAATCGTAAGGCACCAGGAAAGAACAAAGGGTATAAGGAATTTTATTTCTCCACCGCTAAACATTTCAAGGGCATTCCCAATGTTCACTCCCTCTATGTACTTATTTTCGGAAACAATAATTCCAACTATGAATGGTATCATCACGTAGACAATCGTCTGGAGTCCCATTGATATCGGAGCGGGAGCAATTCTGTTTGGTTCATCGGATTTTGATTCGTCGAATTCGGCGTATTGACTGGTTTTCATCGCCTTATATCTTAAAACTCCGAGGCCGGCTTCATGCCTGGACATTACCGGAATTACGATAAGCGGTAGAAGATACATCCAAGATGGGCTTCCTGAAGATGATTCCGCAATCCCGTTAACCAGCGACATGTATGCTGTGGACGCCGCGAACATTCCGAAGATAAGAATCACCAAGGATATTACTGCAAAAGCCCCTACATGGGAGTCCTTTAGAATGCGCTGCTTTTCTTCCATGCTGCGCCTCGACATGATGGCATCTCTACAGTCCATGAATCCATCGAGATGGAGGAATCCCGTTATTCCATATATGTATGCGGTTAGTATGAAGCCTGACAGAAGCGAGGGTATGTTGAATCTTAGAAGCAGCACGGCGAGGACAAACCAAAGGAGCCCAACGACGAGTCCCACCGATGGCAGCATCTTCAGCATTTCATTTTTTAGTTTGTCGTCCCATTTCTTTACGGGGCATGGGATGCTTAAAAAATTTCCCCAGGCCATAAAGAAGGCTGTAATGTATTTATTCATATGCTTTTATGTATCGTCGCTATTCCTGCGGATATTTCTATCACCTGATCACAGGCCTCTGCAAGTCGCCTGTCCACATGCGCAAGGCCTCTAACGTAATCATCGGTGTGGTCGGCATCGGCATAGTCGTTATAATCATCGCTTTCATTTTTCGGTCTGTAGTTTCCGTATATGTAGTCCGATACGAAGACTACGTTTTCCGCACGATTGGAAAATGTTTCGAGATCAAGGGCAACCTCATCAGGTGCATCAGGGTTGTAGCCATATGTCATTTCTTCCACTGCTATGGGAAACATCGCATTAGAGAGAATCGCCGTTACGCTGTCAACAAGAAATACTCCGCGCGGTGTAATTCTATCGCTTCCATCGGTTTCTGTTTTTACCTCTCCATCAAAAATCTCACTGAGGCGAGTTGGCTTTTCTATTGTTGTGAATCCCCATCCGGCGCGTTCATTAAGGTGTCTATGAATTCGGAATTCATCTTCGTCATCAACCGGAATCATTGTCGCAACATAGTAAAGCGGAAGGCCGAGGCTCTCCGCTATTTCTTTTGCTCGCGTTTGAGCATAATACGATTTTCCGTTCTTGGCACCACCGCTAATAAATATCTTCATTTGCTGAATCTCTTGCCATCGTTGAACTGCCCATCTTGGCGGAATTCCTCCAGGTATGCCGAGTCAACCTGCGCCTCTTCAAGGCTCCACATATTGTTGATTACCGCGGCAGCAGCCTCTATGATTTTAAATGCTATGGGGCAACCGCTTCCTTCTCCAAGCTTCATCCCAAGGTCATACATGGGTTCTATTCCAAGACGCTCAGACGCCACAGAATAAGCTCTCTCAACTGATTTATGAGATGTAAACATATAGTCTCTGACATTGGGTTCTATTTCCACAGCAAGAAGAGCAGCAGCGATGGATATTACGCCATCTATGACAACGGGAATTCTATTCTTTGCTGCACCAAGATAAACGCCCACCATTCCGGCAATATCATATCCTCCCAGAGTCCTTAAAAGCGTAATTGGATCGATTGCAATTTTGCCAGCTTCCTCCATGGATATGTCGCCCGTCAATTCTTTACGATTTCTTCCGTTTAGATTTAGGGAATATAGTTTCTTGTACTTTAACAAACCGTCGGCGATGACTTTCTTCTTTATGGCAAGACCATCATCACTTAGACCGCCTCCGCGTCCAACGAGTCTGTCCACGTAGCTCAGTGTATTCCATGGTGCAGTTTCCATAACCTCAGATGTCAGTCCTGCAATGATGGCGGTTGCCGTCGTCGTATTTCCGATTCCCATCTCGCCGACGCCTATCAGGTTTTTGCCGGCGGCCTTGCAAGCTTCTGCAGCTTCTATTCCCGCATTTATCGCCTGAATTGCTTCCTCTCGGGTCATGGCCGGTTCCTTGGCAAAATTTCTCGTTCCCCTATTGACTCTGCGATTAACAATCTTGTTGGAAAATGACATTTCGTCCGTAAGGTATTCGCTCGGGATTAACATCTTCACTCCAACGTCTATCGGGAGGAGATCTATTCCGAAGTATTTTGCCTGCGCGCCGACTCCCGTTATTTTCTTCGTGAAGTTAATTGTCTGCATGAGGGTTACCGACTGCGGCGCCGATGCAACACCTTCCTCCACTACACCGTTATCGGAACACATTATAACTATGGCTTGGTTGCTTACATCATAGCCATATGGCCTTTCCGTTATACCTGCAAGCCTAATGCTTATATCTTCCAAACGGCCAAGGCTTCCAGGAACCTTGGCTCTATAGTCCTGGCGTTCTTTTGCGAAAGCCATGGCTTCGTGATTTCCGGGAGTTATTTCTGATATGTATTCTTGTAGTTCGGGTATTTCAATCTTCATTGCTTAATCTTCCTGGTTAATTATCACTGTCTTTTACAACAGCTATTTTATCATATTAGCATTGACATTTTAACTGTTTTTTGTTAGTGTTCATATTGTAATTCTAATACCAACAACGGGGTGAGCACCTATCCGAAAACCAGGCTATTGTCTGGTTTTCTTCGTCGATAGCGAGGAATGACTTATGAGTAGAAAAGCCAGGGCTAATATATTGCTTCTTATTACCGCTATTATCTGGGGAACCGCTTTTGTTGCACAAAAAGCCGGAACCACATTGGAGCCGTTTACGTATAACAGTATCCGTACTCTGATTGGTTTTCTCGCATTGCTTCCCGTAATTGCTCTTCTTTCAAAAAAGGACAGTTCTACACTTAGCGCGGAATCTCCCGACGACGCTCTTGATGATGTAAAGGACGACGTCGTTGGAACCAAGGTTCACGAATCAAAGGAGAGCGAGCGCAAGACTTTGATTGTTGGTGGTATTGTCTGCGGCACTATTCTTGCCATTGCTTCGAATCTACAGCAGTTCGGTCTCTATTTCGATACGGACGCAGGAAAAGCCGGATTCATCACAACTCTTTACATAGTTATCGTTCCGGTCCTCGGCGTTTTCTTAAGGAAGAGGGTTACGCTCAGGATGTGGCTCTGCGTAATAATCGGTGCCGTTGGGTTCTACATGCTCACTCTCGCGGGAAAGAGCAGTGGATTTAAACTCGAGAACGGAGATTTATTTGTTCTCTTGTGCGCCTTTGTTTTTTCCCTTCATATCTTGGCTGTGGATTTTTTCTCACCGAAGTGCGACGGAATCAAGCTTTCCTGTATGCAATTCCTAGTGGCCGGAATCATCGGATTTATATGCATGCTTCTCTTCGAGTCACCAAAGCTGTCGGACATTCTCTCTTGCTGGCTCCCAATTCTTTATACCGGAATACTTTCCTCCGGTGTGGGATACACCTTGCAGGTGGTCGCCCAAAAGGATGCAGATCCAACGACGGCTTCCCTCATAATGAGTTTGGAGTCTGTGTTCGCCGTCTTGGCGGGAGTCCTGTTCTATCATGAGAGGCTAAGCATGATTGAGCTGCTTGGATGTGTCGTTATATTTGCAGCGGTGATTATTTCTCAGCTTCCGGAGTGGGAGCGCGCTTGATTATATATAGGAATATTTGGAGGTGTGTATGTTAAACAGAGACGAAGCATTGGATCTTATCAAGAAATATAATAAGGAAGAGTTCCACATTCAGCATGCCGAAACCGTCGGTAAAACCATGCGCTGGTTTGCAGGCGAACTGGGCTATGGAGACGAAGCCGATTATTGGGAGGTCGTAGGGATTCTCCACGACATCGATTTTGAGATGTGGCCCGAGGAACACTGTCTCAAGGCTCCGGAACTTCTCTCCGAAGCGGGTGTACCAGAGGATGTGATTCGCGCGGTTTGTTCGCATGGTTATGGACTCACGGGTGTTGATATAGCTCCCGAGAGAGAGATGGAAAAGGTGCTCTACGCATGTGACGAATTGACGGGACTTATCGGTGCTGCAGCTCTTATGCGTCCATCAAAGTCGTGTGCGGACATGGAACTAAAGTCCCTAAAAAAGAAATTCAAGGATAAACGCTTTGCCGCCGGTTGCGATAGAGAGGTCATCACCAAGGGCGCGGAGATCCTCGGATGGGAGCTTGATGAGCTCCTGCAAAAGACCTTGGATGCGATGAAGTCATTCGCATAAATGAAAATACTGCGACATAAATAGAGACGGCTGCATAAACCAAATGCAAGCCGTCTCTTTGATTATGATCTTTATTCGTAGTCCTTATACATAGCCCATCGCACGCATGGCTTTTACTACTCTTCGGAAGCCGGCGATGTTTGCACCTGCAACGAAATTCCCTTCGAGGTCGTAGTCCGCTGCTGCTTCGGAAATCTTTTTGTAGATACCCTTCATGATTTCGTTTAGCTGCGCATCCAAATCATCAAAGCTCCTGTAGAGCTGAACAGCGTTTTGGCTCATCTCCAATGCGGACACCGCTACACCGCCCGCATTTGCGGCTTTGCCCGGTAAGAAGCGAACGCCACTTTCCAGGAATACTTCCGTCGCTCCTTCTGTGGAAGGCATGTTTGCACCCTCTGTTACATTCTTGCATCCGTTTGCAACCAGGATTTTTGCCGATTCTTCATCGAGTTCATTCTGGGTCGCACAAGGCATCGCAATCTCACATGGTACTTCCCAAACGTTTCCGTCTTCGTAATACTTCGCGCCGGGAACCTCTTGCGCGTATTCCTTGATACGAGCACGGCGTACTTCCTTTATCTCCTTTAGAACGTCTACGTTGATTCCGTTTTCATCATAGACATAACCATCGGAGTCGCTGACTGTGACGACCTTGGCCCCGAGTTGCTGTGCCTTCTGAACAGCATAGGTTGCAACATTTCCGGATCCGGAAACGCAGATGGTTTTTCCCTTTATCTCTTCGCCGTGGGCCTTCAGCATTTCCTGCGTGATATAAACCGCACCGTATCCTGTGGCTTCAGTTCTGACGAGTGAGCCGCCCCACTCGAGGCCTTTCCCTGTGAGCGCACCATCGAATTGTTTGGTCAGTTTTTTGTACGCGCCGTAGAGGAATCCTACCTCACGTGCTCCAACGCCTATGTCTCCTGCGGGGACGTCTTCGCGTGCACCTATATATCTAAATAGTTCGCTCATGAACGCCTGGCAGAACCCCATGATTTCTCTATCGGATTTTCCTTTCGGGTTAAAATCGGAGCCGCCCTTTCCTCCACCGATTGAAAGTCCGGTTAGTGAATTCTTGAATATCTGCTCGAATCCGAGGAAGTTAATTACGCTTCTATTGACTGTGGGATGGAAACGAAGACCGCCCTTGTATGGGCCAAGCGTGCTGTTGAACTGGACACGGTAGCCTCTGTTCACGTGGACCTTTCCGTGGTCATCCACCCACGGTACTCTAAAGGATATGCTCCTCTCGGGTTCAACTATTCTCTCTAAAATTTTGTTCTCTCTGTAGTCTGCCTCATGCTTTGCTATCACCGGAGCGATGGAGCCAAGCACTTCTCTGACAGCCTGATGGAATTCCGGTTCGCCCGGATTTCTCGCCAGGACACTTTCCATTATTTCATCAACATATGCCATGTACTCTCCTCCTTCCTTAATCCTCGATAGTAGCAATAAGGTGATCCTTGAATATTTTGCGGATGCCTTCGTATTCCGCAAGACACTTTCTGTTTGGCTCAACAACAAAGCCCGCTTCTCTCAGCTTTGTTGTCATTGAGTCGGGTGCGTCTCCGCAGACGCCTTCCATTGCAGCTTCACCCGCAACGAACATAAACGGTGTAATATGTACCTTCTTTGTTCCGTTCTTTTTTAGGTGATCGATGACCTTGTCGATTTTGGGGTATGCGTTGAATGTTGCGATATGCGCATTTTGATAGCCCTGGTCCTTGAGCGCATAATCAAGCGCGCAATAAATTGCGTTTGTATAGTGCTCACTTCCGTGGCCAACAAAGCAGACAGCCTCATCGTCGGCGATCCCTTTATACTGCTCCATGATGGCGTTTGCAACCGCTTCGAGATCCTCCTGTGATGCGAGGAGCGGCTCACCGCATTTGACTTCAACGAAGTCGGCCTTGTGCGAGAATATCATGTCCTTGAGTTCTTCGAATTCTGTTCCGTGGAGCAAGTATGCCGGTTGAACATGGATATGCGTCACACCATCAAGAACCATGCGCGCAAGAGTTTCTCTCACCGCATATACCGGAGCATCATCCCCCTCAGCCTCATGTCTGATTTTGATTACTGCCTCGTTTGTAATTGCTCTGTAAACCTCCGCCTTGGGGACGGCTTCTTGGTATTCTTTTTCAAGAACATCAATAGTCTTCTTTTCCAGTTCGGGGTCTTTCGTGCCAAAGCTTACAGATAGTATTGCTTTTTTCTTCATTGTTTAGACACTCCTCCTTTTAAGAATTACACTTTCTATAGAATTACAGTGCTTTGCTTCTCTACCGCGCTAAAATATGCAATTTTTCTGTATATTTAATCACATTTTCCCAATTTATGCAAGGGCTTTGATTCTCATTTATCCTCTGTCTCCAGGCTCTTCTCGCTTATATTTCACGCAACTAAAGTATAGATTTAATAGCAATACTAAACAAGTAACACTATATTTGCTATAATGATTTTGCTATAATAATAGTGTAATTACAGATTAATCAGCTACCGGTTCCTTGTATCGCAGATTAATGAGGTCAATATGGAAGCAATTGAAGAAACTTACTCATTTGGGATAAACAAAAGCGCTCGCACAGCGCGTAAGGACAGATCCATCTGGCCTATGATTGCCGTTGCAATCATTATATCGGCAATTGCTATGGGGCCCATTGTTAGAACGATACTCGATAACAGAGACTATAAGAATTATATGGAGGATTATAGTGCAGAGCTGTTTAAGGGTGAACGCTTTGATGCTGTGGAGGCGGAGTACGAAGGAGATAGATTTCATTTAACTCCCGACCAAGCCAGACAGCTCTTTATAAGAGTCACCCTGGCCGGCCAAGGGATTGTTTGTGAACCTTCGGAGGAAGACTTCCCTGAATCGGCTCTAATCGATATGGGACATGGGGCGACGGTGTTCTTTGCTGAAACACGAATGACGCTGGATCGCGGAGAAGATGTACCCGCCATCTATGTGGAATACACTTATGCCAACGGAAAGAAGTATGCATATAAAACCAACGGTACGGTGTTCTATTATATTCGCCAGCCCCTCAACGAGGCGCGTAGTTCATAGCATGATCGGAATGCATTTTATGGTCGAATATCGCATTTTATGATATACTGTTTAAGTTGTATTGCGACGTATTATCGTAGCAGTATTTATTGAATGTCTATAAGAGATAAGTGTAAACGTATTAAGAAGGTAGGTATTTTTGATGAAATTTCATGAAATGAAGATTGCCGGATTAGATAGAAAGCTTCCTCTTTGTCCATTAACGGATGACCTTTATATTGCCGGCTTTGTTCTCTTTGGTGACGTAGAGCTCACAATTAGATGTGCAGAGGAGCTTCTATCAAGAGCGCCTGAATTCGATATTATTGTGACTGCCGAGTCAAAGGGAATCTCTCTTGCATATGAAATGTCCAGACAGTCCGGAAAGCCCTTTATTGTACTCCGTAAAGAACCAAAGCTCTATATGACGGATGTGATAACGACCGATGTACAGTCGATAACAACAGCTCATCCGCAGGTTCTTTGCGTTGGCGGCCTTGATGCTGAGCTGATGCGTGGAAAGAGAGTGCTTGCTGTTGATGACGTGGTTAGCACCGGCGGATCTCTTATCGCAATGGAAGAGTTGATTGAAACATGCGGCGGTGACATTGTCGCAAGAATGGCGGTTCTTGCAGAGGGAGACGCAACCAAGCGCGATGACCTCGTTTACTTGGAGAAACTATATCTCTTCACTCCCGATGGAGAGCCAATTATGGATTAATGAACAAGGGGGCGATTCCTTAGGGGTCGTCCCTTGTTTGGCTTATCGGCCAAAAGTATGATTTTTGCTCAAAACCCATCGACCAAAAGTATGATTTTGGACAGGGTGTGTTGACACCCCAAATGCAGAATAATAGAATGTTTGTAAGAGGAACCCCAAGTCCTCGAAAACGTTTTGCAACCCCAAATGCAAAACTGCATATGATTCAAAAGGTTCGCAAGTGGACCTGAATCAAATTCCTAATTCCTTATTCTCGGGGCAGGTCCAAGAAGAATCCCTATCTTCCAGCGAACTCCGAGATTTCATTTTTTGGAAAATTCCAGGTGATTATTATGAGAGACTACAAATCGTTACAGAACGGCAGCGATATTCGTGGGGTTGCGGTAGCAACCTTGGACGGTCCTGAAGTAAATTTGACGACGGAGGTCGCAGAGCGAATCGCTCTTGGCTTCCTTATTTTTTTACACAAAAAAATTGGAGCAGCAAGTCACGGCATTAAAATCACGGTTGGTCGAGACTCACGCATCTCTGGCCCAGCGATTTCATCCGCAATCTGCGAGGCCCTGAGCCACTCCGGCGCAGTGGTTATGAGTGCGGGCCTCGCATCGACTCCCGCGATGTTCATGTCCACAGTATTTTCGGAGTTTGACGCAGACGGTGCCATCATGATTACCGCAAGCCACATGCCCCCCAACAGGAACGGCATGAAGTTTTTCACCAAGGACGGCGGCTTGGAGAAAGAAGACATCTCCGAAATCTTGATGATTGCCGAATCCGATGATCTGTATTCCAAACTCTACGACAGTGCGGCGAGGTCAAGCGGCGAAAGGCACTTTACTTCTCACGGAGAAGTGCATGTAATTCCTCTCATAGAAAAGTATTCCGCGCACTTGAGAAGCATTATTGTAGAGGGATTAGCGACGAAAAAATCATCAGATAGTTATGCACTTCCCCTTCAGGGATTATCTATAACCGTGGATGCCGGAAACGGCGCAGGCGGCTTCTACGCAGAAAATGTTCTGGCACCGCTTGGTGCGGATGTATCGTCTTCTCAATACCTGGAACCCGACGGAACATTTCCGAACCACATTCCAAATCCGGAGAACAAGGACGCCATGGCTTCCATTTGTCGAAGGGTCCTGGAAGCAAAGCCACATCTCGGATTAATCTTTGATACCGACGTGGATAGAGCCTCTGCAGTCGATGAAAATGGTAAGGAAATTGCGCATAACGGAATAGTTGCCTTGGCGGCAGCCTTGATAGCAAAGGAGCATCCGGGAACCACCGTTGTTACGGATAGCGTCACATCAAATCAGCTGACGGATTTCCTCACAAAGAAGCTCGGTTTAAAGCATCTTAGATATAAGCGCGGCTATAGAAATGTTATCGGAAAAGCCATCGAGCTTGATCGAGCGGGAACCGACAGTCAGCTCGCTATAGAGACATCCGGCCATGCGGCTTACAAGCAAAACTATTATTTGGATGACGGTGCGTACCTGGCAACCTTGATAGTGATAGAGACAGCAAAGCTTGCAGCGGAGGGAAAGGGCATATCGACAGTAATCTCCGATTTGGAGGAACCGCTCGAGGCGTTTGAATATCGTCTTCCATTTAGCGCGGAGCGTTTAAAGGAAAGCGGAAAGACCTTTGCAGAGGTTGGAACCGACATAATTTCCATGCTCACAGAAATCGCAAAAAGCGGAAGAATGCCACTTGATTCATCAGCGGAATCATCGGCAGATAAAAGCAAAGACTCTGCCGCGCGCTACCTGAAATGCAGCTTGGCAGAGCCCAATTATGAAGGCATTCGAATAGACTTTGATGATGTGGATGTTCAAGGCTGGCTCCTTCTCAGAAAGTCCCTTCACGATCCCATTATGCCGCTCAATATGGAGGCAATGGCGAGCGGAGGATGCGCGAAGATGTGCATAGCTCTAAAAGCTTTCCTCGGTGCTTACCCGGAGCTTGACAGTTCTATGCTACCCGATTAGCCTGAAACATTTTGGTAATTGTTCGCCCTCAATTTATCATCAGAATATAATTTTCAGAAAGATACTGTTTAAAGATACTATTACAAAGACACGCAACCTAATTCGTGTCTTTGTTTGTTTCGGCAAAACTGATTGCGGATGCGTTGCTTACGACAACCTCGCCATCGGGCTTTTGCATGAAGAGAACTTTGTCACCAGCATGGACGCCCAAGGCTCTTCTGATTTCTACAGGCAGTGTCAATTGCCCATTCGCTGATACTTTCGCTAAATTCATGATACCTCTCCTTAGTTTTATTTTTGTAAATAGCAGGCCAATGTCTAAAGAATCCAGTTCTTTCTTAAAATTATACCTTTTCGGTGTATTCTTTAAGTAACGTAATCGTAACATATGTCAAGACATTTTTCAAGTAATTTTTGGAAATCCCTAAATAAAGGTTAAATTTGTACCTTCTGCTAAAAAGTGATATACTTAATGTCACTTTATTGGAAAGGGAAGTTTTAACGAGGATTAGAGATATGAAAAAGAAATATAACATTTTGATTCTGATGATTTTGATTCTGTCGCTGGTAGTGCTTGCGGGATGTCATGAAAAATACGACTTGGCTCAGCTGGCAAAAGAGGATGCGGCCCAAAATCCGCAGAACCTGTTAGACTCCGATAATTCCGATGAGGAATCAGAAGAAGCGAGCACCGACGACGAAGGCGAAACATCAGAAGAGGAATCCAATTCAAACACGCAAGGTACTGATACCACTTCGACTACCGGTGCAGATACAAATGCTGATGAAAATAGTGACGAAGAAACGGCATCAGGTGCACCGCCGGCGACCATTCTCGGAAACACTACTACGACTACCTATACAAACTCATATTACGGAATAAAGTTTACCGCACCAAATGAAAACTGGTATATCGCCACCGACAGCGAGCTTGCTCAGGTAATGGGTATGGCTACGAGCACCATAGATGATGAGGCAATTCTTGAAACCCTTCAGAATTCAGGTTTTGTGATGGATCTCTATGCCCTCGACACTTCAGAAAGCGAGAGCAGCATAATCTTTGATAATATAAATATCACGATAGAAGACATCGGTAAAATGTATGGGGTACTTATGTCCGAACAAGAGCTTGCGGAGTCAACCTTGGAAGCGTCAAAGCAAACGCTCCAGGCTCAGGGTTGGACGGATATAGAGATGGAAATAACCGAGGCGGTTTTTGCGGGAATCCCCAGGGTATGCATGGAATCCTCTTCTACGAAGGACGGAACAACAATGTACCAAAAGCAAGTATATTTGAAGAAGGAGTCATATATCGCCTGCGTAACGGTTGCCTCATTCGGAGATGACCGAACCGATCAAATGCTTGCTGCATTCACATCGCTGTAAACCAAAAGATTATTGATATTGATATATTGATATAGTAGAAAACCTCCACAGTCATGTGAATCGTGGAGGTTTTTTAGTGCTTTTTGTTTAGTGATTATATAGGTTCGTCGTCATGTATTCGGGGTCACACGTTACGTCCAAACCGAGTGCAGATAGTACCTGTTCGTCTCTATCGGACAAAATCGCGGTGCAGTGCGCTCTGCAATTTGCCAGTTTTGGGAGCTTCCTCATGGCGACTGCCGCCGACGGATTATTCGCCGCCGAAATCGCGAGTGCCATTAGCACTTCCTCGCAGCTAAGCCTCGAGCGATCGTAACCGAGGGTTTCCACCTTCAGCTTCTGAGTTATTTCGATAACCTGAGGTGCAATCATGAGGAGTTCATCATCGAATCTGGCAAGTCTCTTTGTTGCGTTCAAAATCGCAGCCGCTGATGCCACCATGAGGTCGGAACTTCTTCCGGTCACCACCGTTCCGTCCGGCATTTCTATGGCCATGGCAACCACGTTTTCAAATTGCTCTCCTCTGTGTCGTTTGTCTTCGACATAATTCCTCGCCACCAAAACGACAGGTCTGTCGGTTTCACTCAGGCCAACTTCCTTCATTATAAGCTCGGAGCGGTCAAGTTCCTCAGAGGAAATCTTACCCTTCTTGTAATCGCATTTTGCAATCAAAAATCTTCGGATTATCTCTTGGCTCGCCGCCTCTTGGCAAACCTTGTCGTCCACGATGCATGTTCCTACTCGATTAACACCCATGTCCGTCGGGGACTTGTATTCGGATTCTTCTCCGGTGATTTTTTCTATGATTCTCTTGATTACCGGGAAGACTTCAATGTCACGGTTATAGTTTACGGCCCTATCTCCATAGGCATCAAGGTGGAAGGAGTCGATCATGTTGACATCCTTCAGGTCCACGGTTGCGGCCTCGTAGGCCAGATTAACGGGATGTTTTAGCGGCAGGTTCCAAACCGGGAATGTTTCGAATTTGGCGTAGCGCGCCTTCTTCCCGTTTATATATTCGTGATAGAGCTGGGAGAGGCAGGTCGCAAGCTTCCCGGATCCGCCTCCCGGACCGGTTACGACGACGAGCGGCTTGGTCACCTCTATGAAGGGATTTGCTCCGTAGCCTTCCTCGCTTACGATGGTATCCACATCCGTTGGATATCCCTTGGTAAAGAAATGCTTATAGGTTTTGATGCCTCGTTGCTCCAGTTTGTTTATGAACATGTTTACTGCGGGTTGATCCATATACCTGGTTACAACCACGCTGTTTACGCTTAGGTCGTACTGCCTAAAGGTGTCTATCAAACGAAGAACCTCCAGGTCATAAGTGATTCCGAAATCATGGCGCGTTTTGTTGGTGGTTATGTCACCTGCGTAGATGCAAATGATAACCTCCGCCTGATCCTTCATCTTCTGGAGGAGCTTAATTTTAGCATTTTCGTCAAAGCCCGGGAGGACTCGCATGGCGTGTTTGTCGTGGACGAGTTTTCCGCCGAACTCCAGATAGAGTCGGTCGCCCTGTCCCTGGTCTATCCTTTGAAGGATGTACTGGGACTGTTCTTCGATATACTTTTCTGCATCAAATCCTTTTGCTGGGACTAAGGCCATTTCTTCCTCTCTTTGCTTATCAATCGATTACCGGGTTTAAATTGTTGGTTTCAGTTATGCCTATCTTGATTCCGCATAACTATTTGTTTTAATGACTACTGCATTATCTCTATATCAATTTCGTTTCTTCCTTCATCAAGGCCGTGGAGGCTGACATCGTATCCAACGACAACCTTGCCATAGCCCTCGGAGTTCAGATTGTTGTGGATGTCAGTCGTCAGGACCTCCATGTCAAAAGACCCATACGGAGTTTCATATATGCTGGTGAATCGCTTGCCCTTTTCGAACACCAAATCCACACCGAAGCCCGATTCCTCTCCTCCGATTCTCTTCATTCTGATGCTGCTGTCGGTTAGCTTAAGGCTGGTCTTGCATCCGGGGAATCCGGAGAATTCGCTTTCATCGTACAGCAAATAACGAGCCCCTGCTCTTTCGTACATTTTGGCGTCGCTGACGAATTCCATTTCGTCTTCGAGCTCACCTTCTGCGTAGCGTCTGCCTACTATTTTTATCGTTATATCTTTCATGACCATACTCCACAATCTTTGTTATTAACTCTGTAAATCCTATACCCGATTCCTCCCACATCAGCGGGAACAGGCTGTACTTGGTTAGCCCCGGAATTGTATTAATCTCATTTATCAAAACTCTGTTTGTTTTCTTTTCAAGGAAAAAGTCCACCCTCGCAAAGCCCGCGCAGTCACATGCCCTATAGGCCTTCTTTGCGAGACGTCTTATTCTTCCGGACAATTTCTCCGGGATGTCTGCAGGAATATCCAATCTGGTTCCGGAGGAATCGGAATACTTTGCTTCGAAATCATAATACTCATAATCTTCCCCGGTTGTGATTTCTCCGGGCACCGAAACCAGGGGTTCGTCGTTTCCGATTACTGCGGTTTCAATTTCTCTGCCGATTATCGCTTCCTCTATCAAGATTCTTCTATCAAAGCTTCCTGCGAGGGCTAAGGCCTTCCCCATGTCGTTTATATCCTCAACCTTGCTCACGCCGAGACTGGATCCCGCATTGGACGGCTTAACGAAGACAGGACCTGAAAACTCCTCCGATATCTCCTTTACTATACCCGCTATATTGCTGTTCAAATCTTCGGTTTGAACGAGTTTGTATTTGCAGGTGGGGATATTGTTCTTAGCAAAAATATCCTTTGCCATGGCCTTGTCCATGCAAATTGCAGAGGACATGACCCCGGATCCCGCATAGGGAATATCCAATAATTCCAGTAGGCCCTGGATTGTTCCGTCCTCACCCATGGTTCCATGGAGAACCGGCATGACAAAGTCAACCTTGTTCTTCAATTTCCATGGATCAAGTGCTCTTGCTCCCAGAAGCCACACGTTTTTTTCTATCGATTCAAGTTCGGAATCCGCCAAGTACCACTTGCCTTCTCTATCTATTCCAATAGGTATGGGCTGGTATTTTTCCTTGTCTATCGCATGCAAAATCGCATTCGCCGACATCAGAGAAATGTCATGCTCTCCTGAACGGCCTCCGAATATTATTCCTATTTTCTCCTTGCCTTGTCCCATATCTAATCCTCACATCTACAATCAAATATTTTACCATAGACATTACGAATTTAACACATAAAAGTCACATTTAGTGGGTATATTTTAAATAAAGATTAGGTTTTTCCTATATTTTTTATGTATAATACAATTGAAGCAGATATTTAATAGATAAGGGGCTGATGATATATGATTAGATGGAATGAATACGACAAGTACAGGAATGTCGGTAGTGGTGAAAGTCACAATGATACCCATGAGGGCGATCTCGGTATTAGCGGACCACCCGTCATCTATTCCAGGAAGGCAAGGAGAGCTGCAGGTTATATCACAATGAAGACCTTCATGATTGGTCTTATTTGTGCAATGATCGCAACCTCCGGTCTAACAGTTGGCGGACTTTCCCTGGCAGGAGCCTTTAACAGAACAATAATCGGAAGTACGAATACCATCTCTGCAACCAACTATACCTTGGCTAAATCAACCGGTTCACCAAAGTCCGTTGAAGAGATTGTTGCCATGAATGAAAATGCTGTTGTGGAAATTCAAACAGAGACTATGGTATCCAGCGGTTGGTTCATGAATTACACTACTCCGGGTGCAGGCTCAGGTGTTATCATCGATTCCAATGGATATATCCTCACCTGTAACCACGTCATTGAAGATGCACAGTCTATCAGTGTCATTACCAAAGATGGTAATACATATCCCGCCAAGATTGTCGGTGGAGATTCAATGACGGATATAGCTGTTCTTAAAATCGATGGTTCCGGATTCGTCGCAGCACAATACGGCAATTCCGAGGAAATGTCCGTAGGAGACATTGCTGTCGCAATAGGCAATCCTCTCGGTAAACTGGGCGGATCGGCTTCCGTAGGAATCATCAGTTCACTCGATAGAAATCTTGTTATCGACGGAAAGAGCATGACCCTACTGCAAACCGATGCGGCAATCAATCCCGGAAATTCCGGCGGTGGACTCTTTGATGGCGAGGGCAATTTAATCGGCATCGTGGTGGCAAAATCCATCGGATCGGATGTTGATGGTTTGGGATTCGCAATCCCAATCAACAAGGCTGCGGAAATTGCAAGCACTTTGATTACGGATGGCAAGATTACCGGTCGTCCTCTGATTGGAATCAGCGTAATCGATGCCAGCACGGTTGCTCTTGCTCGCCAGTATGGACTCGATACCCCGGGACTCTACGTATACGAAGCCACCGGTAAGGAAGCCATTAAAGCAGGATTCCAGCAGAAGGACGTAATTGTCGCAGTGAATGGCGAAGAGGTGACATCGCAGGCGGATCTGACAAACTTGATTAATAAATACAGTCCGGGAGATACAGTCACGATAACCGTACTCCGAGAAGGAAAAACCCTTGAACTTGAAACCGTACTAATTGAAGCAGAATAAAACACCATGCAATGCTAAATCCCCGAGAGTATATCCTCGGGGTTTTTGATTGTTCCAATTTCTTAAATTGTTTCGCAGGTTGCGATGAAGCATTCGTCCGGATTTGGGAATGCGTTCCTAAGATTCTCTGCTATTTTTATAGCATCCGCTTCATCGGTAAAGAGAGCATAGACCGTCGGGCCGCTTCCGCTCATTAGAACAGAGATTGGATTAGCGTCTGCAACTTTGCAGGCATTTTTTATTTGCTCTTTAAGTCTGGCCACCTCGGGATATGCTTTAAGAGTATAGAGTTCCAATACGTTTATGCTGTTTCTGCCAATCACGCGTAACTGCTCTTCTCTTTGGTCGGAGCAATCGTTATTGGTAGTTGCTTCTTTAAGTGCAGAAAGAGCGCGTTCAAATTCCTCGTTCTTCGGGCGTGCTTCTATGTCGGAGGGTGCTACAGCGTCAATTCCTTGATAGACCTCCTTCGTAGATACACCGATTCTCGGTTTGGCAATCAGGACATAGGCATCAAGGGGTGCGCAGGGCTTTAAGTCCGTTCCCGTTCCTGTTGCTCTTGCTGCAGTTGAAGCCATAGAATCATTCATCTGTCCCATTATGCAAAACGGAACATCGGAGCCAAGCTTCGCTCCAAGCGCGCAGAGTTCGTCAAGGCTATATCCCAAGTCAAGCAGATAATTCAGGCCTATTATTACGGCAGCAGCATTACTGCTTCCTCCGGCGAGACCGGCAGCTAAGGGGATTCTCTTCTCGATATGGATTCGAATACCGGGCTTCACCAAAGCTCGCTCGTCTAAAGTCTTTTCTTTTAAGTCCGGCTCTAATCCGGAGCGGTGAGCTTCGAGCATTAGCTCGGCTGCCCTATATGCAAGGTTCGTATTATCCGTCGGAAGTTCAGAATTGCTGCATGTTAATGCTATGCAGCTATCCGCTCCAGAAGCTTCTTTCGCAACTTCTTTCGAAACTTCTATCACAACTTCGTCGCATAGTGAAATCTGCTGCATTATCATGTCAACGGGATGCATCCCGCTTGCGAGAGGCCGTCCCACATCCAAGGACAGATTTATCTTTGCATAAGAATTAAGTTTTATTTTATTACGTTCCATTTTCTTTGATTCTCTTCATTTAACAAAGGGACGGTTCCTTGCGGAGCCGTCCCCGGTTTATCAAATTATCGTATGCTTATCTCTTTTTCTTTGCGTTGGCGCGGCGACGTGCGAGTCGCTCCTCTTCCGCCTTCTTGGCTTCTGCCAGGGCCTTTCTTCCGGTTATATAGGAGCTTCCTCCCGCGGAGATTGGTCTTGGACCCTTTACCTTATAATTGCCATTATCGTATTCTTCCTCTTCGAAGTCTTCGTCGTATTCGCGTACATTCTTCTTCGATGCCTTTGCTTCAGCCTTAGCTACTTCCTTTTCGTGAATAGCCATTACCTCTGCAACGGACTTTCCTGTACGCTTGGCTTCCTTATATGGATTAAAGGCTTCCTCTCTGGTAGCTTTTCCGCTGCCGCCCTGAGCGTTCTCAGCGGCTTTCTTGCTGGCCTGTCTGGTTGTGAAGAATACCATACCACCCATCATGAGAAGCATGATTACCATATAAACGCTGGTATTGAAGCTTTGATTGATGGTGTCAAATTCTATATTGACGTCCTCTCCAAGAACTGCACCCTCATTATTAACAAGAGTGCCTGCGACCTTAAGCTGATAATGCTCACTCTTTCCGGCGGTAAGCGGTCCTGTTTCCGTTGTATCATAAAGAACCAGAAGCTGCGTTGCATCCTTTGGATTGTAATAGACCTTGGTTGGAAGCACGTTTCCGTCGGGCCCGATAAGCGTGAAGCACTTGGCATTGGCCTCTCTGTTCGCTTCGGCATCGATGTCTTTACTGAATGTGAATTTAACTCCAAGGTTTTCTACGGCAGCATTGGTTGCCCCGTCCCTTGGATAGGTCTCTACAATTTCGAATCCGCCATCGCCATATGCCGTCCATGTGCTCGCAAGAGCAAATCCAACTGCCATCATGGCGATAAGAATTATTACCGTAGCTATATTAAATAATCTAAGTCTCTCGTGTCTTTTGGTCATAAGTCTTTTATTCCGAAACCCGGCGGGCTTCCTTCGGAACAATCTCCTCTCATTTATCCTTATTTTAACTATTATCCTTATCTTAGTTCTCGGAAAAATCGCTGCATGATTTCCTTGCACGATTCCTCCATTATGCCGGTTTGAACTTCAATTCTGTGATTTAGCTTCGGGCTATCCACTATATCGAAGATAGAACCGCATGCTCCGGCCTTTCTATCCATAGTCCCTATGAAGAGCCTTTCTATTCTGGACCAAACAAGGGCGCCTGCGCACATGCTGCATGGTTCCACGGTCACATACATGCTACAGCCGTTGAGCCTTGAGGTTGCGAGCTTTGATGCCGCCTCTCTAATTGCCAGGATTTCCGCATGAGCCGTCGGATCGGAATTCGCTTCCGTTAGATTGTGAGCACGGGATATTATTTCTCCGTTTCTTACAATTACGGCGCCTATTGGAACCTCGCCTTTCTCATATGCTTTTTCGGCCTCTTTCAAGGCCTCGGCCATAAACTTGTTCTTTTCCATACACCATAGAATTTTAACATACTCGGAGAATGACTTCAAGGTCTACTTTTCAACGGTTCCACTATTGCACAAGGTACAGTTTTCCTGTAAAATTATCATATGAACGGAAGTCCTGAAACCATAGCAAAAGTCTGCGTAAATATACTGCTAATCGCCCTCGTAGCCATATCCGCTATTCATGGCTGGCGAAAGGGCTTTGCCTCCGTGGTTTTAAGCTGTTTCAGGTGGGTCATTTGCATAGTCGGCGCCATCTTTGCTACCTTCCCGGTCAGAGATTATATCGTGGACAAAACCTCGATAGACGACGTAATTCTCGGACATGTAAAGGACACCATGAATTCATCCATCACGGGGAGCTCGTTTTTTGCTGCCATACCGGAGCAGATTCGAGGAACCTTTTCCACATATCAACAAAGTGCTGCAGTTAGAATTGCAACTTCCATGTCCGATACAATGATGAAGGTTCTCGCCTTCCTCGTATCTCTTGTGGCATTGATTGTCTTAACAAAGCTTCTGGCGATTTTGATAGATCTTTTAAGTAAGAAAAAAGAGAAGGGAGCGATCGGTCTTTTCAATGCATTCATGGGAGGAGTATTTGGACTTCTTCGCGGAATATTCATTGTTAGCATAGTCATGCTCGCGCTTTTCCCCGCACTCAGCTTCGCGGATCCTCGCGCTCTATCCCCGATAGTAAACGGCATCCGTCAAAGCGAAATCGCGGGACTCTTCTACGATAACAATCCTTTGCTCCTACTCTTCCAAATGTTTTAGGGATTAGTCTAAATATTCACTGGGCAATCCAAAATATTCTTCCAGTGTAATCCAATTCCCGCCATTATATAGTTTTTCCGCCAATTCAGTACCAACATAGCGAACATGCCAGGGTTCCCAGGCGCAGCCTGTTACTTCAACCTTGTCCTTCGGATATCTCATTATGAAGCCGTATTTCTGGCAATTCGATGCAAGCCAAACGCCTTCCGCGGAATCCGCAAAGGATGTACTTGTTGAGTTTACATCTATTGCGAGGCCCGTCTGATGCTCGGAATGCCCCGGCTTGACGGTTGACATGGTGTCCTCGCCCTCTCTCGCCACGACGGACCAGTATTCAAACAAGTCCGCCTGTTCATTGTAAGAGCGATATTCCGTGACAGTGTCCAAATAAAGACCCTCGCTGCTCGCTGCGGCAAACATCTTTCTCATGGCTTCTATAGCAGGTGCTTCAAGGCCACTCCCGTAATTCTCGGGAAGCCCGAATGTCTTGTTGACAACAATTATTCCGTCAACATAAAGCACTCCATCCTTGATCTCGGCATTGTTGCCCTTGTTGGTCAAGAATGTCATGTCCCCCATATCCGAAGTAATTTCTATTACGTTTATTGCTATGTTTTGCTGTGATGTATTTCCGGAAGAATCCGTCGCCGTGAGCGTAAGCGTTTGCTCTCCGGTTACGTTGGGATTGTACTCTCCCTCCACGGTTACGTTTATTTCCTCACCTGAATTATCAGTTGCTTCCGCATTTGACATGTATTCCAGGGGCGTTCCCTCAAGCACATTCCAGTGTTCCGAAGAAACGGTTATGGATGGAGCTTGGTTGTCTATGACATTTACATTAAAGGTATAATCGCGAATCTCTTCTCCAACCTTGATTTTTACGGTTACATCCTTCTTTCCGACAGTTGATGTATCTATCGGCACGTCTTCAACAAGGCGTCCGTTTCCTATACCTTCAATGAAGTCCTTGGCTGACGCCTCCGTATTCACCTGTATATTTCTGTTCTGAGCAAGATCGATATGTATCGTGGAATTATAGAGTGCAAGAGCAGCGATGAGCGCAACGATGACAGCAAAGACAATTAAAATAACGGTAAGCACCCGTTTTTTGGCGGCTGCCTGCCGTTTTTTTTCATATGAAAAGATATACTTGTTCCGCTGAAACATCTTCTCTAACCCCTTATAATCTCATCCCCTTAGATAAGAACATTTTACGCTTGAATAAGCATCATTGTCAATGGATTGAAATCTTAACTTTCCTTAATATTTCAACGAAAATAGGCCGTCGACATCGAGCGGCCTTTCCTATATTTAGTTATATTCCTTTTCGACATACGGGCTCGTCATGACCTTCAAAAGGCCCCCGTAACCGAGCTTGAACGACACAATATCTCCTACATGGTAACCACCATCCGTGTGAGTTACGTCCAAGATGATGTGGTCGGAGCTACCACCCATAATCTCTATTCTTTCATCGATTGGAGTCATGCTGTCGATATCTACATCTTGTTTCCCGATCGCGATAATCGCTCTATCCATGATGCCCCTGTCCTCATAATAAGGTTTCTGACCAAAGGCATCGACACCGACTTCTCCGATTGGAAGTGATGGCTTTTTCTTTAGTTCGACTATTTCCGCCTCCAGGATAAAAGCGTCGTCTGTCGTTCCCGGCAGCTTGGTCTCGTATGCCGTATCATTTCCGAGAACGAAGGCCTCACCGAGCCTTAGGTTGTTAATTCCCTCGGGGAGCTCGCCCTTGTCAATCAAGTAGATGGAGCTTGAGTTTCCTCCCGATATCATTTCGAGTTTGACACCATGCTCGATTTCAATCTCTCTTGCAATTTCTACGAGCCCGTTAAGGTTGTCGAACTTGGGAATGATCGCTCCGTAGCAGGTCAGGTTGACTCCCACTCCATAGAGGTAGATGTTTTCCATGTCGAGAATTCTTTTTACTGCATCATGAATCAAAGCCTTGTCACCAAAGAAGAAGCCTTCTCTGAGGTCACCCATGTCTATCATGAGAAGAATCTTTTGGACTTTGCCTGCCTTCTTTGCTTCTTCATTTAACAAGCTTATGGTAGATAGTTCGCTTATCTGACAAAGGTCCACATATCTTACAACGTCCTCCAATTCACTCTGCATTGGAATTCGCAGAAGCATGGTTTTCTTGCCATGTTCATGTGCTATATCTGTATAGCTGGCGATATTCTTTATGCGGGAATCCGCAATAAGCTCGACCTTCGGGTGGTTTGCTATTAGCTCTACCGCCTTTGGATCAGCACACAATACCTTGGTCACTATTGCAAGGCTGCAATTTCCCTTATCAACTGTGGTTTCAGATACTGCGTCCAGGTTCTTTTTTAGTTTGGATAAATCTATTTTGATCTTTGGATACATATTTTCTCCTGTCAGTCTACATTGCTTTACGATATGGGCAATGGGTCCTCATACAGCGATTGCATTCCTGGTTGCACCCCATCGCATCGCGCTTCTTTTGCTTTTCGGCTTCGCTCATCGCCTGAGCTTCTTCCTCTTTTATAAGTTCCGCGAGTTCCGCCTCGTCGGTAACGACCTCGGGCGGAGTTCTCCACTCCGTCATGTCGTAACCCTGGGCTTCCATTTCATCCAAGTGATGCTGATATTCCTCTTCCTTGGCTTCGGCTTCCTTTGCAAGCATCTCCGCTTCCATAAGTGCAGCCGATATCGCCCCGAAGTCTTGCTTTTCCTTTTTCTCGGGGAATTTAAAATCAAGGCTCTTTTCCATGAGCTTGATTGCGGCTTCGCGATAATTCTTTGAAAGGACACCAAGTGATGCCATGATGTAGTCGTTATCGACCAGTATCTTAGCGTGCTCGGTCGGGAACAGTTTAAGTCCGGTTTCATTATGCTTCGCAATCTCAGACATTATCTCGACTCTATGCGGAAGTCTGGTAAGTGCTCCTCCTGTCCCCACGATGTATCTAACCTGGGTTAGGTCTTTTCCCTCTGCAACCGTCGAGCGTCCTGACGGTCCATAGATATAGCGAAGCGCACCAGCATGTCGCTCCGTTGCCTTTAGAACGGCTTCCTCCGTAAGCATCTCTACGAATTTGATTTCGTCCTCTGTCTTCGGAATCGCCACGTAGGTCTCTAAGACGCTATCCATATCTATTCCTTCTTTGGCGCATTTTTCGCGGAGCTTCTCTTCTCCGATGGATTCGATTACCTTCATTCGGTTGACGTAAACTCCGAGGTCGCCTTCCACTGTTCGCTTGGCCTTCGGCTCAGGCGAAATCATGAGACGCGCAACCTTGTCGGATTCGGTAGCAACGGAGTGTAAGTCCGTTGTTGCACCGCCAACATCAAGGACAATCAAATCACCCAGGCAGTCATAGAGAACCTTGGTTGCTTCCATGACCGCGCCCGGTGTCGGTATAATCGGGCCGCTTACCATGTCGCGAACGTGCTCCATACCCGGAGCATTCGTGATATGTTGCTCAAAGGCGTCTTGAATTACCTTTCTGCAGGGCTCGACATTCAGCTCGTCAATCTTTGGATAGACATTATCCACCAGATAAAGTTTCTGCCCACTTTCTTCGTCGAAGATGAGCTTCATTTCTTCCTGGTTCTCGATATTTCCTGCATAGATTACAGGTGTATTTAATCCCATGGAACGAATGAGTTCGGCGTTATCAAGTGCTGTTTCTCTTTCACCATAGTCAACGCCGCCTGCAATCAAGATGAGGTTCGGGTTGATTTCTTTAATCTTGGCTACGTCGGTTCTTCTCAGTCTTCCGGCGGTTATATAGTGAATGATGCCGCCGGCTCCGAGGGCAGCTTCCTTTGCAGCCTTCGCAGTCATATCATAAACAAGACCGTGGACCGTCATCTTTAGTCCACCGGCCGCAGATGATGTGGCCAGCATCTCGTCGTATTCCAATTTGTCTATGCCCTTCTTCTTGCAAAGGTCATCGATTGCTCCCTGAAGCCCGACACGAACATCGCCCTCGAGCACCGAGGTTGGAGCTTGCCCTTGTCCCCAGAACTCCGGGCTATCCGTATCCAAGCCGGTAAAGGCATTTACTACTGTGGTTGTTGAGCCAATTTCGGCAACCAGAACATCAACTTTCATTCGTAGTCCTCATTTAACTAATGTTATAAACTTGTGCAAATAATTACTCTAATAAAACGAATCGACGACAACCGTGTGACTTCTGAACCGTGCGTCGAGCAATCACCGATTCCGCAGGAAGGAGTACAACTCTCCGATAGATGTACCTGACTTTTGTTGGAGTGTCGGACTTGTTTGAGCCCGTAGGGCGAGTTGTCCCCACTCCCAAAAGTCCAAGGTACAGATATCGGTATGAGTTGTTCCTTCCGAGGACCAGGTGATTGCCGATGTTCGGTTCGGAGCGCACGATTGTCGTCGTTTATGGTTTATTTTTTGCCGAATTTTTCGTCTGCTTTTTCTCCGGGAGCAAGGTCTCCACGACGACGCATTGCTTCTTCAGCAAGGAATGTAGCAACGTCGATACCGTGGGAATCACGACCGAAGCCCTCGTCGATTCCGGTCTTTCTTGCATCCTCAGGAACAACCTGTGTTCCGCCGGCGCAGATTATTACTTTGTCTCTGATACCCTTTTCCACAGCCAGGTCATTTATTCTCTTCATATTCTTGTAGTGAATATTGTCGTGAGAAATGATTGTGGAAGCAAGGATTGCATTGGCATTAAGCTCAACTGCAGCGTCGACAAGCTTTTCTACAGGAACGGAAGTACCAAGGTAGTTGACCTTGATGCCCCACTTTTCGATTCCGCCATGCTTGATGTTGATGATTTCTCTGAGTCCTACGGAGTGCTCATCTTCACCAACGGTACCACAGACAACTACCATCGGATGCTCTTTGAATTCATTAAAGAGAATTTCGTCAGGAAGATGATGTGGCTCAGGTGGAATCTCAAGATTTGACGGGTCAACATCAAAGGTGAGCTTGCCCTTCATCTCAATTCTTGTTCCTTCGGCCATCTGCATGACTTCTTTGCTCGTTACTTCTGGGCTATCGAGTCCCATCTTGCGGCCAATCTCAAGAGCAACTGCTTCTGCTGTTCTCGGCTCTGCAGGGATCATCATTGTGAGAAGGATTACACCATCTCCGCACCATTCCATCTCAGGCTTGATTGCTTCGCCGTCGTGGTATTTCTTAACCTTGTCGAGACGAACATTTACGCAATCTTCATCGTTAGGATCGATTTCATCGATATAAACGATTTTGCTTCTGTCTTCGAATGTGCATCCGCCGATAAGTGCAGATGGATTCTCCGGATCTCCGCCGTACTGCTCAACATTGTTGTAGCCGTAGTGTGCGGTTACAGGAGCCATATAGTCTTCTTCTCTTTCAAAGATGAAGCCGTAGCCTACGCCGCCCTCAATCTTACGAGCGATTCCGTCGCCGTTACGAGCTGGGTATTTTGCTGAGTCAACAAAGAAGCCTTCCTGAACGGCGTTAAAGTATCCGCCTACTTCAACGATTTCTTCCATGAAGAGGAGCGCTCTTTCCTTAAGGTCTCTCGCTTCTTCTCTAAGGTATCCGTCCTTCTTGAGTTCAACCATTTCCATGAGGCCGTCCATTCCGACGAGAGCCTGCTTTGCGTTGTCGCAAGCTTCCATATTATATATGTGCCATGGAACGTTACGTCCTTCGTCCGGTGTGATTGTGGACTGAATGTCTGCGCTTGTGAGCTTGGAGATCATCATGTTTAGAACGTGAGTTACAGTTGCTTCTCTAACCGATGAGCAAATGTACTTTGTGTTCTGCTGCGCTCTCATCTTATATCTTCCGCAGATGTCGCGAAGGGCAACTGCATAGGGAAGGTCAAGCTTGATGCATGGTGCAGGTGTTGCCGATGGCGGTACCGTTGAAAGTGAAATGTGGTCAGGCTTTATTCCAACCTTCTCAGAAAAGAGAGAGTTGATTGCGTGCTGAACGATAAGTTCAGGCATTACCTTCCATGCTTCTCTTGCGGTTGCGTTTGCGTTATGCGCACCGTCTATCTGAAGAATGTCGGCCCATGCCATTATCTTCTTTGATTCACAGGCATCAACAAAGGAACGAACGCAGTTGATGTCTCTGTAGAGTACGTTGTACTGCGGATCCTGGTGAGCACCGTTGATTCCTTCTTCTGCGAACATTACCGCAACGTCAGGTCCTGCAACTCCGGATACGTAGGAGTGGTAGTTGATCGGACGACCAACTTCGTCCTCAATAATATCGAGAGCCTTTCTCTGTGCTCTTACCTGCTTACGAGTTACCGGAATACCTCCGATACCCTGCGGAGTTCCTTCCATGAGTCCGTCGATATGGGACTGTCCCATGTGACGGATAACCATGATATGGTCTGCGCCGTGCCATGCAGCCATTCTCATACGACGGATGTCGTCCTCGAAACGACCGGATGCTATTTCCGTTGTGATAACAGGAAGGGGCTGTGGGTCGATGTCGCCAAAGAACTTTGCAGGAGGAAGTCCTACGCTGTTCTCAAGCGGAGTTGAGCAATCGCTATAGGTGAAGGGGCCCATCTCAAGATTTGGTGCGGGCTCTCTCCAGTGCCAACCTCTGCGGCGCGGCTCATACTTATCAAGGTCTTTAAGTATTTCTCTTACGTCCAATTTTTCATTGGGTTCAAGATGAATTCCATACATGTCAATTGCCATGATTACTTGCCCCCTTTCTTGAACGCATTAACAGCATCTTCCCAGAATTCTCCCTTTGCAAGACGCTCGGAAGCTTCTCTGATGGAGATGCCCTTTTCCTGTGAAATCTTGTATACTACGTGTCCTGCACCATGACCCATCAGGCCATTATCGATGCAGCCTTCGACGATCTTCTGTGTATCAAGAGATGATACTCCCATACGAAGGAGAACTGCTCTCTCTACGGAAGGCGTCGTGTTTTTTCTGCCCAGCTCCAATAATGGATCTACCACCTGAGCAGTGAGCTCCCAAAAGCGATTATAGAGCTCCTCGTCGGAAAGGTTAGCTATGTGTTTTCTTCTTTCCGCAAAATCGTCTTCTCTAATCATTCTTTTCTCTCCGTTTCTGATTTTAGAGGCCTAAGGTCTTCTTTACGAAATCAACGTCGGTCTTTGTTTCTTCAGCCAGGAATTTTAGGTCCGCTTCATTTGGCTCTGTTACGCCGAATTTTGCGCAGGACTTTTTGATCAGTGACTGTCTGAAGTGATCCAGGTCAGCATCGATTGCGTGGATGAAGCTTGGATCCTTTGGCAGCACGACGTTTACACCCGGCTTGTCTTCGTTATCCGGATCTCCAAAGTGGATGTCGATTCCGTTGTCACGAGCAAAGTCGAGTTGAGGCTGAACGTGCTTGCCTGCTCCTGTGTATTCCGTTTCGGAGATTACCAGGATTGCATCCTCAGGAAGTTCCTGAGCAAGTGAGAATGCTGCTGCAAGAGCTGTATTTCCTGCAGGTCCTCTTTCGATTCCTTCCAGGTTCGCAAGAGCTTCTGTCATATACATTACGTCACCCTGTTTTACGGTTACATAGCGATCCATGTAGCGTAGAGGTCTTGCTGCACTTCTTGGAACGTCGGAGTGATCGGGATCTGTTGCATAAGGTACACCGAATCCTGTATGACCTGTTGTGCAGGACTTCTTGTTGAAGGCTTCGTCGGATGCCATCGAAAGTCCGGAGAGGTCAATGGATGCTGCAACGAGGGTTGTGTTCACTGCGCCGGCCTTGATGAGTCCGCGAGCTGTACCCGTCATCATTCCGCCACCGGCGTTTGTGCAAACTACCATGTCCGGATCTTTTCCTGCGATTTCGCGGCACTGCATTGCGATTTCATATCCCAGAGTTTCTACACCTGCGATTCCGAACGGTGAATAGAGGGATGCATTGAAGTATCCTGTATCCTCGAGTACGGAAAGGAATGTATAGAACAATTCGGGTCCTACGGTAAGCTGAATTACTTCTGCTCCGTATGCTTCACACTTACGTGCCTTCTCTACGATTTCAGGCTGGCCAACTCCCTTGGAGTCATAGCATTCCTGAACGATGATGCACTTTAGTCCCTGCATTGCTGCCTGGGATGCTACTGCTGCTCCGTAGTTTCCAGAGGTTGCAGCCATTACGCCCTTGTAACCGAGTTTCTTTGCGTGTGCAACAGCACATGCTGCACGGCGAGCCTTAAAGGAACCGGAAGCGTTTGCAGCTTCGTCCTTTGCGAAGATGCGAGCACCGTATCCGGGCTTTGCATATTTTCTTGCCAGCTTGGAGATGTTCCTAAGCTCGATGAGCGGTGTGTTTCCGACTGCGGTTTCACCCTGGATTCTTGCTACTTCTTCGAGGGTGTAACCGGTGGATCTCATAAGTGCTTCATAATCAAAAGCAATAGTTCCGGATTCATAGTCATTATAGTCCAGTCCGAGGGCTGTCTTCATAATGTCATTGGATCTTCCCATTACGGAATCATAATCTTTTGCCAATCCCATTAGTTTGCACCTCCCTCAAGTTCGCTCATGATTTCTCTAAGCTGCTTGTCTATCTGAATTAGCTCAGGAACAAATTTTCCATAGCTATGTGTATAATACGGATTTACTTCTATCAAAGTTCCCTTCTCGGTTCTGCCAACTGCTGTCTCCACTTCTACTTCCTCACCGATTTCTGCGGAGTCAGTTAGAAGGAAGCCCTTGGTCCACATCTCGAGGTCGCATTTCTGGGTGTCTTCAGGAATCTTTGCTGTTCTTTCGTTGGCAGCAAGGACCACACGATGAATGCGTACCCAGTCACCTTTCTTAGCCATAATAATCATCTCCTCTTTTAACAACAGCCTTTGACTATGTATCAGTAGGGCCGCTCGCGCTTAGTCCTCGCGCAGCGGTTCTAAACTCTTGCTTCGTGCAGTTGCACTCGCAAATCGTTAAGAACCGGCGCTGCGGAAGCCCTACCGGATACATGTCAAAGGCTCTTTTTAAATGATACTCTAATTATTTTACGATCTTTTTGTCGGGTTTAATTCTGTCGCGAACGTCGCCCATGAGTGCTCTTGGGAGCGGGAGGTCGATCATTGTTACAAGACCCGGATCTGCGTTGATTACCTGAGGAATCATGTTTACGCACATTGCGATTGTTCCAAGTCCACCTTCTACTTCTGGGCTGTTAACCATGTTTACGGAAGGTGTTCCCTTGATGATTACATAGTCACCGGTCTGGATGCCAACCTGTTCAGGCTCGATCTGCTGTGGGTGATCCATGTGAACCTTCATGCCGTTTGAAAGAACTGCTTCTGCTGTCATAGCAACGCCAGCGCAGGAACCAGCTGCTGCGAAGCCATGTGGGCTCTTTCTGTCAACGTCTGTTGTAATCGGGTTCATGTCCTGGCTGAATTCCTTGACTGTGAGGCCAAGACCTTCTGCCATGATGCCTACGGATTCAGCAAATCCTACGTGACCGCTCATTGTGCCTTCTGCTTTTCTCTTCTGGAATTCCTCTACGGAGATACCGATTCCCTGCTCTTCCATAACAACAGGTCCGAACGGGGAGAGGGAGTTAACACGTCTTGATGTGATTTCTTCTACGTCTACCATGCAGCCTGTCATGATAAGAACGAGGGAGTCCATGATGTGGCCCGGGTTAATTCCTGTTCCAAGGAGAGAAACTCCGTTTGCCTTTGCAATCTTGTCGAGCTCTTCTGCAAGTTCAGGGCTCTGTGCCTTTGGATAGCACATTTCCTCTGCAGATGTGATGCAGTTGATTCCCTGCTCGAGAACGTACTTCATTCTTGGGAATGCGTTCTTTGTGAAGGAGTCTGTGCAGAGAAGAACGATGTCTGCTGCACCTGGCTTAATAACATCTTCCGGAGCTCCGATGATGATGTCCTGGCGGTCTCCCTTTTCTGTCTTGATGAAGTCATACATTGACTTACCCTGCTTGCCTTCTCTTCCGGCTACGCCAACAATCTCGATACCCTTTTTCATAAGGATCATGTCGGCCATTCCGCCGCCCATTGCACCAAGTCCCCAGATGATTACTTTTACGTTTTCCATAATGTTAGTCTCCTTTTCATTCTTTAAAAAGAATTAACTTGATTTGTGCCATCCGCAGTCCAAACAATTTCGTTCCTTTGCATTTGGCTTGTCCGATTTATTTTGTTTATTTACGGGTACAAAATTGTAACCTTTAACAACGATATATATTCGCAAATACTATGCCAAAAACAAAAATGCACAGTGAATGTGCATTTTAAAAGGATTGCGCTCTGTTTATCGCTTTAAATCGTTAAAATTTGGCTGTTTTAGTGCAAAATAAATTGCACATTTCCGCAAATTTTTTTGCATTAAAATCATTTATTTATCGGTCTTTTAGGCTCCTTCAAACATGACGTTCATAATTATTCATTTATTCGCCTTTTAATTCATACTTTTTCATTTTATGCTGGAGTGTTTGCCTCTTGAGACCGAGCTCGTCGGCGGTTTTGCTGATATTTCCTCCGTTATCGAGGAGGCACTCTCTAATCATCTCTTTTTCAAGGCTTTCCAGGTAGTCGTGAAGTGGCATTTTCCTATCCCATTTATCTATTGAGGGCATCAAAACATCCGCTCTTGCCGGTATCTGAAGCAGTCTCTGAGATAGTGCATGTTCGGGTCCCGCCATGGATACCGCTTGCATAAGTATGTTTTCAAGTTCCCTAACGTTTCCCGGATAGTCATATCGCTCGAGCTTTTTTAGGGCTCTTTCTCCCAGCATCCAAACCTCTTTCCCAAACATCTCGTTTATATGCTCCAAAAAATGAAGGGAGAGAAGCGGAATATCGTCTATCCGCGCTCTAAGAGGCGGGATTGAGATATTTACAACGTTTAGTCTGTAGTAAAGATCCTTTCTGAGTCGCCCCTCATTTATGAGCTTTTGAGGAGGTTCATTTACAGTTGCTATTATCCTTGTATCTATCGGTATGTCCCTGGTTCCTCCAACCCGCCTTATGTATTCCTCCTGGAGAACTCTTAAGAGCTTACCTTGAAGCTCATAGGGCATGGCGCTTATTTCATCGAGAAGAAGGGTTCCACCCGAAGCCTGTTCAAAGAGGCCGGCTCTATCAACGGCACCCGTGAATCCTCCCCTTGACGTTCCGAAGAGAATTCCTTCAAGGAGCGATTCGGGGAGGGCTGCGCAGTTCTGAGCGAGGAAGGGTTTATCTCGTCTATCGCTCGCCCAGTGAATGCTCTGAGCGAATAGTTCCTTGCCGGTTCCCGTTTCGCCGTATATAAATACGGTTGCGCTGTTTGTCGCTGCATTCTTCGCCCTGTCTATAACCTTTTGAAACTCAGGATTTTCACCTATTATATCATCAAAAGTGTATTTTTTTATGGAAGGACTTTTTCTGGTTTCCGGCTTGGGGCCCGGATGTTCCTCATGAAGTTTTAATATGGTATCGCTCATGTCCTTTAGGCTGGTGATGTCCCGCGCAACCTCGACCGCCGCTACTATTTCTCCGTCCAAGACGACGGGAACGGTCGAGTTTATGGTGCTTACTTCCTTGCCGTAAAGGTTCCTGTATGTCTGTTCCTTGACATCGCTTTTTTGGCCCTTTTTAAGTGCTCTAAACATGGTGCTTTCGTCTATTTTCACACCCGGGAATGCCTTGTGATATTCCTTTCCAATGACGTCATTCACCTGAATCTGTTCGATGTTGGCCATAGCCTCATTATAGAAGAGGCCGATACCATTCTTGTCGACAATGTATACTCCTTCATCGAGTAACTTGAGGAGCTCTTCTATTATTTTTTTGTATCCCTTTTCATCCATGCCATTATTATACTACTTGACAAAGATTAGTGCAAATATTTTTGCACTGTATTGGTGGGAATTCTTTTTTCCCTATGAAGGATCATCTATCAACGGTCCTTGATAATTTTGTTGTTTTGTTATAATGTACAAGAATTTTCTTCGCCATCTATTGTTTGACCCCAACAAAATCGCAATTGTTAAACTTTTCTCACAATTTAGCATTTTTTTCTTTACAACTCTATTCTATCTGTGTTACGCTTTGCCCAGTCCGATTTGTTTTGTCTTTTTTACAAATTTGTCGTACATCTACTGAAAAGAATGAAAGGAGTAGTAAATGTCAGACGAAAAGAAAAAAGACGGTTTTTTTGTGTCGGAAGAACATCTTGAATACATGGAAGAATCCGTCGGGGAATTAAAGGAGTTCCCTCAACCAAGAGCACCTCATCTCTGGGAAGCCATTCTGTCCTTTGGTGTTCTGATAGCCGTAATGGCTGCCGGTATTATCATCTTCGGTGTTGACCCCCACGTTCCAATGTTTATAGGCGTAATATTCGCCGCAATTATGGCTCTCAAGATCGGTTATTCTTGGGATCAGGTTGAAACAGCAATGAAGGACGGTATCTATCGTTCACTCCAAGCAGTCATGATTTTGATTATTGTTGGTATTCTGATTGCTGTATGGATCGTGAGCGGAACTGTGCCTGCAATGATTTATTACGGACTCAAAATTTTATCACCAAGCATTTTCCTTATCGCAGCTTGTATTATTTGCTCTATTACATCACTGGCAACAGGTACATCCTGGGGAACCATGGGAACCATGGGCCTTGCTCTCATTGGTATCGCCATAGGCCTTGGAATTCCTGAGCCGATGGCAGCAGGTGCAGTTATTTCCGGAGCATACTTCGGAGACAAGATGTCACCTCTTTCCGATACTACGAACCTGGCTCCAGCTATGGCAGGAACGGACGTTATGACACACGTTAAGTTCATGGGTCTTCCGACTGCTATTGCATATGGTATCAGCCTTGTTCTCTTCGCAGTTCTTGGTTTCACAACTTCGCATGCCGGAAACGCTGATAGTTCTCAGGTTGAGGCTATAAGCAATGCGTTGGCATCAAACTTCAACATCAATCCGATTCTTCTTCTCCCACCGATAATTGTTATAGGTGCAATCGTAATGAAGGTTCCTGCAATCCCTGGCATCACCCTTGGAATCGTTGCAGGTGTAATCATCGGTCTTATCTTCCAGCCGGATTCCTTCGGTGCTTACCTCGATGCAGGTATGAACGGCGTTGAACGTGAATGGGCAAACGACGTTGCATTCATCAACGCAGAAGGAGAAGAAACATATATCTTGGATAGACTCCTCAACTCCGGCGGTATCATGGGAATGATGTTCTCCGTATCCATGACGATCATCGCCATGATGTTCGGTGGTATCATGGAAGAGACCAAGCAGATGGAGATTATCGTAGACAAGCTCCTGAAGCTGGTGAAGGGACCTGCAGGCCTCGTAACAATGACAGAGGCTACCTGCCTTGTATCCAATGCTACAATGCCTGAACAGTATATCTCCATCGTAGTACCGGGACGTATGTACGCTGAGACATATAAGAATATGGGACTCCATCCAAAGACATTGTCAAATGCTTTGGAAGGCGCAGGAACAGTAACATCCGCACTCATTCCATGGAATACCTGCGGTGTGTTCATTGCCACAACCCTTGGCCTATCCGTAAGCCAGTACATCCCATTCGCATTCTTCAATTATCTGATGCCGCTCACCGTAATAATCCTTGCATTCACAGGTCATACCCTTGCTTACAAGGATGGTCGTCGTGCATCATCCGGAGAAGTTAAGCAGCTTCTTAAGAAGAGTGTTGATGAATTCAATCAGACACATCACCTTAGATAGATGGTTGCCTCCTGCAATACCTAATCGAAAAGGGCGTGCTATCTGCACGCTCCTTTTTATGCTTTAAAATGCTTTTGGTGTTGAAAAGAATTTACGCTTTCTGTATATTATAGTTAGGCGATAAATATTCATTGTGGAGGGAAGTATGAGAATTAGAAAAAGAATAGGAGAAACCGTCAGCAACGACATGGAGCTTTTGACCCTGGTTGCAGATGCATTGGCACATCCGGTCAGATTGGAGCTTCTTAAATTCATAATGCAAAAAAACAAGGCCATGGAACTTGTCTGTACCTCTAACCTTGTAGAAAACTTTGATTATGCGCAGGCAACCATCTCTCAGCATATGAACAAGCTGTCCGTTGCGGGACTGGTTAATACCAGAAGCGCGGAAAGGCGCACTTATTATTTCGCAGATGCAAGTGTAATCACTGAATACATGAATGCAATCAAGAGATTTGCTACTATGCAGTAGTTGCCTTTATATTTAGAGTCGGTTATCTTTTGACCTCGCCACCGATAAGCTTTTCATCGTAGACCGCTCTCGAACCGCCTATAAATTTCGGCCGGGTTCTGGCACAAACCAGATTTGCCTCGCCGATTTTTTTAATGGAAAGGCGAACGGGAACTGCGACCGGACGAAGGTGCATTCCGATTAACGTATCGCCGATATCCATACCGGCAGCTGCCTTGATGGATTCTACTGCGACCGGATTCTTTGCATTATTATATACGGTTACAGCAAAGGATCCGCCGGCGTGTAACTGCGGAACAACATTACATATTTCCGCTCCCTGAGGCAGCGCTTCCCTTTCAAGAATTACCGCTCTGTTTAAATGCTCGCAGCACTGGGCGGCAAGGTAGATTCCCTTCTTTTTCAGAACCGGATAGATGCCGTCATAGACCGCCTTTGCCGCATCGATATCTGAGCCTTTTCCGATTCGCTCACCTTTGATTTCGCTGCTTGAGCAACCGATTATAAATATATCACCCTTTTCAAGTGTCGCTTGTTTTAGGAATTCGTCGATTGCCTTCTTGGCTTGTTTTTTGATTTCGCCATATGTCATTTTGTCTGTTGTTTTGTCTGCCATGATGCGCCTCCTTGAATTACTTTCGGTTTAATTCTATCACGTTGACATAGAAATTAAAAGTGGCGGTGCTTCTCTTCCCGCCACTTTTAGTTATTTCGTTATTTGTTGAAAGGAGTTATTTCTAAGTTATTTTTGAAGAAGAAATTATTTGCTTTATTGAGTATGTCCACAGTATAAAGTAGAAACCTAAAATCTACTTAAAGAAATTTTAAATAGATATTACTTCACCAACAACATCACGATGTAGAATCGTCATGGTGTAATCTCGTTCTTCGAAAAAACCTCCTTCGAAAAGATTGTTTTTTATTGTTAGCGCTGCTACGTCCGGTGTATTGTTGTCGTTGCTTAGATGTGCGAGCGCTACAGTAAAAAGTCGTTCATCCTTTTTTTCTCGGCAATTCAGTATTTCTATCAAGGCCTCCGATGCGGCTTCATTCGACAGGTGTCCGTAGTCGCCCAGTATGCGCATCTTTAGTTCGTAAGGATAGCGTCCCATAAGTAGAATATTTTTTTCATGGTTTGCCTCCAATACCAGGAAATCAACATCCAATATATTTCTCATGATGCTGTCAGTTACATAACCTGTATCAGTTACAATCGCAAGACTTTTCCCATGGGCATCTATTCTATAACCGAATGGCTCGGCAGCATCGTGAGAGAGTCGAAATGATGTTACTCTCATATCTCCGATTATTATTTCTTCAAGCGGAGAGCTAATTATCTTTGCATCGGAGAATTCGGTCTTGCCGAATAGTTTTTCTTCTGTTGCAGCGATTGTCCCTGCACTACCATAGACTTCTAATGAATTTCCTTCTATGGTTTGACCTTGATAATTTTGATTGATGCCCGGTTCTTCGGTTTTGGCTCTCTGAAGCTTCTGCTTATTGATTTCCTTAACGATTACCGGAAGGCCTCTTATGTGGTCGTGATGCTCGTGCGTGAGAAAGATGGCATCAACATCGGCAGGTGTAAGTCCGCACTTTTCGAGTCCTCGAATCATGTTTTTTCCGGTGGTTCCGGCGTCAACTAAAATAGCCGCATCGTTCATTGCGACTATATAGCTGTTACCTGAACTACCGCTGGAGCAGGAACAAAACTTGATTATATGTTTATCTTCGTTCATTTCGATTAGATTTGCACGTATTTTAGATTTGCACGTGTTTTAGAATTGCACGTATTCCGTCGTTCCGTCGGAATACACTATTTCATAATATCCATGGCCGGAGCCATCGCAGTCATAATAAGCCTTCTGTGATACGATGGTGCGTCCATCCGACGATTCATTCGATGTTGTCTCTGAAGAGGTTGATACTTCCGCCTGATACGTTCCAAGGGCTATCACTTCGTTTGTCGGTTCAGTAATCACCTTCTCCTCGACAACCTCTCGACTTTCCTCTTTGCCATCAACGATTGTAACCTTATAGGTTACTTCCTTTTCACCGTTCTTTCCTTCGGTGATAACCTCCTGATACCCTTCGTAGATACTGTCATCGTAGGTGTATTCGGTTTCATATTCTATTGCTACCTTTTCGGTTACAGTTTCTGTCTTGGTTCTAAGCACGGTGATTTCCATTCCGTCGGTTACCGGCTCTGCCAGCTCCGGTTTAATACTGTCATCCGGCCCCAGCGAAATTCCGGCTTCCTTGAGCGCTGCTTCAACAGTTGCTGCTTCAACATCCTTGGTCACCGTCTGTCCATCGTAAACGAAGTTTACCGAAAACAACTCTGCAATTTTAATTTGCATTCCGTCCGAAAGCTTGGTGTTAACGTCGGGATTTACCTTTTGTTTATCGTTAAGAGTGATTCCTTCCTGCTCGAGAACATCGGAAACCGTTCCGCCAAGTACATCGATGGACTTTTTATTTCCATCCACTATAAGCTCTATCGTCTTCTTTCTCTGTATGCTTATGTCCCCGGCATCTGAAAGTTTTGTGTCCAAGGACGGAATTACTTCATCATCCTCACCAACCGTAATATCCGCCTCTGTCAAAATTGCTTCGACGGTATTCGGAAGCTTTACTTCGATTTCAGTTACAACACCCTCGTCATCTATTTTAACGATTCCGGATTTTCCGCAAGCCGTCAAACTTAGAATCATCAGGATACCAAGGATGGCAATTAAAAGGCTTTTTCTTTTCATCACTTCAAATCACCTTCATCAAAAATATTACTCTTGATGATATTATACTCTCCATTGCTCCCTATTATAAGCTTTATTTCTGTAGGGAAAGAAACATCATCCTTTTTTATATACATCTCAAACCCGTTTTCGTCAATATGATAGGTATAATATTTTTTCCCTGCAATCTCTATTATTATTTCCGTATCGTCATTTATCTTAGTGGAATCCACTTCTCCACTGATTTTGTAATAGTTAAAGTCGAAGTTAAGCGAGGTCATTTCCAGTGTGCTTGAGACATCTGACGATCCTTCCGCGTGGATTTCTTCCTCTATGCGAACCGGACTTATTATCGGTGGCATTTTTATGAAGTCCGATAGATTCCTTTCGACTTTTTCAAAGATCACGTCGTCCGGATTATACTTTTCCATCAAGTTTTCAAGTCCGTAAGGCATTTCCTTAGTGAACCACGCATTAGCATATTGTTCGGATATGAAGGGAATCAAAGTGTTTCCAAAGGAGTCTCTGAACATGAGCAAGCTTCCCGATGCGCTCGCAGATTCCGTTTCGATAAAGCCGTCTTCGACGCTCTGATAGTCTCCAAGGTAATTTGCTTCTTTTGGAATATCGTATTTGTAGTTCAATTCCTTTTCTCCATAGAAAGTAAAGAGCATTTTATTCAGGTCTCCCAATTCGTCGGCAGACCTTGTCACTGCAGCGGAAGAATAATCGTTGTGGCTTTTTCCGATGCTTTCCATGATCGCATTATAGGCCAAAAGCGCACCCTTGTTGTTCCAATGCGAATCTCTTTTAAGATAGAGAACCTCGCTTTCGTTTCTAAAGAGCTCGAATAAATCGCAATAGGGGAAATCTCGCTCCTCAAGAATTGTTTGAAGCATCTCTATATTATGAGTCGAATCAACAATTCGAGAATAGTAATACGGCATATTCTCCGGATACAAGGTATTCTTGTTCGGTGGAATAGTAAGAAGAAAATTCTTTCCCTTCTCTTCGAGATATTTGTCTACCACGGATAAATTGTGGGCAAGATTGTTAATCTTACGACTTGACATTTTTTCCGTACCAAGAAAATCGCTAAGCGTAGATTTATAATACAGCCAACCATCGGTTCCTCTTATTACGCCATCAACACCGGAAACTTTAAATATCTCACTTTGTATTTTCGAATCGGCAAATACAAATTCATTTCTAAACGAGAAGTGTTCGTTAAAATATTTTTCGAACTGCCGGAAAAATTCCAAGTTGATTCCCCCCTTATCCGTTATCGGATTCGGGAATTCCGTCATGGCTTTGTTCTCCGTCGTCTCGGTCGTTGGATTAATCGTCATTCCCAAAAGTGGTACGAAGGAAAAGCCTATACAAATAATTACGAATGCTGTTAAAAACTTTTTCATAATCTTAGAACCTGAAATATATAAACGGATTATATGATCCGCCCGATAGTCTTAGTACGCACCATACCAAAATTAAAATGCAAATCATATACGAAGCTACTTCAAGCACAAGCTCGCTCTTTATATTTGTTCCATCCGAAGTAATTTTCTTTTTTAGCGCTGCGCCTATTTCTTGTATCGGTCCAGATGCAAGGACGGCAGCGATAAGCATAACGATGAAATAAGGTGTAAGCTGCTGAAGTTCCAAGGACATCGATTCATTGGTAAATGAAAACCCTGTGAACATCTTTCCGATTACTCCAAGGGCCTGACTCATGGTGTCAGCCCTAAAGATTACAAATCCAACTATTACTACTACCATCAAATATATGTGCGAAATCACGCGTGGCAGTTTTTTAATATGTGGAATGAACTCTTCCAAGAAACTGAAGAAGCCATGGAATAAGCCCCATACAACGAAGGTCCAGTTTGCTCCGTGCCAGAGTCCGGTCAAAAAGAAAACTATCAATTTATTGATTCCCGTTCGAAGGGAACCCTTCTTGTTTCCGCCGAGCGGAATGTATACGTAGTCCTTAAACCACGAAGAGAGTGAGATATGCCATCTTCTCCAAAATTCTTTTACGTTTCTCGAAATGTATGGGTGATCAAAGTTTTCCCTGAAGTGGAATCCGAACATCCTCCCCAGGCCGATTGCCATATCACTGTATCCGCTGAAATCAAAATATATCTGCATTGCATATGCCACAGCGCCCGTCCATGCCACGACAATATTTAGAGATGAAGTGTCCTGGCTGAAAATATTATCCGCGACTACCGCCATTGCATTCGCAATCAAGACCTTTTTCCCAAGTCCTATAATAAATCTTCGTAGGCCGGGAGCGACTTCTTCAACTTTAATTTCTCTTGATTCTATTTCCTCTTCAATATCTCTGTATTTGACTATTGGCCCTGCTATCAGTTGTGGAAAGAACGAAATATATAGAAGCACCTTAGGAAAGCTTTTCTGAACCGGAACCTGCTCCCGATAAACATCTATTACATATGATAAAGCTTGAAAGGTAAAAAACGAAATACCTATTGGAAGTGCAATCTCAGGGACCGGAATCCCGAGATGCGTAATATCGTTAATCGTGTTAAGAAACAACCCGGTATATTTGAAGACGCAGAGGAGTCCTATGTTTATGATTACCGCTATTGCAAGAACAAGTTTTTTTCTCGAAGAATCTTCCTTTCCTCCTCCCAGCATCAGTGCACAAAGGTAGTTAAAAAATGCACTGAATATCATAAGGAGTACATATACCGGCTCACCAAAGGCATAGAAAAACAGGCTTGCAATTATAAGCAGCCCGTTCTTAATTTTGATGGAGGGCGCTATTAAGTGCAGACAAAAAACAATGGGGAAAAATATGCATAAAAAGACAAGCGAACTAAACGTCATTAAACCACTCCATCGTATTTATGATTGGCTTATATCTTCACACGCATATATGCCAGGCCCTGCTCTATTCCGGCCTTGTAATTTACTTCAGTCTTCATCGGACTATAGGTGGTTCCATAGTATGTGGACTTACTATACTTGCCGTGCATGCTCCACTCCGGATCGTAGACGAGTCCGTTTACTTCTGCCCAGCCGTGACCACCGCTGTTGCATCCATAGACTTCCGTATATCCAATCGCTTTTGCCATGAACGCAAAAGCCGCACCATAGCTAAAGCAGTTTCCGCCACCGTCAACAAAGATGTCATTCGCATAAGTAATTACCCAGTCAGTTCCTCTGTAGTGAGGGATTCTCGGATTGTATTCTTTGTAGCTTGTGGTTAAGTGGTCCCAGCACTTTTTGAGTTTTTGTTCCATGGTCATGCTGCTGTTGGTTATCTTGGCTACGACCGCAAGAGCTCTGTTTAAGGTCTTATCTTTTTCAGATGATACCTTGGTCGCTATTCCATTAATTATATTCCATTTCGATTTATTCCATGTATACGCTTTGCATACACCGAAATCCTTTTTTCCTCCGGTTATATATATGTATTTTCCATCCTCTTTTACCAGGCCTTCACTAATTCCGACGGTATCATTTCCAAAATAGTAGGTTGCGTTTCCGATGGTCTTGCTTTCCTTCTTCGAAAAGCTTCCATTATCGTAGACAAAGTACTTTTTCCCTCCTATTGTTAGGAGCCCGGACTTTTTTTCGAGGTCTAAAGTCTTTCCTATGGCATCGTCCTCCACGGCAAGAACTCCGCCCAATACCGTTATGGCCTTTATGGCATTGCTGTTTCTTATGTAGTTAAAGGCCCTTTGGAATCCCACTTTTCTGGATGACAGAAGTATGGGCATATTTCTTTCGTTGGCTAAAACGCCGCCCACTAAAGCATCCTGATAGCTGTCTCCGGTGGCGAGTCCCACTTCCTCCGTTTCTCCGTAGAATTCCTTCGCTATGTTTATAGCGGTATCGTATCTGTCGTTCCCGGAGATTCTTGTTACCTTTCCGTAGCTTGATAAATCCTTCTCCACCGACTCGCTAACGGCCTTTGTTCCTCCTATTACATAGATTTCCTGTCCCGGAGTAAAGTTCTCGGTGAGGAATGTTTTTTGTTCACTGCTAAGGTTGTCCCTTACAAGGAGAATCGGCTTACCGACGGAGGCTGCGCTTAGTGCGTCCGGATAATTGTTTCCGGTTGCAACAACAAGGTCTTCTCCCTCTATTCCCGCTTCCTTAAGTACTTCGATATTTGTCAGTACCGCTGTTTCTCCGGCAAGTCTTACTACCTCTGCAATTTCAGATAGTTTGTCGGATATGGCTTGAGATATGGCCTCTATTCCACCAAGGACATATATGTTTCCTTCGCTGTTTATGTTGTCTTTTATGTATTCAATGACAGTGTCGTTTATTGCTACTGCCTCTTCCGTGTTTTCTTTTTTAACAAGAAGGATTGGTGCCTCCTTTTCGACTGCCAGATAATTTCCGGACACAGCATCCCTGTAATTGTCGCTTCTTGCTACGATTACCGTATTGAATTTTTCTACGCCAAGGTCGGTTTTCAGTTCATCGGAAACCTTGATGGCTGTATCTATTGAATTGTCTCCGGCAATTCGCTCGATTCCCGGAGTGATCATTCTCGGTTCCTTCGGTTGTTCATGCTGTTCCGGTTGCTCAGGCTGTTCGCCTTGCTCGGCCGATTCGCCCTGCTGTCCTTGTTCGGACTCCTCGGACTGTTCCTGCTGACCTGTCTTCTCGCCCTCTTCGCCCTGCTCGCTCTGCTCTACCGGTTCAGACTGCTGTACTTGCTGTCCTTGCTGTCCTTGTTCGGACTCCCCAGACTGCTCTTGCTGACTTGTCTGATTAACTTGACCTGCCTGTTCGGACCCTTCAGATTTCCCCTCTGAAGAGTTTTTCTCAGTTACTTCCTCTACTGTAGCAGCACCGACTTCGGCATCGGGTACTTGCTCCTCAGCAAACACCGCATTACCCGATATGGCTATGAAAAAACAAACTACAAAGAGTAAAATCCCCGATTTTATTTGATTGATTTTCCGTATCATGATGAAATTATCCTTTACCTACAATCATCCTAAATAGCTTTAACCGGCATTAACAATGTTATCACACCGGAGTGATGTTTTCAATCATGCGAAGGCTTTGGCGGCCTGTCCTTTATAAGTTTTAATTTGCCAGGACTTGCCCTTTCGATTATAATTTCAGTATGAGTATTTTGAAGATTTATACGGATGGAGCTTGCTCCGGAAATCAGAATGAAGAAAATCTCGGCGGTTGGGGTGCCATCCTTGAATTTGGCGAAAATATCAAGGAGCTTCATGGTGGTGAGCCGAACACAACCAACAACCGAATGGAGCTGACTGCGGTTATAGAAGCATTCAAGGCCTTAAAGCGCGATGGACTTAAGGTTCAGGTGTTCACCGACAGCTCCTATGTTGCCAATTGCTTTAGGGAGAGCTGGCATGTTACCTGGAGAAAAAACGGTTGGAAAAATGCGAAGAAAGAGCCTGTGGAGAACCGCGAACTCTGGGAGGATCTTCTTTCACTTGTTGAAAAGAACAGCGTAATATTTTACAGGGTAAAGGGTCATGTGAATTTAGATTCACCCGGCACCAACCTGGAAGCGCACTATGCAAAATTCAGAGAAATGAATGGCGCGGGATTTACCTACGACGACTTTCTCTATATAACCAAAATGAACAACCGGGCTGACGCCCTCGCCAATGAAGGAATAGACGAAATCAGATCAGGCAATGGGGAGGCAGTAAGAGATGAAGTTAATTAAAGTTCAGGCATCCAGACCCTATGACATACTAATTGAAAAGGGTTCCATATTTGACGTGTCCAGATTCATTCCTGATGTTTTTGCTCCTCCGAGAAAAATCTGCGTGATTACCGACAGCACCGTCGGGTTGCAGTACGCCGAAGGTGTAATATCCAACCTTAAAGAGGCGGGCTATGATACCTTTAAAATTTCATTTCCTGCAGGTGAACATTCGAAGACAATTACTACTTATTCGAGCATCATCGAGGCTTTGGGAGATGAAGGCTTTACTCGCGGTGACTTGGTGCTTGGATTGGGCGGTGGGACCGTTGGTGACATAGCGGGCTTTGTTGCCGGAACCTATATGCGCGGAGTAAACTACATCTATGTGCCCACCACGCTTCTTGCCATTATAGATTCTTCACTCGGCGGAAAAACCGGGATAAATATGCTCGGCGGTAAAAACCTTGCCGGCGTGTTTTGGACTCCGTCTATTGTGGTCGTTGATCCGCAAGTTTTAGATACCCTTTCGGAGGATAGCCTTAGAGACGGTCTGGCCGAGGCATTGAAAACCGCTATCATTTCCGATTCGGGCTTGGTAGGTGCGATAAAGGACAGAAACTATACATATGTTATAGACCGTTGTATTTCCATTAAAAGGCCTCTCGTTGAGGTGGATGAATATGACACAGGACTCAGGCAGCTCCTTAGTTTTGGCCAAACCATCGGTAATTGCCTGGAGAAATTGTCATCCTTCAGCATCTCTCACGGGGAAGCTATAGCCAAGGGATTGGTCGCAGAGTCACGGGCAGCATACCAATCCGGATACAGCAAAACAGATGTTACGGGAGAAATCACAAGGCTCCTAAGCGACTTCGATTTTGATACCGATATTAATTACGACCCGGAGGACATTTATAGGCTTGCGCTAATGGATAAAAAAATACGGGACGGCTTTGTGAATATAGTCGTCCCGGAAGTTATCGGAAAATGCGCGATAAGAAAAATCAGACTTTCCGATTATGAAGATTACATTATGTCCGCTTTTTAAAATGAACGGATTGAATTAATTGCTTACGCCGTGATGCGCCGTCGGTGAGCTTGTGTTCAGAGCGAGGAAAACATACCCGTTACTCTGCCCCCATTTGATTACATCTTCGATGGCATCAACCGTGTAGTATTTGATGTCGTGGCATAGGACCACGGCATTTTTCATTCCTGAAACTCCGTTTATTATGTTTCTGTATACACCGCCGGATGTCGTCGTTCCACCGGCATCGTTGCAGTCCACGTTCCAGTCGAAATATGCCCATCCTCTTTCCGCACACTGGCGAGTAAGCGTTGTCATGATTCCGTATGAATACGCTCTTGATATGGTGTTGGAGGATCCTCCGGGGAACCTTAGGAGCTTGGTCGTTTTACCGGTTTGTTCCTTGATGACTTTATTGCATGCCTCAACGTCTGCCCAGAAGTTCGCAGTGCTGCTGTAGCAATAGCTGTAGTCATGTGATTTGGTGTGATTGCCGATTGCATGGCCACTTCTAAATGCTTTTCCGATGCAGTAGTTATATGCAGGTCTGTTTGCGTTTACAAAGAATGTTGCTTTGGCTCCATATTTGTCGAGTATGTCTATAAGCCGGCTTGTATATGGTCCGGGTCCATCATCAAAGGTCAGGTAGATTACCTTGCTTGGCTTGCTTAAGGTTCCGTCCTTTGCTGCAATCCAAGTCTGCCCGTCCTTCGTGAAGGTTGTACTTTTAACCATCACGCCCTTTGAATTCATGTAATACTGGCTTCCTCCGCTGGAAATGATTTCGTTCTTTTTGATGCTGTAATTGGAATCGGCAAAATACTTTTTCCCGCCGATGGAGAGGAATCCGTTCTTCTTGCTTCCGTCAGTTTTAATTCCAACCGCGTCTTGATCAACCGCCTTTTCTCCACCGAGGATTGTTACGGATTTTATATTATTGCCCGTTATGTATTTATACGACTCCTCGAATTTCTCGCTTCTGTTTGTGAGAAGAAGTGGCGCTGCCTTTGCATATGCAAGCACACTTCCGGAAAGGCCGTCCCTAAAGGATTTGGTCGTTGCAATCAAAGCTTGATTTGCATTGGGATAGAAAGTTTTCGCAATGGCTGTTGCCGTGCTGTAGGAGTCCTTTCCATATATTCTTGTCACGTTGGATGTATAATGTCTAAGCTGTCCCTCTATCGACTCCGAAACGGCAACCGGGCCCCCTGCTATGAAGACCTTGCTGTCTTGTGTTAGGTATTCGGCAAGGAACAAAAGCTGCTTGGCGCCAATTCCTTCGTGAACCAAAAGTATCGGAAGACCTGTGGTCGATGCGGCAAGTGCGTCCTGGAATGACTTACCGGAGCAGACAATCAGGTTTGTTCCCCTCTCTAACTTCATTCCGTTTAATACCTCAAGATTCGATTCGTATCTGTTGAATCCTGAGTACCTAATTACGTTTCCGAAGGCGCTTACTTGATTTTCAAGTTCCTCGGATACAGCAAGATTGCCTCCCACGATATATATCGTTCCGTCCGGCACGAGATTGTTTCTTACATACTCCACCGCTTGTCGCGCATTTCCGCCTGGAACAAGAATCACCGGAGCGAGTTTTCTTGCCGCAAAAGAACTCGCAGAAAGCGCGTCGGGGAAGTTTCTTCCGGAAGCGAGGACAATGGTTTTAAATCTTGATACTCCCAATTCCTTTTTTAGTGCATTGGCAATCGCAATCGACGTTTCGTATCCTGTCTGACCATATATTCTTGTTGTTCCAGTCGCGGCAGGAGCCGGCACAGGGCGCGGTTCATCTTTCGGTTCCGCCGGTTTTTGCGGTTCCGTTGGTTCCTGTATCGGATCAGGTTGCTCGGTATTTATAGTTTCCGTGGGATTCTGCGATTCCTCAATTGGATCTGTCTGCCAGGGTTCGGGCTGCTCGGTCTCTTCGGCGTAAGCGATTGAGGTCGCCATTCCGGTAAGTATTAAACACATGGTAAGCAGGACCATTAACGCCTTTACTAGTCCGCTTGTTTTGCAATTGGCTTTGATGCTCATCTTTTTCTCCTGAAGAAGTTCTTTCCGCTTCTTTCTTTGTTATAAAACTACAATTTAACTTCGCAATTCCATATTATTTTACTCGATTAAGCAAGTCAATATATGTTATACTTTATTTAATGAAAATTAAGATTTTAGCAATAGGAAAACTGAAGGAAAGGTATTGGACGGAGGCTCAAGCTGAGTATTTAAAACGGCTTAAGCCATATTGTGATGCAGAGGTTATCGAACTAAAGGAGAGTAAGCTTTCGGGAAGCAATGTCTCTCAGGAGAACCAAGTAATAGAAGAAGAGGGAAAATATATTTTGGACTATTTGTCAAAATCGACAAAGCTCGGTTCCTCTGCTTCGACGGAGACTTTTGTCGTTACGCTTGAGATTTCCGGAAAGCGCTTTTCCTCCGAAGAATTGGCCGACAAAATAAACACCCTTGCATCGAGGGATGGCAAGAGCGAAATCGTTTTTGTTATTGGGGGAAGCTTGGGTTTATCTCCCAAGGTGAGCAAGATAGCCGACCTTCATCTTTCGTTTTCGGATATGACATTCCCGCATCAAATGATGCGCGTGATTTTGTTGGAACAGGTTTATAGAAGTTTCAAGATCATCAGAGGAGAGACCTATCACAAGTGATTCGATAAATCCGCAAACTCCTTTAGCGATAAGGTCTCGGCTCTACGCATCGGATCAATACCGGCGCATTTAAGTGCTGCCAGAATTTTTTCTTTTTCTATTCCCGTCGACAAAAGTGAATTGGATAGAGTTTTCCTTCTTTGGCCGAAGCCGGCTTTTACCAAAGCGAAGAAGCGCTCTTTGTCATTTACATCTACCGTTGGTTTTTCAAGTACCCTTAGTTTTAATACCTCGGAATCCACCTTTGGTGCGGGAAAAAAACTGTCCCTCGGAACTTCTACAACTCTTTCGACTTCGCAGTAAAACTGAACCGCAACGCTAAGCGCTCCAAAGGTCTTTGATCCCGGGTTTGCCACGATTCTTTCCGCAACTTCCTTTTGCATCATTATGGTTATGGATTCCGTTGGCACTCCATTTTCCAGAAGGTCAGTGATGATGGGAGTCGTAATGTAGTATGGAAGGTTTCCCAATACCTTAACATTCCTCGGTGCCTCCGGATTTTTTTCTTCTATAATCTTTTTTAGGTCAACTTTTAGAACATCATCATTTATGATTTCGACGTTATTGTATTCCGCCAAAGTGTACTTAAGGACCGGAATAAGACTTTTATCAAGTTCTACTGCGACTACTCTTCCTGCCCTCTTGGCTATTTCGTAAGTTAGCACACCTATCCCCGGTCCAATTTCTATGACCAAGTCGTCACCGGTTATTTCGGCGGCGTCTGCCATTGATGTAATCACCGAATTATCCAGCAGAAAATTTTGCCCCAGGCTTTTCGCATTTTTAAACCCAAAGGTTTTCTGTATGTATTTGATTGTGGATACCGAACAAAGATCCATTTTGTTTCACTTTCTCTAATTATCTTTTGAGACTATTTTTTTCATTGCACGTAAAAACTCATCACGTGGAATATTCATTTCATTTAATACTTTAAGAAGGGATTTTCCGTTGTAGTATCCAATCCCCAGAGCTTCTCCGAGCGCTTCTCTGTTTTCCTTGGCATCGGCTGTTCCCACAAGGCTCCATTTATCAAGGTCTGTCAGGGTAAACATTTCATTTTTTTCGTCACCCTGAGACCCCTCGGAAATAGTGGCGCGCGCCTTTGACAATGCTTCTCTTATGTCCTCAGGTGATGCATTCTCGATTCCGATATCTATGTATTTTTTTTCGTCTTTGTTTTTAGCACCTTTGGTGTCTCTGGAATTATGCTCTTTTTTACCCGCCTGCCTTACGGAAAGGAAGGCCTCCTTGGCCTCGGGATATCTTTCCTTTAGTTTTCTTCTTATCTCCTTTCCCGCATGATCCGGGTCGGTAAATATTATGAGACCATATTCTTCATATGCGTTATCCAGTCGTCGCCACGTATCTTCCGAAATACCAAAGCCGTGCGTTTCGATTGTCACGGCACGCACGGCTCTTTTTATCGCGTTGGTATCATCTCTTCCTTCAACCACAATTATCTCTTTTATTTTATCAAGCTCCATTAGGCAGCCCTCACATCAGCCTTCGTATCCGGTTTCTTCGGAACTCGTTTCTTCCGTATACTCTTCACTTGTTGTTTCTTCCGTGGTGCCTTCTTCCCAGGTTTCTTCAGTATATTCCGGCTCCGTTTGTTCTTCGGTATATTCTGGTTCCGTAGTCTCCTCCGTATACTCTGTCTCGACTTGTCCCTCTTCCTGATATACCTGCTCGGTGGTTGGCTGGACTACTTCCTCGGTGGTTGGCTGCTGAGGTGCCACTCCCTCGGGTGCAGGTATTACAGAATTCTCATCGTCGGAATTGGCGCCCTCCGGTCTTGGGTCGCTACCGTTTAAAATAAACAGCACCTCTCCCGGTTTTATCATCTTTAAAAGTTTTCTTGCTTGCTCTTCTATATAGTCAAGGTCATCAACGCCTTGGAGCTCCGCGTTTAATTCATCCTTCTTCGTTTGAAGTTCCTGCTCCTGGGCAGTCAATCTGTTTTGTTCTATGCGAAGATCAACTATGTTTTTGACCACAACCAAAATGGCAACGAAAAGAAACAATATGATCACAAGGATTAATATCCTTGTTCTGCTCATGCTTTTTGATTTAGTTTTTCTTTCAGCCATATTTCTGCTTCTCCCCTGCGTTCATCTCTACAGTCACAAGGTCCACCCATTTCCGCAAGTCCCGTGTCGTTGCATCTGGTGCATCGATATCTCGGGTCGGTGTAGTTTACATCGTAACCGTTTTCAACAAGAGCAATTGCTCTATCCTCATTCAATCTCTCAAGCTTTTCATTTAAGGCTGCCCCTTGATTGTCATCCTTGCTGAGCAATGACTTTGCCAACCTTATGCCAATATCCCTCATACTTTCATCGATTTCCTTTATTTCCGGAACCTCCAGATATACCTGCTGCCTTCTTTCCTCTGCTTCTCGGTCCGCAGTTTCCCTTAGGAAATCGTAGTATTCCTTTAGAACCGTATTTGAAACCTTTGGTGTTTCATTTACGTCTCGTTTATCTTTTATCGCTTCCGTCTGCCAGTTTGTCAGAACAGTGTTTACATACTTGATGTTTGGATTGCTTATTCCGGCTGTCCTGCTGCAAGCTTCGAGGACCTTGTCCATTTTGTATCCCATGTCGTCGAACCATATATCCATGATTCTCTTTTCTTCCTCGGTTGGGTTTCTTGATAATCCAAGCGCCTGCATTACCCTTCTGTATCTTACATATTTCTGGTCGTATTCCTCTATGTAATTCTGAACTTTTTCCTGTGTGTTCAGGCCTTGCTCCAGCCACGCCTCTATGACTGCAGAGATGTAATTGAAGCTGCTTTTTCCCTTTCCTATACAGTATTCGATACCTTGGAGAACAACCTCCGGCGGTGCCTTCATGTCCTCCACCCATGATATCACGGTTTGCAGTTCTGTTACACTTAGCGGTCTGGCAAGCTTCCTTTCGATTTGTTCAAGCAATGTACGAAGGGCTTCGTTTCCAAAGGCGCTTCCCGATGCTGCTGAGTCCGCTCCGGTTCCGATAGCAAATCCGTTCTGCGATTCTTCCCCTTGTTCATCAAAAAGCTGTTCCTTGAGGTTCAGGAATTCAACGCTAAAATCAAAGCGACCTTCGCCATCTAAGTATCTTTTCTTTACGGCGCCACAGTCCTCCCAGTAATCCCAGGCTTCGAGTATTCTTGGTTCGGAGATGGCAAGGTTACCCGCCATTTCTTCCGGCGTCATGCTTTCTCCGTTTTCTGCAAGGAAACGGGCATAGAAATAGACCTTCACAAAGTCACCCGGTGCATCCGGCATTAACTCTGCTATAAAGAAATTCTCTATTTGTATGTCGCCCAGGTATGGGTTGTTGACTTTTGATTTTAGATATTTCATTTAAATTCTCAATTAAAAATTAGTCACTTCGTTTTCACTTGCAATGTCTGCAAATCTTGTATAGTCGCTGATAAAGGATAGCTTAATCGTTCCTGTTGGTCCGTTCCTATGCTTCGCTATATTGACTTCGCATATTCCCTTTTCTGCGCTTTCTTCTTGATAATATACTTCGTCTCTATAGAGGAATAGTATTATGTCTGCGTCCTGCTCGATCGATCCTGAATCTCTTAGGTCCGCCGGTATTGGTCTGTGATCACTTCTCTTCTCCGGTTCTCTGGAGAGCTGAGAGAGTACTATCACCGGACAATCGAGTTCTCTTGCAAGGAGTTTGAAGGATCTGCTTATTTTGCTTATTTCCTGCTGACGACTTTCTACTTTTCCCTCCGTGTCCATGAGTTGTAGGTAGTCTACGATTACAAGATCGAGTCCCTGCTCCTTTTTCATTCTGCGGCATTTGTTCTTCATTTCCAGAACGGTAATTCCGGGGGTGTCGTCTATTGCAATCTTTGTTGATGCCAAGTGATCAACAGCAAGAGATATATGTTGCCACTCTTCACCTACGACGCGTCCCGTCTGCAGGTTTTGAATTTTGATGCTGGATTCCAACGACAGCAGCCTAAGTCCAAGTTGGGTTTTAGGCATTTCCAAGTTGAATATCAAAACGCTTGCTTTGGCTTTTTTCGCTGCGTTTCTGGCAAGGTTGAGTGCGAATGCACTTTTTCCCATGGCCGGTCTTGCAGCAAGGATGATGAGGTCGGACTTTTGGAGTCCGTTTGTTATTTCATCCAATTTGCGGAAGCCGGTAGTTAGTCCTGTGAGGCCTCCTTCTTGCTTGGATGCTCTGTCAATCAGATCAACGTTTTCTTCAAGTACGTCTCTGAGCATGCTGTAATCTCTGGATTGCCTGCTCTGAGATATGTCGAATATTCGCTGCTCCGCCTTATCCAGTATGTCACCGGCTGCAACGCCTTCGTCGTAGCTGGATCCTTTTATCTCATCAGCTGCAGCGATCAACGCTCTAAGGCTGGCCTTTTCTGCAACTATTTCTGCATAGCCGGCAGCATTAATTGCAAGCGGCGCGAGGTTCGGAAGATCTGCTATATACGCGCGTCCACCGGCGGCTTCCAGACTTCCTTTTTTCTTTAGGGCATCTGATACAGTTATGATGTCTACGTTTTTATCGTCCCTATATAGTTCCCTCATCGCTTCATATATTTCACGATGAGCCGAATCATAGAAATCTTCGGGACGCAAAATCTGGATCACATCAGAAAGTGCATCCTTGCTTACCAATGCCGCTCCAAGAGTTGATTGCTCGGCTTCTTTATTATGTGGTGGAATTTTTTCCGGCATATTATTCTGCCTCCACTTCTACTTTTAGAGTTCCTTTTACCTCGGGATAAAGCCTTAGTACTACCTCGTAGCTTCCTACGTTCTTTATCGGGCTGTCGAGTTCGATTTTCTTTTTATCGATGTCAAAGCCAAGCTGCTTATTAATGGTTTCGGCAACGTCCTTGTTGGTTATTGCTCCGAAGAGTCTTCCTCCATCCCCGGCTTTGGCTTTGATGGATATTTTCTTTGTTTTCAAATCCTCCGCTTGAGCTTCCGCATGAGCCTTGCTGTCGGCGGCCTTCTTCCTTTGGAGTTCCTGCTGCTTTTCCAAACTCCTGACATTTCCCTCGGTTGCCTCCATGGCCATGCCCTTTGGAATCAGCATGTTTCTGGCAAATCCATCGCTTACTTTTACTACCTCTCCGGCTTTTCCTGTTCCGGGTACATCTTGTTTTAATATTACTATCACTTGTTTTCTCCTTCTTCTAAGAGTTCGATTATCCTTGAGATTACTGTATCGGGTTCGTCCTCAACCTGCGCACCGGCAACATTCAAATGTCCTCCGCCTCCAAATTTTTCGAGGATTACCTGGACGTTTACTTCCCCCAACGAGCGTGCGCTTATGCAGGTTGTGTCTTTATTCTTTTTTCCTGCCACAAAGGACGCTTTGATGCCCTTCACTTCCAATAGTTCATCTGCGACTTGCGCGTTTATCACTTGTATGTCCTGATGCACTCCTTCACATATTGCTACGGCGTAGCCCGAAGGTAAGAACCTTGATTCGGCTATTGCCTTTGATTTTAGCATGAAGGTTTCCTGATCCATTTGGAAGAAGCGCTTTACTTCTGTTGTGTCCGCCCCTGATCTTCTTAGCCAGGCTGCTGCTTCGAATGTTCTTACTCCCGTTTTAACCGCGAACCGGTTTGTGTCTATGGTCATTCCGGCAAGCAGCGCTTCGGCCTCCAATCTGATTAGTATTTTTCGGTTTAGTATGTACTGAAGTATTTCAGTGACAAGCTCTGCCGTCGACGAAGCATAACTTTCTATGTATGCAAGTGTTGGATTTTCAATTACTTCTTCCGCTCGTCTATGATGATCAATGACTACCGTTTTATCCGCTATTTCCAATAGTTCGGGAGCTTCAATAAAGCTCGGTCTATGCGTATCAAGGACGACAACCATTGCATTGTCTTTCGCGAGGTTTTTCGCCTTGTCGGTTTTGATTAAGCTATATGTTCCCGTTTCTTCAACTTGTTTGTAGAATGCTTTTATCGAGTCAGGTATTTCGTCTATTACTATGTGTGCGTCGACTTTACATGCTATGCACATTCTATATATTCCGAGAGCTGAGCCAAATGCGTCCATGTCGGCGTGCTTGTGACCCATTATCAAGACCGTTTTTGATTCTTCCATCAGTTTCCTGATGGCATGCCCTACCACTCTTGATTTTCCCTTGTTGCTCTTTTCTACGGATTGCGTTTTGCCTCCGTAATACTGTATCCGGCTTTCATTTTTTACAACCGCTTGGTCGCCTCCTCTTCCGACAGCCAAGTCCATTGCGGCGTCGGCAAAGCTCGCTGTTTCAGATATGTCAGTGCCGCCAACGCCTATTCCAATACTTAGGCTTAAGGGGAAATCGACGCTTGTCTCCAGGGCTCTCACTTGGTCAAGTATTTCGAATTTTCCTGCCATAAGCCCTTCGAGATATTTTTGCTGAAAATGAATTACATATACTGCTTCCTTGATTTTATCAACAGAGCCTTCTATGTCCTGGGCCCATTTCCGGATCATTTTATTAACTTCTGCAGTTACTGCCATTCCGGTTTCAGGTGAAACGGCATCGTTAAATTGGTCATGGTTGTCTATGTTTATTTTACAGACGCAGATCTTTTCGTCAGTGTATTTTACCTTTAATTCCTCGTATTCGGTTACGTCATAAAAATACAGAGGTATGATTCGTTCACATTCATCCTCGTCTGTGTCTTTGGTTGTTTCCGTACCGGCGATTATCTTAAATTTGTGTCCGTTTCTTTCGATTATCGCAGGTGTGTCTTCTCTGTATTTTCCGTCAAAGAGTTCTTTTGACTTTATCCCTGTTAGAGCAAACAGATCTGAATCCTCGATGTTTCCATATAAAAATACGTCTTCTATTTTTTCGTTTGCACCGAGAATTTTGCCTCCGGAACCAACGATACAAATTGGTATGGGGATATTCGAATTTATAAGATTTTCTAAATCTATTTTATTATCTATATCTTTCATCTCTATATCTCTTTTATAATCCCATTAAAAATTAAGCGGATAATATTATACCACATTATCCGCTCAAGTTCCTCTACTTCTTTTCTCTATTATATTATACTATCATATTATGTACTAACACATTATACTTTGTTGATACTGTATTTTTGATGCGCACATATAAATGTGCACATGTTAATATGCATTAGCTAACGTGTAGTTAACAATGTCTATTTGTTAATTCGCATTTGTTAATGTGTAGTTTTTTAGGATTTCCTATTTTGAGGTCTGACCGAGTGACCTTAGAAGATCAATTAGTCTATTAAGTTCATCTGTGCTGTAATACTCTATCTGAATAGAACCCGATTTCGAATTGCCGGATATATTGACCTTTGTTCCAAGTATATTCTTAAGCTGGTCCTCAACGTATATGGTTTCCAGATTCTTTTTCTGGCGTTTTGCAGCTCTGGCTTTAGTCGGTTTCTCCTCCGATGCCAGCTTCTCCGCAGATCGAACAGAGAGACCTTCATTTACAATTCTTTTAGCAAGAGCAATTTGTTTTTCATCGCCTATTTGTGATAATACGGCCCTGGCGTGGCCGGCTGATAGTTCTCCTTTCGACAGCATGGCTCTAACTTCATCCGGGAGATTCAACAATCTAATAGCATTAGTAATATACGGCCTGGATTTGCCGACACTCTTTGAGACTTCTTCCTGTGTGAGTCCAAAGGTTTTAATCATTTTATCGAGGCCTTCTGCTTCTTCAATTGGATTTAAGTCTTCTCTCTGCATGTTCTCGATGATTGTAATAAGCATATTTTCCTCATCAGTCAAATCGCGAACGATGCAGGGGATTTGTTTTAAGTTTGCTTTTCGAGCTGCTCTATACCGGCGCTCACCTGCCACTATCTCATAGCCGGTAGCCGATTTTCTTACAATTAATGGCTGAATAATTCCATGTTCCACAATCGAATCTGAAAGTTCTTGGATCTTTTCCTCGTCGAAATGCTTTCGTGGCTGATTGTAATTTGGCTTTATATCGTTTACATCTATATATTGAATGGCGTTCTCATCTGAAACGCTGTTTTCATTGGTTGATTGTACATTTACTGTTTCTTGAGGTTTGGTTTCAACAGGTTTGCTGCTTTCAAACAATGCATTTAAACCCATTCCCAGACCTCTCTGCTTTGTATTCATACTCATATCTCTTCCTCCCTTTCAATGAACTCATCTGCCAATTCACTATAAGCGTATGCGCCTTTTGATCTTGGCTCATATTGGATAATGGGCATTCCATAACTTGGCGCTTCAGCAAGCCGTACATTTCTCGGAATTACCGTAGCATAAACCTTCGATCCAAAAAACTTCTTTGCTTCTTGGACAACTTGAATTGATAGATTCGTTCGTCCGTCGAACATGCTTAATACTACACCCTCAATTTCAAGTTGCGTGTTAAGATTGTTTTTCACAAGCTCTATAGTATTCATTAATTGACTTACACCTTCCAATGCATAGAATTCACATTGGATTGGTATAAGAACACTGTCTGCCGCAGTTAATGAATTTAGTGTTAGAAGACCAAGGGATGGTGGGCAGTCTATGAATATGTAATCATAGAACTCTTTTACTTTTTCAACCGCTCTGCGTAACCGGGTTTCTCTCCCAGGAATCTGAACAAGCTCCACTTCTGCTCCCGCCAAATCAACACTCGCCGGAACGATATCCAGACGCTTTATGGCCGTACTAAGAACCGCTTGGACTGTATCAAAGTCATCATCTATTAAGAGATCATATACTGTATAATTCAAAGAATTCTTTGCTATGCCAACTCCGCTTGTAGTATTCCCCTGTGGGTCCATGTCTATTATAAGGATATTTTTACCTTTTTGAGCTAAGCATGCACCCAAATTTATGTTAGTCGTGGTTTTTCCCACGCCACCTTTTTGATTAAAAATAGCTATAGTCTTTCCCACTTTTCACCTCCATCAATATGCCGATGTGCATTCCTCACCATTATACTATCTTTCTGGCGCAAATTCCACCCTTTTTTTGTTTGTTTCACGTGAAACATTTTTAATGATGTTTCAGGCGTTGGGAGCCCAAAATAGTAATTGTAATCACAGAATCTTTCAAATATCAATGTGAGACTGTAGAGACTGTAAAACACCAATTATTTGGTGTATTATGCTCCACACAAGGCACAAATCTCCAAATACCAGCGTGTACGGTGAACATCCGGAAGCCACAACAAGAATATAATAAGGGTAAAACTCGTTAATATTAGTATTATATTTGCAAATAACGATTTATCATGAAATAGATCTGAATAACAAAGGGTAACCGAAGAGAGCTGTTGATTTAACTTTAAAAATTGAGAAGCTTATATGAAAGCAAGAAGACAGAAAGCGATCAGTAATAGATAATAGTTGAATTTAAGACCTGTAGGGCAAATATAATTTATGCAGCAAACAGCCATTAATTATGATAATAGAAATTTAAAGACATATTGACATATATTAAGTGCAAACGATCATATATTAATAATAAGGATCTAAGGGAACAGGGTCCGATATTAATAATATAGTTCTAAGAGTATACGATCCGATATTAATAATATAGTTCTAAGAGTATACGATCCGATATTAATAATATAGTTCTAAGAGTATACGGTCAGTTATTAATAATATAGTTCTAAGAGTATACGGTCAGTTATTAATATTATAGTTCTAAGATATACGGTCACGTATAATTAATTGTTTCTCAAATAGTCATATGTTAATAATACAAACAGATAATAGCTCAGACGATCATATATAATATAAAAGTAGTTTTATAATCATGTGGCTATGAATTTAAACCCTATTTTTATTTTCAATCTGACTTTGGTGTATTAAAAATTGATTATGTTTATAGTTAAGATAATCATATATATAAAATAAAAATAGATTTATAATCAGACAGTCATATATATAATAACACGGATAATTTTAAGTCAAACTTAGACAGGTAAATAGTAAATTAACTCGAATAGGGTAGGAATAGAAATATAAACAAATATAAAGTCTATTGATATGGTTTAAGAATAGTATTGGGGTGGTTTATAAATTATAGTTGTAAGCAAAGATAAATAACAGGATTTAAGAATATAAAGATATAATTGAATGAAATATATAATGATCCGAATAATAAATTAATTGATTGATAGATTGATAGACACATTGATGGATTGTAACATAGGTTTATATATAGGAGGATAGAAAGATAAATGGAACACAACTAAATTGATATGCTGATAGATTAATTAATTGAAACACAGATTAGTTTATAGGTGGATAGAAAGATAATTAGAATGTGAGTATAACCGGAAAGATCAAAATGAATTAATATAACCAGGGTTAATTTGTACGTGATTAAACATACCGAATTAAACAGACGGGAATGTAAGCAAATCCAAATTATATAAACAAAAGATTTTAAGAGGTTAAATAGATATGCAGGAACAGATAAATATAAAAAAATATACGGAAAGATGTGCCTGAAGTGGACGAATAATTTGATATGTCTAAAGAGATATTTACCTGTAGATATGCCTTGATATATAGAGCGTAGTATGTAGATATTTAAACATACACAGTATATAAATCAGTAAATAAGTTATTCGAGAAAAGATTTGACCCTTGAGATGGGTTAATTAAGAGATGCCTGCAATTAGGTATCCAAACATAAATAGAGGTAGTAGGAGAGTTCAGAATATTATTAGAGCCAGAACAACACAATTAATACACTAAGAACAGAGAAATATTATAAGATAATAATTAATTTATTATAGAGGTTGTTGATAACCCTTTGATAAAACCAAATACTTGAGTTGAATTTCGCAAAATATGAATAGGGTTATTCTTATAGAATGATAACTCTGTGGATAAAACTAATGATAACATCGATTGAATTAAGATTCATAGTGAGGCAGTTATGACAAAAGGGGAGGGGTGTTTCACGTGAAACATTATAAAGGGTTTCTCTTGGCATCGCCAGCTCTTCTTGGATATTCTTTAGGGGTGTGAGCTGTCTTTGTTACAATAATTAGCTTCTGCTTAGTTTCAGTATCAACGATTCGATTTAGGGTGCCACCTAAAACGGAAATCGATTTTGCAGCCCTTCCTAACTCTTCTTCTACGTAAAAGCCCTTGTACGCCACAAAGCTTCCACCAAGCGATACAAACGGAAGGCAATATTCAGATAGGACCGATAAATCTGCTACCGCCCTGGAAACACACAAATCAAAGCGTTCTCTGTACATTGGGTTTCTTCCAATATCTTCAGATCTTCCATGAACTGTTGTAGCATTTATAATACTGAGCGAGCTGGAGATTTCGTCGATAATTTTTAATCGCTTTGCCAGCGAGTCTAATAGAACAAATTGCTTGTCGGGATTCAGTATGGATAGGGGAATCCCAGGGAAGCCTCCTCCTGTACCAACATCTATTATGTGGGAAGCTGTTTTCATTTCCGGCAGATTATTGGCAGTAAGCGAATCAACAAAGTGCTTGATAATAAAATCATCCTCATCCTTAATAGCTGTCAAATTGACGCTCTTGTTCCACAGTAGGATGCTTTCCATGTATTTCCATAAAGTCTCTGCCTGCTGTTTGTTACATTCAACACCCACTCTATTTAATTCAACTATTATCTGATTAATTCTACTCATTGTTGTTGCGTTGTTTTCTTCTACTCTTTTCAAGATAAACAAGAAGGACATTTATGTCAGCAGGGGATACACCTGATATTCTTGATGCCTGTCCAATAGATTCAGGTCTCATCTTATCAAGCTTTTGTGCTGCTTCAATTCGCAATCCGGACAAATCGAGATAGTTAAAATCATGAGGGAGTTTTTTAAACTCCATCCTTTTAAATTTCTCTACTTGCTCCTTTTGCTTTTCTATATATCCACTATACTTTATTTCTACCGCGATTTGAGTCTTGGCATGGTAGGACAGGGGAGGCCTATTCACGTCTATTTCCGATAGATTTTCGTATGTAACTTCAGGCCTCTTAAGTAGCTCAGCCAAACTAATGCTACCATCAATAGGAGAACTGCCTATTTGCTCAAGGAACGGATTTGCTACAGACTTTGGGATTAAAGTGTTTTCAAGTCTTTCGCGTTCCTCTAAGACCTCACTTTTCTTTGCTAAATGCTTTTTATATCTCTCTTCTGTGGCCAAACCAAGCCTATAAGAGCGCTCTGTCAAACGATCATCTGCATTGTCCTGACGGAGAAGAAGCCTATATTCCGCTCTGCTGGTCATTATTCTGTAAGGCTCGTTAGTACCTTTAGTAACCAAATCGTCGATTAAAACGCCAATATAAGCCTCATCTCTTCCGAGAACCAGTGGATTTTTTCCAGAGATAAACATTGAGGCATTTATACCGGCTATCAAGCCCTGAGCAGCGGCCTCCTCATATCCAGAACTTCCGTTAAACTGTCCGGCGCAAAAGAGCCCATTTATTTTTCTGCTTTCCAGGCTTGGCTTCAGGGTGAGGGGATCTATGCAATCATATTCTATCGCATAGGCCGGTCTCGTTATCGTGATGTTTTCCAATCCTTCTATCGTATGATAGAAGTCTCGTTGGACATCCTCGGGAAGGCTCGAGCTCATCCCCTGAATGTACATCTCATCTGTATCTAAACCCTCAGGCTCAACGAAAAGCTGATGTCGCAATTTATCGGCAAACCGGTTGACCTTGTCCTCTATTGATGGACAATACCTTGGTCCGATGCCCTCTATCTGTCCACCAAAAAGCGCCGAGCGATGGAAGTTGGCTCGGATTACATTATGGGTTTCCTCATTGGTATATGTTAGCCAACAAGATATTTGTTCTCTGTTTAGGTTTTCATTCATGAAAGAGAAGGGGACAATTTGTGGATCGCCCTTTTGCTCAGTCATTTTAGAATAATCAAAAGTACGCGCGAGAGCTCTGGCGGGAGTTCCCGTCTTAAATCTTCTCAATTCTATTCCATATTTTTTCAGATTGTCAGAAAGCTCGGTAGCTGGCGCAAGGCCATTCGGTCCACTCGACGTAACGCTTTCGCCTATGAAAATTTTTCCTTTAAGGAAGGTTCCCGTTGCTATTATTACAGCCTTCGCCTTATATATGGCACCGGTCTTAGTAATAACACCGGAAATTCGCAAATTTCCCTCATTGCCCGTTCCAACGGTTTGAGAATCAATTTCTTCATCAAAAATAAAATCTACGATCTCGTCCTGTTTCATGTCGAGGTTCGGTTGAGCTTCAATGGTCTTTTTCATTTCTCTGTGATACCAAGCTTTATCCGCCTGGGCTCTAAGAGAATGAACCGCCGGGCCCTTTGCCGTATTAAGCATGCGGCTCTGTATAAAGGTCTTGTCAATGTTGATTCCCATTTCGCCACCAAGGGCATCGATCTCTCGAACCAAATGTCCCTTCCCGGTTCCGCCTATTGCTGGATTGCATGGCATCATTGCGATTGCCTCGAGATTTATAGAGAACATGATGGTTTTATTTCCCAGGCGTGCAGAAGCAAGGGCAGCTTCACAGCCAGCATGCCCTGCACCAATCACAGCTATGTCATATTCTCCCATTAAATATCGTTCCATCGTCCCTTTACTCAGATAACTTAATACCAATTTTTACTTTTGTTCCACAGAAATCATTGGTTAATATTTCCAGTTGAAAATGGTATGACTTTTATTTCCCAAGACAAAATCTACTAAAAATTTGATCTATGATGTCATCCTGAACCGAATCGCCGGTAATAAAACCAAGCTCTTCATATGCACTTCTAACATCGATTTCTATTATCTCCAACGGTGCCTTTTGTCTCACAGCTGCCAGTCCGTCTTCAATGGAATTGGCAGCTCTTTCCAGCATCGTTTTATGCCTTAAGTTTGAAACTATAGATCTACTTCTCTCCATGCTTCGATTTTGCGTTTCTAAAATCTCCGAAGAGTATCCTGAAAGATCGAAAATAGCATTCTCAATTTCTCTAATACTATTTCCTTTTTCTTCCTCTGAGGTCAAAGAAACCTTTAAAGCTTTTGCAAATCTTCTTCCATTATTTTCTATTAAGTCATCTTGTTTTTTGTCACTGATAAAATGTTCCTTGTCCTTTTTATTGAATACGAGAATCGTTTTTTCTGGAATTGTTGAGCCGATTATCTGTTGAAGTTGATCGTCCGGCCTCTCAGAAATATCCACCATTAAGATAGCCAAATCTGAATTCTTTAGACTTTCTCTTGTCCTCTCTATTCCAATTTTTTCTATTTCATCGTCGGATTCTCTTATACCGGCAGTGTCAGTTAGCTTCACCGGTATCCCTTTAATATTGGCAAATTCTTCTATCGTATCTCTTGTCGTCCCCGGTATATCGGTTACGATAGCTCGCTTCTCTTTTAGAAGCGCATTTAACAAAGATGACTTCCCGGCATTAGGTCTACCAATAATTGCTATATTTAACCCTTCCCTCAGAATCTTCCCGGACGAAGCGCTTTCCAATAATTGCCTTAAATCCTCCAGTATATTATTTAATTGTTCCTCTATTTTTTTATATGTTAAGGTTTCAATATCTTCATCAGGATAATCTATATTTACATCTATTTCCACAAGGATGTCAGTTATTCTATTTCTCAACCGCTCTATTTCCATGGAAAAGTTTCCCTGTAGTTGGCTTATCGCAACACTTAAAGAACTGTCAGTTTTTGCATTTATAATATCCAGAACAGCCTCAGCCTGTGACAAATCGAGACGACCATTTAGAAATGCTCTCTTGGTAAATTCTCCCGGTTCGGCCATTCTGGCACCATTTCTAATGACCAGTTGAAGTGTCTTTGATAGAGGGATCATACCTCCATGGCAATTGATTTCAACTACGTCCTCCCTCGTATAGGTGGCAGGAGCGGGCATGTATGCGACTAGAACCTCATCTATAATCTGATCTTTGTCACGGTCCTTTATATAGCCGTAGGTCAGCTCGCGAGGATTAATGGTCGTTTCTTCAGCTTTTCCACGAACAAAAATACCGTCCAGGATGCTTCGTGCATCCGGACCGCTTAGCCTGATTATTCCTATCCCACCTTCACCTGCAGGAGTCGCTATTGCTGCAATTGTGTCATCAATGTTCATGCCAAATATGATACTACATTTTCTTTATATATGGAAGAATATATGTACGTAAGAACAAAGTGGCTGTCACATTCCCCTGCGACAGCCACCTTAATTATCTTCAAGTATTTATTGTTGTTTATATTTTGCTATTTAGAGGATTATTTAGGCTCAATTATCACTCTTCTCGAGGGATCCTGGCCTTCACTCCTGGTTATAATCCTATTGTCACTCTGCAGTGTTGCGTGAATAACCTTTCTCTCATATGGATTCATAGGCTCCAATTTATAGCTTCTCTTAGAGCGTGCAACCTTGTCGGCCAATCTGATTGCCAGTTTTTCGAGTGATTTTTCCCTCTTTGCCCTGTAATTTTCAGCGTCTACAACGACACGAGTATAATCTCCCCCCGCCTTGTTCACAACAAGACTGGTGAGATACTGTATAGCATCAAGAGTGGCTCCGCGTTTTCCTATAATTGTTCCCGAATCCTTTCCTTCTATAAAGAAGAATAGGTCTTTTCCGTCAGTCTTTCCGTCAATCGTAATATCAAGGCCCATCTCATTGCTAATGTTCTTTAAGAAAGTTAGCCCTTCATGCTCTTCAATCGGTGTTAGGCTTTCAACATCAACCGTAGGAATGATAGGCTCTTCAGGAAGCCGTTTATCTTTATTTTCCTTTTTTTCCTTCTGCTTGTTTCCGGATTTATTGCGGTTTCCGCCTTTGGCGCCGTCCCTACCCTTTTTATTTTCTTTGGCTAAATTACCGTAACTGTTTTTCTCTTCCTCGGTAAGTTCCTCTTTTCTTATCGGACCACGCTCGATTTTCTGAGGCTTTTCCTCAACCAGTTCCTCGACCGGAGCGCTTTGCTTTCTTGTCACCTTTACCTTGGCAAGCTTAGCACCTATTCCAAAAAATCCTCTTGATGGTTCCTCAAGAACCTCAACTTCCACCTCATCAGGCTCTGCCTTTAACTCATCAAGAGCAAGCTTGACTGCAGTCTCAATGTCATTTCCCCATCTCTCTATGGAGTCCATGACCTCTATTTCCGGAGCCCTTCTAATGGGCATCCTATTTTGTCTTTTTTTCATATTTATTTTTCCTCAAATAAGGGGTCTTGTTAAATTAAATATATTTAGTTCTTCTTTGCTGCCTTCGCATTCTTCGCTGCTTTGGCCGCCTTTGCCACTCTGGCTTCTTTCATTTTTTCTCTTTCTTTTTCATCAAGAAGCTGCTGTCTCAGTTTGTTGAAACGCAGATTGAAGAAGATCTGTGCGAATTGGCTTATGAACCAATAAATTGCAATACCTGCAGGATATGAATGTGCGAGCCACATAATCATGATAGGAAATACATACTTCATGATCTTGGTTGTTGGATTGGAACCTCCGCCAACATTCATCGGATTCTGCGCTGTCATGTTGAATGATATAAATGTTGATATCCCGGACAAAATAGGCAAAATCCACGGATCCGGCTGACACAGATCCTTGATCCACAAGAAGGATTCATGAACTGCAAATACCATACCCTCATCTGTTATGTAATTTAGAGGGTATCTTAGAAGCACAAAAAGTCCGGAAATTACAATCATCTGAACAAAGATTGGAAGACATCCGCTGGCGGGATTGTATCCTGTCTCTTTCTGGAGCTCCGTCAGCTTCTGATTCATCATTTCTTTGTCGTTCGCATACTTCTTCTGTATCTCTTGACTCTTTTGAGAGAACTCCGTCATATCCGAAGTGCTAACAATTTGTTTTTTATAAAGAGGATACATTGCAATTCTTATAACAGCAGAAAGAATCACGATTGAGAGACCATAGTTCCCAATAATGCCATAAAGAAATTGCAATATTAACCCGAACGGCTTTGCTAAAAAGCTCAACATAAACTAAAAACCTCCGTCAAACCAACGGGTCATAACCTCCGGGGTTTCCCGGATGACATCTTAAAATACGCTTGATTCCCAAAAAACTTCCCTTGAATACTCCGTATTTCTGAAGGGCCTGTATGAAGTAGGTGGAGCAGGACGGATAAAAGCGACATGTATTAGGAAAGAGCGGAGAAATAAACATTTGATAAAATCTGATCATCAAAATCATGATTCCGCTTATAAACTTACTAATATATCTCATTTCTTTTTATCAAGAATACCGACCTTTGTCAGTGCTGCGTTCATTGAACGCTCTACCTCTTTTTGTTTCTTGTCTTTGATCGTGTTCCTTGCTATAAATATGACGTCCACCCCTTTTAGGACATCTGCAAGGGAAAGCCTATAGCTTTCTTTCATCAGGCGTCTTGCTCTGTTTCTCTCCACGCTGTTTCCGACTTTCTTGCTGGCGAGAAACGCTGTTCTGGTAATCTCTTTTCCGTTTGGTCTGGTAAAAACCACAACATACCTGTCTGCGGCAGACTTGCCCTTTTTATAAATTCTATCAAAGTCTGCCTTTTTTCTTATAATTCGTTCGTCTAACATAGACCATGCATCACTATGCGGAAAGTCTTTTTCTTCCCTTGAGTCTTCTCCTCTTGATGACATTTCTTCCGCTCTTAGTCTTCATTCTCTTTCTGAAGCCGTGCTCTTTCATTCTCTGCCTATTCTTCGGCTGAAATGTTCTCTTCATTTCGATTTACCTCCTAACTTGTAAAATCTTCCGTGTAGTCTAAATTTCAACTGCACATACTCTGATATTTTATAATATCTTACGCTACCGTGTCAATCATTTCCTCAATTTTTGATATTATAAGACGGTTTTTTCTTAATTTTGGATAAAGTTATCCTTATATAAGGATAACTTTAAGTATAACTCTTGATAATTTCCCTTATATTTCCTCTTGATATAGGATAAGTTCTTATGTAAAATAATTCTCACAGTAAATTTTAAGGAGTTAGTTTTGGAGAATAAAGTTCAACTTTGGGAAGAAGTTTTAAATCTTATTTCAACAAAAGTAAATAGTACAGTTTACAGAACTTTCATAACGCCGGTAAAACTACGAGAAATCACTGAAATTCCAAAAATAGCTTATCTTGAAGCATCTAATGATATGGTTGTAAATATAGTTAAAAGAAGATATTTACACCTTTTTTCGGATGCTTTTTCAAGTATTTTAAATGAAGAATACAAAGCAATCATCAAAAACGCCTCGGAATACAAAGAGAAACCGAGGGTTTTAAGCGATGACGACAGCACCCCATCATTCGTTAGTTTTAGTGTTCCTATTTTTAGGGATATGAGAATGTTCGACCCTAACCTAACGTTTGATAATTTTATAGTTGGTGACTGTAATAACGTAGCTGCTGCAGTATGTAAAGCCGTTGCAGATTCTCCATCCGACGCATACAATCCATTGTTCGTTTATGGTAAATCTGGCCTCGGAAAGACTCACCTTTTGAATGCAATCGGAATTTATCTCTTGGAAAATAACCAGGATATTAAGGTATTATATGTCGCAGCAGAAACCTTTACAAATGATTTTATAAGGTCTATCAAAGATCAAAAGCAGGATGAGTTTAAAGATAAATACAGAAAAGCTGATGTTCTTCTGATTGACGATATTCAGTTTCTTGAAGATAAGGTAAAAACGCAAGACGAATTTTTCTTTACCTTTGATACTCTAATTCAGGATAATAAGCAAATAATAGTATCCGGCGATCGCTCACCAAGCGAATTAACATCATTTGATGAGCGCTTAAAATCAAGATTTTTGATGAACACAACCGTCGGTGTGTACGCTCCTGATTACGAAACAAGAGTTGCAATACTCCAAAAAAAAGCAGAACTACTTAATGTAGAAGTAGATGATGACTTAGAAGAAATTATTAGGTTTATTGCTGATAAAAATAAAGATAATATTAGAACATTAGAGGGTTATTTTACAAACGTCGTTAATATATCAAAGGAAGTACACCAAAAACCAACTCTTCAATTTGCAAAAATACTTCTTAAAGATTTAATAAAAGAAGGAAATAGTGTAACACCACAAAAAATAAAAACGGCAGTCTCTAAGTATTTTAATGTTAAAGTTTCGGATCTTGATTCAGACTCCAGAAGAGCCAAATTTGCTTATCCGAGACAAATAGCTATGTATCTCTGCAGATCTATGACCGATTACTCATTTGATAGAATAGGAAATATATTTGGAGATAAACACTATTCGACTGTTAAGCACGCATGTGATAAGATAGAAAATGAAATTTCTTTTGATGAAAATGTAAGGATTTCGATTAATGAAATAAAAGACTTAATAAGTGATATATAAATAAAAATAATTGTTTATAATAAGGCTTTTAATAAGGATTATTTGGATAATAAATATTGAAAAATGAATAGGAAATATAGTTATCAATAATATCCTTATCCCCTAATACGATTACTATTATATATAAAATATATAATAAAGACCCAGGAGGAAGAAAATGAAATTTATTTGCAATCAACAAGACCTTGTAAAAAAATTAAATATACTTTCAAAAGCAGTAAGTATAAGAACTACAATACCGACGCTAAAAGGAATACTGATGGAGGTATCCGGTAATAATCTTAAAATGACTTCATCTGACATGGACATTACCATTGAAACAAATATGGATGTTCATGTTTTTGAAGAAGGTAGTGTAGTTATTCCATATAAGCTATTTAACGACCTTGTTAGAAAGCTCCCAAATGACGACATAGAAATTAATTCTGTTGATAATAACGTTAGTATAAAATGCAGAAATTCAAGTGCTTCAATAATAGGAATGGATGGAAGTGAATTTCCTGTAATCACTAACAAAGAAGATAATAAAGAAAGAATAGTATTAAATAAAGATGTTTTATCAAAAATGATAAAGAACACTTCATTTGCTGCAAGTCTCGATCAAACAAAAGGAGTTCTGTCTGGAGTACTTATAGAAATAGAAAACGATTACATAAAAACAGTAGCAATTGATGGTTATAGAATGGCCATAAATACAGAAAAGGCTGAGAATACAAAAAATGAAAGTTTTATTATTTCATCAAGACTTATTAATGAAATAAACAAGATTTTCTCAGAGGTAGAAGCTGAAGAAATAGAATTTTTGTATGATGACAAAGGTATTTTAATAATAATCGAAGATGTTTTAATTTCATTAAGATTAATTGCCGGAGAATTTATTAAATACAGAGATATAATTCCAAAAAGTTCATCGATAAAAATTACAGTAAATAAAGCAGAATTAATAGATGCAATAGAAAGAGCATCTATTATGACAGAAGGAAAAAATAATCTGATAAAAATCAGTGTAAAAGATTCAGTGCTTACTGTAACTTCAAATTCTGAGGAAGGTGGATCTGTTGAGGATGTATTAATCCAAAAAGAAGGAGAAAATATAGAAATTGGTTTCAATGCAAGGTATATGATAGATGTTTTAAAGGTATTAAGCGATGAAAATATAGTTCTAAATATGAATACACCAATCACACCTTGTATTATCACTCCGGTTCAAGGAGATAATTATCTTTATTTAGTACTTCCTGTAAGGATATGAATATAGAAAGAGTAGAATTAAATAATTTTAGAAACTATAAAGAATTAAGTATTAGCTTCGATGAGGGGGTAAACCTTATTCTTGGGGATAATGCCCAGGGTAAGACAAATCTCATCGAAGCTCTTTATATATCATCAATGGGTAAGTCATTTAGAACAAAAAATGACTTAGAATTGATTAATTTTGATAGTGATAGCTTATTTTTGCGAGTATTTTCAAAAAAAGATGATATTAATATAGAAATTGAAGTAGAAATTCAAAAAAAATCACAAAAAAATACCATAAAAAAGATAAAAAAGAATAAAAAACAGCTTTCTAAGACCTCAGAATTAATAAATAACATTCTTATTGTTATTTTTTCTCCTGATGATCTCAAACTTGTAAAAGATGAACCGGAAAAAAGAAGGCGTTTTTTAGATAGAGAAATGTGTCAAATATCGCCATTATACTATGAAAATTATCAAAATTACAAAAGAGCACTAAAACAGAGAAATAACTACATAAAAGAGGGAAATATAAATTATGATCTTCTTGATGTATGGGATGAACAATTATCAGAATACGGATCACAAATTATTAGATTAAGAAATCAGTTTGTCAAAAAGCTCAATGAAATAAGTAAAAAAATACATTCCGGAATAACAAATAATGAAGAAGAAATAGATATAATCTATGAACCGAGCATAGGAATAAAAGAAAATTTTAGTGAACAAAAAGAATACTTTTACAATGAAATAATAAAGAGAAGAGAAAGGGATATTGAAAACAGAATAACATCATTAGGACCTCATAGAGATGATATTTGCTTCTCTGTAAATGGAATAGACATGAGAAATTATGGATCGCAGGGTCAGCAAAGAACGTGCGCATTATCATTAAAGCTCGCTGAACTTGCCTTGATAAAAGAAGAAACTAATGAGGATGCGATTCTGATTTTGGATGATGTTATGAGTGAACTTGATGTCAAAAGACAGGAATTTTTAATAAGAACACTAAGTGAAAATCAGCTTTTTATAACCTCTACAGACCTTGATAACAAGATAATTGAGAAATTAGATAATGTAACTATATATAGTGTTAAGAATGGAAATGTAGAAATAGTAAGGTAATACTTAAATATTCAGATAAATAAATTAGCCAAAAAAATCGCTTTAGAGCGATTTTTTATTTATTATTGAGAAAATATATAAAATCATTAAAAACCTTGCTAAAACGAAAAATTTGATATATAATTAGTTTCGACCCATATTATCACAAGATATTGTGAGTATGGGATAATTTATGATTGGATTATTTTCACCTTATAAAACCTTATTAAATCAATTTAAAAAGTAGAATAGGTAATTAAATTATATGAAAAGTATATTATATAAGTTAGAAAAGGAAGTGGGGTTAGAATGAGCGCAGAAAAAACAAACGCAGGAAACCAATATACTACTGCGCAGCTCCAAGTGCTTGAAGGACTGGAACCTGTTAGAAAGAGTCCGGGTATGTATATCGGATCAACAGGTCCCAGCGGACTCCATCACTTGGTATACGAAGTAGTAGATAACAGCGTCGATGAGGCGCTGGCCGGTTTCTGTGACAAAATCGACGTCACGATAAATTCCGACGGATCAATTACTGTAGAGGATAACGGCAGAGGAATGCCTGTGGATATCAACGAGGAATATGGAATGTCCGGTGTTGAAATCATCCATACCAAACTCAATGCCGGAGGTAAATTCGGCGGTGGCGGATATAAGGTATCCGGTGGTCTCCACGGTGTAGGAGCATCTGTTGTAAATGCTCTTTCAGAAAAGATGGAGGTCGAGGTAAAGAGAAACGGAAACCTTTATCGTCAGATCTATAAAAAGGGTGAATCCCAGACACCTCTTGAAGTCATTGGAGATTCAAAGGGAACCGGAACCAAGTCGACGTTCTGGCCGGATCCTGATATATTTGAGGACACAAACTACGACTACGGAACCTTGATGCAGAGATTAAGGGAAATGGCTTTTCTAAACAAAGGCCTAAAAATCACCATCAAGGATGAGAGAGAAGGAAAGAAGAAAAAAGAAACGTTTTTCTATGAAGGCGGACTTAAGGAATATGTTGAATTCCTCAACAAAAACAAGGAGCCTCTCCATAAGGACGTAATCCACTTTGAAGTAGCAAAGAAAAATAATATGGAAGTTGAAGTTGCAATGCAATACACAGACGCATACAGCGAGCTGGTACTTACTTATGCAAACAACATCAATACCATTGAAGGCGGAACTCACCTTGCCGGTTTCCGCTCCGCAATAACCAGATGTATAAACGATTATGCAAGAAAGAATAAATTCCTTAAGGATAAGGATGCTGCTCTTACGGGAGATGATGTAAGAGAAGGACTTACGGGAATAGTTTCTGTAAAACTTGAAAGACCACAGTTTGAATCTCAAACAAAAATAAAACTGGGAACCAGTGAGGTCAGAGGTTTTGTTGAAACAGCCACCAATGATAACCTGACAGCATACCTTGAGGAGCATCCAAAAGAAGCAAAGGCTATTATCGATAAATGCTTGCAAGCATCAAGAGCAAGAGAAGCAGCAAGAAAAGCAAGAGAAACAATAAGAAAGGAAACTCTGGTAAGCACATCGCTTCCCGGTAAACTTGCTGACTGCTCCGAAAAGAATCCGGCTCTCTCTGAAATATTTATCGTAGAGGGTGACTCCGCAGGAGGCTCCGCCAAGCAAGGAAGAGACAGAACTCGCCAAGCAGTTCTTCCGCTTAGAGGAAAGATTCTAAACGTTGAAAAAGCAAGGCTTGACAGAATTCTAAATTCTGACGAGATTAAGAACATGATAACAGCTTTCGGCTGCGGTGTCGGAGATCAGTTCGACGCAGACAAGCTTCGCTATCATAAAATCATTATTATGACGGATGCTGACGTTGATGGAGCGCATATCAGAACGCTGCTTCTAACATTCTTCTTCCGCCATATGACTCCTCTCATTGAAGGAGGTTATGTCTATGCGGCAAAGCCACCACTCTTCATGACAAAGCAAGGAAAAGAAGTGTATTATACATACTCTGAGCCTGAGCAAGACAAGCTAATGGAAGAGTTGAAAAAGAAGAACGGAAAAATAGATATTCAGAGATACAAGGGTCTCGGAGAAATGGACTTCCACCAGTTGTGGGAAACAACTATGGATTATAACAACCGTACCCTGGTTCAGATAACCATAGAAGATGCGGCTAAAGCCGATGAGATATTCAATATACTCATGGGAGATAAGGTACCCCCACGTAAATCATTCATAGAAGAACATGCGCTTGACGCAGAGATAGACATTTAAGAAAGGAGGGGCGAATAGATGGCAGATAAAAAAGACAAAAACCAAGACAAAAATCTTGGAAAGACTCTGATTGAAGATGCAAAATTAGAGCAACACGAAATATATGACGAAATGAAAAAGTCCTATATCGACTATGCCATGAGCGTAATCGTAGGACGTGCCCTTCCGGATGTAAGGGACGGCCTTAAGCCGGTACATCGCCGAATTCTATACGGTATGGGAAACCTGGGTGTAACCCCGGATAAACCACATAAGAAATCAGCGCGTATCGTAGGTGAAGTAATGGGTAAATACCACCCGCACGGAGACTCGTCTATTTACGATGCGATGGTTAGAATGGCGCAAGATTTCTCGATGAGATATATGCTTGTCGATGGACACGGAAACTTCGGATCCATAGATGGAGACGGAGCCGCAGCTCAGAGATATACCGAAGCCAGAATGTCTCCATTTGCACTCGAGATGCTAAGAGACATCGATAAGGATACTGTAGATTTCAGAGACAATTTTGATGGCGAAGAACAGGAACCTGTAGTCCTTCCGGCAAGATTCCCTCAACTGCTTGTAAATGGATCCAACGGTATAGCCGTTGGTATGGCAACATCCATACCACCTCATAACCTTGGGGAAGTAATAGATGCAACTGTTCAGCTTATAGATGAACCCGAAAGCACGGTCGAAGACCTTATGAAGCATGTCAAAGGTCCGGACTTCCCAACGGGCGCCCAAATCCTTGGAAAAGCGGGGATGAAGGAAGCATATAAGACTGGCCAGGGAAAAATCAAAGTTCGCTCCGTATGTGAAATCGAAGAAACAAAGGGTGGAAAAACCCAGATTGTAATAACTGAAATTCCATACATGGTCAACAAGGCTCGCCTTATTGAGAAAACGGCAGAGCTCGTAAAAGACAAAAAGGTTGACGGAGTATCTGCGATTCGCGATGAATCAAACAGAGAAGGAATACGTATCGTAGTTGAGCTAAAAAGAGATGCCAATCCTCAAATCACGCTAAACAGATTCTTTAAGCATACACAGCTTCAGGATAGTGTAAGCATGATAATGCTTGCCCTGGTCGATGGACAGCCCAGACTGCTTTCACTAAAGGACTTTCTTGTTGAATACCTAAAACATCAAAAAGAAGTTGTCACCCGCAGGACGCAGTATGATTTAAAGAAAGCAGAAGCAAGAGCTCATATATTGGAGGGATTGCGAATTGCCCTTGATAATATCGATGAAGTGATAAAGACAATTCGTGAATCATATAATGATGCCAAGGAACGCCTCATGGAGAAGTTCGGACTATCCGAAATCCAAGCTCAGGCAATCCTTGAAATGCAGCTAAGAAGACTCCAAGGTTTGGAGAGAGAAAAGATAGATGCTGAATATGAAGAGCTCATGAAAAAAATCGCCTATTATAAATCTCTCCTTAATGACGAGCATCTTCTTATGGGAGTTATCAAGGACGAGCTCCTGGAAATAAAGAAGAAATACGGTGACAAACGTCGCACCAAGATAGTAAGAGACGAAGGCGAGCTTGACGAAGAAGACCTTGTTGAGGAAGAAAATGTTGCTATAACTCTGACCCATCTGGGGTATATAAAGAGAGTACCGGCAGATACGTACAAGGCACAGAAGAGAGGTGGCAAGGGCATTACGGGAATCACAACCAGAGAGAATGATTTCGTAAAGGATCTGGTTATGACCTCGACACATGACTACCTCATGTTCTTCACGAATACCGGAAAGGCCCATAAATTAAAGGCCTACGAAGTTCCGGAAGCTTCGAGAACCGCCAGAGGAACACCTGCAATTAACTTCCTCAACCTTCTCCAGAGAGAAAGAATCACCGCCGTGATTCCGGTTAAGGACTTCTCTGAAGATAGGTATTTGATAGCTGTAACAAAGCATGGACACATCAAAAAGACATCCATGAATGAGTTCGACACCAAGCGTTCTACAGGTCTTATTGCAATTAACCTAAAGGATGAAGATGAGCTAATCGGAATCAAAGAATCAACCGGAAGCAACAATATCATCATCGTAACCAAGAAGGGAAAATGCATAAGCTTCTCGGAAAAGGACGTAAGACCGATGGGAAGAATCGCAGGCGGTGTCCGAGCAATAAAACTGGAAAAGGACGACGAAGTTGTTTCCATGGAACTTGTTGAGCCGAACCAGCAGCTCCTGGTAGTAACCGAACATGGCTACGGAAAGAGGACACCGGTAGAGGACTACAAGATCCAGGCACGCGGCGGCAAGGGACTTTTGACCTATGATAAAGCCAAATTCAAAAAGACCGGAAACCTAATTGGCGCAATGGTTGTTGACGAAGAGGACGAAGTATTCCTAATCAACTCCGACGGAATCATAATAAGAATCAGAGCCAAGGAAGTTTCGGTTCTCGGTCGCGCAACACAAGGCGTAAAGATAATGAAAGCCGAGGGTGATACCAAGATTGTAGCAATGGCAAAGGCAATCAAGGAAGAGGATGATGACGGCGACGGAGGTTCCGGCGGAAGTGATGACGAAGGTGGAAGCGACGGCGAACAAATCACCATGTAGAATACGATGTAATAGTCCGCGCAAAAAACCATGTGGTTTGAACCCTTTGAAAACGCCGCATAACGTGATAGAATAGACCTGTGCAAAATCTGCCCAAGCAAACAAAAAGAAAAGCGGATATTGCGCAGGTCTTTTTATGAAGCTTCACGCCTATGAAACCATATGGCCAACAAGAAACACAATGAAGCTTTCCGCAAAAAGACAAGGAGGAAAGAAGAGATATGGATAATCTAAAGTTCACAATTCCCGGAAAGCCGGAATACATGACCATGATTAGGCTGGCCACCAGTTCAATCGCGGCCCAAGCCGGATTTGATGTTGACCAAACAGAGGACATCAAAATCGCCGTAGTGGAAGCCTGTAAAAATGTATCCTGTCACGGGCAAGAAGGTTATAGCGACAAATACGAAATAGAATATACCGTGGAACGCGGGTCCTTTGGTGTAAAGGTAATCGATGCCTGTGACAAACACACGATTCAAAAGATGAGTCAGCAGTGCCAGAACTGCCCACAAGAAGGAGACATCGGAATGATACTTCTTCATTCGCTCATGAATTCCGTCAGCATCGGAAAAGACGAAGACGGACATAAATACATCGAGATGGTAAAGAACATTTAGGCATTGCAAATTGAAGATAAAACCAAGTGACGAAATCAGACGTCAATTAATAAAGAAATAATTCGAAACGGTAAAATATATGATAGACAGGGACCTGTTCCAGGAATATAAGAACAATCCCACGGTAGAAAAGAGAAATGAAATCGTAGAAAAATATCTCTACATGGTGGATATCTTAATACGAAAATATCTCGGAAAAGGCGTGGAATATGACGACCTCTATCAGGTCGGCGCTCTTGCTTTGGTACAAGCAGTGGAGCGCTTCGACCCGGATAGAGGATTTGAGTTTAGCACATTTGCCACCCCTACCATACTCGGAGAAATAAAGAAATACTTTAGAGACAAGCAGTGGTCACTTAAGGTACCAAGGAGATTAAAAGAGGTTGCAGCCAAAGTCCAAGAAGCCAAAGAAGAATTAGCATCAAACCTGCAGAGACAGCCGACAACCGGAGAAATAGCAGAAGCTACGGGACTTCCGGAGGACCAAGTAATAGAAGCCTTGGACAGCGCACAAGCATATGGGACATATTCTTTGGATAGAACTTTTGATGATGCCGGAGAAGACGGCGACAATTCATATCTTGAAAAATACACAGGCTTCGATGAAGTCGGATACGACAGAATCGAGCTGGGTGAAATCATAGAAAAGGTAATGGCCACATTTAACGACCAATACAAATATATTTTCAGGGAGCGCTTCCTTAACAACAAAAGTCAATCCGCAATAGCTGATGAGCTTGGCGTTTCTCAGATGACAGTATCAAGAGCGGAAAAGAACATGGTAAAGAAATTCCGCGAAGAACTACGGAGAGGACAATAATGAAAATCGGATTTATCGGGTTCGGCCACATGGCCACCGCAATATTTAACGGCTTGGTCCGTGCGAACTTTGTTGAACCAAGAGAGGTATATGCCTGCGCTTCCGACTACGAAAAACTAAAGGAACGAGCAGCAGGCCTCCACGTATGCCGCACAGCTTCCGAAGTAGCACAGGAAGCCGGCATCGTTTTTGTCTGCGTTAAACCCGGCCAAGTCGAAGAGATAATCCGCCCAATAAGAAATGACCTTAGAGGATGCATCTTGATTTCCGTAGCCTTTGGACTTGATTTTGATGCATATGAAAAAATGCTGAGCGTATCAAGCAGTGGTGAAACAGTAATCACGGACTCCGGAATAAAGCATATATCTATAATACCCAATACGCCTTGCGAGGTCTGCCAAGGCATAACCATAATCGAAGACAAACATAATTTAAGCGATCCCGAACTCGAAATAGTGAAAAGCTTGCTAAAGAAAATTGGGGAGATAGAATTCGTTTCAACAGAAAAAATGTGGCTTGCCGGAGAAGTCTCAAGCTGCGGCCCCGCCTTTGCTGCAATGTTCATAGAAGCACTCGGCGATGCCGGAGCAAAATACGGACTTGATAGAGAGTCAGCATACCGCATTGTTTCTCAAATGGTTGCAGGAACCGGACGGCTCCAGATAGAGATGGCGAAGAACCCCGGACAAATGGTAGACGAAGTCGCAACGCCCGGCGGTGTAACCATAAGAGGCGTAACCGCCTTAAAAGAAGCAAACTTTCACGATGTAGTCGCTCGCGCAATCGACGGAATCGAGGAAAGCAAATAAGAGAACAGGAAAACAGAAAGCAAAAACGAGGGTAATAAATTAACCCTCGTTTAATGTATAAGTTGATTATGAATATAGAGGAGGTCCGCAAATGAAGGTTATAGCAATTAACGGAAGCCCCAAAAAATCCGGGAACACACATCATGCGATAGAAATGGTATTCGAAGAACTGAGAAAAGAAGGCATCGAAACCGAGGAAATCGTTATAGGTAATAAACCGGTAAGAAGCTGCATAGCATGTGGCAAATGCAGAGAAATCCCGGGGATGTGCCATGCCTTCAAGGATGATGGCGTAAACGAAGCGATTGAGAAAATAAAAGAAGCCGACGGTATTATCCTCGGATCCCCAATACATTATTCAGGAATATCCGGCGCAATGAAATGCTTCTGCGACAGACTCTTCTACGCATCTAACGGAACCCCGGAGGTTCTGCATCATAAGGTCGGTGCTGCACTTACTGCAGTTAGAAGAAGCGGCGGAATCCAGGGCCTTGATACATTATATAAATACCTGACATACGAAGAAATGATGATTGCGACGGCAAACTATTGGACTGTAATCTACGGCATGCTTCCGGGAGAGTCCGAGCAGGACGAAGAAGGAAAGCACGTAATGGCGACGCTCGGAAAGAACATGGCTTGGCAACTGAAAATGCGCGAGCAAGGAAAGGACATGGCTCCACCAAAAGGAGAGAAGCCACGTATGAACTTCATCAGATAAAGCGGCCAAGTCAACAGACTTTGCAAAAGCGATTACTAAAAGCGATTACTAAAAACGATTACTAAAAAGGAATAAAGCATGAAACTATTTGTCTACAACATGAGAGAATTCGACGAACTCCCGAGATTCGAAAAATACGCAATGCTGTATGGGATAGAATTCGATTATACGACCGAAAGTCCGGAGCCCGAAAACTGGCACCTTGCAAAAGGCTATGATGCGCTCTCAATCATAACGACAGCGACACCCGCTGCGATGATTGATGCCATGAAAGAAAATGGCATCAAAGTAATCTCTACCAGAACCATCGGCTATGACCACATCAATGTTGCCCACGCAAATGATGTTGGAATGGGCATTTGCAATGTGACATATGACCCTGCATCGGTTGCGGAATACACCGTAATGATGATGCTGATTGCATGCCGTAAGTTGCGCTACGTCATGGAAAAGGCCGAGGTTCAGGACTTCACCCTGCAAGGAAAAATCGCGAGAGAATTAAAGAACAGCACAGTCGGAGTCATCGGAACAGGCAGAATCGGAAGCCACGTAATCAAAATTCTAAAAGGCTTTGGATGCAGAATTCTTGCTTACGATATCTATCCGAGAGACGACATCAAAGAGATCGCCGAATACGTAGACCTGGAAACACTGTATGGTGAGAGCGACATCATCACGCTTCACGCTCCCGCAACCGACGACAACTATCACATGCTAAACAGCGACACCTTCGAGGAAATGAAGGACGGCGTGATAATAGTGAACTGCGCTCGCGGACACCTGATAAACACGAGCGATTTGATAGAAAATCTAAAGAGCGGCAAGGTCGGCTTTGCTGCTCTTGATGTAATAGAAAATGAGCAGGGACTCTACTATAACAATCTTTCCGGAACAATAATCGACAACCCGGAAATGGCCGTGCTAAAGAATATGTACAACGTATTCTTCGCCCCGCATATGGCGTTCTACACTGGCGAGGCGGTGTCTCAAATGGTTGAAAACTCAATAGTTGGAGCCCTCGCATATCTAAACGGCGAGGAGCACCCGTTCATAATTAAATAAGCCGGCAACACTAAGAGAGAACAAAATCAAGAACGAAGAGACAAACGAAAACAAAAATCAAGTACGAAGAGACAAGCAGAATAGTTAGTAACTTCGGTTAAAAAATGGAGGTAGTGATGAGCATAATCAGAAAAAACGAAGATAGAGAAAAGGTCCTTCTGGAACAAAGATTTGGTGGACCGGGGGTAGTCGACGTAACCAAGATTATAAACAGCGATGACGAGCTCTATGGAAAGGGCCGCCTCTTTAACGACAACATTCTTGAAAAGAATTGCGGCATAGGCTTCCACATGCATAATGGCGACGGCGAGATTTACTACATCGTCTCCGGTGAAGCCGAATACGAAGATAACGATCACTCAATCACTACACTTCATCCCGGCGACGTCACCATTACCTATTCAGGCGAAGGCCACGGCATAACCAACGTAAAGGACGAACCCTGCCGCATGATCGCCCTGATCCTCTATGACGAGAGATAGATGAAAATAAAAAAGCAGCCATCCAATCCCTGATAGACATAGTAAAGGAGAAGCAAATGAACGACGTAATAAAAAACATGATGGAGAGAAGAAGCATCAGGAAGTTTAAACCGGATATGGTTCCGAAGGACCTGATAGACCAGGTGATTGAGGCCGGAATATATGCTCCCAGCGGCAAAAACGACCAGGCGGCAATTGTTGTTGCGATAACAAACAAAGAAGTGCGCGACAAGCTTTCTGAGGATAATCGTAAAATCGGCGGATGGCCGGAAGGCTTCGATCCGTTCTATGGAGCGCCGGTGGTTTTGGTGGTGCTTGGAAAGAAACCTCATTTCACAAGCATCTACGACGGAAGCCTGGTAATGGGAAATCTGATGAATGCCGCGCATTCGCTTGGACTGGGGAGCATTTGGATTCATAGAGCCAAAGAAGAATTCGAAATGGAAGAATACAAAAAGCTTCTCGCTGACATCGGTGTCGAGGGAGAATGGGAAGGAATCGGACATTGCGCCTTGGGCTATGCCGACACCGAAGCCGGAGAACCGAAGGCACCCGCAAGAAAAGAAGGACGAGTATTCTTCGTAGAATAAATCGATGCTATACCCTGTAGGGTATAAATGATTGTGGGCGCATATATAATATACCCGATAAGGTATAATAGATTTTGTTTGTGTTCAGACACGGGGATTGTATTTCATGACAAAAGATATTACGAAAGACCCCTCCGGATTTGTAGTCTTGGCTGACTTCATTCCGGGGATTATCCAAGAAATAAGATACCATTCAACGTATAACTTCATCGGCGATAGAATCGATGGGTACGAGGAGCCCTGCGCAATTCTGACCAAGGAGGCAGCGCGCGCGCTTAAATCCGTCGCCAACGAAATGAACGTCCAAGGCTACAGGCTCAAGGTCTTTGATGCGTACAGACCGGCGGTTGCAGTAAAGCACTTCGTCCTCTGGGGAATCGAAGATCAAGACATCCGCATGAAGCCCTACTTTTATCCCGATCTTGAAAAACAAGAGCTCTTCGCAAAGGGCTACATAGCCAAGCAGTCAAGCCACAGCAGGGGAAGCGCAGTTGACCTCACGCTTCTCGACATGGCCACAGGAAAGGAAGTGGACATGGGCGGTCCCTTTGATTATTTCAGCGAGCTGTCGCACCCCGATTATACGGGGATAACCGAGGAGCAATACAATAATCGCATGATGCTCCAAAGTGTCATGAAAAGAAACGGCTTCAGCCCCATCGACTGCGAATGGTGGCATTTCGCCCTAACCGACGAACCGTACCCCGATACATATTTCGAATTTCCGGTATCATCCGAATACTTAAGACGATAAATAAATAGAGACCGGGACAGTGCGCCCGGTCTTATTGCTTTTGATATCTAGAAGTATATAACGTCAGTCGTAATACCGCCTTCTGATTACCTCATAAGTTCTGTTTTCGTCGCTTGAACCACGCTCGATTCTACCAGGAGCACTTTTGACGGAGCCACCGGTCAGCTTAAATCCAGCCTTCTCATAAACGGCCGCAGCTCTGTCATTGTCGGGATAGTGGATAAGCTCCACGCATCCAATCGAAGGGAACTCCTTCTTGAATTCATCGACGCAAGCATCCAGGACTCTGACGCCGTAGCCTTTTCCTTGCTGCGACTTATCCACCATTATTCTATGAAGAAAAACATAATCAATATCCCCATTTTCGGGTGTTCCTTCAACAAAATAGTAAAGAACAAAACCGATTAACTCCTCATCGTCGTATATTGCTTTAGGTATGAACTCTTCATATAAATAGCATTCTGCTATTGAAAATAAATTATCCTCTACAAACCCCATTTGGCTATCTTCCATTTGTAAATCCGTAACCGGTATTAGGTTTTCCTTTGTTATAGGCCTTAGCGTAATCATAAATTGCATTCCTTTCAGCTTATTAAACGAGATAGCAATTAACCATGCTAAGAGACTAATTCTCCGGTAAATACTTTCCTTCGGCTTCCAACTCCGCCATATATTCATCGATAAGCCTGAGTCCTTCCTCCAGGTCATCGGCGTGAGAAAGGGTCATGCGGAAGGAATGAGGAATAAAGAAGCAGTCGCCATGACATACCAGGACCCCCTTCTTGTCCAAGAGGTCATCGCAGAATTTCTCCGCCGGAACATCAAAATTATAATGAATCAAGTATGTTGTTCCATGACTCTCAGCGTACTGCCTAAGGTACTTGGTATTCTTAGCTATCCAAGCATCGATAACCTTCTTATTACCTTCTACAATTTCTCTGGACCTTGCGAAAATCTTATCCACATGCTCTAGGGCTATTGCGAAAATCCATTCATCAAAGCTTCCGCCGCAGATGGAATCATATGACCTCCAGTTCGAGAGATAGTCCCGCATTTTAGCATCATGACAAATAATCCAGCCTACTCTTGTGCCCGCCATTGAATAAATCTTTGATGAACTGGCAGTAACGATAGCCTTGTCATATAGGTCAATAAAGGAAGGCATATACTCCTCGTCCAAGCCTCTATACATTTCATCGCAGACAATCCAAGCGTCCACACTCTTAGCTATTTCCACCATCTCCAGCATCTCCTCATAAGTAAGAACGCTACCTGTGGGATTATTGGGATTAGTGAACATAATAGCCTTGGTATTCTCATCCACAGCAGCCCTAACCTGAGAAAGATCCAAGCGATACCCATCCTTGATGAGGAGATCCACTTCTCTAAGCTCAACCCCCATGGATTTTGGGATAGAGAAGAATTGTTGGTAATTTGGCATTATGGAAATAATATTGTCCGTCTTCTCCAAAAGGGCATAGCAAACATTGGCATTGGCACCGGTACCACCGTGGCAAAGAATAATTTCCTCCGGCTTAACATCCTTATATAGTTTAGCTAGAGCAGCCTTGGCTCTGGAATTACCTTCGAATTCCGGATATCCCAGGCTCATGGATTTTAGTTCCTCCATGAAATCATCCATACTTTCTCCCGTCAGTTCAAAGAGCTCCTGAACAGTAAGGGGAGAAACGCAGCTTCCTCCCAGATAAATTTTATTCTTCTCACTGTCACAGGCCGGATTTAGCCAATTCTCCAAAACAAAATTATCAATTTTCATATCCAATCTTCCTTTCTGTTATTCGCATCTACCATTCGCATCTATTGATCGCAAACCCTTATTATTTATTGCGCCTATAGGTACAACTGATATATAAGAAAATCATATCTCGGCGGTAATTCCAAGCCCCTTCTCCTTAGCAGCGATTACTGCAGCTTTTGCTGTAACTAAATCCAGTGCCGCAAGTCCCGTAGCATCGAAAACCGTAATGTCATCATTACTTATTCTTCCGGGCTTCAATCCCGCCAGAACCTCTCCGATTTCTCCGGTAACCGTCTCCGGTGTAACGATTCCCATCTTCGCAGGAATCTCCATTTCCCCAACTGTACAGCATTGCTTGGCATCATCTGCAAAGCATCTTGCAATACGGAAAATCTCCGGGTCTATTTCCTCCTTACCCACCATATCCGCACCAATACAGCTAAGGTGAGTTCCCGGCTTAAGCCAATCCTTCATAATAAGCGGCGAAGTGCTTCTCGTGATAGTTAGAATGATATCGCTTAGTCCTACGGCTTCCTCCATATTATCTGCAGCCTCAATCGCAACGCCTTGGGCATCTACACCAAGCTCAGCCTTTAGCCTATCTTTGATAGTAGTCACATAGTTTTTAGCATTTTCCGGATCAAAGGCATCAATGACTCTAACGGTTTTGATCCCGGGGAATTTAATGAGAGTTGCACCCAACAGATATATTGACTGGCGACCTGCTCCAACAAGAAGCAAATTCTCGCTATCAGGTCTTGCCAGCGCCGAGGCGCCAATAGCTGCAGCCGCCCCGGTCCGCATACTTGTTACATATGAAGCATCCATTACACCTAATGGAATTCCAGTTTCGGAATCAAAGGCCATTAGAATGCCGGTAAATACCGGAAGCCCCTTATCTTGGTTGGCCGGGAAATTGTTAAGAAGCTTAGCTCCATGTATGCCAACATTTCCAAAGGCTCCGCCGGACCTAATATCCATTACAGCTCCGCCATCAAAATGATGCTCCACCAAAGGCCAGGCTGCCACGTCTCCTCTTGCCTTTAGTTTGTAAACAGACTCCACGCCATGGATAACCTTAGGCATTTCCAGAACTTTAATAAGCACGTCTCTACTCAATATCTTAATATCCATAGCTCCTCCTTATTATCCATAATTCCTTCGTAGCCTGACATTATTATCATAACTGTTTTGCCTAATGGAATGATATACGGGAGAATTAGGTAATGCCATGGTTGTTTTTTGGATATTTATACAAGCATAACGAGGGGTTAAAAGAGAATATGAGTGCTTTATACGCAATTATTTGATATAATATGTAGATAAATATAGTATATAGGCTATAGATTTATAGATTATAACAAATAAACACCAGAGGAGTTAGAGACATGCAATACACAATTGCCGGATTTTATGAAAACTACAAAGAGAAGGTTAATTTTGTTGCAGGGCGAGGAGGAATGACACGCCGCATAGGTTCAGCGGGGATTCTTGACTATGAATTTCTCCCCAAACTGAGAGGAAAATACAGGCACAGCAATTTCCAGGAAGACCAGTTAATAATAACTACTTTTCTTTATGCAAAAGAAAACGAGTACCTAATTAGTGAAGCCGTAAAGAACCTAATCCAGAGAGGATGTAGCGGTTTAGTAGTCAAAAACGTCTTTGGCCTTAGCATCCCTGACTCTACAATACGCTATGCGAATGCAAAGAATTTCCCTATATTTATTTCAACTTCGACCGAGCTGCTTTTCGAGGAATTCATCTTTGATGTGACCGATAGTGTTAGACGAATGGAGAGCCTAGACTATGTCCAAAGGGAAATCGATGCAATATTGGCTAACGAAACCACCCAAGAAGAAGCATATAACCATGGGCTAAACCTAAATCCATCCTTTGAGAACCAGCATTTAGCTTTTTATATACCGATAGACACCGCTGACGAAAACTTCTCCTATTTAGATGTTTCTTCCAGGTACCAAGGGAGCAAACTGGATAGACCGGAGCACCTTCTCACCATGTATGATGAGGGATTTCTTTTTATTTATTCCTGGGAGCACGAGGCACCCCATCCTCCGGCAGAGATTAGCGACGAATTAGTGTCGTTCGTTTATGGCACCAATAAGAAATCTTCACGTCAGGCTTCATCAAAGAAAAATGCGGGCGGCAAGAATAAATTGAAACCCGTGGTAGGAATAAGCGGGAAACACTACTATCTTGGAGAGCTAAAGGAGTCCCTGCGAGAAGCCATAGATGCAACAAGAATGAGGGAGGTATTAGGCGTACCGGAGGGAGAGTCAAAACCCGTAAATAAAAAAGAATTTATCAGCATTTCATATCCGGAGCTTGGGGCCTTTAGGATTTTGCTTCCATATTGTCGGGAACCAGTGATGGAGAACTATTCAAGGGAGATATTGGAGCCTTTGGAGGACTATGATCTAGAGACATCAGGTCGCTTACTAGAAACCTTGGAAACGTATTGCCGCTATGGATACAGCTTTCCGGAGACAGCAAAAAAACTCGATCAGCATGAAAATACTATCAGATACCGCATGGAGAAGGTGGCGGAAATAACAGGGCGAAGCTACAAAAAACCCCAGGAACTTCAAGAGCTAGACCTGGCCTGTAAAATACGATTCTGCGCACAGACAAGGTGATTTTCCCTATATGAAGCTGAGAAGTAATTTTCTCCGTACTGAATACGGATGTGTAAACCTAAAGGAACTCTGCATGAGAGATAGAGTTAAGGCCATTATATCCCTGGCCCATCCCTCATTCAGAGACGAGCTTACAGAGGAAGCAAAGAGAAACAACTGGATATAGATTAAAGCATTCCCTTCAAATTCGAGACCGGGCTAGCGCACCCGGTCTTTCTGTGTCCAATCGGGCCGAGGCATCCGGTCTTCTTTTTTGAAAAGTGTACATTATCCCATGGATTTTTAATTGAAAAGTGTAGTTTTTGCTACATGATTCTTATTGAAAAGTGTAGTTTTTAATGCTATAATCTTATTGAAAAGTGTAATATGGATTGCTCGGAGGTGGCCATGCTATATAGAAAAATCGCCGAAACCATTGAGAATCACCTGCTTTCCGAATCGGATAAGATTATGATCATCCAAGGAGCCAGACAAGTCGGAAAAAGCTATATTATTCGAGAGGTTGGAAACAGACTATTTGATAACTTTATAGAAATAAATTTCGTCCGAGATAATGAGGGGCCGAAGCGCTATAAGAACATACATACGGTCGAGGACTTTTATTTTCAACTCAGCACAAGCTTTGGGGACAAAATGGGAACCGCTGAAAACACTTTGATTTTCTTAGACGAGATCCAGGAATATCCGCAGTATTTAACCATGCTTAAATTCTTTAGAGAAGATAAAAAATACACCTTCATTGCCAGTGGTTCACTTTTGGGCATCACACTTAGAAACACGACATCTATCCCGGTCGGAAGTATTACCATAAAGAATATGTACCCGCTCGACTTCGAGGAATTTTTGATTGCTAATGGATTTGGAAACTATGCAATTGATGCGGTTAAGGAAAAATACAACAATTTGGAAAGCCTGGATGAAAAGACACACAATCAAATCATGGACCTGTTTAGGAAATATCTTTTGGTAGGCGGTCTTCCCGATGCGGTAAACGAATTCATCGAAAACAGGAATCTAACAAAGATTAGAGAAATACAAACGGATATCAGAAATATGTATATAGAGGACGCCTCCAGATATGAAAATGCCTCATCGAAGAAGCTTCTGATAAGAAAAATCTACAGCATGCTTCCCTCCCTTATGGAGAACAAAAAGAAAAGAATAGTAGCAAAGGATATAGAAGAGAAAAAAGGCGCGCGAATGTCCTCCTATATAGATGAATTTGAGTATCTAACTGCGTCCGGTATCGCACTCGGAATAAACGCAATTTCAAATCCTGTTTTTCCGCTGGCCGAGTCAGAAACAAAGAACCTAATCAAGCTGTACATGAATGACGTTGGTTTATTAACGGGAGTGCTGTTTCAGAATAATATATCTGCAGTTATGGAGGGCGAGAAAAGCGTTAATCTTGGTGCGGTATATGAAACTGTCGTAGCCCAGGAATTAACAGCGCATTGTGGTTCGGTCTACTATTATGACAATAGGAATAAGGGAGAAGTGGATTTTATAATTAATGATTATTCAACGCTTTCTACACTTCCGATAGAAGTAAAATCTGGCCGCGATTATTCCATACACAGCGCGTTAAATAACTTCGTCACCAATAAAGACTATGGTATAAGGCGCGGCATAGTCCTATCTAATAAAAAGGACATCTCGCGATATGGAGACATCATATACCTTCCGATTTATTTTGTAATGTTTATTTATCCGGATATAAATCAAGGAGACGTAATCCTTTGAATGAAAGGATTACGCGAAAAGTGAAAAGAAGTGAAAAGACAAACCGATGTGAGATAGATAAGCCTTGATGTAAAAGCCGCTGAAGACTATACTTTATATAAATAAACTATGTTAATTATATAGGAGGAACATATGCCCTGCACAACAGTACTACTCGGAAAGAAAGCAACCAACGACGGTTCCACGATGATTGCGAGAACCGACGACGGACACTTTGATGAAAAGAAGATGATAGTGGTTGACCCGTCCAAGCAACCGAAAAAATATAAGAGCGTAATCGGACATCAGGAGATTGAGCTGCCGGAGAAAGCCATGCGCTATACGTCTTGCCCGAGCGTCGACCCGAAGGACGGCATATGGGCTGCGACCGGAATAAACGAAGCCAACGTCGGAATGACAGCGACGGAAACGATTACGACGAATCCGAGAGTGCTCGCGGCGGACCCCTTGGTCGTATATAAAAAAGGAAAGAAGCGCGGCGAAAAGGACGTGCCCGGAGGAATCGGAGAGGAAGACATCCTGCTCCTCGTTCTTCCATACATCAAAACCGCAAGAGAGGGCGTTCTTCGCTTAGGCAAACTGCTCGAGAAATACGGGACCTACGAAAGCAACGGCATTGCATTCAACGACAAGGACGAATGCTGGTGGATGGAAACCATCGGAGGCCATCACTGGATTGCACGTCGCGTGAAGGATGAAGAAGTCGTAATCATGCCGAACCAGTTCGGAATGGATCGCTTCGATATGAGCGACGCATTCGGAAAACAAAAGGAGAATCTTTGCTCCAAGGACCTTAGGGAATTTATAAAGGACAATTTTTTGGACCTTACGCAGGACGACGGCGGAGCGGGCGCTTCGGGAGGAAAATCAAAACCGGCGACACTCACCAAAAACTTCAACCCGAGAAATGCCTTCGGTTCAAACTCTTCCCACGACCATGTCTACAATACGCCAAGAGCATGGTATATGGGAAGGACCCTTTGCCCAACGACATATAAATGGGATGGCGAGGACGCGGACTTTACTCCGGTGAGCGATGACATACCTTGGTCCTTCGTCCCGGAAAAGAAGCTCGCTGCAGAGGACGTTGCGGAGCTCCTTTCATCCCATTACGAAAACACGCCCTACGACCCCTTCGCCAAATTCGCGGAGAAGCCGGGCATCTATAGACCAATTGGAATAAGCCGCACAGGCGTGACGTCAATCTGCCAAATCCGAGGCTATATGCCGAAGGAACTCATGGCTATCGAATGGATATGCTTTGCATCCACCACCTACAACGCCTTTGTTCCTTTGTATACAAACGTATCAAAGCTTCCGAAATACTTGACCGACGTCACCTTGGATGTGAGCACCGAGAATCTATATTGGTCGGCACGATTAATCGGTGCACTTACCGACGCTCACTTCGGCGGAGCGATAATGGAAATCGACCGCTACAAAAATGCCGTAGCATCAAAGGCTCGGGCCGTCATAAAGGACTACGACGAGAAGATGAAGAAATCCAAAAAATACAATTTATTTGAGGAAGCAAACGAAAAGATAATTGCAATTACTCGCGAAGAGACAACAAAATGCCTAGGCAAGGTCCTAAAGGTCGCAAGCGAGGCAATGAAGAACGGCTATAGTAGATCGGACAATTAAACCAGCGACACAACCAACGACACAAAACTCGAGAAAAACAAGCAGAAATGAATAAACCGAAATACTCACAGACAACCGGCATAATAATTACTTTGGTAGCAGGTACTATATGGGGATTCACAGGTACCTGCTCCCAATTTCTGTTCGAAAGATATGATGCGACGCCACTCTATATGACTAACTTGCGCCCCTTGATTTCAGGAGCCATCTTGGTCGTTGTGGCGTTCGTTATGCATCGAGAAGAACTCCTTTCGATGCTGAAAAACAAACGAGACCTTGGAATGCTCATTATCTTTGGCCTCCTCGGAATTCTATTCAATCAACTGTCATATCTTGAGACAATTCACTATACCAATTCGGGAACCGCGACGATTCTCCAGTATATCGGGCCGGTTCTAATCATGGTAGTCAGCTGCTTTATGGCGCGCCGCCTTCCAACCAAGATTGAACTCCTCGCAATTGTTCTTGCTATCGTTGGCACTTGGCTGATTGCGACCCATGGAGATTTCACATCTCTCTACATAACAACAGAAGGCTTCGTGTGGGGCCTCCTTTCTGCGGTCGCCGCTGTATTTTATACCATGCTCCCGGTTAATCTCATTAAAAAATACGGAAGCATTCCTGTTGTCGGTTGCGGCATGGTAGTTGCGGGTATCGGCTTAAGTTTCTTCAACAGATTCCAGGGCGCACCGACAAACGCGGACAGCACCTTTTGGATAGTATTCACGATAATCGTGCTCATTGGAACCGTGGTCGCCTACACTGCATATCTTCTTGGTGTCAGCATCTGCGGCGCCGTGAAGGCCAGCCTAATTGCCAGCATCGAGCCCGTATCGGCGACGCTCTTCATGGTCTTATGGCTCGGCGAGAAATTCTACGCAATCGACTTTGTTGGATTCTTCTGCATCTTCATCACGGTGTTCTTGCTGGCTCGCCCGGAGAAAAAGACAAACGCTGATTCCGAGGCTGAACCCCTTTCACAATGAACCAAAAACAAGGCCCACCGCACGGTGGGCCTATAAATTGTAAGCGTTGTTTAACCCTCTGCACTACCTTCATCCACCGGCAGCGCGTCCTTCACGATTTTATAAACTCTCATGGGGAGTTCCTTTTGATCTTCCCTGCTCATTTCTGCCGTCTCTATAGGTGGATGTATTATCACCGTCGCCGTCTGACCCGGCGTCATAACTTCACGTTCCTCGAACATCTTATACGTACCATTCACAGTAACCGGAACCACCGGGACCTTCGCTTTTGTTGCAAGCTTAAAGCTGCCCGGCTTGAACTCACCCATCTCCGGCCCCCAGCTGCGCTTCCCCTCCGGATAAATCATAAGCGAAAACCCGTTCTTAAGAAGCTCGATTCCGTCGTTGATTACGCGAAGCGACTCCCTTGGATCGGAAGCTTTTGTGGGGATAAACAGACCGCGAATCCGAAGAATCCAATCCGCCATGAGTGGAACCGGCTTAAATTCGTCCTTCGCAATAAACCCGAGCTGCTTACCTTCTGTCGCCTTAAGCATGGCAAGTATATCCGCGTACGCCTGATGGTTCCCAATGAAAACGCACGCCCCCTCAGGGATATTCTCGCGCCCGGTGACTTCAAAGTGCATGTCGAAGGTCTGCATCAGGTCGTTAATCCAAGCTCCGGTCGCCTCCGCAATCCGCGCCCTTTCTTCATCAAAATCGCCGCTGGCCCGAGCGTCTTCTATCGGCTTAATATATTTTCTCACGCGGAATATCGACCAAACGAGCTTGGCGAATCCGCCTATATTTCCCCAAATCTTCATAGCCAGTATTTTAGCACAAAGCTGCGCGTAATCCAAGAACCAACAAGACTAAAAGCGATGCTCATTACTTTTTTGCCAATTTTGCTCGATGAATGCTGTCTCCGCGATAAAAGCTGCCTATTAAAGATCTGCATCAAAGGTGCTCATGAAAAATTACGAGTTCATACGCAGACAAATATTGCGAGAAGAATAATATAGCAAGAAGATACTAAATAATATATAATATAAGTGTTTAATCGACGGTTTTATGGGAAAAAATAAACTGTAAGAACTGATAATCGTTATCAGTTTAGTGGAACGAATTTTACAGCAAAGAACAAAAAACAAAGATCAAGCAGCTAAAGACTATATACAAAAACAAAGAACAAAAGCTAAAGGCTAAAACCAAAAGACAAAAGACAGAAACAAAAGATAACAACCAAAAGACAAAAGCCTGAAACCTCTAATGAGGAATTGATTAAATAATTGCAATTAATAAGGAGGACGCAAAATGAAAAAGTATGAATGTGGAGCATGTGGATACGTTTATGACCCTGAGAAGGGCGATCCGGAAAACGGAATCAAGCCCGGAACAGCGTTTGAGGACCTTCCGGATGACTGGGAATGCCCTGTTTGTGGAATGGGTAAGGACGTATTCGAGGAGAAATAATTCCTAAATGAAATAATATTTCAAGAAAAATAGTTAAAAAATATTCAAAAAAGTGAAAAAAGTTTCAAAAATTCACGCATAAATCACAAACTGATGGTATAATACCTTCATTATCAAGGAGATTTATAGTTTGGGATCTGTTTCTACCCATAAGCAGTCCAAAACAAAATAAGTCCTAAATTAGTCCATAAGATTCTATCAGGAACTTATCCCAAACTTATCCTTGTAATATCATTTGTGAATTATAAAGACGGCTCCCCAAAGGGAGCCGTTTGTTTTTCGCATAATGTATCATTATTTTCTAAATATCAAAATAACAAACTGTATCTAAAGTCTCTAAATCTCAAACTGACGAGTAGTTTCTGAAGTCCCAAATAATCACTCCATCAAGTATTGCTTATCTCCCTGCAGCTCTATCCAATTTTACATTTCTTACATAGAGCATCATATCGACGAAGATAAGAGCCATGTTAACAAAGTAGAATACCAGGGCTAAATAAAACAGCCAACCGCCACCCTCTCCGTTAGCTATCAGTATAAATTTTCGGATAATCCCAAATACATATCCTATTTCGATAAATACCTCAAAGAGCAAGCTTTTGCCCTTGGCCGACCTTGCTGCATAGGATTTGTAAACAGAGAACGGCCACGAGAGACCAAAACATATAATCATCAAAGCTTCCAATAAATCAGTCATTTTTTTCCTCCAACCTTAATCCCAAAGCTTTTCCGGATAAAGTCCACGGTCCTTCATAGCACGAATCGCATCCATTACACCAGGCTTATCTTCCTTATAGGTAACGCCGTACCACTGATCCGAAGAACGAAGAACCTTGACGTCCGCTTTGCCGGCACGAAGAAGATTATCGACTGCCCCCGGCAGATAGTACTCGCCCTTGAGGGGATCTTCGCTCAAAATCTTTGCTAAAATCTCCGGGAAATGCATCTCGAGCGCATCCATCATGTACTTGCCAAACCCCCAAAAGTTCATGGAGACCGGAGTGTCATCCGGAAGAACCGTCCAAGTTTCACCACCATCCTCCGAAAACGCAATTTCGCCCGACGCCTGACGCTGAATTTTAGTACGTTCCGTTATGTTCTTAAGCATTGAGTCCTCGGTAACGGTGCAAACTCCACGAGCAACGTGACCTGTCTCGGAGAGAGTTTTGTCCAGGCGATACCCGACCATCGCAAAGTGCTGTACATTAGCAGGATTAGTCGAGCCGGTAGCTGAACTCTCGCCCAAAGCATCGGCGGAAGGTTCCTCATTCAGTTTTGGTCTCGGCGCTCCGGTGGTTACATTGTGCGATTTCGCAGATTCCACACCGAGCGTATGGAGAAATTCGTACATATGCTGAAATGCCGCCGCACCATAGAAATCATCCGCATTAATTACTGCAAATGGCCCGGTAACAAGATTTCTTGCGGAGAGAACGGCGTGCCCTGTACCCCAAGGCTTGGTCCGGCCCTTGTCAATCGTTTCCTGAATCGCTGCCTTCACCATATCTCCGCCACCGGGCACATCGAGGATGTCTTGATAGGCGTACTTTATATTGAGTCGACGTCCCGCGCGCTCATCAATCAGAGCGCGAAAATCTGCCTCGTTTTCCTTCTTGATTATAAAGACGACGTCCTCAAATCCGGCCATCATAGCGTCATACAGTGAAAAATCAAGGATTATTTCACCTTGATCGGTGATAGGATCAATCTGCTTAAGGCCGCCATAACGACTCCCCATACCTGCAGCCATCACTATCAAAGTCGGTTTTGCTGTCATAAAAACCTCCAATAAAAATTGCATGAAATGAATTTGTGACAAAACTGCATGAACAAGACAGCATGCCACCATTAAAAGTATAAATGATTCTCCTCATACAATCAAATGCTATATTTAAATTGAAAGTAAATAACAGTTAATAGTTACGTACAAGCGCTCCGAATTGCTGCGGATGTTAGCGCGGATTACAAGTGCGATCAGAAAATACAAGATTAAAAAGATAATGGAGAGTAAACAAGGAAACGGAGAGAGTTGACTGAAAAAGGCAGCGAAATCGACGGGTAAATAAGGGGACGCTTTGGGGAGCAAAAGGGAAAATAATGGTAAATAACAAGAAATTTATGGTAAAAATTTGGGGAAACAATGGGGAAACACAAATTCAAGGAAATGTTAAAAAATCAATGGGAAAAGGCAAAAAAGTCCTTGCATTCCCCAAAGTTTTGAGGCATAATAGTGAAGCACGCAAGAGGGCATGCCTTATTGAAATCGCGTGCACAATCTCTGCGCTGTATGAGAGCAGCGCCATTAAGACCATAGGGAGGTGAAAAATATGAAGAACTACGAAGTCTTGTTCGTCATCGATCCTGCATTGGAGGATGACAAGAAGGATGCTGCCGTTCAGAGAATCAGCGACATCATTTCTTCAGAGGGCGGAGAAGTCAGCGACGTAGATGTCTGGGGACTCAGAAAACTGGCATATCCGATCCAGAAGAAGAGCGAAGGATATTACGTGGTAGTCCAGTTCAAAGCTGAACCCACACTGCCGCTGGAGCTCGACAGAAGAATCAAGATCTCTGATGACTACATCAGGCACATCATCGTTAGCAAGGACGAAAAATAGAAAGAGGTGCAAGGTATGAATAGTGTAATTTTGACAGGTAGATTGACCAGAGATCCCGAACTTAGATATACATCCGGCTCACAGATGGCAGTTGCGAAATTCAGCATCGCTGTCGACAGACCGGTCAGACAGGGGAAGGAAAGGGAAGCAGATTTCCCGAGGATAACAGTCTTTGGCAAACAAGCTGAGAATTGCGAAAGGTACCTTGCAAAAGGAAGAATGGTAGGAATCCAGGGAAGAATCCAGACGGGTTCTTACCAGGACAGAGACGGAAAGACCGTTTACACTACCGACGTAATTGCTGACAGAGTTGAATTCCTTGAGTGGGGAGACCGTAAAGACCAGGGCGCTTCTTCCAGCGGAAGCCAGCAAAGCTATAGCGCACCGGCTCCAAGTGCTGAACCTATTCCTCAAGGAAACGCATCCTCATCCTTTGACGATTTCGAGGCAGAGATGCCCGATTCATTCCAGACGATTGACGAGGATGTCCCATTCTAAAAATATGGGCTCGCGTAGTACGAGATGAATATATGTGGATGAAGATCGAATGCGGTTGTTATCTGTAAGAACGAGATGACTGTTTAGATTTGAAACCCACGCATCATCATTATGCGGCTCCAAGGAAAGGAGACATATCATGGCTGAAAAAAGAAGAAACACAGGCGGCATCAGAAGAAAGAAAGTATGCCAGTTCTGTGCTGACAGTGCCGAGACAATAGACTACAAGGATACAGAAAAGCTGAAGAAGTTTATCACAGAAAGAGGCAAACTTCTCCCGAGAAGAGTAACCGGTACTTGCGCAATTCACCAGCGTGACATCACAACTGCAGTGAAGAGAGCAAGAATTGTCGCACTGCTTCCTTACGTAGCAGAATAATCATGTAGCAGCTACTTGCCAGAGACGGCAACCTTGATGACCATCAAGGCTACCGTCTCTTTTTATATCACAGGTACAGATTTCGTGAGTATATAGAATGTGGATTTAATCCAGGCTTCCATGTACCTCGGATGTAGCTTTGGTGGGAATATGTGTGCTACGGAGGCGGCTTTGACGGAAATTAATGTACCGCGAGGGCAGTTTTTATGGAAATTAATGTACCGCGGAGGCGGCTTGATGGAAATCAATGTACCGCGGGTCTAAAAAGATAGATGTGCTCACAGCTTGGCGAGAGGAATGCGAGGCGTAGCGACCACACTTATTGCGAAGGATGGGTTTATGAGGTAATATAGATAGCATGATTAATGATGATTTACCGAAAATGATTAGAGTAAAAAAGGAATTGGAGCATCATTATATAGAGGGTTCCTACGGAGGCAACCAAGAATGGTTCATTGGACCAATGATGAAGCTTGGCGGGTGCGGCGCAGAGACGGCCTGCGAATGCTGCATATATTTTTCGATGCATTATGGGCTGGACCTATATCCATTTGATTTGAACAACTTGACCGTGAAGGACTACAAACAATTCGGTGCAATTATGAAGCCATATTTGTCGCCGCGCATGACGGGTATTGATCGCTTGGATATTTTTATTGATGGATTCAGAGACTATATTCGGGATAGACTGAGGAACGTCGGAATGGGCCAGGATATTGGAGAGACCGAGGATATCAGAATGGGTCAGGACGCTGGAGAGACCGAGGATGCAAGAATGGGTCAGGACGCTGGAGAGACCGAGGATATCAGAATCAAGCCGTCGGATATTGGTAATGCAAATTTACCGATTAGGTTTACGGAGTTCTCCGGAGAAGAAGACGTCGAATCTGCAATCAAAGTTATCAAAGAGCAGATAGACCGTGGGCTTCCGATTCCGATGCTTATGCTGAACCATAGGGACAAGCGCTTCAAGGACTACGACTGGCATTGGTTTATTGTGAACGGCTACGCCGAAGGAACAAAGGCACCGCCGCCGGGACCTTGGTCGGACGCAGGTTGTGAAGCGAGTAACAGCGTTTCACCCGACGGAAGCGAAAGGTTTTACATCAAAACCGCAACCTACAGCGAATGGGATTGGCTGGATTTCAAGGATTTCTGGGATACCGGACATTCTCGAAAGGGCGGACTGGTGCTAATGAACATTGATGCTACGGAAAGGCGGACTGGTGCTAATGAACATTGATGCTACGGAAAGGCGGACTGGTGCTATTGAACATTGATGCCGCGAAAAGATGGAGTGGTGCTAATGAACATATCGGGTGAAAGTAAATAGAGGTCTGCGAGGGATTAACAGATTAAGTTAAAAGAAGTTGACTATCGAGGGATTTGACAAGAAAGAGTGAGAGCCTGAAAAGATAATTATATTTTTTGAGGAGAGCGTGAAAGATAAAGCGTGTGGAAGTAAAGTGTATGGAATATATAAAGAAGAGTAAAGAACGAAATACGGAAGTGGATAGAGAAACGAAACAGACTGTCGCTGACATGATTGATGACGTCAGAGAAAGCGGCGATAGTGCGGTTTTCGAGTACAGCGAGAAATTCGACGGATCCACACGCCGCGCCGATGGCCTGGGCCTCAGGGTAACCAAGGAAGAAATCGAAGCGGCATATAAAGAAGTTGACCAAGAACTCATAAAGGACATGGCCCAGGCCGCCATGAGCATTCTCGCTTTTGCGGAAGCGCAGAAGATGAGTCTCCAGGAGGTGCACGATTTCAGCCCAAGGAAAGGGGTTTTTCTCGGGCATCGCATAATGCCGATAAATTCATGTCTTTGCTATGTTCCCGGTGGGAATTATCCGCTGTATTCAACAGCCCTCATGTTGATTATTCCTGCCAAGGAAGCCGGCGTGAAAAGGGTAGTCGCATGTTCCCCTGTTGAAAAAGGAACGAACAGAATCAACGCCAAAACCCTTGTAGCAATGGATATCGCCGGTGCCGACGAGATATACGCTGTTGGAGGAACTCAAGCAATCGCTGCGGCTGCGTATGGGACGGAGAGCATAAGACCGGTTGATTTGATTGTGGGACCAGGGAACAAATACGTCGCGGAGGCCAAACGCCAATGCTATGGGCAGGTCGGCATAGACTTTGTTGCAGGCCCAAGCGAAGTCCTCGTCATTGCAGATGGAAGCGGAACCCCGGAGGTCGTGGCAGCGGACCTTCTCGCGCAAGCAGAGCACGACGTGAATGCGAAGTCGATTCTTGTTGTAATCGATGAACCTAATGCGGCAAGTACTGCAGGAACCGAAGTAAAAACCAGCGACTGCATATCCACGGAAGCCGAAGCAAAAACCAGCGGCCGCGCATTTGCTGAAGCCGTCATCAAAGCCGTCGAAGTAGAGCTGACGACTTTGCCAACAAAAGAAATAGCAAAAGTGTCTTGGGAAAGAAACGGCGAAGTTATTCTCGTAGAAAGTGCAGACGAAGCTATTGCCTACGCAAACGACATAGCCCCCGAGCACTTGGAAATCAATATGGTAGATGACAATTACGCTAAATACTTCCTAAAGAACCTTATGAACTACGGATCTCTATTTATCGGTCAAAACACGGCTGAGGTCTTTGGCGACTATGCCTCGGGACCGAACCACACGCTTCCAACAGTTAGAGCATCAAGGTATACTGGAGGTCTCTGGGTCGGCACATTCCTAAAGACAGTGACCTATCAATACATGAGCGACGAAGGGAGCAGAGAAATAGCGCCCATAGTTAAGCGTCTTGCAGAGGGTGAAGGGCTGTACGCACACGCACTTGCGGCAAAAATCCGCGAGTAGAAATTGCCGACACAATCAGCAACACAACCAGCAATAAAACCAGCAACAAAGCCAGCGACACTAATGACGTAGCGGTAGGGCTACGGCTACTTCTTTCCCTGGCAAACTTAAGGGCCCGCATTTTTCTGTGTATTTTTGATTTTTTGACATTTCGCTCCGGAGTATTTTTGATTTTTGATGCAGATACACAGAAATTCTGGTAGTTAAGTCAATATTTCGGAGTATTTTTGAATTTTTGACGTTTCGCTCCGGAGTATTTTTGATTTTTGATGCAGATACACAGAAAT
>CAMYVY010000004.1 GCA_947302715.1 uncultured Clostridia bacterium
GCCTTCTCGCAATAGCCATCGTCGTTTTTCTGCGAATCCCCATGCGCATTTCATCTTTTTTGTTCGATGGCTACTGTCTATCCATCCTGCAATGACTTCTCGCAATAGCCATCGTCGTTTTTCTGCGAATCCCCATGCGCATTTCATCGTTTTTGTTCGATGGCTACTGTCTATCCCTCCCACAAAGTCTTCTCGCAATAGCCATCGTCAATTTTTTGCGAATCCCCATGCGCATTTCATCGTTTTTGTTTGATGGCTACTGTCTAGCCATCCTGCAAAGCTTTCTCGCAATAGTCATCGTCGTTTTTCTGCGAATCCCCATGCGCATTTCATCGTTTTTGTTCGATGGCTACTGTCTAGCCCTCCCGCAAAGCCTTCTCGCAAAATACTAAGTTTGCTACGTTGCATTCTGCAAAAAAACATAATGCTACGCGGCTTTGTCCGAACAGTATGTAGACGCGTAACAATTCGAAAAAAGCAAGAATGCTATGTAGCATTCTTGCTTTTATATAGTCATATTATACGTACTAACGCAGAGCAATCTACGCGAGGTTGAGCTTGTTCTTTAGGATGTAGTTGGTTCCGAAGAAGAACACCACGGCCAGGATTGCCTGCTGAACTATCTGAAGCACCAGGTAGGTTGTAAAGGCGCGGTTTGAAAATGCCATTTCCAGGATTCCTCCCGTCGCAACGCCTATTACATTTACTATAATCGAAATCACGACCTGGATACCAACATAGGCCAGTACTGCATAGAGGAATTTATTTTTGTTGGAAAGATTTCCAATAGCCATCGCAAAGTAAAAGCTCAGTATAGCAGTTATGCTTCCTACAATGACTAGAACGATGCCCAGGATTACATCTCTCGTGAACACACGCGAAAGTATATAACTTATATCTTCCCATCTTATTTCCCTAAGTATGAGCCTTAATAGACCCGAAGTGATGCTAAACAGAAAGCCGGAGAGAAGCCCCGACAGGATTGCTATCACTCCCCAAATCATAGCAACAATTCCCTTGCTCAGAATAAGGTCGTGCGTCTTTACGGGGAGCGTATGCATCAGGTATCCCTCACCGCCCAAAAGGTTTTTGTTGAATCTGGTAATTATCATAATTATGGTCATTATGAATATCGCCTGAATCATGAGGACATATATCCCAAGAAGCGATGCGAACATAATCTGAAAAGCACTATTGTCCCCGGTGAGGAACGGTCGAACCATAAGACCTGCATCATAGTCTTCCCCTCTAACATTGAACATAAATCCAAGAAGCGCACCCACTACTATCAGCGCCCCGTAGAGGAACCACATCAAGCGACTCGTGGACTTGAATTCGTATTTGATTAATTTGCCTAACATCTGAACACCTCCCTGAAGTATTCATCCACTGACTTTCCTTCATTTTCTCTGATGTCGTCCACAGTTCTGTGGGCCATGATATTTCCGTTGTTTATGAGAACCGCCTCGTCGAGCATTCTCTCTATATCAGCGATCAAATGCGTTGAAATTACAACAAGTGCATCCTCCGAATAATTGTTTATGATCGTGTCGAGAATATAATCTCTGGCCGCAGGGTCGACTCCTCCGATCGGCTCGTCCAGGAAATATATCTTTGCATTTCTGCTCATCGCCAGAATCAGCTGAACCTTCTCCTTCGTGCCCTTTGATAGAGTCTTTAGTTCTGCCGTACTTGGGATATTCAGATTGTTTAGCATCAGCTCCGCCTTGCTTCTATCGAAGTCTTGATAGAAATCGCAGAACATGGATATAAGGTTCTCAACGTTCATCCAGTCCATCAGGTAGTTGGCATCCGGCAGATAGGAGACAAAGGCCTTTGTCTCGGGACCCGGCTTCATTCCATCAAGAAGAATCTCTCCCTCAGTCGGTTGAATCAACCCATTCGCAAGTTTCAACATGGTCGTCTTGCCGCTTCCGTTTGGACCCAGGAGGCCTACGATGCGTCCGGTTTCCAGCTGTAAATTTACGTTGTTCAGAGCCGTCAAACTGCCGTATCTTTTGGTCAGGTTTCGGCACTCCATTATTACGCTCATCGTTCTACCTCCTCAATTAGTTTCACAACCTCGTCGCTGTCAAATCCTATTTCCTTTAGTTCCCCTAGGAGTTTCTTAATCGCGTCATTCGCGATCTTGATCCTGATTTCTTCAATCATCGCTGCATCCTCCGTTACGTATTTACCGCTGGTTCTTTGTGTGCTTATGATGCCGGTTCTCTCGAGTTCGGTCAAAGCACGTTGCATGGTGTTCGGATTTACTCCGGCCTCGCTGGCCAGGTCCCTAACCGAATCCAATTTGCTTCCTGCGGGATAAACGCCTGTTACGATGCGCCTTATAATGATATCCACCAGCTGACTGTATATCGAACCCCGATTATCAAGTTCCCATGCCATGGGCAACCTCCTCCTTTCGTCTATGTTACTTGTCGGTGTATTACTGTATTATTGTATTACTCGCTTAATACAATAGCATTGCATCTGATGTTTGTCAACCCCTCTTTTCAAAAACATTTATGAGAGGCCAATATCCTGCATCATGATGATTGAAAAACCAACTATCTACAGCTTTATGTTTGTGAATTTGGCTACCGATGGTATAATGCATACATGAAACAATTTACGAGAACCGAGCTTCTTCTTGGCGAAGAAGGTATGTCAAAATTGGAGAATTCCAAGGTATTGATTTTTGGTGTTGGCGGAGTCGGAGGCTATGTAGTCGAAGCGCTCGCGCGATCCGCAATCGGCCACCTTGCCCTGGTAGATAGCGATGTAGTTGATATCACAAATATCAACAGACAAATCATCGCCACTTTGGATGTTGTCGGAAAACCAAAGGTAGATGTGTTCAGAGAGCGCATCAAAGCAATCTCACCCGACACTTCTGTTGAAACGCATCAGGTGTTTTATTTGCCTGCTGCCAATCTCTCCAGAGAGGCGCAGACTTCAAATATCATTAGTCTTGAATGCATGTCGACTACCGTTAATGCTGATTATTTCGACTTTAAAGCTTTTGACTATGTGGTTGATGCCATAGACACAGTTGCTGCGAAGCTGGACATAATTGAGCGCTGCAGTAAATGCGGAACCCCAATCATCTCTGCCATGGGGTGCGGCAACCGCCTGGACCCGAGCAAATTAGTAATCACAGATATATTTAAGACGGAAAACGATCCGCTCGCCAAGGTAATCAGAAAAGGTCTCCGCGACCGCGGAATTAAGAAATTAAAAGTGGTTGCATCAACCGAGCTTCCGACCAAACCTGTCGCTTTAAACAAAGACACAACAGACGGAACCAACGGAATCGATATAACCAACGGAACCGACGGAAATGATACACCCGACGGAAACAACGGAAATGATACAACCGACGGAAACAAAAATCTAAACGAAACCAGCGGAGCAAGCTCCACGCCCGGCAAACGAAGTGTTCCCGGAAGCACTGCCTTTGTTCCTCCGGCAGCAGGACTATTAATCGCCTCTCAAGTTGTTCGAGACATACTGGATAGATAGTGCTCCTATTGCCCTCAGTCAAAGATTATTTTAGACAAGCTTTTTATATAATTCTATCGCTTATATCCTCAAGGAAGCGCCATAGGCCGTCCGGCCCATCGTCCACATCTTTAAGGTTATTGTCTCCGAGGACTACAAGTTTGTTCGTTCCGTGGTAATCACTTCCCGCAGTCACGTAGAGATTATATTTTTTGGCAAAGCCAATCAGTTCTTCCTTAATCTTTTCACTGAATCCAGAATAATAGGCTTCCAACCCCTTGATGCCGAAATCCATCAGCCTCACTATTCTATCTTCCATCTCTTGTCCGAGAATCAGGTCACTTCCGTTCCCATAGGTTGGATGTGCGAGTATCGGAATTCCGCCGCTTCCCAGTATTCCTTCTATCGCTTCTTCAGGTCTGATATACTTACTGCCGATTTTCAGTTTGTTTATATAATCACTTATAGCCTTCTCCTTTGATTCCGCATATCCGTATTTCACCATCAAATTGCCTATATGCGGTTTCCCCGGATTTTCGCGGGAAAGAAGCTCATTGATATCTTTGTCGGAAAAATCAAAGCCGAATTCCGTCCTTATAAAATCCAGCCTCGCCTTTGTCTTTTCCATCCTGTAATTGTGGCCTTTATTTATAACATTGTTGATGGATTCTCCCCTTGGGTCGTAGCCATACCCCAGAATATGATATTTTCCATGCTCATCCTTGCATGAAAATTCGACGCCCGCCAAAAAACGCGGGTCGCCGGCCTTAAGCAATTCGGGCATATCGGCACCACCGCGAATCGCGTCATGATCCGTCACCGAAAAGAGTTCGACCCCGGCTTTCTTGACAGCAAGCAGAATCTCCGACAGCGAATCTGTGCCGTCGGAGATTGTTGTGTGCATATGCAAATCTATTTTGTGTAATCCAAAATCTTTCAAATTAACACCTATTGTACTAGTAATTATATTATGACAAACTCTTTTTAATGGTCAGGATATTTTCTCCATCCTTATATTCATAGGTCAAGTCATCCATGCTCTTTTTAACCATGAAGATGCCGAGACCTCCGATCTTTCTTTCATCAGCCGAGGCGGTTGTGTCAGGCTCCTCGACTTCAAGAGGATTAAACGGAACGCCGGAATCCTTGAACGTAATTTCAGCAACAGCCGGATCCTCCGATATATGGATTTTAATCTTTGCATCTCCTCTGCCTGGATGATAGGCATAGTTCGCGATATTGGAAAAAATCTCGTCTATCGCTATGTTAATCTGTATAATAGTCTTCATCGGACAATCCGCATTTTCCAGATGCTTTTCGATAAACCGCGTAACTTCGTCCAGGTTTTTTGTATCAGCTTCCACCTGTATTTCGTATGGCATAAACTCCAGCGTATCGTTCTTGTCCAAAAGCTCTAACAAATTCTTTGTCCAAAGATCCATCTCGGCACGACCTTCTTCACTGTCCAAAGCACCGTTTCTGGCAGCTCGTCTGATAAGCCTTGTATATCCCAGGATGCGAACCTTCTCTTCTATAGCCTTGATTACTTCCTTATCCTCGGTGCCGAGATAAGAAATCATGAATTTCTCCCAGAATTCAGAAGAAAGATTGAAATCAAATCCCTGGAATTCCTTAACCACCTCATGATTGTATTCAGAAAAACCTATGAATGCGTTATATATGGATGCCAGTTCCAGGACAGGATGTCCAACCGAAAGTGTGTCCATATCTATCAAGAGAACCTCATTCCCGGTTAGCATCAGGTTCTTGGTATGATAGTCCCCATGAATCATATGGTCATCATCCGGAATCGCAATGATTAGATTGGTGAGCTTCCTGCTGTATTCCTTCGGAATAAGCGATTCCATTTCCTTGGCCCATGCAAGCGCTCTTTCCTTAAAGTTTGGCAAATCTCCCTTAGGAACAAGAGTGCCGTGAATAATCCTTAACATCTTGACGTATTCATCTACGCACCAGTCGATCTTTTCAGGAGTCTCGGATAAAATCTCCGAAAATGATTTTCCATCAAGGAGCTCAAACACGGAGCCGTAGCTGTCTCCGACCTTCACGATGTCGTAGGATATGGCCGTTGGAATTCCAAGGATAAGTGCCTTCCTGGCTACTGCCCTTTCATTTTGGATATCATCAAGAGCATCTGCGTCATTATATACCTTAACAACATTATCCTTGTCGATTCTGTATATCGTTCCATTGGCGCCCTTGCCGATTATCTCACATCCTTCTATGGAGACCTGTCTGTATGCCTTCTTAACGTCAATCATTTCCGTAAAACCGGTCATACTCAGAATGTCGTATACTTCAGAGTTTACATTGATGATACTAAAATTAGCATTCGACTTTCTTATTCGAAGAAGAATTCTTAGACCAGCACTGGAGATATACTCAAGGTCTTCTGCATCTACCGTAATCTCTTTACCTGCGGCGAGACCAAGAGAGCCCGCAATCTCATTTTCAACATCAGTTGCATTCCCAGAATCGATACGTCCGGAAAGATGGATGACTAATTTATCATCCAATAATTCTGTTCTTACTTCATTCATGATCGACTTCCTCTATACTCCATAACAAAGCATATTCATATCATCAAGCTACACTTAGTATACATCTGGCTCAACTATGTTTTGCATAGCAATAAACTGATCTTTTCGACCAGTTTATGCCTTTCTCATTTAAACGAAGCCTTTATTAAGTGATTTATTGAGTCCCTTTTACTCGATTGTGAGAATATCGGAAAAACCGGTAACTTCAAATATTTCCATGATAACGTCATTAACACCGGTCACCTTCATTCCACCCTGTTTGTTCATAACCTTCTGTGTTGCCAAGAGAACACGAAGACCTGCAGATGAAATATATTCCAGGTCGCTTAGATCCAAAACTAATTCATCAATGGAATCAACCGACTCCTTGAGGGAAGATTCGAGTTCAGGTGCTGTGGTAGTATCCAGCCTTCCGGAAACTTTTACAGTGAGCTTTTCATCTTGAAAGTTTTTATCAATTGTCATAACTATCCTCCTCAAACTATTGCCTAAAACATCTTAATTTAACAAAATGTAAAAATTAACGATCAATATTAGTTCACACCCAACTAACATAAAACAATATCTTTGCGTTATCATTGTAGCATAAATATGAACGAAATATGCAACTATTTTTCTATATTTTCAAATAAAAATTTGATGTTTTTGTTTTTCACATGAAATACATATTTCACCATAAGTTATGCAAGTACAGCCTCCGCATATCTTACAGTGCCCATGGCGTCCTTAGCATAATGATCCGCGCCCATCATATCCGCATATTCCTGAGTTAGAACCGCACCGCTGACAACAACCTTGGTGCCTGGACACTCTGCCCTCAGGAGTTTTATCGTCTCCTGCATACTCGATACCGTGGTTGTCATTAGAGCACTTAGACCCACCAGCTTTATATCTCTCTTCTTTGCTTCTTCAGAAATCATTTCCGGAGGAACATCTCTTCCCAGGTCCACTACATCAAATCCGTAGTTTTCCAGAAGCACTTTGACTATGTTTTTCCCTATGTCGTGGATATCGCCCTTAACCGTTGCCACAATTATTTTTCTGTCTTCTGTTTTTTTACCTTCGGATGAAGCTGCGGCTTCGTCGGTCTTTTTTTCGGGCATATGCTTCTTGATTATTTCAAATGCCGCCTTGGTAGCCTCCGCACTCATAAGCAGCTGAGGAAGAAAGACGGTTCCCTTTTCAAACCCTTGGCCAACGCTGTCAAGCGCAGGAATCAATTCCTCATTTATTATGTCCAGCGGTTCGCGGGTCTCCAATTCAAGAATAGCGGCATCTCTCGCACTTTCAGAGAGCCCTCTTTCGATGCTCTCTCTCAGACTGCTTTTCGTCCCTGCCGTATTATTGTCAGACCCCTTGGTTTTTCCACTTCCATTTCGGACACCGGTTGATTGTACTTCTTCGTGCACTCTACTCGGTTTTGATGAGGCTGCCTCTATATATTCTGCGCAGTTTTCATCAAAGTCCAGAAGCGCCTTTGATGCTCTAAACGCATCCATTATAGCCTCATTTCCGGGATTGATGATTGCGCAGGAAAGCCCTCGTTCCATAGCCATAGATAGGAAGTGCGCGTTTATAAGTTCTCGTCCCGGGAGGCCAAAGGAAACATTTGATACGCCGAGTATAGTGTTTAATCCCAGCTCGTTTTTGATTATACCTATCGCATCCAGAGTCGACCTGGCCATTCCCTTCCCGGATGAAATCGCCAAGGTCAGTGCGTCCACCACGATATCCTTTTTCGGAATGCCGTATCTTGCGGCCTCCTCCACAATCTTCTTCGCGATAGCCACTCTGCCCTCTGCTGTTTCCGGAATTCCGTCTTCATCAAGAGTAAGGGCAACCACAACTCCACCGTATTTTGCAACAAGAGGAAAGACCGCATCCATGCTCTCCTTCTTTCCATTTACAGAATTGACCATCGCCTTTCCGTTGTAGATTCTAAGCCCCCTCTCCATCGCAGCGGAATCCGCAGTATCTATTTGGAGAGGAAGAGGTGTAACGGCCTGAAGTTCAGCGATCACCTTTGCCATCATTTCCGGTTCGTCGATTTCGGGAAGTCCCACGTTGACATCCAGAATATCAGCGCCGCTATCTTCCTGCTTAATTCCCTCATTTAAAACATAGCCTATGTCGCTGTTTTTAAGGGCCTCTTTAAATGCCTTTTTACCGGTCGGATTGATTCTCTCACCAATCACCTTCGGACTTGTTCCTATTTCAACAGTCTTTGCAAACGATGTCACGTAGGTACCCGCCTTTGGTTCCGCCGGTATAAAACCCATGTCCTTGCATCTATCTATCAAGAGTCTGATATGTTCGGGTGTTGTTCCGCAGCATCCCCCAAGCATCTGAACTCCCAGCCCTGCAACCTCAGCCATTAGACTTGCAAAGTCCTCCGGACCAACATCATATACGGTTTTTCCGTTTTCACTTCTCGGAAGGCCCGCATTAGGGGTTACAATCACGGGAATGGAAGAAAGTTCTGCAAGTTCTTTTACTATCGGCATGAGTTCCTTTGGCCCCAAGCTGCAGTTCACACCAAGAGCATCAACCTTGAGCCCCTCCAAAAGAGCGACACAGGTCTTGACGTCACCGCCTGTAAGAAGTTTTCCACCCGCATCAAATGTCACAGTAGCACAAACCGGAAGACTGGTGTTTTCCTTTGCACCAAGGACAGCCGCCTTTAATTCGTAGGTATCGCTCATCGTTTCTATCAAGACGAGGTCTGCGCCTGCCGCTTCTCCAATCGCTGCGACTTCGCCAAATATCTCGACCGCATCTTCAAAGTCCAGGTCGCCCAAGGGTTTTAGGAGCTTTCCGGTAGGTCCAATATCAAGCGAGACGTAGATGTCGTCTCTTCCGGTTTTCAGCTTGGTTTCCTCAGCCACATCTCTTGCGATTTTAATCGCAGCTTCTGTTATTTCCTTGAGATTGTCCGGGAATTTCAGCCTGTTGGCCCCAAAGGTATTGGAGTTTATAATGTTGCACCCGGCATCCAAATAACTTCTGTGCAGGTTTGCAATCTCTTCCGGTTTGATGATATTCCATGTTTCCGGAAGTTCTCCACCCTTTAGACCTCTTTCCTGGAGGAGCGTTCCCGTTCCTCCGTCCCAGAAGAGCCACTCTTTATTTATTCTTTCTTTTATGCCGGTTTTACCGCTTTTCAATTCTTTACTCATATCCTCTATTTTTGTTCACATTCCGAATCAGAATATCTCTAAATCCTAAACTGGCAATCGATCAAATCGCAGTTTGTGCAATCATGCGTAAGCTTGATGCAACCATCGGTTCCCGGTTTCACTCCGATAATAGCTGTTACCGATTTGCTTGGAATCATCAGCTTGCTCTCTGTCATACTTATTCCCGTATGCTTGGTAAGATTCAGAAGCTCAAAAATCATCTCCTGATAATCCAAAGTGAAGTCACCATATCCCGGCGAAAAACGCGGTCTTGTAGACTTCCCCTCTTCTCTCACCATGCTGTCGATTTCCATGTTTATCGAGTCGCAGTACGCCTCTATCAAGGCAGCCCCGACGGCTTGATAAACGGCAGCAGACAACATGTTGTTTACGCTCGCTCTCGCAATAAGCCTGTCCGTTCCGACTCCGATTGTCGCACCAAAGAGAAACACCTCATCGCATCCATTCAGATTTTTTGCGAGGTCACGGCTTCTGATTACCTTATCGTCTATGTAAAGCAAATCAAGGCCTTCCGAGAGAGGAAATCTCTGCTTAAAGCTCCTGAATTCCGATGCCTCATATACATCTTCGATTCCGCGATTGATTTTCTCTGCGACTTCGCTCGATGGCAATTCGTTCTTGTAGCCGAGGTATCTATAAACTTCGCGAATATTTATCTCTATGTTTTCCTTGCTCCCAAGAATCATTCCGCACCTTTTCTCAAATCCTATTTGAGTATCTCTGACATGCTGTCCATGATTCCCTTTACGATTTCGGGCTTGTTCATGGAATATACGTGAATATGCGTAATGCCATTCGATATCAAGTCGATGATTTGTTCCGTCGCATAGATAACGCCGGCCTGCTTCATCTTTAAGGGGTTGTCCCCGAATTTATCTACTATCATGCGGAAGCGTTGAGGAATCGTGGCTCCGGAAAGCCTTACGCTCCTCGCAACCTGTTTGGCATTTGTAATCGGCATAATTCCGGCAAGGATGGGAACCTCGATTCCCGCCTCCCTAATCCTGTACATGAAATTATACATGGTGTTGTTGTCAAAGAACATCTGAGTCGTAAGAAAGTCACAACCGGCATCAACCTTTTCCTTTAGGTGCTTTATATCTTTCGATGGGCTATCGCATTCAACATGTCCCTCCGGATAGCAGGCACCACCGATGCAGAAATTCTCATCCTCTTCTTTTATGGCACGAACAAGGTCGGCAGCGTACGGAAAATCAAAGCAGGTTCTTCCGCCTTCAGGGATATCACCGCGAAGTGCCATGATATTTTCCACTCCATTTTCCTTATATGTTTGGAGCATGTTTTTGATTTTATTCTTATCAGAAGAAACGCATGTTAGATGAGCCAAAACAGGTGTGCCAATTCTGTTTTGAATATCCGAAGCTACCATGGCCGTATACTCAGATGCACCACCATCGGCACCATAGGTTACACTCATGAACTGAGGGTTGAGTGCAGCTATTTCCCTTGCTGCCTTCGCAACAGATTCCACTCCCTCCTGTGACTTGGGTGGGAACACCTCGAATGATAAGGTGATTTCGTTTTTAGAAAGTATGTCTTTGATTTTCATACAGGACTCCTAACATTTTATTATTAATAATAGACTTATTTTAAAAGCTGTGGCCGCCACCACCACCGGAGAAGCCTCCACCTCCGCCGCCACCGGAGAAGCCGCCGCCTCCGCCGCCGAAATAGGATCCGCCGCCGGAGTCAATATCCACCTCTTCGTAAGTGATGGTATCGAGAACTCTTTTCGAAACTACTGCGCTGGTCAGGGTCGAAACTGTCGTCGTATTAAACACATGCTTTTCCGGACTTTCCTCATAATGTCTTTGATAGCGAGCCAGAATATAGTTCGCAATTAGGGCTACGGTTATCGCGACCAGGAAATTGGTGATATGCTTCATCGGCCGAGCAACCCTTCCGCCTTCCAAGAGCGTAAACTCCTGACTAAAGGCGTTTGCCGCGCACTCATAGTAATCGCCCTTGGTCGCGTATGTATATATATTGTCCGTTATCGTATTAGCATAGCCCTTTGTTATTACCTTGTAAACATCACCCGCACTTGTGATTTGAATTATACGGTTATACATATCAATTACAAACGCCGTTCCGCTGTCATTTCCGAATCTTTCGTAATACCAATCGTTGGCGTATTTTGCGGTTGACTTATCCACTTGATAGCATGAAACAAAGGCTACGTTTCCATATTCGGTAATCGGCTTCATATCTTCAACAAGATTTGCTTCTTCGGAATCCGTAAGCAAATCCTCTTCATCCTCTATTACGACAATGTATCCCGTTTCGGGATTGGTATACCTGGCACCATCATCGGCATATGTCTCCTGAAAAAGTCCGACGGAAAGAGTGAGGATTACAGAAGATATTATCAAAAGCGTCGTGAATTTACTCTTTGGCATTGTCTCTACCTCCTTCCCTATCAAAGAAGGTTGGTATCTGCCTGGTGGTAAGCAGATTGTAATACTTGATTAAACCAATGCTTCCTATAGCAGCCCCCAAGCCACAAGCCAAGCATCCGAAATAATAGTAGATATCGGAAACAGGGTCCCAAGCAGCGATGAAGAACGATGCTGCAACCGCAGCCCATGCCACGAAGTTAAACAATCTGATGCTCTTTTCCCTGACATATCTAAGGGAGCTTCTCGCCTGGATGGCGAAGATCGTTCCAATAATAACGCAGGTAAAGGTAACAAAGAGAAGTTTTTGCGATGGACTTATATCCACATCGTTAAAGAATAACCAAACGACATATGCGCCAAAGGCGCCACCCATTATGACTGCGGTGGATAGAGTTTTTTTACTCTTAAAGAGCTTCTTCTCTCGAATCTTTTCCCGCTTCTTTTCCTTCATTTTGACTTCACGGCCCTTGACGAAATAGCCCTTGTCAAAGATGTGATTTTCTCTGTCTCTGATTTCCCTTGCCTCACCCTTAAAGAGGCCGAGTGCAACAACCGTGAGCACCGAGCAGATCATCAGTGCAGTCCTGGCGGTCATCGAAACGAAGAGCGTGAGCAGAACAAACAAGATCGCCGCTGTTACGATTGTTGAGAGAGAATACGACTTCATGTCTACCGGAAGGTCACAAGAAATCCTCCCGTTTTGGCCGTTCACAATTGCGTAGGCAACGCGTTTTTTATTCCTCCAGGTGAGGAACCAAATTGGAAAGAGCGCAGTAAAATTATCTATGACTTCCGATTTTATAAGAGTTTTCTTTTCCGACTTGCTGATAATCGTAGCATCTAATTTATCGCTCTTTCTAACCGAAAGACTCAAAGCATCAAAAGCATTTTGCGTCGCTCTGTTCTCGGCATCAACATGATATTTTTCAGCGGGAACATCCGCCCTGTCCGCATAAAAGCCGGCCAAATACCCGGGATGGAAATCCTTCAGTTTTTTCTTGTCAAATGGCATCAGCATATCCGAGATGGTATCATCGAAGCAGGATGAAGCATCATAAGGAACACCCTCAAATGAACCGTCAACCTTGGCTTCAACCTCATATGTAGTCTCGGTAATCTGTTTATTTTTCGTCGTTTTCTTCTTTGCTTCAAAGGTTACAGGTTCAGGAAAGTCGACCTTGTACATCCAATACGGAATATAGGTTCCGCGGAATCGTTCAAGGTATTCCGAATCCTTTAGGTCCTTCGGAAGAAAAAACATTTTCTCTGTTCTTTTCCTATATATATTCTTGCACTGTTCCTTGGTTTGCTGGAATGGGAGTATATACTTTGGTTTTATCTCCTCTGTAAGCTTCGCTTCCAGAATGGCTTCACTTCCGCAATAGCTGCAATAACTAAGCATCGACTCGTCAGGACTGAGCAGTTCCGCACCGCAGCTTTTGCAGATAAAAGAAACGAGCGGCATATTACCCTGGGCCGGGTCGTTAGTTAAATCCGGACCTTCGTTAAATTCAGGGACCGGAATCTTAGCCAGAGGAAATAGAGAATCACAATACTCACATTGCAATTCCTTCTCGGTGATATTGTAGTATAGATTACCCGCGCAGTTTGGACATTTAAAAGCCATGGAACCTCCCGGCGCTTTTGCCTATTCTGTTCTAAGTGCTATAACAGGATCGCTTTTTGCTGCTTTTCTCGATGGTATGATTCCACCGATAAGCGTGAGTATGACCGATAATATGACTAAAATAACCGCTGCATTGAGAGGCAGGACCGCAGTCACGTCTGCATCTGAGAGCATTCGGATAAGATAATTACCCGGAATAAGTAGTAATCTGGAAAGACCGACACCAAACAGTCCGGCCAAGAGTCCTATTATAAATGTCTCAGCGTTAAATACACCGGAGATATTACCCTTCGATGCACCGATTGCTCTCAAAATACCAATTTCTTTTCTGCGTTCCAATACGCTTATATATGTGATAACGCCAATCATGATCGATGAAACGACTAGAGATATCGCAACAAAGGCAATAAGTACATAGCTTATGGAATTGATAATATCTGTAACAGAGCTCATCAACGTTCCAACAAGGTCTGTATAACGAACGACTTTTTCCTCCTGGTCACTTTCCTCCATATTCTTGTTGTACGCATCAAGAATCCCTATGATGCCGTCCTTGCTCTCGAAGTTAACCGGATAAATGGAAATCGAATAAGGTTCTGATTCCTCAGCATATCCCATTCTGACCAGATTGCTATCGTAAGTGCTATACCCGCTGGACATGAGGGATGTCATGAGTTCCTCTAATTCCTTTTCTGTCATGTTGAACTTAAATGCATTTGACAGGGCTTCCTCGTCAATGCTGAATGCATCCTCCATGTTCTCAAACATACTTCCAAAGGCACTGCTCATAGATGCGCCGATATTGCTCATTATCGCCTCAGCGAACTGGCTCCCGAACTGAGTCATGGCTTGTGTCATGGCTTGCTCTATAGCAGATGAATACCCCGACATCATGCTACTAATCGACTGCTGAACAACCGGTCCTATTGCAGCGCTAAGAGATGTAGTAACTTGATTTGCCGCAGGCTCCAGATATTTTGCTATTAACGGAGCTGCATTTTCTCTAAGTTTTTTGCCAACGGCATCTGTGTCAATAATCTCTTGAATTGAATTTCGCACAAGGTTCCTCGCGTCTTCGGAATTCATATAATTAGTAAAGGAATTCATAATATCCGAAATTCCCGGGACGCTGTTTTCGGTAGCGTATTCCATATACGCATCGGATATTTTGGTCGAGAAGGCATTTATGTCAATCTCCGGTAATTCAATCTGGTCGACTAATCCACCAATGGTTTCTACTTCCTGTGATAGAATGGCCTGTATCTCACCGGTTGCCAAATATTCCTGCAAATACTCCTGCAGAGTTTTCTCACCATTGGGGTCGTAGCCGGATGCAAAGTCCGAGAATCCGGCCATAACTCTATCCACCATATCAGCCAGATCCTTTTGATTAAATTCAGGGAACTTGAATCCATTCACGAAGCCTTGGACTTCCGAATCAACCAAATTCCTAAAATCCTCAGACGTAAAGAATTCTCCAACAGAGGAAGTTATTTTTCCGGCCATGTCTTGGATTTCATTCCCTGCAGCCTCTTGATATCCGGAAACAACCTTGTTAAATATATCCGCAAGCTGCTCCCGAGTCACATTAACTTCAACTCCCTCAAAGAGCTTTGATATATCATTGGCGTCAAATTCCGGAATGGAATTAACTATAGCCTCGGTATCAATCAAGGATTCCAGGTCGAGTCCGCTTAAGTCCAGATTGCTCATGTCGATCGAACTTGTATCTATATTGCTAAAGTCTACCGAGGACAGATCTATGGAACTAAAATCAAGATTGCTGAAGTCCATATTGCTCATATCTATATTGCTTAAATCCATGGAGTCCAGATTCATCCCGTCAGCATTGAAATTAAATGCGTTTGCAAAGGCCTCTTCATCGACCTCAAACATAGACGCCATATCGAATCCGGTTTCGCCGCTTGTGTCACCAAATTCCTTACCGGTAAACACATCGATATTTCTTTTGGAAAGCTGATCCTTGACTATGGCGCTTTTTTGAGAACCCTCCATCAATTCATGTGTAAGATCCGGAGTATAGTTTATCCCTAAATATAGCATCGACACTCTTGCATTCTCTTTTGGCGCAACAACGCCGACTATAGTTAGATCCTTTCCATTCTCGACGAGGTTCTTCATGAAATTCTTGTCGTCGGATTTATCCGTCCAAACCTTATATCTCTCATCATAGGAGAATTTCGCATAGGCCGGGACAACCTTAAAGTTAATTCCAACAAAATCCTGATATTTCAAAGAGAGTGGATTTTCGGTTACAACATCCACAACCTCTCCTTCGGAGAATTTCTTGATCATTTCATCAAGCTCGTCACTATCTTTAAAGCCAAGTGTGTATAGCATATAGTCATTTATATAATCTCTCGACCTTAGAACAAAGACAGCCTCTCCTGAATTCTCGGGCCACCTTCCCGCCATCACATCGTATTCATTTAAATAAAGATCTTCATCCTCAGGAAGTTGGTAGAATACCTCCATGCTAAGGCCCATCATGCTATACGCCTGCACCTCACCGCTATACATTGTAGTAAGTGTGCTGGGACATACTTGTCTAATCTTCTCTTCCCCTTCATCCACTTCCTGGCGGAAAATCCATGGCGTGATGTTGTAATGATACTCTACGGCCTTAGCATAATCCAGCACATGGCTGTCCGCACCGTCCAAATATTTCTTGAGCGTACCCAAGTCATTTGAATCCATGGTCGAAAACATGCTCGAAACAACAGGGACCTCTTTTAGCTCAGCTCCGTCCTCTGGCTCCTCCTCTGAACTTTCGGAATTACTAAAACTCGCAAATGAATTAAGATCAAAGCTGGTCTTCTGTATCTCCAAAGGATAGGCCGATAATGTTTCCTCTTCGGTCTCCTCAATGTATTTATTCACACCATTGGATAGCGATAGGATTAGGGCGATGCCAATTATACCAATCGATCCTGCAAAGGCAACCAGGATGGTTCTTGCCTTCTTTGTCCATAGATTATTAAAGCTAAGAGTTAGCGCAGTAAGGAATGACATCGAGGCCTTACCCAGGTTTCTGTGAACAGGCTCCCCTTCCGCCGAAGGCTCCGGGGTAAATGGATCCGAGTCGCTTGTAATCTTGCCGTCCTTCAGGGTTACAATCCTCGTTGCATACTGCTCGGCAAGTTCGGGGTTATGCGTAACCATAACAACAAGGCGGTCCTCAGCCACCTCTTTAAGCAGATCCATAACCTGAACGCTGGTTTCACTGTCCAGCGCACCCGTCGGCTCATCCGCCAACAGAATATTCGGGTCATTAACCAAAGCACGAGCAATTGCAACCCTCTGCATCTGTCCACCGGACATCTGATTAGGCTTCTTAAAAATGTGCTCCTTGAGTCCGACCTTTTCGAGAGCTTCCTCTGCACGGCGTCTTCTCTCCGACTTTGAAATGCCCCCGATGGTTAGCGCCAATTCAACATTAGCCAGCACCGTCTGGTGTGGAATCAGGTTATAGCTCTGGAATACAAATCCTATGGTATGGTTTCTATAGGAGTCCCAATCCCTGTCCTTATAGCGCTTGGTAGTTACACCGTTGATAATCAGATCCCCTGTGTCGTATTTGTCAAGTCCCCCTATTATATTCAGCAAAGTCGTCTTGCCGGATCCACTGGGTCCCAGGATCGCTACGAATTCATTATCCCTCAAATTCAGCGACACTCCGTCCAAGGCCATTTGCTCCAGATTTCCCGTTATATATTTTTTCGAGATATCCTTTATTTGTAACATGGGGGTATTATACCACGTTATATAAAAAATACATGTAGAAAATGCGATAAATTTATAATAATTACAATTGAAACGACTATTATGAAATAATTATTGCACTTTTATGCTCTACCACACTAAATAATTGTGGTATAATACACCTTGATTATAAAAAGATTATATCTGGAGGGAAGTATGTATATAGTTTGTTTGGACATGGAGGGAATCGTAACCCCCGAAATATGGATTGAGTTCTCAAAGGTTACAGGGATTCCGGAGCTTACCAGAACCACCAGGGATGAGCCGGATTACGACAAGCTCATGCACTATAGAATGGATATATTGAACGAACACGGACTCGGTCTCAGAGAAATTCAGAATACAATCGCAAAGATCGATCCCCTTCCGGGAGCAAAGGAATTTATAGACGAGCTTCGTAAATTCACGCAGGTGATTATTCTGAGCGATACATTTACCCAATTCGCCATGCCTCTGATCGAAAAGCTCGGCTGGCCGCTTTTGATGTGCAACGAACTCACCGTGTATTCCGATTCCGATGAATCCGGAAACAAAAAAGCCGGAATGATATCCGGCTATAAAATGCGAACCCTCGAAGAAGGTGGAACCAAGCTGAGTGCAGTCCGGGCACTACAGTCTACCGGTTATGACACCATTGCTGTCGGCGACAGCTTCAACGACCTCGCGATGATTCGCGCAAGTCAGACCGGCTTCCTCTTCCGCTCGACCGACGCCATCAAGGCTGCCAATCCGGACCTTCAGGCCTTCGAAGAATACTCCGAGCTCCTTGCTGCAATCAAAGAAGTTCATGGTGTTTAGGCTTTTATCTCTCAGCGAGTTTTTTATATGCTTCGTAGCGCTCTTTGGCCTCGCGCTCAGCTTGGGCAAAGAGCGTTATTGCATTCTCAGGGAAGGTTTGGTGAAGCGAAGCATAGCGAACCTCTCCCTCTAAGAATTCTTGATAGGACATGGTAGGTTCCTTCGAATCTAAAACGAAAGGCTGCTCCTTGTTAAGCGGATTGTATCTATAGAGCGGCCAATAACCGGATTCAACCGCCCGCTTCATTTCCGCCTGCGCCTGATCCATACCGGCCTTAATGCCATGGTTGATGCACGGTGCATAGGCGATTATGAGCGAAGGTCCCGGGAATTTTTCGGCCTCGGTTATAGCCTTCATGAGCTGATTCATGTCGGCTCCCATCGCAACGCTCGCGACATAGCAGTTCCCATAGGCCATCATCATTTTGCCCAGATCCTTCTTACCACTCTTTTTCCCGGCAGCCTGGAACTGCGCTACGGCACCAAGCGGCGTGGCTTTGCTGCTCTGTCCTCCGGTATTGGAATACACTTCGGTATCCACGACCAAAACATTTATATCTTCACCCATCGCGATTACATGATCAAGACCGCCGAAGCCGATGTCGTAGGCCCATCCGTCGCCCCCATACATCCAAACAGGTTGCTTGGCGAGATGCTCCGGATGCCTGAGAATCAAAATCTTTAGCTCTGCCGCTCGACCGCTGAATTCAGATTCTTCAATTGCGGCCTGCAGTTTTTCCGACGCAGGCATGGATGCGCTAACGTCGGAAAATGCAGCAAGCCATTCGTCTATCGTTTCAGTTAGATGAGGTTCAAGTTTCTTCAATTCCTCTATCCAAGCCTTGGTTTTACTTCTCTGCTGTTTGACTGATAGGTACATGCCGAGGCAGAATTCCGCGTTGTTTTCAAATAACGAATTACTCCACGCCGGACCGCGGCCCTCCTTGCTCACGGTATAAGGAATGGACGGCATCGCTGCACCCCAGGCCTGTGAACAGCCCGTGGCGTTTGCCCAATACATGCGATCCCCATAGAGTTGAGTTAGCAGCTTCGCATAAGGAGTTTCGCCGCAACCCGCACAAGCTCCGGAGAATTCGCAGAGAGGCTGACGGAACTGGCTACCCTTAACCGTTTCCAAATCGAATGCATTCTTCTCCGTTATGGTAAGTCCATATTCCCATTCCGGAGTGAGTTCGAGTTTTTCCGTAACATGCTCCATTTTAAGAGCCTTATCTTTAAGCGGACAAGATGCCACACAGCTTCCGCATCCCGTGCAATCCATGTCACTTATCTGTATAGAAAAATACATTTGAGCGTCCTTTTGAACTCCCTTTGCCGGCACCACCTTGAAATTCTTCGGTGCGTTCTTTACTTCTTCCTCATTTAGAAGGTAAGGTCTAATCACCGCATGCGGACATACAAACGAGCAGCGGTTGCATTGAGCGCACGCATCTTCATTCCAAACGGGAATCCTCGTTGCAATACCTCTCTTTTCGTAAGCGGTCGTCCCGAGCGGCATCGTACCATCCTCATATCCGATAAATGTCGATACCGGAAGCTCATCTCCCTTAAGCGCATTTACAGGCCTAAGGATATTCTTGATAAAATCAGGTTCAGGGCTATGATTTACAGTGTTCTCTTCTTCTTTCGTTTTCTTTGAAGACTTTTTAAGCTTTATTTCTTTCAGTGCTTCGGCGCCTCTATCTATTGCAACAAGGTTCATTGCAACGATATCGTCGCCCTTCTTCATAAACGATTTTTTCGCTGCTTTCTTCATAAGAGCAATCGCTTCGTCCATCGGTATAATATCCGCAAGGCTGAAGAACGAAGCCTGGAGCACCATGCTTGCGTGCTCACCGAGGCCGATTTCTTCGGATATTTTGTTGGCATCTATGGTGAATACTTTCGCCTTTTTCTCTATCAAGAGTTCCTTTACGCGAGTGGGCAAATTATCTTCGAGCTCGTCTTCGTCCCATGAAGTATTTAAGAGAAGCGTGCCGCCATTTTTTAATTCACTCACGATGTCATATTTGTCGAGGAAGGTCTGATTGTGGCAAGCTATAAAATCCGCCTTGGTAACAAGATAAGAATCCATGATAGGCTCATTTCCAAACCTTAGATGGCTCCTGGTAATACCGAAGGATTTCTTGGTATCGTATTCAAAATACGCCTGCGCATACATATCGGTATTATCGCCGATGATTTTGATGGAGTTTTTGTTGGCTCCAACTGTTCCATCACTTCCAAGACCCCAGAACTTGCATTCAACAAGCTTATGTTTTCTTCTCTCGTTTTTATAGCTGTGGATATTTATGGGCTCACCCACAGGCAGGGAAAGATGAGTGACGTCATCGTTTATTCCGATTGTGAATCCTGTGAACGGTTTCTTATCGGCAAGATGATCGTAGACGGCTTTTATCTGAGCAGGCGTTGTGTCCTTTGATGAAAGACCATAACGACCACCTATGATGTACGGCGCCTTTTTATCATTTGTGAAAGCAGAACAAACCGCCAGATAGAGCGGCTCACCGGCCGTTCCCATTTCCTTGCAACGATCTAAAACTGCGATTTTCTTTACAGTCTTCGGGAGAGCCTTCCTGAAATACTCTTTTGAAAACGGATTGAAGAGATGAACCTGAAGGTATCCGACCTTCCCGGTTTTTTCATCACTTCGATCTATTAGGTAATTGAGATAGTCGACGGTTTCTCTGATCGCACCGCTTACGGATCCCATGGCTACGATGACACGCTCCGCATCAGGTGCGCCATAATAATTGAATATATGATAATCCTCACCGGTTATCTCGTTTATCTTTTCCATGTATTCTTCAACGATTTCCGGAAGCTCGTCATACGCTCTATTGTTTGCTTCTCGGAATTGGAAATAGACATCGGGGTTTTGCACAGTGTTTCTTAACGAGGGATGATACGGATTTAGGGCAGATTCTCTGAAATTCCTGACCGCCGTCCAGTCCAAGAGTTCACCGAATTTCTCATACGGAATTGCTCGGATCTTTTGTATCTCGTGGGATGTCCTAAACCCATCGAAGAAATGCATGAACGGAATGCGAGCCTTCACCGCAGCAAGATGAGCGACACTGGCAAGGTCCATCACTTCTTGAACGCTTCCGGTTGAAAGCATGGCGAATCCCGTCTGCCTGCAATTCATGACGTCGCTGTGGTCACCAAAAATCGACATTGCATGGGTTCCCACTGTCCTCGCAGCGACATGGATAACCGCCGGTTGACGTGTTCCGCTGATTCTGTGCAAAACGGGGATCATAAGCATGAGTCCCTGGGACGATGTGTATGTCGTTGCAAGAGAACCTGCCTCCAAAGCTCCATGAACAGCGCCGATTGCTCCGGCCTCCGACTGCATTTCAACCAAGGTCACCGGCTGGGTATAAAGATTGTTTCTGCCGTTGGCTGACCATTCATCGGTCTTTTCAGCCATCGGTGACGAAGGTGTTATAGGATATATTGCTGCGACCTCTGAGAAAGCATATGCAACATATGCTGCTGCTTCGTTTCCGTCGATTACCATTATCTCATTATTCTTTTTTTCTACCACTTATGCTCTACCTCGCTTCATATATCTCTTAAATTATTATCCCCAATTTCTTGGCTTCAAAAGTCAGTTCATCTCTGAATTCGGGATGCGCAATTCCTATCATCGCCTTCGTTCTCTGAGAAAGCGTTCTCCCCCTCAGTTTTGCAATGCCATATTCGGTAACAATGTAGTCGACTTCACTCTTACCCGTCGTCACCTTCGCTCCCGACATCAGAATAGGTGTAATCCTGCTCACCTTCCCACCGCTCGCGGTCGAAGAGAATGCGATAAAGCTCTTTCCTCCCTTGGACATTGATGCTCCAAGGACATATTCCAACTGTCCGCCCGAACCCGAAACATGCGTAATTCCAATAGACTCTGCACATACCTGTCCATAAAAATCAACCTCGATTGCCGAGTTAACGGATATAAAATTCGGATGCTTGCAGATCACATACGGATCGTTTACATAGCGAACCGGAAGCAGTTCCACATCCGGATTGTTGTCTATATAGTCATACAGTCTCTTCGATCCAAAAGCAAAGGTCGCAACAGTCTTGTCTTTGTGTATCGGCTTTAGCTCGTTGGTAACCGCACCACATTCTATCAGCTCCACCATGCTGTCGGTGAAAAGTTCGGTATGTATACCAAGGTCCCTGTGATTCTTTAGAGCAAGACCCACAGACTCGGGAATCGCTCCGATACCAAGCTGTAAAGTTGCCCCATTCGGCGTTTCCGAAGCAATAAGCTCGCCGATGGTTTTGCTTATATCATCAAGCTCGGTCTCACCCTGGACCAAAAGTTCATAGTCGCATTCGCAAAGCATATCCACCTGGGATATGTGAATCTTGGGCCCGGAGACAGACCAAGGCATTCTTTTGTTAACTTCAAGAATTATTGTCTTCGCATTGGTTTCTATGAAGTCTCCGCTTATTGCGCTCGTTAGCCCCGTGCTGAAGTATCCCTCTTCATTCATCGGCGTCACGGAAATGCATAGGCAATCAATCTCCGGATTCATCGAAAGAAGTTCGCCCATCTGGACATAGCGGCATGGCATGATGTCGGCAAGCCCACGCCTTATTACACTCCTCGCACGACCTCCGGAAAACCAGGATACGCCATGAATTCGATCCGCACATTCCTCATCAAACCATGCACAGTCATATAGGTCTAAAATAGTGTGCACGGTAATGTCATCGATTTTTCCGGCAAGTGCGGCCTCCTTCATAGCGAGACCGATTTCCTTGGGTTGCGACAGCCCCGAATCGGTAAACATCTGAGTTCCGGGTTTTAGGGATTCCGCTATTTCAAGCGGAGTCCTAATTTTGTCTTTATATATTTTTTCAAATTCATTCATCTCTTTTTCTCCGACTTTCATGAGTTGAATCAGGTCTCGAAAAATAATTCTACGCTACACTCTCAATTCCCTTACGCAGAGCCTCTATGTTGATTGGAATCAGTTTTTCCTTTTCTCCTCTAAACATATTTGTAATCATTTCTTCAACAACGTCGATACCAACTGCCTTAGTGGCACCGATGAAAGCACCAAGCATAACCATATTGCCGACCTTGCCGTTACCAAGTTCTTTGGCTATATCGTCACTTGGCACGTAATAAGTATTAATATCCTCGCGCTCGACCTTGTCGCTTATTGTGCTGCTGTTTACAAAGACGCATCCTCCGGGTTGAACACTGTCTATGAACTTCGCAAGCGAAGGTCTGTTCATTGCGATTAAGTCGGTCGGTTTTTCTATTAGCGGTGTTCCTATTCTCGCATCACTGAGAATAACCGAGCAGTTGGATGTACCTCCTCGCATTTCCGGTCCGTATGAGGGTACCCAAGTAACTTCGTAGCCCTCCTCGGCTCCCGCTTCCATCAGATTCTTTCCCATTGCCATCACGCCTTGGCCACCAAAGCCGGCCATAATTATTTCTCTACGCATCTTTGATCACCCCCAGTGGATAATACTCAGCCATATTTTCTTTCAGCCACTTATTGGCATCATTTACGCTCATTCCCCAATTGGTAGGACATGCGGCCAGTACCTCTACAAAGGTAAAACCTGCTCCCGCCATTTGTAGCTCAAAGGCCTTCTTGATGGCCTTCTTTGCTTTGTTTAAATTCGGAATGTCAGTAACAGAAACGCGCTCCGCATAAACCAGCCCATCCAAGGTCGCCAGCATCTCGGACACTCTGATCGGCATACCCGCGGAGTCCTTACTTCTTCCGTAAGGCGATGTTGTCGTTTTCTGCCCTATCAAGGTCGTCGGAGCCATCTGCCCTCCGGTCATTCCGTAGATTGCGTTGTTAATAAAAATCGTGGTGAATTTTTCTCCGCGCATCGCAGCATGAACGATTTCACCTGCGCCTATTGATGCGAGATCCCCGTCTCCTTGATATGTAAATACGAGCTGGTCCGGATGCGTTCTCTTTACCGCGGTTGCAACCGCAGGAGCACGTCCATGAGCAGCTTCGATAAAGTCGGAATAAAAATAATTTCCGGCAAAGACTGCGCATCCAACCGGACAGATTCCAATCGCGGTTTCTGTCGCATCCATTTCCACCATGGTCTCAGCAATCAGCTTATGAACGATGCCGTGGGCGCATCCCGGACAATAATGCATTTCATTATCCGAAAGGCCTTTTGATTTTGTATAGATAGTTCTCATCTTCAGTCTCCGTATTATAATTATTTGCCATTTACCATGCTTGATACCTTTTCAACGATTTCACCGACACCCGGCATCATACCACCGGTACGTCCATAAAACTCGACGGGCTTTTTCCCCTGAGTCGCCAGGCGAACATCGTCAATCATTTGCCCCAGGCTCATCTCTACCGTCAGGAATTTCTTGACGGTGTCCGTGCAAGCGAGCTTATAGATTACATCACTCGGGAACGGCCAGAGCGTGATGGGTCTCACCATGCCTGCCTTGATGCCTTGCTTTCTAAGCTCATCGATAGCTGTAATTGAGATTCTTGCAGTTGTACCGTAGGCAACAATAATCACTTCCGCATCGTCGGTCATCAGTTCCTCAAAGCGGCATTCGTGCTTTTCTATCAAGCGATACTTTTCTTGCAATTTCAGATTTTGTTTTTCACACTCATCGGTATTCATGAGCAGCGATGTAACAAAATTATTGTGGCTGCGACCTCTTCTTCCGCTTGCTGTCCAATCCACCTCAGCCATGTATGGACTATCTGCCGGATTGCGCTTTGGAATATCACGCCACTCGATAGGTTCCATCATCTGACCGATAAGTCCATCAACCAAGAACATCACCGGATTCCTGTACTGTTCGGAGATATCGAAGGCCTCCTGCATGATATCAACGGTCTCTTGCAAATCCGCGGGAGCAAAGACGATGGTTCTATAATCGCCGTTACCTCCTCCTCTTGTCGCTTGATAATAATCGCACTGAGACGGCTGAATCGTTCCAAGTCCCGGGCCACCGCGGTTCACGTTTACGATAACTCCGGGAAGTTCGGTTGCCGCCATATAACTAATGCCCTCTTGCTTTAGGCTGATGCCCGGTGAGGAGGAGGAGGTCATTGCACGAACCCCGGAGGCTGAGGCTCCGTACACCATATTGATTGCAGCAAGTTCAGACTCTGACTGAACAAAAACTCCTCCAACCTCAGGCATCCTCTTGGACATGTATTCCGGTATTTCATTTTGGGGAGTTATCGGGTATCCGAAAAACCCTCTGCAGCCACCCTTGATGGCGGCTTCAGCAATCGCTTCACTCCCCTTCCATATTTCTCTCCGTTTTTTCGTTTCCACTTCTTGTCCACCTCTCTATTCGTCTGCCGTAATCGTGATAACCGAATCGGGGCAAATCTTGCCACAGCTTGCACATCCTATGCAGCTTTCCTCATCCGTGCAAAATGCAGGCATATATCCCTTGGCATTTTGCCCTTTTTCCAACGCCAAGATATGCTTTGGACAAACCGAAATACACAGTTCGCATCCCTTGCATATATCTCTTTTGAAGCTAACATGATACATATCTTGCCTCCTTCTACAGTCGTTCTATTCTCCGGACTTGCTCACGCAATCTCCCAAGGTTTTCGTAAATGAAGATTAATAAAAAATACTTTCTCCTTATCAAGCTCTTCCAATTCAGCCAGCTCCGATACATCTATCAAGGAGCGACATACCGCATGAGCTATAACGGGAATCCCTGTCATTTGTGAAACCTCTCCGACAAGCCTTGATCCCTCTAATACATCTTCAGGTTCAGTCTTATCAAGTAAATGTGTGTTATTTATAATTCCCGTGATTCTTAGACCCGATGCACCCTGAATGTCGTTCATATATTTGACTGTGCTTTCGGAGTTTTTTGTCTGCGGTCTGTTCCCGTTTATCACGAAGTAGACTTCCGATTTAGCTTTACTGATTTCGTCGGAATACCGGGCGAGAACCCTGGCTCCCGCAGGATCTCCGCCCGCATCTATCACCGCATATGCGCTTTCGTCCTGAAAAATCTTTGCTATATTCCCCGGCATGTACGGTAGATCTACACCGGGGAAATCTTCTGCGCTGCAAAGCACCTCGATATTTCTTTGCAATAAAAAATCCGCAACCTCCCTTGAACGGAAGTACGGATTCACTATATCCAAATCAACAAGGCGAACCTTGCTCGCATTTGTCATTTCGGTTTCGAAAGTGCAATCTTTGGTCGCAGCAAAGAGAAGCGCCAAATTTATCGCCAGCTCGCTCTTGCCACTGCCATAATGGCCAACCAATGTGACTATTCTGCTGTTGGGAAAAAACATATCGTCACCCTCCCTGCAGAAACTCACACACACTTTTCTCTACATATATTTAACTCCTTTTCTATATTATTTGTCAATAAAATACAATATATCCGCACGCTATTTCGCTATTTTTTGTTCTGTCGCCACAAAACAATCCGCCATATGTGCTTATATATAACAATCAGCCAAATAGAGGCGTTGAATGGTAGCTCGCTATCCCAGCAAGCTATTCATCGTATCCTCATAGCCGTTTGGATTCGCACCAATAATTGCACTTCCTACAATTGTTCCACTTGAATCGACAAAGTAGGTTGTTGGATACGCCTGAACGTGAATCTGTTCATTGATTCCTTCCCAGTCGATTACGTTAAGATACGTAACTCCCGTTTCCTCAATTATCTCCTTCGCATCGGCAAGACCGGTTGCGCTGCTTCCATCCATCAGGATGCCAATTACCTGGCCTCCCTTTTCCTCGAACTTCTTGCTGAGTTCCTCTATCTCAGGCAATTCCCCAATGCATGGTCCACACCACGAAGCCCAGCAGTTTACCATCGTATAATCTGCAGCTGCGAAGATATCCTCACTCTTAACTTCGTTTCCATCGACATCCGTGGATACAAAGGAAATTATTGCACCTTCGTCAACAGCACCCGGATCAACAGGGTCGCAATACTTGATATTCTTCTTGGCGGCCTCAAGTTCAGATATTACACCTTCATATATTGGCTTTAATTCCTCAGATATACCCTCCGGGATATCTTCCGGAGATGCTGTGTATGCGTAGAATGTATAGGCATTGCCTTCTTCATCGGTTACGGTTCCAAGCTCCTGGAGAGTGTCCGCACTATAACCTATAGTTTCTTCATACCATTTGGTCATTTCATCCGGCGGAAATACGCTCGCATCGGCTTTAAAGAAAAGGAACGCTTCCAAAAGCTGAGCCTCCGCAGCAGTGAAATCTTCTTCGTTCATGGACATTAGTTCATCATATGTAGCAGGATAAAGATATCCTTCGAAAATATACATACCCGTTTCCATCTTGCCGTCGGCATAGTAGAAATACGTTTTATCGCTGTTATCCAGATACGTCTTCGGTGTGTCTATCGCCATACCAAATTCAGAAGCATACATAATAGTCTCATCATTTGAATCGGGACTATTCAAGTAGTCTATGCTTATATCCGCTGATGTCGTTTCAATTTTAAGGGATGCATCGTCGCTCGCAGAACTGTCGGCGGCATTCGTCGAATTTCCGCTTCCTCCTCCGGAACTGCTTCCGCAAGCCGTAACAAACAGCATCATCATAACCAATGCAATAACCAAAAACCTCTTTTTCATCTCTTCTCCTTCATTTTGCTTGATTCAAAATACTTATTCATATTCATTGTAGATATATATATATGCAAATTCTTCTATGCGTTTTCTTGAACAGTCTCGTTTACGTTGGCGCTTGCACCCTTCTTTAAGAACGACATCGATAGCGCGCTCACCGGGCAGGCGCTTACGCATTCTCCACAGCGTATGCATTCCGCGCTTGACGGAGTTTTGCTCGGGTCCACCTGCATTCTGCAAACCTTGGCGCAGGCACCACATTCCGTGCAGGCATCCTTGTCGCACCTAAGCTGCAGGAAGCTGAACTTATGAAACAGTCCGTAGAAGGCGCCGAGCGGGCAAACGTATTTGCAGAATGGACGATTTATAAAAATCGACGCTGCAATCATCACCAACAAAATCGCCAACTTCCATGCGTATAGAAAATGCGCGGCAGGTCTCATCGCTTCATTTAGGATTAGTAGAGGAATGCCACCCTCAAACATCCCTACGGGGCAAACCCATTTACAGAAATATGGGAAGCTCACTCCAAATTCGTCTCTCAATATTATCGGAAGAAGCACCACGAAAACCGCTAGGAAAACATATTTAAGCTTACGCAGTATTTTATCCACCCTTTCGGGAACCGTGAACTTCTTCGTAGGAATCATGTAGAGCAGCTCTTGTACCAATCCAAACGCGCAGAGCCAGCCGCAGATGAATCTGCCAACCAAAATTCCGATAAGACTTAGATACCCAATTACGTAGAATGCAAACTTCGGATGTCTGGCGCCGAATATCGATTGCATGGCGCCAATAGGACAAGCTCCCAATGCCCCGGGACACGAATAGCAATTCATCCCCGGAACACAGAATCTTTTTAGAGGACCTTCGTAAATTTTACCGGTCAAAAATCCGGACAGGTGTCCGTTGGTAGCAAGCGCATTAAGCGCCTGAACCGCTTTTCTTATTCTCTTCTGTTTCTTTAAATTGCCCATCGTTTAGCCTATCCCAATGCATTCCATGCAAATCGCAGCGGCCTTGCGAAAGACCGTCTCCGCTTCTCCCCTATATATGCCAAAAATCATCGCAGCGGCCGCGCAGACAAGAACGATGTATTTTAAATATTTACTGACAAATAGTTTCATCTCTATCTCTATCTCTATCTCTATCTCTATCTCTTTTACTACAAACTATAGACTATCACTCTTCGTTATCCTTATCGCCTTTTCCGATACGATTCGCTGCGCGTTTTGCTTCCTTCCATGCCTTGATTTTTTCAAGTCTCTCTTTGTAACGCGCTTCGTTCCCCTGGGTCGTCGGATAATAGTATTCCGTCCCCTTAAGAGATTCAGGCAGACATTCCATCTCCGTCATTTTCTCTTCGAAATTATGAGCATACTTATATCCCTTACCATAATCAAGTTCCTTCATAAGCCTTGTCGGAGCATTTCTTATGTGAAGCGGCACCGGTTCGTCAAGCTCATTAAGCGCATCCTGTTTAGCAAGCATATATGCGACATCCATGGCATTCGATTTTGGTGACATAGCCATATATACCACAGCTTCCGTAAGATTAACCGAGCATTCCGGCATTCCGATAAAGTGACATGCCTGATACGCACTAACCGCAACATCCAGCGCTCTTGCATCTGCAAGCCCAATGTCTTCACTCGCAAAGCGAACAACGCGGCGTGCTATATATAGAGGGTCTTCTCCGGCTTCAAGCATTCTCGCAAGCCAGTATACGGAAGCATCAGGATCGGAATTCCTCATGGACTTATGAAGAGCCGAAATCAGGTTGTAGTGCTCTTCTCCATTCTTGTCATAAAGAAGCGATTTCTTCGATACGCATTGCTCAAAGGTTTCGTCGGTTACTCTAACCGTTCCCTTGTCGTCTACATCGCCATTTAAGATAACCATGTCCAGAGTCGAAAGAGCAACACGCGCATCACCGTTCGAGAACTTCGCTATTTTGTAGAGCATCTCTTCGTCAATCTCGATGTCCTGTTCTCCAAATCCGCGTTCATCCTTCATGGCGTTATCAAGAAGTCTCTTAACTTCGTCGGGTGTCAATGCCTGAAGTACGAAAACCTTGCACCTGGATAAAAGAGCGTTGTTGACTTCAAATGATGGATTCTCTGTTGTCGCACCAATCAAAATGATGCTTCCCTTTTCAACAAATGGAAGGAAGGCGTCCTGCTGGGCTTTATTGAACCTATGAATCTCGTCGACGAAAACGATGGTCTTTTCTCCGAACCGGCGGTTTTCCTCGGCTTTCTGCATAACCGCGCGGATGTCCTTGATGCTGCTGTTCACAGCAGAAAAATCAATGAATGCCGCCTTTGTTCGATTGGCGATTATGCGAGCGAGCGTTGTCTTTCCGACGCCCGGAGGCCCCCAAAAAATCATCGAGGAAATCTGGTCATTTTCGATCAGGCGACGAAGGACCTTCCCATTGCCGAGGAGATGATTCTGTCCTACATATTCATCCAAGTCCCTCGGCCGCATCCTGGCAGCCAAAGGCTGTGGAACCCGGTTTTCAAATAAAGTCATCTGGTCCATAAAATCACACTGTTTTAGAGTCCAAATCCTCTCTCGTAAAGTATTTCATCAGAATAAGTATAATCATCGTTTAACTTCGGAATATCAATCGGAAGCTTTCCGTTATAACTACCGGAAAAAACAGCATAGATTACAGCAGGAATGTTCGGACCGTATTCACGGGTGTCGCCCGTAAAGTCGCTCGGGATCTCTGCCATGCCTCTTGCACCATAACAAGCAAGAATAGCATCGGCCTCCTGGAATGCCGCAACATCATAGGGAAGCTGAGCGCTGATTATAATACATTTCTTTCCCTTGCCGTGAGCGGCTTCCATCAGCTTATGCAAGAAGTCTGTCAACACTCCATCTTCATTGGCCGGATTGAGTTCCGAAAGTCCATACATCGCAGAGACGCCAATTATGACATCCGCCTCATCCGCAATCGCATTGACATCCCATGCGGTGATATCGCCATAACAAATCGCAGTGATGCTGTCATCCGCATTTATTATTCCATCAGCCAAAAGTTTTTGTGCCGCATAGGTAATCGAATTCATTTCGGAATTATAGGGAACCGCAATGGCGACCTTGCTCCCCTCCTGAACAAGGGGACCTGCGCCGTTATTTTCATCCTTGACCAAGGTGATTCCTGCGAGGGCCGCATACCATTCCGTATCATGATTTACTTCACTTCCCACTTCCTTGGCTGCCTCAGACTCATCCAGCTCCGTAATCTCCGATGAAAGGATTCCGTACTTCACCTTCAATTCAACAATTCTACGAACCGACTCATCGATACGTTCCTTGGGAATGTCTCCGCTTTCTACCATAGCGGCAATTCCTTTGATGTATTCATCAAGGTCTTTTCCGGCATCCTCAACGCGGGCGGTTATGGGCATAAGCAACATATCAACTCCGGCATTAATAGCAAGCCTCGCTGCATCCATTCTGTCAAAGTGATTAGCGATTGCGCCCATATCCATTCCATCGGTAATCACCACACCATTATAACCGAATTCCCCACGGAGAAGGTCCGTTACAATCGTCTTGGACAGCGTTGCCGGAAGGCTTATATCCTCGCCCGTTTCCTTGGACTTGTATGTTTCCTTTTCAATCTCCGGGTATTGGATGTGCGCCGTCATTATCATCTCGGCATCTGCCGCCGCTTCCTGGAATGGAATAAGTTCAAGCGATTTAATCTCATCAAGAGTTTTGTTTACGCACGGTAAGCCTGTATGGCTATCCGTATCAGTGTCTCCATGCCCCGGGAAATGCTTGAGAACGGGAATAATATCGTAGCCACGAAGTTCCTCGGAGAAGATTTTGCCGAATTCGCCAACGACTTCCGGATCATCAGAGAAAGAACGTGTTCCGATTATTGGATTTCTCGGGTTGTTGTTGACGTCCATCACCGGTGCAAAGTTCATATTGAAGCCCTGCGCTCTTAACTCGGAACCGATTACTCCGGCGACATTCCTGACATGGCCTGCGTCACCCGTTGCACCAAGAATCATATTCCCCGGCATTTGAGTCCCTGTGGTAAGTCGAGTTACTACTCCACCCTCTTGGTCAATCGCCATAAAGAGCCCGGTTTCGAATCCTGCATCACGGTTTGCAGCCTGCATGTCGTTTATCAGCTTTGTCGTCTGCGAAGCGTTTTCAACATTCTCGTAGAAGAGAATAATTCCGCCGAGCGGATACTTTCCGATGACGCCTTTTAATTCATCAGTCATCTCAAAGACATTATCCGGCTCCTCCGGATTTCCCTGAGATCTAAATGCAGGTATAAGCATCTGCGCAATCTTCTGCTCGATTGTCATCTTGTCTATAATAAGGTCTGCATCATCAGGAGCCGGAACACCCGGATCTTCTCCGGGGTCATCATTCGTTTCATTCGTGCCGCAGCCTGTCGCAAACAACATTACCCCCATTACCATTATTAACAAAACAGCAATCGTCCTTGTTTTTAAAAACCTCATAGCACTCAATCTCCTCACTATCTCTATCTTGCCCCGGATACCCCGGACTAATCTTCAAGCATCTTGATTTTAACCTTAATGATTCGCCTTAGCGACTCGTCGACTCTGCTCTCCGGAATCTCGCCATTTCTAACTGCTCTTAAAATTGCGTTAAAGCAAGAGTCAAGATCATCCGATATCAACATCAAGTCCGCACCGGCCTTGAAAGCATTAAGGACCGCTTCATCGCTATCATAAACATTTGCAATCGCGCCCATATCAAGTGCGTCGGTGATTATTATTCCCTTATACCCAAGTTCTCCACGCAGCAGGTCCTTCATGATAACAGACGACATCGATGCCGGAGTATTATTTCCAATCACATTCGGAAGCGAAATGTGCGCAACCATTATGAATTCCGCACCCTGATTTACTGCATCCTTAAACGGGATTAACTCTGCCTTCATAAGCTGAGTCTTCGTTTTATTCGTATAGGCATATCCCTCATGAGTGTCACCGACCGTTGCACCATGTCCGGGGAAGTGTTTGTATGTAGCATACACTCCGTTTTCGGCAAGCCCCTTCGCAAACGCAATGCTCATCGCACTGACGAGTTTAGGGTCGGACCCGAATGACCTGTACTTGACGATATAGTTATCGGGATTTGTAAGCACATCCGCCACAGGAGCAAAATCAACATTGAAGCCAAGGTTATTCAGGTATTTGCCTATGTATTTTCCTATGGAACTTGCCAGATTCACATCGCCGGTTGCTCCAACCTCGGACATATCCTGAATATATTCTACCTCGGGGAAGCCGCGATTGTTTGCTATTCTCGCAACCGTGCCACCTTCTTCATCAACACATGTAAACATCGGAAGTCCAACTCTATCCATCGTATACTTCTGAGTATTACTTAGCATTGTCTTGGTTTGGCTGGCATTCTCCAAGTTAAGATCCTTATATATTATTCCACCGACGGGAACTCTGTTTATCGACTCCTTCGTCATTTCTCCGGCCATCGTCACCGGACCTGCTCCCGTCAAGGCCTCCGGCGTTACGACAAAGAGCTGCGCGACTTTATCCGCAAGCGTCATTTCAGCAAGCTTCTTCTCGACTTTTTCATCAAGCTCAGAGTCACCGCCTTTACTGTCATCATCCGAATCGGATTGGCCGTTTATAACTTTGTTCACTGTCGCATCCGATACTGCTCCGGTTCCTCCTATGGTGATAACTCTTGATATTTTCACGTCCTCTTTAAAGGCGTTTGCGTGCTTCCAATTATCACCGGATACGAGGACTATCGGGCTATCATAGTGCATGGCAAGTGGCGCTCCTGAAAGCCCGTCGGGGAACGTCCTTCCATTCACCAACGTAAGCGTATCCGGGTTTTGATAGAATCTTCTCATTATAGCATCTGATGTGCCATATCTATTGTCACCGTAAACGCGTTCGACAGATCCATAGACACGGAGCTCCTCCGCCACGGTCTCCGGGACAGCATAAGTTCCACCAAGGATATAGAAGTTTCTGATTCCGCTATATGCAATCCAGTAAATTTGTTCGCTGGTCAGCTTGCCGTTTCTGGTGAGCATCATCGGCATTCCGACGGCCGAACCGGACAGGCTGTCAGCAAAACCTTCAGCAGTTGCAATAAGAAGGCCTTTTGCTCCTTCTCCGCATTCCCTCAATATTTCAAGATTTGTGCCCAACGCATTATCGCCGGCAAGTCTTTTTACGTTGAAGTTCTGCGCCTTGAGCCACTCCTCGTATTCGTTTCTAATTACGCTTGCTCCACCAAGCAAATAAACCGTGCCCTCAGGATTCATGTGGCTGCTTATGTAGGCAGTAGCTCTCTCTTCCTGCCCTTTGTTTATAAGCATCAAAGGTGCATCCTTTACCTTAGCAAGGTATCCGCCTGAAAGAGCATCCGGGAAATTACCGCCATATGCGAGAACCACATTGTCAAAGGTTCCGTCCAGCTCATAGAGTTCCTCTGCAATAGCAAAGGACGTATCGTACCTGGTATTTCCCCAATACCTCAGACTCTCGATTTCGTCCGCGATATCGGACGCATTAGACTGTTCTTCCTCTTCAGCGTAAGCAGCGTAGCTTACTCCTCCTATCGGCGTTATAATAAGGCATACCATGACGATAAAAGCTATCGCTATACTTAGTCCTTTTTTAAACATAATTCATCACCACTCTATCCATTATCAATTGAAACCCCTACAGCCTGACGTTTGCCTGCTCGAAGGTGGTCGTCTGACATTCTTCGATATTTATCCCTATTTCCCTGCAGATGCGAATAAAGGAACCAACAACACCTTTGTCGTAATAGTTTTCGCAGACATCAATTATAAGCGTCCCATTAAGATCAGCTGCAGCAAGTACGCAGTCCCCTATGTCGGGCCATGAGCGAAAGTTGAAGTCCGTCAGGCGACTCTTCACTTCATCCGCAAATGGAACCTTCCCCAGATATGTAAAGCCTATATTGTTCATCGTGCGCTTAATAATTTTGCAAACGATCTTCACAACAACTTTCTGTAGCTTGAGCGGTCGCATGTTATACAGGAAATCCGTAGAGTCCTTCAGGTCAGTGCAGGCCCAGATAAGATTCTCCGGCTGGACGAACAAGTCCAGGATTCCCCTGTAAACAGTGCTGAGCTTAGGAAGATTATAGTCGTCAAATCTATCCTGGTATGTGATGACTTTGTTGGCGAAAAAATTATGCATAGTTTGCATATGCATAAGCCCTCGCATATCTACAACCACCCCACATGAAACGTTGCGATTTTTTACTTCCTTGGGCAGGTGCTCACGAATCGCTCTGCAAAACAGCGGGACAATAATTGCTGCCGGAGTGGCGTCCACCTTTTTGGCAACCCTCATCACTTCGGAAGTTTCAGCCTTCAGAATATGGCTGGTGCACTTATAGCCATTATCTATGACCTTCATGTCCTTTGCGTTAAATCCCGGGGGCTGCTTGACCTGACCAAAAGGCTTGACGCTCTTGTCGTAGATGCTTTCGAAGCCAAGTTCCAGTGGAAACTCCGTAGGAACCGGCGGGAGTTCCACGCCAAAATATGCGTCCAGAATAGTTGAGAAAAACGCGATGGCTCCTCGGCCGTCACTCACTGCATGACACCATTCGAAAGATATTTCATTTTCAAAATAGCAAACCTGGAATAGATAATTATTCGTATTCTTTCCGAATTCCTTCGGGCGACTTTCGGTATCGGTGTTAAAGATAATGATCTCCGCACCGACATTGTCCTCCAGATAATACTTCGTGTCATATAACATCTTGCATTTGAAAAGTGGATGATAGTCAAGGGCAGTCTTTATAGCTGCAAGAAGCCTGTCTCCATCCACCGTTTCATCCACGGTCGCCTTAAAGAATCCGGAATTCTCCATAACCGATCCATTAATGGCTATGGAGTATCTATCCAAATTTCCAAGTTCATATCTCATGGTCTTCTCAGTTCCTCCAATATGGCAGTTTTGAGTCGTGCATTTTCTTTAGACCTGTTTTCCTCTGAAGTGCGTTTCCAATACCTCTGTTTCCCAGAGTTCTTCCGGGGAGCAGTTGATAATGTCGTTATCTATTATCAGAAAGTCCGCGGACTTGCCTTCAGTTATGCTTCCGGTTTCGTCTTCGAGCGAGAGCTGCTTGGCGCCGTTTATCGTATAAGCCATGAGAGCATCCATGCGGCTGATGGCTTCCTCCTTCGGCGGCAGACTCTGGCCTTCTATCAAAGACTCCGCACCTCGCGTGCACGCGTAATATATTCCCTTGAATGCGTCGCTGGTTTCTTCTTCGAGACAGCTATCGCTTCCGAGTGTAACCGCAACGCCTCCGTTTAATGCGGATGCTATCGGAAACTGCCTCTTATAGCGGTCTTCTCCGAGAACCCTTAGAGTGTGCTTGTCGCCTGTCGCCCAATGTGGCGTTGTTTGAAAGAATATATCCTTCGCCTGGATTATCTTTTCAATTTCCTCCGGGCGATACAATTGATTGTGTGCGATTGTTTTGGTGCCCTTGATGTCACCAAGTGAAGTGAGTATATCCAAGGTTCTGCATACGGCTTTATCTCCTATGGCGTGAATGTGAACGGAGAATCCTCTGTCCGCGGCAAGCTCCGCGGCTCGCTTCATTTCGTCGTATTTCACGATTTCTGAGCCGCAGTTTGCTTTGTCATTTTCAGAATCACTGCCTGGTTGGTCGTCAGCATCGCCGCTGTCGTCGGCGTTGCTGCTGTCGTCAGATTCTTTTGGTTCACCCGTGCAGTAAGGTTCAAACAAGAGCGCAGATTGTTCTTCGACCGTCCCGTCCGAAATTAATTTCAGCGTATCCGGGATGACGTTCGCGGACGAATAATTGGTCCTGCAGTTTTCCATCACCTGAAGGAAATCATCCAGCTCTATGTTCTCTTCTCCGCCGTAGTTAAACGACGTGGAGACGCGGAGCGGAAGTTCGCCTGCTTGATCAATGTCAACGAGCGCAATCAGGTTCCTGCAATCCTCGCTATCGATAGAGGACGCCTCGAACAATCCCGTATAGCCCAGGCTTGAATAAGCCTGAGCCACCTGCTTCAATGTGCTTCGTCTTGTCTCCATAGAAATCTCAGTAATTAGCTTTACGCAGGGGCGCATTGCCGGTATCTCTATTACAAGGCCTGTGGGATCTCCATTGTCATCTCTGACGTAATAGCTGTTCTCGCTAGGATCCGGAGTATCCCTGCTTATTCCGACTACCTTCATCGCAGGAGTGTTCAATAGAAGCGCATGCCCGTCATTGGCAAAGACCACTACGGGTCTATCGGGAATTACCGAATCTATATTCGACGAATTAAAATCACCCATCGGAAGTTCAATCCCCATGCATACGATGGTCTGATTATCCGGAATCGGCGACTCCTCCAGAAGTGCCAGGATTTTGTTGCCTAACTCCGACGGCTTGGTATCAGGCTCCACGAAAATCATATTCGACGCAGCCGAAACCACGCCCGCAAACATGTGGCAGTGTGAGTCGATTAGTCCGGGGATTACACATCTTCCCTCTAGATCGATTTTCTCTTCGCATTCACCAATGCCGTCCTCAGAACCTACATAAACGAATCTTCCATTATCTACAACAAAAGCATCAACAATCGGGTTATTACAATCTGCAGTATAGATGGGTCCATTATAGTAGGCTATTCTTGACATCGTCGACCTCCTGCCTCAGAGCGTAGAAGAACTTGCGTTGTCTCTCGTTCATGATTACTCGGACAGGTTTCAGTTGGTTCATGGACGAGCCATTATAGACCATCATGTCTCTGTACAGAATCGATGTCTCCGGTTGCAGGAAATAAACTTCCGGCTTGTCTAGCCAGTGGTCATCGTAGCAGTCAAAGTAAACAGGATTGGCTTCACATAGATTCTTGAAAATCGATTCTCTCAGAGCGTCCATGTCGAATGACGTAATCTCGTGTCTCGGCTCAATTAGGAAGTCATATCTATTGGGAGTTATATCCGTATTAGGATAAACAGAAAAATCGGCAAGGTCGATTCCAAGCTCTTCTGCCGTTTTCTCTACAGCTACCTGAAGCGCTTTCTCCGTGGTCTTTTCCTCCGCAAGATTAATAGTTCTGTTAACTCTATACATAAATTGAATCTTAGGAGTCTTATTTTGGAAGCCTGTAACCATAACGGCGTCACTCATACGATAGCGCCAGAATCCGCTTAAATTGGTAATGATGAGTTCATATACCTTGCCTTCTTCAAGCTTGTCCATCGTCACGCACTTACTAAAGTCATCCCCCTCTTCCACCGGAAGGAATTCAACAAAGGCCGCGCATGGCGCCAGGATACTATCAAAATCATTTATGCCCGCAGGAACCGACCAGAGTCCTTCGGATGCTGTAACTCCGGAGTAAATATTTTTTATTCCTTCACCGATGTAGTGCTCTTTGAGCTGCTTGTCGTAAATTTCGAATCCATCGCCACCTGCACCACAAAGATAAGTAAATCTCGGCCAAACCTTCTTGACCCAAGGTGTGTCCGTTCCATCCTTAAATGCTTCCCTCAGCTCTGCCGCACGTTCAGGCATGGGTTCAATCTTCTTGAGTAGGGATTCTCTTACGTTTTCCGGAAGATTTACATCCTCGGAGATTGTTCCGGTCTCTATATCGTGAATCAGAAGTTCGTAATTGTCTTCGATATATCTCAGGAACAAAACTATTACACTGTAGAAACCTGTAACTATTCCACGAACTTCTCTTTCCATCAGAGCAAAGCGCGTGTGAATATATTTTGTATCAATTCCGTCCTCTGGATTTAGGCCTTCCAACGGAGATGTGTAGAGTGTACGGATCATCGCATCCAGTGCATCTCTGCCGCCTTTGATGTAGTCCGCCATTTTGGCAGAAGCTTCGCCAACAGTAAGGCCACTTTTCAGGGTGCGGCATGTACCGCTGGATGTGCAGAATCCTCTTCCCTTCATCCAGTCATGATCGAGCTTGTCATACATCATGCCATACATATACAGATTGTTGTATTTAGCAAAAACGTCAGACTGCTCATCGGTCATAGGGACTACCTTCGGAACTCCCACGGTTCCTGAAGTCTCATTAAAGTGATCATATCTGTAAGAAGTAAGAATATTCTTTTCTCCATCCATCATTCGCTCAAGGTAAGGAGCGATGTCATCATAGACAACTACAGGTACCTTCTTTTGGTAATCCTCTATGGAATGAATATTGGCAAAGTCGTACTTCTTACCATATTCGGTGTCTTTGTTGTCATCAAGCAGCTTCATCAGAAGCTCAGTCGTTAGCTCCATTGGACGCTTGGTTTCTTCCTCAAACGCCTTGTAAACTTCTAGTCCTTGTTTAGAACTTTGTTCATATGCCAGATACGTTTTATTTGTTTCCATAGTTCCTCGCTCCATTTTAATGTCAGCATTACACTGCTCTCTTTGATACACTGCTATTGTTTTTATTATATCATAATTTGCACCTCATAAGGAACACTTTAGTGACGGAATGACCATACAAAAAATCCCCGAAAACTCGGGGTCAATATTGCGTAGGATTTTGAAGCAATTATGCTTTTTCTACGATGAGAGCTGTACCCATTCCGCCACCGATGCAATCTCAAGATTACTCTATTTCACCAAAGAACCCCATATTGCGAATCAAAGATTTGGCAATTCCTATCCCCACCGCATCGACCATGCTTTCATTTGACGTTCTAAAAGAAATATAGGCCTCGTGGTTATCGCTTGTGCTATATAGATTGCCGCGCTCCATGGCTCGCCTCGCATAATCCGAGATATATCTGCACACTGCATCGTAATTTTTGAAATACGAATACATGCCCTTCTCGCCATCTACATAGTTATGGTTTGCAAAGGCCTCGCCTATTTCATGTATTTCTTTTTCAGTGAGTGATGTTACGCGTAACATAAGACTTTACTTTATCAGTTCCTTTTTTTCAGCTTCATCTATCAATTTCCAGATGCCTTCATTCAGTTCCTCTATCGGAACTCCGCAGTTAATAACACTCTTACATTTTGATAATGCAGTTAAAGCGTCTTTTAATACTTCATCCGATATGCGACGGAACGGCTTCTCTGAAAAAACTTTTGTCGATAGATTTTTCGCAACCTGAAAGTCTATATCGTTCTCGTAGAGGATCCCGGCGTAAAACGGAATGCTTTCCTTTTGCAGTTTTCTGAAGGTCGATATTCCGGAACCATTTCCTGATATAACAAATACCTCCGGTTCACCCTGTGGTGCGGGTAATTCTACGCTTCCGAACGTTATATTATATGTCCCATCTTTTATCTCATATAGGTCATTAATTATCTCGTCCTTGAATATCTCTTCGGGTGTGCCGAAATTATTTATTCTGTCACCCTTCACACACATTATCTTGTCTGATATTTTCTGTGCAAGGTCAATTTCATGAAGGGACATTATAACCGTAATCCCTTGCTCCTTTGCCATTTCTCTTAGAATCGAGAGAAGCTCGAGTTTATGTTTGATATCTAAAAACGAAGTTGGCTCATCAAGCACTATGATTTCAGGTTCCTGACAAATCGCCCTCGCAAGCAAAACTCTTTGACGCTGGCCGTCGCTTATCGCAGCAAAATCTCTTTCAGCCAAATCCTCTGCATGGACCCTAGCCATTGCCTCAATAACCTTAATCTTGTCTTCCTCTGAAAGAATTCCGAGATTTCCGGTGTAGGGATATCTACCTGTAGCCACAACATCATAACACACGAGAAGTTCTCCCTTAATTCTTTCAGTCAGGACAACGGCAAGCTTCTTGGACATCTCCTTGTAACTCATCGACGCAATGGATAAGTCCTCTATGAAGGAGTCTCCCTTAATCGTTTCCAAATGCTTGGTTATACTTTTTAGAATAGTCGATTTACCTGCTCCGTTTGGTCCAATAAGAGTAAGTATTTCTCCAGGATATAATTCAATATTAATATCTTCAATTAACGCTTTGCCACCGTAACCGACGCTTAGATCTTTGGTAGAGAAGAATACTTTGTTTAATTCTCTTTCCATGCCGCTCCTCCTATGCCTTGCTTCCATGACGTTTAATAAGCATCGCAATAACAACCGGTGCGCCGAATATGGATGTAACAGTACTTATTGTAAGCTCCGTTGGAGAAAAAGCTGTTCTGGCAATATAGTCACAGAACATACAGAACACAGCCCCTCCCAAGAATGATGCAGGTATTACCAAAATCGGCTTTGCAGTTTTTAGGCTAAGCTTGACAAGCTGCGGGACTGCTATTCCAACAAAGGAAATAGGTCCTGCGAATGCTGTTACACACCCTGCGAGTATGCTGGATAAAAGAATCAAGAGCACTCTGAATCTTTTTACATTAACGCCCATGCTCTGTGCATATCCCTCTCCCATTTGATATGCGCTAATCGGCTTTGCCAAGAAGAAGGTCAAAGTAAATGTAATGAGAATAATAACCGAAGCAATTTTTACCTCGTTCCAGTTCATTCCAGAGAAACTTCCTTGAGACCAGCTATGAAGATTGACTATATCCGAATCCTGCGCAAAGGTTACTACAAATTCCGTTATGGCTGAGCAAATATAGCTTATCATTATTCCGGCAACAAGAAGCATAGACATCTGCCTTATGGACTTTGCAGCCAAAAGAACAAAGGCCATAGAAACCAATGCACCAATAAAGGCTGCAAACACCATGGTTAGAGATGAGATATAATGGAAGTAGTTAAGCATAAACACCATGACACCGGCGACAAATAGTTTGGAGCCGGCGGAAATACCCAGGACGAATGGTCCGGCAATTGGATTTCCGAAGAATGTCTGAAGCAGAAATCCCGACAGAGCCAGCGCTCCTCCAAGGATCGCAGCGGCGATTAGTCTGGGAAGCCTAATCTTCCAGACTATATTGAACCCTTCAATGTCTGACTCCCCTTGAAAAATAATCCTAAGGATTTCACCGGCGGAAATATCAACAGATCCGGAATTTATATTCCATATTGCAATCAAAATAAGTGCTACAAAAAGCCCGATGAACACAAGTGCGTATCGGGTTCTTTGTTTTGCTCGATTACTTAGTATTGTTTCTTTATTAATATCATTCATAATCTTCACTCAAGTTTGAATATGTATTCAAGCATTGATGTATCGGGCTCATCTTCAGTTAATATAACATTTATATCTTTAATGATACTTCCCATCTTGTCCGTTTCCTGGAAAAGACTTCTGGAAGTGCACCAGGCATTACCTTCCTGAACAGCCTTGAAGTCTTCCAAAATCGGACTCTTGTCAAAGAGTTGCTGCAAATTACTGATTGGCGCGCCCATACTTCCTATATTGTAAATAATATAGTCGGCGTCTTTTGCCAATGCATAGAACTCCTCCATACCCATATTAATAGTAGAAAGGGCATTGTCTTCTTCAAGTCCTATGTCACCGGGGATATATTCTCCTCCGGCAATTCTAATCATTTCGGGTACATATCCTTTGGACTTATATGTCACTGCGTTTCCAGAAGAGTTAACAAAGAAGAACGCAACCGTTTTACCTGTATTCTCTAGTCCTTCAAGCCCTGATATTTTTAAAACCTGTTCATCAAAAACAGCTTTTGCCTCCTCCGGTCTTCCTACGAGTTCTCCATAAAGCTTGATCCACTCCGTACGTCCTAGCGGATGTCCCTCGTAGCTAGACCTTTCCACTACCGTCTTGATGCCAAGTTCCTCCATCTTTTCTTTGACTTCAGGAGTATGGTAAATCATAGTGGATTCTATAGCAAGCTGAACACCGTTATTTATTAAGAGTTCATAATCCGGCGCGCTATATTTTCCTGCATAAAGCATCTCTCCGGCCCTAAGCGCATCGATTGCACCCTGGATATGCCAGTCACTTTCCTTTGACCCTGTAAACTTAATAGTATCCAGAGCATCCATAGCGCTGAACAAAGCCATCGCCGAGGTGGCAACAAGATATATCTTATTTAAGGGTTGCTCAACCACTATGGTGTCTTGAGGAATTTCCTTGGGAATGGTGCCCCCTTTAGGAACCACCAGCATATTCTCGCTTCCCTCTACCACGATATACGAATAACCACCATTATACCTATATATCGCAAACTGGTTTGCGTATTCCAGAGATACAGTTTCCCTGTATTCTAACCCTTCAATCTGCGGAACACCTTCCGGGGTTTCGTATTTCTTTCCGCATCCCGAAAGCATAGTTAGGCAGAGGCATATAGCAAGAACAAGGCATATTACTTTCTTATTCATTTTTGGATTCTCCGCCTATCTTTCCGGATTTAAAGAGATAGATAATCACTCCTACAATAGCGCAGACTATAATTCCGCCTATTACGAGCGGCATTGTTTTATTCTCTGCTTCAGCTTCTGTCTTTATAGCTCCTATAGTTGTGGTATCAGAGGTCGTAGCAGACTCCTTCTTGTCACCGTCACTTTTCTTGTCCGTGTTTTTTTCGTCCGAAGTTTTCTTTTCCGAGGTTTTCTCTTCGGACTTTTTCTCGCTGGACTTATCGTCCTTTTTCTTTTCTTCTTTTTTTGTCTCATCTTCCTTGGCTTTCGCTTCTTCGGAAGATTTGTCTTCTTCTAACTGCTCTTCGTTTTCAGCTTCTTCAGAATTCTGAGCTGAGGAATCGTCGTTATCGGCATTTGTACCCGCTGCTTCATTACTGTTCTGAGCATTGGAATTCTGATTGGTATTCGCCTCTGGTTCTGGCTCTGGTTCTGGTTCCGGTTCGGGTTCAGGCGCGGACGCGACGGGAACACCGTATGAACTTATACACATTGAATAGTCTATAAGATGTGGCTCGCTCATCGCTTCTGTCATGGCCGATATTGTAATCCATGTGTCAAGCGCAGAAACAGGCACCGTAAATGTTTGTCCGTAATCCGGATAATATGTTACCCCGTTTACAATCATATATGTGAACTCGGTTGAGCCAGAATTTCCATTTGTTTTTATCCAGTTGACCTGAACCCACATTGATCCGTCGGCTTCCACATACAGTACCCCCGAAGAAGCAAGCGATGCCCTCCCCGCGCCACCTTCACAGGAAACCGATACTGTATATGTTCCCGGCGCATATTCATTAGCAAAGCTTGCAGAAAAAGACATGAGCACAATGCTCACGATTAATAGAATTATTGCACTATACCTTTTTAAGAGTTTCATTTTTTCGCCTCAGTTTTAATCCAAATCCGGGCGGCGCATGAGCGCCGCCCTTTCCGAAGATTATCTTTGTTTTCTGCGATATACAAATATTACACTTACCATTGACACAATCAAAATCATTGCGTAAGCAAAAGCGTTAGTGTCGTCACCTGTCTTTGGGGTCTTTGTTGCTGTCTTATTTGTATTGGTTCTAGTATTTGTTTTGGACTGCTGGGTCTTGTTGTCGGTTGGCTTTGCTGCAGGCTTAGCCTCGGATTTCTTTACTCCGGAAATTGTGGTCTTTGCTATTCCGTCGTGGGAAAGGATTTGAACCTCGTGGGATTTTTCGCCCAAGGCCTTTGTGTACTCTCCTTTAAATGTAACCCTGGTTGAGCCAGAAGCCACAGAGTAATTTGTCGGAGCGACAAGCTCATCATCGACAATAACCGCAACGAATTTACTGAAGTCTGCATCGGAAGCCACTGTAAAAGTTTCTCCCAATGTATACTTGCCATTTGCATTTTCGATTATCTTGTATTCGCCCTTCTTGATGTCTGAAGACTTAATCAAAAATTCACGGGCTGCCCATCCGTCCGGAGAATGAACGGCAAATTCCAGCGTGTCATTAATTACATCAAGGGGAATCCTGAACATGCTTGCACTTGGCATTCCCTGGCTGTTCTTGACTCCACCCAGTTTTTCTAGTGCCTTTCCACCATTCTCTGCCTGTTCTTTGGTTCCCGGGCAAATCTTATCCTGAGCGCGACTTGTAGTTATTACATATGCGCTCATCTTGCCGCCTTCGACCTCTATTACTACATCCATGAAGTCATTTCCAAGGCTGTTTGCAGGGATTGTGTAAACTCCATCTTTAAGCTTAAGCTTCTTCATGGCAGCGTTGATATTGTCTGCCATTTCGTTTACCTCTTTCTGCTTATCAGCGGTTAAGTTTTCTTCTACTGCAGATAATGCTTCGCTTAATCCTCTGATGGAGTCTTCAGTAAACAGCTCATTATCAATCTTCTCTGCTTCTTCCTTTGCTTCATTAACCTTATTGTAATTTGCCGGAGTTTCTTTTATCTCATCTTTAGTCTTGATTTCTTCTCCTGTGATTGTAATCTTCTTGTTTGCAAGATCCATTACAAACTCACGGTCAATCCATTCACCCGTCTCTTTTACGTGGAATGCTACGGTAATCGGATTTGTTCCATCAATGAGGCTTATACCCCTGCTTCTTGAATTGATAAAATCAAGTTTTATCTTTCCGTCTTTTCCAACCTCAACTGCTTTTTCCTCATCCACACTCTCTGCCTTACCAATGAATGCCTTATCATATACTTCGTCGGAAAGTGTAATGGTTGGCTTGGCCTCATATTCATTAGCCGGAGGGCAACCAAGGATGCTGACAATACCTTCTTTTTCAACCTTGAATGTATCTATTTCGCTTGTTACCATAACAGGCACGTCTTCCTGATAGTTTCCTGTATGCAATTCTTTTGCATCCATATCAACTGTAAACTGCCTGGCCATAAATGCCTTTGCGTAATCCGGCTTTCCCGTTCCTGCGGCTTGCTCGGCATTATCTCTTTCACGGGCAGATACGGAAACCATCGGAACCTTTGTCTTTCCTGTTTCAGCTACGGTAACCGGAACGCGGAACTGGTATTTAGTCTGAACACCATCATCAGTTTCACTTCCTCTGGATGTATATTTGCAATCTACTTCTGCTTCAGTATAAGTTGCCCAAGCGTCCTTGTTTTCCATTGCAAGTGCTTCTTCATAAGTTGCAGGAATTACATCCTCATATCCCTTGGCGCTCAAGGCAAATACTAGCTCTGTCTTTCCGTCCTTGGTTTCCAGATATGCATTTACAACCTTGAACATCGCTTCGTCGTTAACAGGGTATAGACTTGTCTTCTTTGATTCAGTCGGATCCTCACCAGATTCCTTTTTCTTTAATGCTGCAACTGCATCATTTATTGCAGTTGCCATGGCATCTACTTCTGCCTGCTGAGATTTAAACTTTTTCTCAACTACAGCTTCCTTTGCATCGTTAACGGCCTTTACCGATTCATCCGTATAGACGCTGAGATCCTCCGGAATCGACGCAACAGCTGTATCAACAGCAGTATAGTCTGCATCACTCGGATTGATTGTCAGCGTCCCTGCAATCTCATCAAGGGCAAAGATGCGTTCATACCATGTTCCGTTCTTTTTGGATTGCAAAGAAACATAGAATTCCTTACCTGTTTTGTCAACCGAAGATGCCGGTATTGTAAATGTATTTCCTTCTGCAAGCGCTATTGGCGAAGCATCTTTTTCTGCTTTTGCTATATCACCAACTGACGCATTGTTATATGCATCGCTTCCCATTTGAAGAACTAAATTATCTTTATCAAGAGTAGCACCGTCGACCTTCAGCATCTTGACGTTGTTTGTAACAGTAAGTGCTTTTGACTGCTCCTCTTCCGCTTTCTTTGGAAGCTTATCCTTTGCAGGTATTGCAAGATAATACTGCGCGCTTGTTGTTGCTGTTTCGTCAGTTTTCTTAATAGGTGCAACCGGATGTGCATATCCACAATACTCGTCTGCAGGTAATGTGAGATCTATTGTTCCGTCTGTGTTAAATGTTACATCCTTTGTGAGGTTCGTATCGGTAATAGCTCCCCAATGTAATCCTCCGTATACTGTTGTGTTCTTAGGAACATAGTGGATGACGACATTATCTCCATCTATCTCACATCTTGTTCCATCCTGTGCTTCAAACATCCCAAATCTGGACGTTAAATCGTCTTTTACAAATGCAATATCGTTTCCGTTGTATGAAATCTTGGTAATACCGGCGGTTTCATCTTCCGCATAAGCCGTACTATTTCCTGATGTAACCGGCACCAGGAGTATAGCCATGACCACGGCTAGGAACATGGCTAAAAACCGTTTTGCTTTCTGCTTCATATAGACCTCCTCGCAGTAATAAAAAAATGGTCTCTTCCGTAGAAAAGAGGCCATAAAAAGAAGCACAAATACAAGAGCATCCTTATGCAAATAACCCGCTTTCTTCGGAAGCTGTTATCAGTTATCCCAGCAGGTTTCCTGACTCACGGATCATCGCTTGATGCACCTTCTCACAACCAAGTTGCAATGGCATTTTGCATCTCACTCCCCGTTCACAGTGACCGGATCGTTCAGGACTTTCACCTGATTCCCTTTTAACGTCATGTCCTTGCCTAAAGTATTCCCAAGTAGTTCGGTTGGACAATCTGCACTAGAATAATTCATATTGTTTGTTAATTGTATCACAATCGGATATTGCTTACAACCCCGTCTTAACACTAAGAAAAACCCCCGGAATGAACTGATTTGAACTGACCCCCAAAAGTCTAACTTTTGGGGGTCACCTCAATTCCAGGGGTTTTGTTTTCAATTGCGCAGGATTTTTCGCCCATGGCTAGGAAGCAAGTAGCCGAGGAGCGGAGCATACCTACAGTATGTAAATTGATTTCTATCTATGTCTTTCATCCCGCGACATGCGCCACTCGATGCTTCTCTCAAGATAATCCACATAGGCCGGGTTTTTACACATTCCTTTCCCCGGAGTATCGGAAACCTTTGCTACGTCCTGCCCATTGCAAAAAGTTGTTTTCATAACAATGTTCAGCGCAGGTACATTTGTATCATTTGAAATATAAGTGCCAATGCCGAAGGCTATTTTAGCGCGACCATCAAAATGTCTACGGATGGCATCTGCCCGTTCAAAATCCAAACTGTCACTAAAAAGAAGTGTCTTTTGTTTTGGATCAATTCCCAGTTTTTCGTAATGAGCTAAGATTTTTTCTCCCCATTCAATTGGATCACCGGAATCATGTCGCACACCCGAGAAGAGTGTTGCAAACGTCAAATCAAAATCTCTAAGGAAACAATCTGTTGTTATCGTATCAGTAAGTGCTGTACCATTTTGAACTCCATACTCTCTAACCCATGCCTGAAGGGCATACCAATTGGAATAAGCCGGGTTGTGCCGATGATTTCCTTGTCCCACACACATAATCCATTCATGGGCCATAGTACCTACTGCTGTTAAACCATATTTCTTGGCCATAGCAACATTGGACGTACCTACAAATTTCCCGAAAGCAGGTTTGCATTCAGCAAGTTTTTTGATGGCCAGCTCCTGAGCTTCAGCGGATAGACGTCTACGTAATCCAAATTCTGAGAAGAAGGAAATATTATAAATACCATCCTCTAACAATTTGATTTTTCTATCAAGACGTTCTTCGAATTCTCTATGAAGCTCGGCATAATCGTATTTCATGCGAAAGTAAACTTCATTTACAATCGATAGTATTGGGATTTCATACATCGATGTATTTAGCCATGTTCCCAGGGTCTCTATTGTTAGACCGGTATCACCCTTAGCCTCGATTTGGAACTCTTCGAATCGAGGATGCCATAGCCTCAGGAAATCTATATACGAAGTGCGCAGCCATGGAATAGTAAGAAGATACGACAGCTCTTCCTCCGTAAAACGAAGATTGCAGTAGGCTCGAACCTGTTCTCTTATTTCTTCCACCATTTCCAGAGTGAAAACCACATCCTTGTTTCTGCATTTAAATGTCCAGATTGTCTCATAGGTCGGGAATTTATGATATATCGCCTGTCCCATACTGAATTTATATAGATCAGTTTCCAAAAGACTATTAATAATCTGCTTTAATATCATTATTTATCTTCCTTTCCTGCTTCTTCTATCCTCTTTAGAATATCCTTTTTAATCAATACGTCTATTCACCCATTTACAGTACTTTTATTTATAATATCACATAAGAACCCCCTTAAAAACAGAGAAATGAAATAATATACTAAGGAAATAGATGTTGCAACCAAAACACTTTATAATGTTGAAGTTATTTGCTATACTTACCATTAAATAAAAAAGAAAGAGAGGCAAGTGTATGTATAAGCTATGGGAACAATTAAAGGAGTTAAAAAACTATAAGTGGGTTGAGCTCTCCCACGAACTAAACAACGAGAGTCCTTATTGGGCAGGAATTCCTGATGGAAGCGTTGAACTGGGAAAGGTTGTTTTCGATTGGGGTAATCCTATGCTGGAATGCCAAATCCAAACCTTCAAATTTCCCGGACAGTTCGGAACGCACATTGATTTCCCGGGACACTTTATCCAGGGCGGAGATTTATCGGAATCGTATTCCGCAGAGCATGGTGTATTCCCCCTTTGCGTAATCGATATATCCGAAAAGGTCAAGGAAGATATTCACTACGCAGTTACCGCTGAAGATATCAAGGAATACGAAGAGAAGTACGGAGATATTCCCGATGGCGCCTTTGTTGCACTGAGATCTGACTGGTACAAGAATTGGCCGGATATGGACAAGCTCTCCGGGACTGCAGAGGACGGAAGCGAACACTTCCCCGGATGGTCCATGGATGCTCTTAAATATATTTACGAAGAGCGAAATGCCGCCGCCAACGGCCACGAGGCACTGGATACCGACGCTTCAGAAGAAGCAGCAAGGGCCGAGGATCTGGCCTGCGAAAGATACGTTCTATCCAAGGGCAAACTTCAGATAGAAGTCATGAAGAACCTTGACCAGGTTGCACCTGCAGGTGCAATCCTAATTGCGGCATGGCCCAGAATCGAGGGTGCAACAGGTCTTCCTGTAAGAGTCTGGGCGATAACCGAATAGAATTCATTACATCAGCGCAACAAAAAACCCCTGGAATTCCAGGGGTTAGAGCGATTCGCTTATGCTTTTTCTACTATCATGGATGTACCCATGCCGCCGCCGATGCAGAGTGTTGCGAGACCCTTCTTAGCATCGTCTCTCTTGAGCATCTCGTAAATCAGGGTTACGAGGATACGGCATCCGGATGCTCCGATTGGGTGACCAAGAGCGATAGCACCACCGTTTACGTTCAGCTTGCTGAGGTCGAATCCGAGATCCTTACCTACTGCGCAGGACTGAGCTGCGAATGCTTCGTTTGCTTCATAGAGGTCGAGGTCATCAATTGTGAGACCGGCCTTCTCGAGAGCCTTCTGTGTTGCAGGGATAGGACCAACACCCATGATGGATGGATCAACACCTGCGGAAGCATAGCTGCAGATCTTTACGAGTGGCTTGAGGCCGAGTTCTGCTGCCTTTTCTGCGGACATTACTACTACAGCTGCGCCGGAGTCATTGATACCGGAAGCATTACCTGCTGTTACGATACCGCCGTCCTTCTTGAATGCTGGTTTTAGCTTTGCAAGACCTTCTGCGGAAGCATCTAATTTGATGTATTCATCTGTATCGAATACGATGTCGCCCTTCTTGGAAGGAATAACTACTGGGCAGATTTCATCTTTGAACTTGCCAGCTTCCTGAGCTGCCTTTGCCTTCTGCTGTGAAGCGAGTGCGAACTCGTCGAGTTCTTCTCTTGTGAGGCCCCACTGCTCAGCTACGTTCTCAGCTGTGATACCCATGTGATATCCGTTGAATGCATCCCAAAGACCATCGTTTACCATTACGTCAATGAGCTGTGTATTGAACATTCTGGCTCCCCATCTTGCTGCTGGAGCAACATATGGAGAAAGGGACATGCTCTCTGCACCACCTGCTACTACGATGTCAGCATCGCCAGCTTTGATGATCTGTGCTGCGAGTCCTACTGCTCTAAGTCCGGAACCGCAAACCTTGTTCAGTGTCATTGCAGGAACTTCCTTTGGAATGCCTGCATCCATCATCATCTGACGAGCTACGTTCTGTCCAAGACCTGCCTGGAGAACGTTACCCATGATAACTTCTTCAACCTGATCAGGGCTTACGCCTGCTCTCTCAAGAGCTGCTTTGATAGCTGTAGCACCAAGAGTTCTTGCAGTTGTTCCCTTAAGAGTTCCACCATAGGAACCGATAGCTGTTCTGGCTGCACCAACGATTACAACTTCTCTCATGATTATTTACCTCCTATACACTAATAAACAAAGCTTTGTTTATCATATACGACAGTTACATTAATTATATATTCTTTACAGAAATTTCTCAATATTTTTAGTATTAATTTATTTTTTAACAAAGTTTTCACAGCTCAGATTTTAATCTCGGCGTAGTAGCGTTCCTCCATATGATCAGGCTTCAGCGCCTCCTTTGCCTGCCTGAGCCCCGGAATTCCCATGTCCTCTTCGCGGTTCACGTAGATAATGTTTTCCGGGAGCTCCTTGCAGAACTCGCGGCAAACCAATTGATAGAGACCACGATAGCTGTCATTGGCTTTTTCGAAATGCTCCGCCGCCATATCGTGCGAAATCAATTCGCCTATGGCAAAGGCCTCGAGCTTGCCCTTGATATAGATGCCGACGCCATAAATCGGGCATTCGCCCTCACCCCTGCCGCATGGATACTGGTTCGCCTTGGAATAATCGAGGAGTTCGAGCATCCTCTCTATCGCCTTGTATTCGTTTTCGATATCCTCTTCTTCGTCCTCGTCCTGGGCCTTGTAATCCCTGATTTCAGCAGACAACGCTAAAATCTCCTTGGGGTCGACCTCCCTGATCGGCTTGGCTTCGTACTCATATGTGCGCAGGAAGAAATTGAGGTGATTCTTTTTCTTATGTAGGGCGCGTCCCGAAAGATCAATCAGCTTTTCCTTTAGATATACGTACTCGTCGTAGTCCTCACCGTGGTAGAATTCGATCTCTCCGTCGCCCGGAAACGCCGCCTTAAGTATATCCCTCATGTGGCCTGGAACACCTGAAAAATCAAGCTCTGCTCCGACATCACGGAATCTTTTTTCGCATTCCAAAATAACTCTGCGAAGAGACTCCGGCTCATACTCTGTACGATACATGGTCTCATCTGCATCATGCTCGCCACCCTCGGCCTTGCAACTCGCTGCGTCCTCGGGCGTCATGATGAGCGGCATTATCATGTATGGTTCTCCATCCTTACTTCCGCACCTGGTTCCGGATAAACAGAGGTACCCGTCGATAATCTCCCAGCTCACGCAATAAGTGTCGAGCCAAATATAATGCGCAATAAACGTATATCCGGCGCCTCTATAGTCATACCCTCTGAAGTATCTTTTAAGTAGCCTGACCTCGTCTTCTTTTATATCTTTTAAATCGTTTTTAAAAACGCTCATACAATCTTCCTACTTCAAAAATAATGCGGCTAATCAAGCTTTAGGCCCCAGTTAGACACGCGCTTCATCTCGTTCCATGCGGTTAGGTCCGGCTGAATCGGCGTAACGGTCGCATACCCAAGCGTATTCGCGCCGACATCCACGCCTTCTCCCAGATGACTATAATCCGGAATCGAACCCTCCAGTTTATATTGGTTGCCATCTTGCAGAACAAATCCATCGACAAAATAGCTCGGTCCCAGGGTTGCATATCTGACGCCCTTGATCTCCTCACGCGGAAGGTCCGGACAGTTGATGTTTATCACGTAGCCCGGCTCCATCTCCATCACCTTGGGAATGCACTGAATGGCCAAATGGCATGCAGCATCAAAGTTAGTGCAGTCGTGACCGTTTACGGAAACCGCGACCGCCCTGACTCCCTGAAGCGCTGCCTCCATGGCTGCACCAACGGTTCCGGAATATAGAGTATCCATGCCGAGGTTGCTGCCCTTGTTGATGCCTGAAAATACAATGTCTATCTGAACGCCATATTTTTCTGCCATCTGGAGACCTATCTTGGTGCAGTCGGCAGGTGTGCCATTGACATGCCATGCACGCTCCGCGCCGGGAAAATCCGCTTCATAGACCTCAATCGTATCCGTGAGCGTTATCGAGTGGCTCTTTCCGCTCTGCTGCCTGTCCGGCGCACAAAGAAAGAGGGTACCATGATCGGCCAATGCCTGTGCCAATTCAAAAATCCCCTCTGCTCTAATCCCGTCATCATTAACAAGTAAAAAATTCATTTAGTAGTTATACCTTTCATCCTTAATAATTATTAATTGCTGTATCCATCTTCATACGCAATCTTCATACGCATATCCGGCAATCCGTCAATCCATCAATCCATCTTCATGATTTTGCCAATAATATCATCAATCCATCTTCATGACCTTGCCAATCGAGTCGTAAATCACCAAATCCGCGCGCGCATCCATACCCGTCGGTTCTTTATTGATAAGAACCAAATTGTCTCCTCGAAAATAATTCACAAAGCCCGCTGCCGGGTACACAACAAGCGACGTTCCGCCAATTATAAGTGTATCGCAGGAAGCAATCGCATGCACCGCACCCTCAATCACGTCGCTGTCGAGCGATTCCTCGTAGAGCACTACATCAGGCTTGACTCTGCCGCCGCACTCGCAGTACGGAACCATATCCTTGCAGTTGCTTTCATCCATTATATAGTCAAGGTCATGGAATTTATGGCACTTCTCGCAATAATTCCTGGCTACGCTTCCATGTAGCTCGTAGACGGTTTTGCTCCCCGCCTTTTGATGGAGGCCGTCGATGTTCTGCGTGACCACAGCCTTTAGTTTGCCCATTTCCTCGAGCTTAGCAAGCGCTTTGTGGGCGTCATTCGGCTGCGCTTCGGTGTGAATCAGATTCTCCTTGTAATACTGAAAGAATAGTTCCGGCTTGTTATAGTAGAATGTCCTGGAAAGCATAGCCTCCGGCGAATAGCCGTATTTTTGCTTGGCGTTATAGAGGCCGCTCTCGGAGCGAAAATCCGGGATGTTGCTCTCTGTGGAGACCCCGGCGCCGCCGAAGAACACTATGCTATTCGATTTATCGATAATTGCCTTCAGTCTCCCATCCATAACGCGCTCCTTTCATTTACATCACATCAGCATGCATCACTATCATTGTATCATAAAAGCCCATTCGAGTCGATAAAGCGAGCCGCTAAAATCTCGTCGTGCGCAAGCCGTAAAGCATGGCGTTTTATGAAGATGCTGTCCACCCCACGCCGATTCAAATCGTGCGCAATTGCGAGCGTCGCAATCTCTCGATTGACTTTATGTATTTCATCGAGCGATATTTTTTGGATGTCAACATTCCCAACGGTTTTGACCGCCGCCGCAAGGCTACTGACAAACGATTCCTTGCTGTAAATCGTCAGAGGATCTATATCGAAAATCTTGCCGGCTGCTTCGGCTGCTTTGAGGGAGCGTTTATCAAAAGCGCCCTTGATGAAGCTAAACGATTCCCCATCGTATACCCCGAACGCCTTCATTGCGTCTTGGTAGCCAAGGCGAATAATCCTTGCTGTGTTCTTGCGGTCAAAGAGCAGGAAGTTGCCTAAATCCCACTTCGGTTCTATCAAAACCAGGTTCGCGCCGGCTTTTGATGCCGAATCGATTTCCGCAGTTCGATTGAATCTTCCGGCAGCCTGGAGATACACCGCAACAATATCAGTGGCGCCCCGCTCGACTGCCATATGAATCGGTAGCACGTTCTCAAAACCACCATCGATGTATTTCTTGCCGTCGATATCGTACGCCTGGACTGCAGGAAACGCCGATGAACTCGCCATCACGTAGTCACCGATTCTGCCCTCAGGAATGTCCTTTTTCCAGAGATAATGAGGCTTCATGGTCGGTGTCTCGACCACCAGAAGTCCAAAGTCAATATCGGACTCGCGGACCTTTTGGTCGTCGATATAGGTGTCGACGAATTTCTGGAGGCCGTGCGAGCCGGCACCTCCCTGCTTGATGAATTCGACAGCAAAGTCAGCCGTCTGCGCATTATTCGCAACATCAAAGATATTGTCGGTCTCGAGGTCGCGCCACAGGTTTTCCGCCAGCAGCTGCTCACCTTGAACTACCATCGCCCCATTTAGGGACCCCACGGAGACTCCAACCACTATATCGAAGGTCCATCCCAATTCTATCAAGGCCCGCCAGACGCCAATCTGATAAGCGCCGCGTGATCCTCCGCCACTTAATACAAACGCAGTTTTTCTTGGCTTGATAGTATTCTCTTTTTCATAAAGCGTTGCTTCTTGTTTCTTTGCCATGCTTTATCAACCCTTTTCTATGTGATGATTAATCGTTGATTATCTGTGCGATAATCTTCTCGGCAATTTTGATGCCGTCGCAGGCAGCGCTTGTGATTCCTCCTGCGTAACCGGCGCCTTCTCCGCCCGGGTATATGCCGGGAAGTATTTGTAAGCTATCTTTGTCTCGGAGGATTCTCACAGGTGATGAGGACCTTGATTCAATAGCCTTGATTATCGTCTCATCATTGTTGAATCCTTTAATTTTCTGTCCAAATACCGGAATCGCCTCACGTATGCCCCTTGCAACAAAACCAGGAAGTGACGCAATTACAGGATTCGTTGTGGTTGTTGGGGGTTGTGAGTCGAAACAGCTCCTGTATTCGCTCCAGGTCGTCGTCGGAAGCGAGTAGTTTCCGCCCCCGTTTATGAATGCCAGGTGTTCATATTTTTCCTGGAATGCCAATCCTGCAAGTTCAGGTGGAATCATCGACATTTCTTCGATATAATCCTCGGGGCGCACATCCACCAAGATGCCACTGTTGGCAAAACCGCTATCGCGGTCGTGGTTGCTCATCCCATTAGTGACCACGCCGCCAACCTGGGACGCGGCATTTACAATCTCTCCGCCGGGACACATGCAGAAGGAATAAACACCCCTCCCGTCTGAAGCCTTTGTTGAAAGCTTATAATATGCAGGCGGAAGAAGCGGTTTATTTTTCTCTTGGGTCGAATCGGGACCTGCAGCGCTAAACACTGCATACTCTCCATACATACCTCGATCAATCAGGCGCTGCGGGTGCTCAACTCGTACCCCCATGGAAAACGGCTTTGGCTCCATCTTTAGTCCCTGAGCGTGCAAAACTCGAACTGTATCTCTTGCACTATGCCCAAGTGCCAAAACCACGGCGCTGCACTCCATTGATTCTTCTCCATTCGGGCCACTAACACGAATCGTGTGTCTTGCCACATCTCCCTCTAAGTTCGAAGAACCAATACTAATATCAATATCAAGCCCTTCAAGGCGAGTTCCAAATCGCACTTCACCGCCAAGAGCAATTATCTCCTCGCGTATTCTCTTGACTATCCCACGCAGAGCGTCAGTTCCAATATGTGGCCTCGCATCCATCAAAACATCCGGGTCCGCACCAGCGTTCACAAACGTCTCTAAGACGAAGCGGATTCGCGGATCCTTGATTCCGGTATTTAATTTTCCATCCGAGAACGTCCCTGCACCGCCCTCTCCAAATTGTACATTGCTCTCGGGATCAAGTCTTCCGCTGCGCCAAAACTCCTCCACCTTGGCCATTCGCGTTTCGACATCGTCTCCCCTTTCGATGACTATGGGGCTTAGTCCGGCACGAGCAAGAACGAGCGCGCAGAACATTCCGCAAGGACCAAATCCAACTACAACGGGGCGGACAGCATCTTTCTCAGAAACGTTTATGCCATTTGCACCATCGCCATCGCCTGCACCTTCACATGTTATTTCCGTTGTCTTATCTTCAAATTTCCCGACAAAAGGTATTATGTATTCTGTATTTGGGGGCTCCGGCAAAGGCAAGGTTTTATTGCATGAAAAGTCGACGGTGTATACCCTTATGACTTGTCCTTTTCTGGCGTCAATCGACCGACGTACAATTTCTACATCAAAGATATCAGCGGGCACTATTTTACCGGATACGCGGCCCAGTTTTCTCGCAATCTTTGATGGAAGTATCGTCTCGCTCTCGTCAATATTCAGTTTTATTTCACTTATGCGATATCTACTCAAGTAAACCTCGATTCAGCAGCATGACTTTTGCTCTATCCTTAACAATATAGTATACTATAAGCGCAAGAAATACGAACATTATTTATATAAATAATATAATGTGATTTAATCTTTACCTATTTCGGCTTATTTAGATTTACTTGAGGAATTGCATGAATATATTTGACATCTTGACATTGCTTGGTGGGTTAGCCATGTTTCTGTACGGTATGAGGCTCATGGGAGACGGCCTTAAAGAGGGATCCTCGGGTGCACTCAAGCGCGCCCTGGAGAGTGTGACCAACAATCAGGTCAAGGCGTTCCTGCTCGGCCTTGCGGTTACCGCAGTCATTCAATCGTCAACGGCTACCATCGTTATAACCTCCGGTCTCGTGGCCGCAGGACTACTTACGCTCAAGCAATCTCTCGGAATTGTTATCGGCGCAAACGTTGGTACAACTGTGACCGGACAAATCATAAGACTCATCGGCCTTGATGATTCCGGAACATCACTTCTGCAATTATTCAAACCGTCCACACTCGCACCGATTGCGTTAATCATCGGAATTATAGTGATTATGGGATTTGGAAGTGCCAGTCGCTCCAAAACCATCGGTAATATCGCAATCGGATTCGGCATTTTATTTACGGGTCTTCTAACGATGACCGGCGCAGTTGATAAACTCGGCGAAACCGGAATCTTTGATTCTATGTTCTCACGGCTCGGAAACAGCCCAATTCTTGGATATATAATCGGTGCCGGAGTATCATTCCTGCTCCAAAGTTCATCCGCCGCCGTCGGTATTCTGCAGGCTTTTTCCTCCTCTGATCAGCTTACCTGGAGCGCAATCTACGCCGTAATCGTCGGCATTTATCTGGGCGACTGTGTCACTACTGCCATTGTCTGTTCAATTGGCGCCAAAGCCGACCAAAAGCGAGTCGGTGTAATGAATATCCTCTTTAACCTGAGTAAATCCGTTTTGGTCCTGGCAGTTGTCGCAATTCTAAAACGCTTCGGTGTCCTTGACGGACTTTGGAATGCGACAGCGACTCCGGGAAACATAGCGAATACAAACACGATATTCAATTTGGGATGCGCGGTGGCTTTGTTCGTGACGCTTCCAATTTACCCAAAGCTCGCGACCAAAATCGTCAAAGACGACCCGGAGGATGAATTCAAATATCAGGACAAGGTCGAGGCTCTGTCGCCGGCCTTCTTCAGCACCCCGGCTCTGGCGCTGAACAGCTGCTACGATGCACTTATGACAATGTTTTTGGCAGCAAAGGACAACCTCGGAAAAGCCATCGATTTGGTAAAGCGATTCGATCAAAAACGTTACGACGAAGTCTCCGCCGAGGAAGACAATATCGACCGCCTGAATGATAGCGTAAGCCAATACATGGTTCAGCTTTCGTCGAACCTTGCCGTGCCCGAGCACGTAACGATCTTGAATCAATATTATAAAATCGTTGTCGAATTTGAGCGTCTCGGCGATCACGCGAAAAACATCGCTGACATCGCCTTGGAAATACATGAGAAGGAAGCACCGTTCTCGACCGAGGCCCTTGCTGAGCTTGACGTAATCTACGAATTAATTATTCGCGTAGTCGAGCTGGCTGAGCAGGCCTTTAAAAAACGTGACGTTGATGCAGCTTACGAGATTGAGCCACTTGAAGAGGTCGTTGACGACATGGTCGCCGCTCTTCGGGACAACCATACCAGCCGCCTATCAAGAGGACAATGCAACGTGGTTGCTGGGACCGAGTTCATGGACATGCTTGGCGACATCGAGCGAATTTCCGATATTTGTTCCAATATCGGACTTGCGACGGTGACACGCGTCAACCCCGAGCTCGCTGCGAATCCACACGACTACAGCACCTTCCTGCACTCGGGTAGTGACACCTCTTTCAATCAAAAATATGAGGCTGCACACCGTGAATACTTCGACAAGCTGCGCGCCGTAGATGAGGAAATTCAGGACATCAGGGTACCGGATTAGGGTATTGACATTTTGAATTGAATATGTGTTGACAAGTGTATACAAGGGTGATACAATTTCCATGCTGGAAAACGATAGTAGAACGAATTCACAAGAAAACACGCGAGGTGCAGACTCGCGTGTTTTCATTCGGGCTGGTTACTACTTACTTATTCCGTCCAACCACTTGCAGATGTAATATGCAGTTACACTTGCCGCAACGGAAATACTAAACGATAATAGAATGTTCACGAATTCATCTCCAATCTGTTGCCAGATTGCAGAGTAGCAACGTATACAATTATATCAGCAATAACTCTCGATTACAATATTTTCCATATGGGGAAAGTATGGGGAAAGTAAGGGAATTTAAAGACATGAATACAGAAAGCAAAAAGAACAAAGTACTGAACTTCATAGTCAATACTCTATTCGACATCATCGGCGGTAGTTTTGTTGCTATGGGCGTATACAATTTCGCGTCGGCTGGGAATTTCCCGCTAACCGGATTTACCGGAATCGCAATGATAATCAATAGGCTCACGGGACTTCCCATGGGTCTTATGCTCGTTGCACTTAACATCCCGGTTGGCCTTATTTGCTCACGAATCCTCGGAAGAAAATACTTCTTCCGCTCAATTAAATCAATGTTCATCGTCTCAATCTTGATAGACTATGTTGCGCCGCTGTTCCCGATATTCCATGGCGAAAAAATGCTGGCAGCAATCTGCACCGGTGTACTCAGCGGAATCGGCTACGGCCTTATCTACAGCCGCGGCTCTTCAACCGGCGGAACTGACTTTATCACGCTTTCCATCAGGTCGAAGCGCCCATACCTTTCCATCGGAAACATCGCCTTTATAATTGATGCGATCATCGTTGCCATTGGTACCTTGATAGTATCAAAAGAAATAACGGGCATGATTTACGGAATGATAATCGCATTCATCGTTTCAACGGTGGTTGACAAGATTCTTTATGGCCTCTCCGCCGGTAAGATGACGCTCATCGTCACGGACAAAGCTCATGAGGTTGCCGAAGCCATCGATGAAGCCACGCACCGCGGTGCAACATTCCTGAAGGGACAAGGCAGCTATACAGAAGAGAACAAGGACATCGTCATGTGTGCCTGCAGCACCAAGCAGATGTACCTCATTCAGGAAGCGGTGAAGGAAGTCGACCCAAAGGCCTTCATGATCATTATGGAATCGAGCGAAGTCATGGGACAAGGCTTCGCCAAAAAAGTGATATAGTTCGACCAAAATGCAAGGGACGGTTCCCCTAAGGGAACCGTCCCATTTTTTATACAATCGCGATTAGTTAGCAATTCTCCAATTCGCTATTTCTTGGTCCTCATACGAACCAGGAATGCAATTGCTGCTATCAAGATTGCCAGTACCAGTATTCCTATCCAAAGCGTTGCATTGCTCTGGTCGCCGGTCTTCGGAACATCCTTTGCAGGCTTCTCCGGAGTAGGCGTCGGGGTGATATTTGATTCAGGTTTCCAGTTGGCAGTGTATGTTATATTTCCGTCCTCATCCACTTCCCTGGTCCATCCATCAAAGACATATCCATCCCTGGTCGGATCTGCCGGTGCCGGTGGTTCATTACCGTTGGCATCGAGCTCAGTCTTATCCATGTAGATGATATTATTTTCCTTATCAATATATCTTACCCACTGTTTTTCAGGTGTCGGATCGTCCGGCTTTTCAGGTGTTGGATCGTCCGGCTTATCAGGATCTACCGGTGTAGGCTTGATTTCCTCCCACTTGGCAGTGTAGGTAATATTGCCATTGGCGTCAACCGTGCGAATCCAGCCTTCGAAATTGTATCCGTCCTTGCTCGGTGTGGCAGGAGGTGCAGGCTCAGCCTCTCCATCCTTAAGTGTCACTCTCTCCAAGTAGACCGTTCCGTCCGGATCGACGTACTCGACCCAGTGCGTCTTCTCCACCGGCGTCGGCGTTGTGTTCTCTTTCCACTTGGCTGTGTACGTCACATTACCATTGGCATCAACCGTGCGGCTCCAACCGTCAAAAGTGAATCCATCCTTGGTCGGATTCGCAGGTGCACTTGGTTCAGACTCTCCGTCCTTAATCGTAACCTTTTCAAGATAGACAGTACCATCGGAATCCACATACTGTACCCAGTGAGTCTTCTCAACCGGTGTTGGCGGATCCGGTACGACCGGGTCCGGACAAGTCGTCCTCGGTTCGTACTTGGCGACATATGTCACGTTTCCTGTAACCGGATCGACAATCTTGGTCCATTCAACGAACTTCATTCCGTCGTGGCTCGGTCCGGCCGGCATAGTCGGTTCCTTGTCCTCCTCAACGGTTCCGCTCTTGATTATTTCTCCCGTCTGTCCATCAACAAAGATATATGTTTTGTCAGCCGTCGGGTCGACTACCGGAATCTTTTCGTATGTAGCAACCATGATGATGTTGCCCTTTTCGTCATATCCCGGTTTCCAGCCTGCGAACTTGTAGCCGTCCGGAGCCTTTACGCTGTTGTCCGCCGGAGCATCCGCACCGGACTCAGCCGCGGTCTTTGCCGCATCAGCACTTCCGTACATCTTCGTCTTGAACATATCGGAGTCAGAGCTTGCGAACGGATCAACATACGTTACGGAAACCCTGTTGTCGCATTCGTCGCACTGCTGTCCCGGATCAGGTCCTGGTCCAGGTCCCGGTGTCGGAGTTGACGATGTTTCCTTGTTCGTTACGGTTACTATCGTCTTGCCAGATGTGCCGGTTGTCTTCAGCACACTTCCGGTGTATCCGGATACAGCATCTTCCTCGACGTTATACTCGACATTGCGTCCGCCTTCCATGGCCGGTAGGTTCTCCCACTTAACCGTGAGTTCATCACCGGATGCGCCGGCGGCTATCGTCTTATCCTCTCCGCTCACGCGAATCGGTCCATACCCTTCGACGGTCTTCACCAGGTGGAAGGTTACAGCAAGCGGAGCCTCACTGAGTTCCTTGCCGTCCTTGTCCTTCCAAACCTTCGTCGCTTCAACAGTCTTATATTCCATCGGAGTCGTGCTATGCGTATTCACGATGGTATAGGTTCCGTTGCTGGTGGACTCAACGCTCTTGGTTATCGTTGCGGTATATCCTGTAACGGCATCTTCCTGAACTGCGTAGGCAATCGGTTCGCCCTTCGCCCTGTTCATCGGGAGTCCCTCAATTGTATAGGTCCAAATGTCACTGGAAACGCCCTTGTTCTCCTCGGTCAAGTATGCCGAAGCAACTTCCTTGGTTCCGTCAATGACTTTGACTCTGATGTATTCAGGTCTAATGCCATCCGCATCGTGTTCGTCGTCCCAACTCTTGATGATGTTAATCTTGGTAGTGTCGAACTTGGTGCGCGGATTTGTTATCTGGAATTTGCCATTCTCGGTCGTTTCAACCATCGGTTTGTCATAACCGTTTGTCTCGAGCTCGGTTCCCGAATAGACTTCCTTCACGGTGTAGAATACAGGAACCATCGTTCCTTCCTGTTCTTCCTCGGTCGGGAGGTTCGTCCATTCGTAACCCCAGTCAGCTGTCTGTCCCGGATAGGTGGTCAAAGTCTCATCAGTCGGAGTCTCTATAGCTTCCACGGTTTCAACGAGTTCCGGCGAACCGCCTACCAACTGCTTGTAGAGTTCGTATTTAACCGTCTCCGGACGCTTGCTGTCACGGTCGTCATCGTCATCCCATACCTTGGTTACGGTCACGGAATCACTTGGTCCGACAAATTCGTTGGTTACCGTGAATTCAGTTCCGTCTGTTCCGGACTCTTCAACGCTTCCGCTATATCCAAGTACGGCTTCTTCAGTGACTGTCCACTCGATAGCCTCGCCATTCATGTATTTCGGAAGTTCAGTCCATTCGGCTTCACCCTCAGGCTCTCCGGATTCGTCCATGGTTATAGTCTTCTCTCCTCCATCAAAGACGATCTTGCCGTCCTGCTTACCATAGAGGTGGAGCGTGACATCCGCTCTCAAATCCGTTCCGAATTCATCGTCGCCGGTCCATACCTTGGTTGCGGTAACCGCGGTAGTTTCCGGTGTGTATGTATTCGTTATAACGAATCCATCAGCAGCACTTCCTTCGATTACGCTGTCATAACCTTCCGGAATATTGATTTCTTCCACTGTATACTCTACAGTAGCGCCGTCAACCAGCGTCGGTAGGTTCTCGAATGTTCCAACGTAATTGTTGTTTTCGCTTAGGACGATCGATGTCACTTCGTTTCCGTCCTTATCGAGTGCTGTTTCTCCATCGGCAAGCAACTTGACAGCGATTCCGGCCTCAGGTCTCTTGCCGTCTTGATCGTTAGCGTCGTCCCAAACCTTTCTGACGCTTACGCTCATGGTATCGGGCTGCCATCTGTTCACATATACAGGAACAAAGTCGCCTACCTCACGGCCATCCCAGCTTACGCTGGTTATTACTTTTCCGGTTCCGTTATTTGTTGCTGTTATCGTTACCCTATGTACATCTGTGGTGTACTTGATGTCGCCCTGTCCACTCGGGATAACTTCGGAAACCTCGTAGGTGAATTCACCCTTGGCGATGCCATCTGCCGGATCGACATCCAAATTCGAAAGCGAAATTGGAATTGAACCGAATACGGCGTTATGCTCATTCTCTCCTACCGGAGTGGTCGTGCTGTCCGCGGTCGCAGTATCTACAGCAGGCATCGGAAGTGCACGCTCCGAATTAGGAACAGCTTCTGTCTCGGCACCAATCTTGCTCTCGATCGGAGTAAGTACGAAGTTAAAGCTCTCGTCTGTCCAATCCTTTCCTACGAGCTGCTTGACGACGAATACCTTGGCAAGTCCCGTAACCTCATTCGGGAAGTTGATTACATGGAGTTCGGTTACTCTTTCATCGGCATCTTCGGCCTCTGTATAGTACGGAGTCTCGCTGTAATCATCAAGAGTCTTTCCGCTCTCATATGCTTCCTCGCTGTAGCGAGTATCGAATGCTCCCGATGTCGATTCAACAACTCTGTAGTATACCCACTTGTTGTTCAAATCAAGGTCATCATCATCAGGCTGGTATGCCGGCAGGTCCTTAAATGTAACTGTTAGGTCGTCACCTGTCGCAGTCTGCTTAATTACACGGGTTGTCGTCACACCATTCAGCCAGGATACTCCTTCTGCACTATTCCAGCTTGCTTCAGATGCAGGATTGTCCGTCGTCCATTCGAGAACCATTTCGACATCTGCATTAGCAGGATCGGTCCAACTCTTAGTTACGCTAAGGTCGCGCTTCAGCTGGTTCACGAAGGTCACGTTCTTGGCCAGTGTAGTTGAAGCATTGCCGTCTTCATCAGGTTCAAATCTCTGCACCTGTGCGTAGCGATCCTCAAATATCTTGGAACTGAGATCCAATGTTCCGTCGCCCTTGTCAATCACAGTAACCTGAACGTATTCGGTATCAACATCAATGCTCAAGTCATTTGCATTGGACTTGGTTTCTTCTACTGCATACATGTACTGGCCATATGCCATTCCCTTAGGTACCGCTGTACCATCGGAGTATTTCAGCTGTCCTTCGTCAGCGGTCTTACCAAGTTCGGATAGTCTGAACACAATGCTCGGGAAGTCGATAGTTATTTCATCATCCATTCCGACACTTGCAGTAGGTATGGTCATACGTATCACATGCGCACCCTCAGCATTGTGGATCGCCTTACCGGAAGCAAGACCCGCCTCGCGTTCAGCTTCAGTATGCGTATCTTGTTCAGGGAACTGACTCTTATCAGCATCCTCGAACGGTGCTCCTGCGAGCGGATTCATCGTGAAGTCAAATTCATCGTCCGCTTCCCAGGTGCGTCCCATTATGTATTTGTCAAGGCTTGCAGTGAACTCTGCAGTTGCCTCGTATCTGTTTGTGAATACCGGTGTAAACTGAGTACCTGTAGCGATGTCGCCCAATGTCTTTTCGTCATAGGCTATCTGTACAGTCAGGTTATCGGTACGGTTCTCGCGAACCTTAACGTGTACGATGGATTCCTTGGTTGAATAGGTCATTCCGTCAGACGAAGCCGCAGGCACAACTTCCTTCATCTTATAGAAGAAGTCTCCCTGGTGATGTCTATCCGTAGGATCGTATTCAAGGTCATTCACGCTGTACTCAATCGCGCCAAAGCGTGCCAGGCGTTCCATATTGCCCTCGGTATCAACAACATCGGTGTCGATCGTGGCATGGGTCGTAGCCTTTGACTTATCCGCTTCGGTCTTGGACATCCTATCGGAATTATCCTCCGGCATCGGAATGTCCTTGGTCTCCTCTATCGACTTAAAGGTTCCATCTTCGTTATAGGTTCCCTTGCCGTATGGCTCAAGTGAGAACGAGAAGTCATCTTCATCCAGCCACTGACGACCGAGGAGCTGCTTAACCGCAGCTATATTGGCCTGGTTGCCGGCAATCACCTTGTTGGTGATAACCATCTCACCTGAATCGATGAAGATATTATCTCCTTCTTTTTCACTATTATCCGGCTGGATACACTTATAGCTCGGCTCGTAAGCATCTGACGTATCATCCTCCGTCAGCATGTAGACTGCGCGGTATGTCGTACCGCCGACAGTTACATACATCGGAAGCGCCTTGTTGAATCCGGAAACAAGATGCGTTACCTCGGTTTCAGATTCAAATTCACCGCGCTGGAAGGTATTGGCCAGGCCAACTCTCTCCCAACCGCCAAGGCTCATCGAATCAACATTTGCCTTTACGTAGTCGTCACTCAGTTCATCCTCGACATCAAGCGGGAAGAGTGCACGGAGCAGATGCACCGTGACATCTTCAACAGCAGGACCATCTTCCCAAACCTTGGTTACAGGAATGTCGATACTCGTAGTATTGATGAAGTGAGCAGCGTTGACCTTACGATAGCCATTTCCCTTGAGCTCTTCATCGCTCATCGCCTCGGCCTCTTCTATCTCATCAAGCTCGAGGAGTCTCTTCTCAGTTCCATTATCGACAATCCAGACCTCGTGTCCGGTAATCTCATTGGTGCATGCAGCATCGCTGAAGTACTGAGCAGTGAACTTGAGCGTTCCGTCCCAATTATCTTCAACATGCATGCGTACATAAATCGTGCTCTGGTCGTAGGCCAAGTCGGAAACGTCTCCGGCATCCTCGGTAATCGAGTAGATGAAGTATGCATCTCCATTGTTAAGAGCCTCACCCTTATATGTATTTCCGTGTATGCCCATAGCAACTACGGTGTCGGAAAGCTGTACCGAATCCTCTTCAGGATCTGCAACATCAGCAAGGCTCATTGCGTGCGTGGTGTAAGTGTCACCGCTATCGCTTCCGCCAATGTTTAGGCTTGCACCGCTTATACCCGTGATGGTGAATTTGAATTCATCGTCGCTCGTCCAGTCGCGAGTCTCAATCTGCTTTTCTACCCAAATCTTTGCTACACCTTCAGAGCTATACTTGTTGGTGAATACCGGTACTGCGCTGGAGCTCGTAGCACCATCCCAGTAGCGGTTCGTCGATAGCGTACCATCGCCGTTATCGGTTACCTCGATACGGAGTGTATGAACCTCAGGCTTCCATTCATCACCCTCGCCGGTTCCCGCATAGGTGATTCCATCAAGGACGCCGCCCTCGGTTACTTCAGTAAGCGGTGTGCCATCTGCATCGGCAACCTCGTAAATCCTGTAGTAGAAGTTACGTACGCTTGCTGTTGAACCATCGGCATTCAGCATATCTTCATTGGTGAAGCTTATGTCAGCAAAGTTGACTGAGCGGCCAATCGCACCAACCTGAGCGGAATTCTTGGTGACCGTTGTGACCGGTTTTTCAGTATCTCCATCCTTCGGCATCGGAGTCTCAACTCCTTCCACCGTCACAGCATTTCCTTCACCATCCGTAATCTTCTCTACTTCGCTGCCTTCCTCACCAGTCATTTCAGGTTCAATCATGAAGTAGAAGGTATCGGAATCGAGCCACGGACGTCCATCAAGTTCCTTAACAACAGTCGGGTTAGCACCGCCGGTTGCATCGTACTTGTTTGTATTTGTGATGGCAAGGTCGCCGGTCTGATTTGCATCCGAGTATGGTTGTGCCGGTTCAAATACACGATATGTGTATTCCTCGCCGTTCTCGTTATATGCAGGAAGATCCTTGAATGTGTAAGTTTCCTTATCACCTGTCGTTCCTTCTACATATTCAAAGAGGCTGGATGCGAATGCATGGGAATCAACCTTCTCCCAAGTTTCATCCGGTGTCCAAGACTTGTTGCCATCAGTATCAGTCTGGAAGTCGGAATCGTCGGACGGTTCAACTGAACGGTAAAGTGTGAACTCTACATCCGATGCTGCTCCGCCAACCCAGGTCTTTTCTATTTCAATGTCAGTCAGCTTGGTATTTACCATGCGTACATACTTGGTTACCTGAGTATCCCATTCAGTCGGCTTTGTTTCTGACCAGGTTGCCTCATCCGGCTTCTCCGGATTATAGTCAGTGCTGTACTCAACTCTTGCACTATAACCTGTCGGGATACCCATCTCGCTAATCGTGTAAGAGATTGCCTCACCACTTTCGTCATATGCGAGAAGGTCACTGAATTCAGCCTGCCAATTGTCCGCCTTCTGTACTGGTGTAAATCTGCTTGGGAAGGACGCATTGCCACGCGTTAAACCGGCAACTACTGCCTCCGGACGGTTGGCTTCATCACTGGAATCGTCATACCACACCTTCACAATCTCAATATCTGTAAGTAGTGTATTGGTTATTGTGACCTTACCCGGAGTTGTCGTGTCATCAATATCCGTGCAACTATATCCTGTTGGATCATCTTCTGTCACGCTATACGTTATAGGTGTACCGTCAGATGTAAACGCAGGCAGATTATCAAAGATCACCGGAAGTTTGTCCGCAGCCACTACACCGCGGCGGACATATTCAATTGTATTTCCGTCCTTATCAACAAGGACTGCTTTGTTACCATTGAGATCCTGCGGCAAACTGTCGAGTGTCGTTGTCGTCCCACCTATAGTCTGGGTTAGGCGGATTGCGATATCGGGGCGATCCGCATTTTTACCCAGGCCGTCCATCCAGACCTTCTCCACTGTAAGATTTGTGGCGCCAAAGGTATTGGTAATTACGATTCCATTACCCTCTCCATCGGCACCGCTGAGGCCTGAAGCATCCTTGTTCTCATAGGGGCTTGTACAAGCTTCGTCTTCGAAGTATTCATAGTTAAGTTTAAGGGTACCATCATTCTGTGGCTTGGCTGTAATCTTTGCATAGATAGGTGCCACATTGTACTTAACACCATGAACAGTTCCAGCTTGCTCAGAAATCTTATAAACAAAGATCGTATCGATAACCTCTCCACTTGCATCCTCATCAAGGTCAGACATCTTAATTGGAATGCTTACGGTGGCTGCCTTTGTAACATCAGAACCAGAGATAGTCACGCCCTGAACACTCGTTACCCACTTGGCTGAAGAATCTCTCTTAATCTCCAGTGTCGTTTGTTCATCTGCTCCTGTAAGGTCATCGTGATTCGGGCTGAATACACGCGTAGTCGGCGCATCATCCAAAGCTTCAATTGTGAAGCTATATGTGTCAGCACTTGCCCACGTATGCTCATTTCCATCCCCGTCTACAACTTCCTTTCTAACCAGAATCTGCGCCGGGTTCTCAGCATAGGTGTCGTAGATGTTGGTGAACTTACCGCTATCCATCTTAGTCGTAAAGGTAGAGTCACTGTAATATGTAATCTTGGCATCTATACCACCGCTTAAATCATCTACTACCTGTACCTCAACATAGATAGGATCGGCCTGATAGGTAAGCTCTGCATGAGTTTCTCCCGCATTTTTCTCTGTGATGGAGTAGCGGAAGATTCCGTAGCGTACTCCATTTGGAACATCACCTTCATTTGCATACTTCAGCTGGCCCGCACTCGTTGTTCTGTTTGTCAGGTTTTCTTCTATCGATACCGGAACGACAAACTTCTTAGTATGGCTTGCCGTATCACTATTTATTGTGATGGTGTCATCATCACTCGTTGCATCGGAAGCATCACTTGGTAGTGGTGCTGCATTTACACGAGCAATAGTGAAGTCGAATGTGTCATCCTCCTCCCATTCACGGCCGTCAATTTCCTTGGTGATAGGAATTTCGAATATATCCTCAACTCCATATTTATTCTGGAATACCGGTGTTGCTCCGTCAGCCTTGGATATATCATCTAAATCTTCTGCATTGGAGAAATAGTATACATGCGTGGTCAAACCTCCGGTTCGGTTATCTGTCACCTCTACACGCGCATAGAAGCTGCGACTGTCGTAGGTGAAACCATCGTAGGAGAATCCGCCGGCAGCCTTTTCCTCATCTGTAGCATCAGAATACTTGGTGCCGTCTACATTCTCAGCATCAACAGGGATATTCTCCGTAATCTCATAGAAGAATGTACCCTTAAGGATGCCATCCGCAGTATCCCATGTAAGCATGTCGTCAGTGTAGGTAATCACCTTGAAACCATTCGGGTTCTCGTCCGAATAATTCGCAAAGTGCTCACCGTTACCTACGTCGCGCCCCTTAATTGTGGCCGTTCCGGTTGCAGAGTTGCCACCGGTCGCCTTCCGGTCTACTGACACGTCATTACCAGGAACAGGAATGACCGTCGCATTCTTCAGGTTTGTACCGCCACCAATGGTGCTCCTTGTCTCATCGGTGCTATACGGCTTTACGGTAAAGGTGAAGGTATCGTCCTCAGTCCAATCGCGACCGATTATCTGCTTGATTGCAGTAACCGTTGCAGAACCCTGTCCATCATAGACATTGGTGAAGAGAAGTTCATCATCGGAATCAAGCGCAGTATATGTACCTCCTTCAGCATCGTACTTGACATAGGTTACTTTCGTATCAAGTTCGCCATTCGTTCTGTTATTTGTTAGTTCAATGAAAGCATAGTAAATGGTCTTCTGCTCAGTGTCATAAGCGATAGCATTATTCGCTCCCTGGTCCTCCGTAATCTTATATACGAAGATGCGACTACCTGCGTAACTACCATCGCTATTCTTTAGGTTATCCATCGTATATGTGATGGCATCAAAGTCGGCGGTGTCAGTTGTCCTGAAGTTAGTCGTAGTTGCACCAACGTGTGTCTTTGCGTTAGTAGGCATCGGAACATCAGACGACTCGTTAATTGCGTTAATAGTTCCAGCATAGTCACTGTTATTGACACTATCTACCGTACCAAGTCCTTCCAGAGTAAAGTCAAAGCCGTTTCTGGTAATCGGACGATCGTCCAAATGCTTCTTTACCTGGAAAGTCTGCGCTGCTTTAGGTGCATAAGTGTTGGTTATTGTGGTAGGTGTTGTAAGCGCATCGCCCTCGTCGTCCACCACCACGGCAGTAATCTTGCACTTGGTCGCATCATCAGGATCCGCACCTGGCGTAAGCTTAACAAGAATTTCATGAGCGTCAGTGTCATAGGTCATGACATCAGTACCATAGCTGCCTTGCGCCTCCTTGAGGATGTAGGTCTTGGTGGTAAAGTCTGCATCACGATCAAGGTCTCCCTCATCAAATGCAATGGTTCCCAGGTTAATGGTACCATCTGAACTCGGGGTGATATTCTTGATTTCCGTTCCGGCCTTATTCTTAACAACAGTTGTGCCATCAGACTCGTAGAGCGTGAACTTAAAGTCGCTAGCAAAGTCGGACAGGTTGGCACCTTCAAGCACCTTCTTTGCTGTCAGTTCAAGCTCGCCTGCAGCATCAAATTTGTTGGTGAAGGTCGGTTGTGCAGTCAATTCACTATCACCATCGAAGTACTTCACATCACTCACAGTGATAGCTCCTGAGCCATCTTTGCTAACGGTGACCTTGGCCGTATAGGTTTTGTCATCATAGGTAAACCCTGCAGGAACCGTGCTTGGCTCGACCTCAGATATAATATACGTAAATGTAATACTTTCTCCATTCGGCAACTCATTAATAACTGTATTTGTTGAGTCAAACATGATCGTAGTGAAGTTCGCCTCATGATTTGTCATCGCATCTGTCACAGTTATGTCCACGGTATTTCCTGTGGAGCCACTTGGCATGGGTGCGCCAGTCCCTTCAGCTGTTAGCCTGAACGTGAAGCTATCGCTCTCTGCCCAGTTAAGCTCATTACCATCAGAGTCCACAAGTTTCTTGGTTGCGTGAATGTTTCTGCCATTGCCCTTCTTGGTGTTGGTCACAGTAAGATTCGATTTGTCCCTATCATACTTGACATCAACAGTTCCATCGCTTCCTACAGTCACCGTCACCGTATGCTCCGCAGTATCCAAACTCCATTCGCTTGGATCCGCTGATCCCATATTGGCAACTTCCTGAATGGTATAGTTGTAGGTGCCCGCTGCATATCCGGAGATATTCCAGCTTACTGTATCGGGATCCTTCGTGGCCTGCCTAAGGACAAAGTCAGGCATAGGAACATCAGCAGCCGCGATAGGATCGTCATCTGCATCGGTTCCTCCAGTCGCCGTAAGCTTGAACCAGAAGTTCATATTATTATCCCAGTCAACCCCCTCTACGACCTTTCTTACCTGTATCTTTGCTTCGTCTTTGGCAGTATTGGTAAACACAATACCATCGGTCAATTCAGTCGTACAAGCAGCATCCTTATAATATTTAATTGTGGTGTCAAGTATGCCGTCACCATCGACGTCAGAAACGGTAACCTGAGCATAATACGCTGTAGTATCATAGGTAATGTTATCTGCCTTTGTTGCGTCGTCCGGCACCAATTCACGGATCAGGTATTTGTAGATCCATTCGTTCTTGGTCGCATCTTCACTTTCAGTGTTTGGACCGTCACAAATCGGCGATGTTCCCTCTGCATCCTTGCGCACCTGTGAGAGATTATACACAATGCTATCAAATGCAATCGATCCATCCGCCTTGTTGGCTTTTTCATTTATTACCCGAATTTCCTTTCCTGCCTTATTAAGCTGGACAAGTTCGAAGAAGAACATATTGTCCTTAAGCGTACCGTTCTCGAGAACCTTGGTTGCTTCGATCTCGGCCGTGCCGGAAGCTTGGTAGGTATTGTAGAGAGTGCCGGCTGCGACGGTGCTCTTCGCAGCATAGTCACCATCTCCCTTGGGCAGATTTGCATTTCCTGCATTGTCTACCTTTAGTGAGATATTCTGATTCTTGTAGATATCATTATCAAGCTCATCCTTATCCGCACTGTTCACGCGAGTCACCGTGAGATTCCCATACTTGTCCTCTGTCACCGTAACGGCCACAAGTATAGATGCACGCGTGTCGGTGGTGTCACTTGGGTCTACCCCCTGGCTCATGCCATTGCCGTCCGTTGCTCCCGGCGTTGTCTCTGTAATCTTATAAATGAAGGTACGCTCATATAGACCATCCGAATTCTGTGTCGCAATGAATTTATCTCCGGCAGCATTCATGAAGTACGCACTGGTAAAATCGATCGTGCCAAAATCAATCTCTGCCGTAGTGGTCGAGCCAGCTACTAAGGATGTATCTCCTTCTGCTCCAGGCTTAATGGTCTTAGTGACCGATGTTCCTGTTCCCGGAAGTGGCGTATTCTCTGTAACTGCCGTAAGCTCAAAGGTGAACTCCTGCTTGCCAGTGAAGGTCTCACGACCGAAGGCATCGCGGCCGTCCATCTTCTTGGTGGCTTTGATCTGCACTTCACCCTTTGCAAGGTATTCATTCTCAAAGAGAATCGGATTATCGCCTGTGATTGCTGTTACTTCCTTATTATCATTACCATAGAATGCCTTTACGACCAGCGGGCCGATTGTGCTCTCAGCAACAAGAACATTCACTGTCTTGTTCGCATTATCATATGTCGTTACGCCATAATCGGTGCTGCTGTTTTGCCTCTCTGCAAGCGTATAGGTAAACACACGGAAGTTCGCCGTTGCATCACTTGGAATTGTGTCTGTTGAAGAGTAGGTTGTTCCATCCTTTGTCCACACAATGCAATCGAGAGTCTTCACCCAATCCGGAACACTATTATATGTCTGTTCCCTCAGGTCTTCCTTTACATACGTGATTGGGCTAAGGATTACCGGTCCATAAACGTCACCCGTTCCCATGTCCTTGTAGGTTGCGCCAGACTGTTTCGTTTCCACATCCTGTACGAATAGTGGCCTGCTGCTCAGCTCAGAAATATCGCCGGCAAACCAGTCTGTGCCAAATAGACCGCTATCTTTGCGCACAGGGAGACTGATGTCTCCACCATCCTGTAAAGTGGCTTGTGTGGATTTATCCTTCTTGTAGAAGAGCGGTGAGCCAAGCTGGTTGGTATCACTTTCTTCATATTTTTGTAGGGGCGATTTCACAGTTGAGTCATCTACTGCAGTACCCGCAGTAAGGACAAACTCAAACTGGTCGCGTTCGAGCGGACGACCATCGAGAATCTTATAGGCAAGTGGGTACCAGTTACCCGTTGCCTTATATGTATTGGTAATTGTGAGGACCTTCTTATCAGCGTCTATTTCGATTTCGTCAGTTGCACCATCCGTCACCGCCGCTTCAGTGGCACCATCAACGGACCATGTAGTCTCATAGTCAAATTCAGGCGTTTCGGTTATAACAACCTTTGCTCCCTTGGGAAGGACTATGACGATATCCTCTTCATCCTCCTGGTCCTGCAGATTAAACGCGTCAAGGGAAATACTGGCCTCTCCGGATTCATTGGCTACAGCTGTCTTAAATCCTTGATCTTGTGCCTCTTGCATATAGCCATAGGAGAATTCCTCGTTAGCTTCAAGACCGGTAATCTTGGCCATTCCGGTGAACTTGAATTCCTTATCTGTTTCGATGCCATCGACCACTTTCTTTACCACAAGTTCGGTCAGTCGGTTCACGAAGATGTGGCCGTTATCCCAATCAGGATTCTCGCTGCCGTTTGACAGGTAGCGTTCCTGTGTGACTTTCTTCTTGATGCTTGCGGCATTTTCATCACCGTCGGCTGATGTTACTTCCCACCCATTGGACTCAGTGATCTTTGTTACCGTATAACCCGTCTGGAAAGGAACATTTTTTATAGTAACTTTTTGTCCTTCCGTTAATGTGAATTTGTACTTCCTGTCCCCTATCTTCTCAAACTGCAAGGGGTTGTCGTTTTCATCGGTAAGCGGAGTCACCGGATCAAATACGACACTGGTGGGTTCAAAGCTGTTGTCGAATTCAATCTCGAAGGTGAAGGTACCTGCCTTACCATCCTCAGCTTGATTCTCTATCTCAATCTCAGATTCCTTTACAACATTATCAAAGCTACCTAATACCATAGCCTCACTGGTATCCAGTAAGGTGCTCGGTAATGAGTATTCTGAGCCGTCGGTACTGTAAGTACCATCCGGATTCTTGGTCATGTTGTAGTACTTGGTAGTATATGTGCCGTTAGTATTGTACTCGCCCTCACCCTTATAGAAGAGGTTTCCGGCAGCATCCTGGCGGATCTCGTAGTTCGCCTTGACGGGTTGATCAGACGCCGGATTGACGTCGATACCTGTCATTAGGAGTGTGCCGAGGACAGAGTAGTAGTTGCCATTTCCGTCTGTGTAGTACTTCACACCATTGACGTCTTCATAGATAGTATGACCGTTTACCACGAAGTTCGCGCCCTCACTGTTATCCGAGGTGACAGCCTTGTCGTTTGCGGAGGGCGTCACAGAGCCAGCTGTGCCCGCAGTGATTTGGGTTCCATCGGGCTTGTAGTAGGTGCTGGTCGGGTCTCCCGGGACCTCGAAGTATTCGGTACCGAGGGCATCTGTCTTCACGACATAGCTCGTGCCTCCGAGCGTAGCCGTCTTGTTTTCATATATTTTGCGGTTGCTATTATGTGGGTTGAATGTAGCGTCTTCAATCGTGAGCTCGTCTCCCACCGTGCCGCCGGTCTCGGAAATCGTCACAGCATAGTACTTGTCGTCCACCTTGATGTAGGTCTTGCCGTGAACATCAATCTGGACAGTATAGCTTTTGCCATCCTTTTCAACTTGCTTCTCAGCGGCAACAGGCTGGTCGTCCTCTGTGGGGAACACTGAATCGGCATTCGCTTCCCTGAGCGGGCTGCTCCTGTCGGGATTATCCGCATCGAGGTACAGGGTGTTGCTTCCATCCGGCACGGCAATATAGCGCACGCCGTCCTTGTCCTGCATCACGGTATAATCGTTGCCGTCGAAGGTAACCGTGACAGCGGTTTGCTCGTACTGAGCAGCGCTAACCTGGTCATCATTGGGATAGCTCAAAAATTCGCCGTTGTTACGATAGAACTTCTTGCCAGACGCATCGATGAAGATCTTTCGACCGTCCGCCGTGGTCTGTTCGGTCCAGGTAGCATCCGAAGACCAGATGGTCTTGGTCTCCCCCCAATTGATCCAGCTGTCGTTTGGAGCAAAGCGAGCATTGCCCGTCGCCCCTTCTGCATAGTGATAGGTACCTATGGTCACGTCCGCACGAGTGCCCTTGTACATCTCCAGGTCGGTTTTTGGATCGGAGACGATGACCTTGAGGTAGTAGACCACACGGTCCTTGTTGTATGTCATGACGCCGTCGCTATTGTTTTCCGGCTCATTCTCCGTGATGCGATAGACGTAGGCCTTTGCGATATGCTCGTTGTATTCGTGCTGCCCAAAGGGATCATGATCCGAAGCCCGAGAACCCTGCGTGCTTCCGGGCGCCTGATATTCGCGCTCGGAGAAGGGCACGACACCGTAGGAGTTGTTACGGGTCTCGACGGAGTCGTCCGCAAGATTGTCCAGTTGTATCGGCCCCAGGTAATACGTATCAGGTTGTGAATTCGTTGGTTGATCACTGTGGCTCTTCGTCGTGCGATTCTCGCCGTTCTCTTCATCCTCATAAAAGTATTCGTAGGCAACTTGCGAGATTTCGGCGGCCTTCTCGAGATTGAAGCTGAAGGCATCCATGAAATCGCCGGAAGGCGTAGCGCCATTTACCAGCTTGATGGCCTCGGGGATCACATAGACCGGAGGAAGGTCCTCGTGCTGGATGTCCGTCTTCTGCAGGATGGTCGTCTTGCAGGAAATGCCGCTGGTCCATGTGTAGTTGGAACCCTGAGAATCGGCACGGACATAGAAGCGCGACCAGCTGGTGTTGGGGTCGGTAGCCGTACCCACAATGTAATTACCGCCGGTCTGATTTAATGTACTCTGGCTGTAGTCGGATGTATCATAGTTGTAACGCTGAAGGCCGGTATTGTTGGCCATCGTGAGAGTGGCAAGGTCGTTTCCGGAGCCAAGGACGATGCCCTCGGAACCGGGGCCGTAGGAATCGCTCAGCATCTTGTCCTGACTGGGATTTGTAAGGCTCATATCCCAATCCTGGCTGTGCGCAACATCCAAGTCGCCTACCCAGAAGAGCACCGAGGTATCGGGCAGTGCGTCGTCTATGGTGATGTCGTAATCGATGTATGTTCCGGAGCCCTTGCTGTAGAGTTTATCCTTTCCCTTCCATCCTGCTTCATCGCTGGTATCAGCGGTCGTCTTGTACATCTGGTTCCAGAAATCGAGACCATTATAGGTAGCCGTGGCAAGATGGCGCGTGTACTTTTGGTTGGCATCGTACTGATTCGTGCTGGGATTGGTACCCGCCAAGCTGTTTAGGTCTGTCTTCTGCCTATTACTCCAGTCGTATGTTTTCGGATTGCCGTCGCGGTCGGTGCCCTGCGTTGTGCCGCCTCCCCAGGGGTTTCCGCCGTAGGGATTCAGGTTATAGACATAGTCACCGGATTCCTGCTTCAGGGTGGGAATCAGGTCCATATCCTTGAATGTGACGCTATTGATGTCCACCACAACATCATGCCGTTTCCCGTTCACATCGGTGGCGGCATCTTTGTAGACGAGCTTCAGCTTGTATGTGTCGCTTAAGGTGGCCTCATCATTGGAAGTCTTACTCTCCCACTCGGTCATGGTCATCTCGCGCGTGAAGATGCGCCAGCCACCGATCCCGTCATTGATCCACTGAATGCGGTAGTCGCTCAAGTCGAGGGACGTCGCATTTCCATCAGCAGACCAGGTCCCCCATGTGCTATCATACGCCGTTATCTCTTTGTAGTCACCATACTCGTTGTTACTGCCCTTTTGGCTTGCAAAGAGCTTGGGCGCAGTGCCGTTATCGCCGAGCCTGTCTATCAGATAGTAGGTCTTGGGAATTCTGGAATCGCCCGTTGAGCCGTTAAACGGTTCAGGCTGCGTATTGGGATCTGCAACAACGTAGGTGCCGTTGCCCAGGTAACCGCCATCTCCTCCCAACACACCATGAAGCGTGTGAGCATCATCCGGATTGTTATCGAGCTTGATGGGGTCATCGCTTCCAAAGTTAAATGACCAGTCAATATGAAGGTTTTCGAGTTCTCCCGGAGTGAGCCCTTCACTGATGTCGTATTCGGAGATGGTGGTGGAAGTGTCATCAACGGGGTCTTTGTAGTGCATCCAGATTTTGGTCTTCTTCGTGGAGCCGTCCGCCCTGGTGACGTCATTTGCAATCACTTTCTGGAGCGAACCGTTTTCGATGAGCTCCTTGAAGCCGAAGGTAGTGTACGTGCCATCAGTCTTTGCGCCCTTTGCCTTGATGTCGGAGGTATCCCAGCCGGAAAGATCGATGACCTTGAGACTGCGGCAGCCCTCGATGAGCTTGTCCACGATCTCTTCCAGACCGGACTTGTAGGCAGCATCGTGGGTCGAATCGTTGATAGAATCGTCGATGTCGATGTCGCCGCCGAATTGGAACTCCTCAAGGCTTTCCTTGTGGTAGACCAGCTCACCGCCAAGCACGCCTGCCTTGAGGCCGGGAAGCTTGATGTTGTTCATCTTAAGGATCTTGAGGGCAGGCAGGCCGTTGCTATTCGTGCCGCCGATGGAGCGGACAAAGGTGTTCTGGTTGCCGTCGCCTTCACCGGGTCCTTTCCAGGTACTGATGGTAATGTTTGAGATATCCAGCTCCTCGAGCGCCGGGCAGTTGTCAAACATGCGCTGCGTCTGCGCGCCGGAGGCGTTGGTAGCCTTGTAATTGCTTGCATTCGTAGCCGTGTTCACCACCCTGGTCTCGAAGCCTGCGTTGTTGAGCGTGAATTTCTTCAGGCTGGTACAGCCGTTGGCAAGATCCTGCATCTGCTGCATCTTGCCATTGTTGGTCCAGTTGCTTAGGTCAAGTTCGGTGAGGCTCGAGCAGTTCTGGAACATGCCCACCGCCATAGTCACGTTGGACATATCGAGGGCGTTGAAGTCCGCGGTCGTGAGAGCCGTGCAGTCCTTGAACATTCTCTGTGTGCTGGTAACTGAACTATGTGCCAACGTGTCGAGGCCCACGATTTCTTCGAGCTTGGGGCAGTTTGCGAACATCTCATCCAGGTTGCGGATGGTATGGCGGCCTGCAACCACATTCCCTTGTGCGTCAGTTGCGAAGTTGAAACCTGAAATATCGATCTTGGTTACATTTGGCAGATCAGAGAACATGTTTTTGAGATCAACATTTGGGCTTGAGCCAATCGTTCCCTGAATCTTAATCTCAGTGATTTTATCGGCATACTGCTTCCAGGGCCAGCCGCCTGCGGCAGTGCCATTCGTATACCTATTGTCAGCGATACGAGCGTAGGCCCTTCCGCCGCTGGGCCTTAGTGTCATCACGCCACTGTCGCTGATCTCCCAGTACATGTTCTCATAGAGACCGCCGCTGCCCTGGGCAGCATGTACCTCCTGTACTTCATACAGCAGTCCGCCGAAGCCTGAGAACATTCCGCTCAGCACAAGTACCACGCATAGCAGTGTTCCTATAACTCTTCTAAATACGTTCCTCTTTTTCATATTACCGCTTTCCTCTCACACTGTCTGTTTGAATGAAACAGCCTTTAGAAATAAGTCCTATATATATTATTTTGATAATGTTTTTTGGGAATCTCCCAACCCTTTTGTTTATTACTCTTATTTTCGCAACAGAAAATAAGCACACCAAATCAAGTTATTATACAATATTTTGTGGCACAATGCAAATTTTTGGCTATTTTACACTGAATAACTGGGTGCAGCATAGCAAAACCCCCAGGAACTGAATTCCCGGGGGTCTTATTTGTCAGCTATCTGCACTCTAATCCTAAAGTGCTACGCGCTTACTCAACTATGAGTTACTCGATGATTTCTGTTACAACGCCGGATCCTACTGTACGTCCACCTTCACGAATAGCGAAGCGGAGTCCTTCTTCGATAGCAATTGGTGTGATAAGTGTAATTGTCATTACTACGTTATCACCAGGCATGCACATCTCTGTGCCTTCTGGAAGGTTGAGATCTCCTGTTACGTCTGTTGTTCTGAAATAGAACTGTGGTCTATATCCATTGAAGAACGGTGTATGACGTCCACCTTCTTCTTTCTTCAGTACGTATACCTGTCCCTTGAACTTTGTGTGTGGGTGAATCGAACCTGGCTTTGCAAGTACCTGTCCTCTTTCGATTTCTGTTCTCTGTACACCTCTGAGAAGTGCTCCGATGTTATCACCGGTCTCAGCTTCGTCCAGTGTCTTTCTGAACATTTCTACACCTGTTACAACTACTGTTCTCTTTTCGTCGGTAAGGCCTACGATTTCTACTTCGTCACCTGTGTGGAGCATACCACGCTCTACTCTTCCTGTTGCTACTGTTCCACGTCCTGTGATTGAGAATACGTCTTCTACAGGCATGATGAACGGCTGGTCGTTTGCTCTCTCCGGTTGCGGAATGTATGCATCTACCTGCTCCATGAGCTCTACTACCTTGTCTCCCCAAGGACCTGCTGGATCTTCGAGTGCCTTAAGAGCGGATCCTCTTACGATTGGAATGTCATCTCCCGGGAATTCGTACTCACTGAGGAGCTCTCTTACTTCCATTTCTACCAGGTCAAGAAGCTCTTCGTCGTCTACCATGTCGCACTTATTAAGGAATACGATGATGTATGGTACGCCTACCTGTCTGGAAAGAAGGATGTGCTCTCTTGTCTGTGGCATCGGTCCATCTGTTGCTGCTACTACCAGGATTGCTCCGTCCATCTGTGCAGCACCTGTGATCATGTTCTTTACATAGTCAGCGTGGCCCGGGCAGTCTACGTGTGCGTAGTGTCTGTTCGGTGTCTCATATTCTACGTGAGCTGTAGAAATTGTGATTCCTCTTTCCTTCTCTTCCGGTGCCTTGTCGATCTGGTCGAATGCTACGTCTTCACCAAGACCATATCTCTGGTGCAGTACTGTTGTGATTGCTGCTGTCAGAGTTGTTTTACCATGGTCTACGTGGCCGATTGTTCCGATGTTGATATGCGGCTTATTTCTTTCGAATTTTTGCTTTGCCATTTTATCTTCCTCCTATAAATGTGCGCTTACGCGCAGTTACTTAAGTGCCGTAAGGCACATTTATTTATTAATCTTTTCTACCAAATTGTCAGGTAATCTATCAAAGTGGTCAAACTGCATTACGTAGACACCACGTCCCTGGGTTCTGGATCTCAGGTCTGTCGCATATCCAAACATCTGGGCCAGAGGCACCTGACCTCTGATTGCAACAGCACCGTTGTTCATGTCGGAACCCTCGATGCGTCCACGACGAGAGCTGATGTCGCCGATTACGTCGCCCATGTATTCCTCAGGAACCGTAACCTCTACCTTGAATATTGGCTCCAGGAGTACCGGCTTCGCTTTCTGAACAGCCTCTCTAAATGCCATAGATGCGGCCACCTTGAATGCCATTTCGGATGAGTCGACCTCGTGGTAGGAACCATCGTATAGTTCTACGCCCACATCGACTACCTGATAGCCCGCAATCGGACCTGTCTCCATGGCTTCCTTGATGCCCTCTTCGATTGGTCCGATGTATTCCTTAGGAATAGCACCACCGACAATCGAGTTGACGAATTCGAATCCTTCGCCGGGCTGTCTCGGATAAACTTTGATCTTTACATGACCGTATTGGCCGTGACCACCGGACTGCTTTGCGTACTTGTGGTCCACATCCGCTGTTGTTGTGATGGTCTCTTTGTAGGAAACCTGTGGCTTACCTACGTTAGCTTCTACCTTGAATTCACGTAGGAGTCTGTCTACGATGATCTCCAGGTGAAGCTCGCCCATTCCGGCGATGATTGTCTGACCTGTGTCTTCATTGGTATAGGTCTTGAAGGTCGGGTCTTCCTCTGCAAGCTTAGCAAGAGCGATACCCATCTTCTCCTGACCGGCTTTGGTCTTTGGCTCGATTGCGATTTCGATTACAGGATCCGGGAATTCCATTGACTCCAGGATAATTTCCTTCTTCTCGTCGCAGAGCGTGTCGCCGGTTGTAACATCCTTCAGACCAACAGCAGCTGCGATGTCGCCTGCGTAAACCTTTTCAATTTCGTTACGCTTGTTTGCGTGCATCTGCAGGATTCTGCCGATTCTACCCTTCTTCTCCTTGGTGGAGTTATACACATAGGAACCGGATTCCAATGTGCCGGAGTAAACTCTGAAGAATGCAAGCTTTCCAACAAAGGGGTCAGCCATGATTTTGAATGCAAGTGCGGAGAACGGTGCATCATCGGATGCGATTCTCTCGTCCTCTTGACCGTTGAATGGGTTGATGCCTTTGATCGGTGGGATGTCGAGCGGGGATGGCATATAGTCTACTACGCCATCAAGCATCATCTGAACGCCCTTGTTTCTGTAGGCGGATCCACAGAATACAGGTACCATTTCACAAGCAATCGTCTGCTTTCTGATAGTGGTCTTGATTTCTTCTTCTGTGAGTTCCTCGCCCTCAAGGAATTTCATCATGAGCTCCTCGTCGCACTCAGCAACGGATTCGATCATTTTGTCGCGCCATTCCTTGGCCTTGTCCTTCATATCATCAGGAATGTCCGTTATCTCGAATTTCTCGCCAAGTTCATCCTGATAAATTTCTGCCTTCATTGTGATAAGGTCAATTATTCCAACGAAGGTTTCTTCTGCTCCGATTGGTAATTGGACAGGTACAGCATTCGCCTTAAGTCTGTCCTTTACCATATCCACAACTCTGTAGAAGTCCGCACCCATGATGTCCATCTTGTTGACGAAAATCATTCTCGGTACATGGTATTTCTCAGCCTGACGCCATACCGTCTCGGACTGAGGCTCTACTCCGCCCTTGGCACAGAGCACTGTAACTGCTCCATCAAGAACGCGGAGAGATCTCTCTACCTCAACAGTAAAGTCAACGTGGCCCGGAGTGTCGATAATGTTTATTCTGTTACCTTTCCATTGTGCGGTGGTCGCAGCAGAAGTGATGGTAATACCACGTTCCTGCTCCTGTTCCATCCAGTCCATCTGGGCAGATCCGTCATGGGTCTCCCCTATTTTGTGGGTCTTTCCGGTGTAGAAGAGGATTCTCTCTGTTGTCGTAGTCTTACCAGCATCGATATGCGCCATGATACCGATGTTTCTTGTTTTCTCTAAAGAAAACTCTCTACCAGACATTTTTCTACCCTCTTTCTACTACCACCTAAAGTGTGCAAATGCCTTGTTGGCCTCTGCCATTCTGTGTGTATCTTCTCTCTTCTTAACTGCGGAGCCGGTGTTGTTGTATGCATCAAGAAGTTCCTTGGTAAGTCTCTCGGACATGGTTCTTTCACCACGAGCTCTAACAGCTGCAGTCAGCCATCTGAGAGCCAGAGTCTGTCTTCTCTCCGGTCTTACTTCGATTGGAACCTGATAGTTAGCACCACCGATTCTTCTTGCTTTAACTTCCAATACAGGCATGATGTTTTCCATCGCCTTTGTGAATACTTCCAATGGTTCTTCGCCGGTAGTCTCTTTGATGTTATCAAAGGCGTCATAGACAATTGTCTGTGCAACACCCTTCTTTCCATCAAGCATGATGCTGTTGATTAACTTAGCAACAACTACACTACCGTAAACTGGATCTGGAAGTACTTCGCGTTTAGGTGTATTTCCTTTTCTAGGCACTTTCCTCTTCCTCCTTTACGGGTACTCGACCAGAGTTACAAGCCTAATGAACAGCTGCTGCCTCGGCCGTGGGCGCCTTAATATATATTAAGGGTCCGTTATCCCGTTTACGATTTCTAATCAATAATTAACTTTGCGATTAATATCGCGTGTCGACTTTCAATTTTCGACTTTCGACATTTGTCTCTTGGTCAAGACGTTCTTACCTCGATCTTACTTCTTAGGTCTCTTGGCACCGTATTTGGAACGAGCCTGGTTTCTGTCGGATACACCGGCAGTATCAAGGGTTCCTCTGATGATGTGATATCTTACACCAGGGAGGTCCCTAACTCTTCCACCACGGATAAGTACAACACTGTGCTCCTGGAGATTGTGTCCAATTCCCGGAATATATGCTGTTACTTCGATACCATTAGTAAGACGAACTCTGGCAACCTTACGAAGAGCGGAATTCGGCTTCTTCGGTGTTACAGTCTTTACTGAAGTGCATACACCACGCTTCTGTGGGGAATTGATGTCTGTTGCAACTCTTCTGAGAGAGTTCATTCCCTTACCGAGAGCCGGTGCTGTGGACTTCTTGACTGCGCTGGTTCTGCCCTGACGTACTAATTGGTTAATGGTAGGCATTCCTTTCTCCTTTCTTCAAAATTTATTATTCTTCCGTATCGGAGACCGTGTCTTCGATTACAGCTGAATTTGCATTAGTCTCAAACATATCTACGATTACAGATTCCAGGGAAGAATCGATTGTATCAGCATCTTCTGCAGCATTCTTGCTGTCCCTTTCATCTTCCTTGGCCGCTTTAAATGCTGCAGCTTCCGCTTCCTTTTCCGCAGCTTTGCGCGCCATGTACTCATCGATGTATGCCTGGTTTTCACCGTAGTCAAGATCGATGTCGCTGTACATCTTCATTCCGGTTCCCGCAGGAATAAGCTTACCGATGATTACGTTCTCCTTGAGTCCAAGGAGCTTGTCGTTCTTGCCCTTGATGGCAGCATCCGTAAGTACCCTTGTCGTTTCCTGGAACGATGCGGCCGACAGGAAGGAATTCGTTGCGAGGGAAGCCTTGGTGATTCCAAGAAGCGTTCTGGTTCCCGATGCAGGTGTCTTTCCTTCTGCTTCAACAGCCTCGTTTGCTTCAGTCAGTTCCTGACGCGAATACATGCTTCCCGGAAGGAGTGATGTATCGCCCGGATCTTCGATTCTGTACTTGGACAGCATCTGGCTTACGATGATTTCAATATGCTTATCGTTGATATCTACACCCTGGCTCTTGTATACGCTGTATACTTCCTTGAGCAGGTAGTGATAAACGCCCTGTACGCCGTTAAGCTCCATGATGTCGTGCGGATTGAGCGGTCCAACCGTGATGTTGTCTCCGGCTTTGACGTTCTGTCCCTTTGTTACAGCAAGAACTGCTCCGGAGGCCACAGGATATGCATCCTCGGTTCCGTCCTCATGGCGTCTTACGACTACTTCACGTTTTTGATCGACGCGTTCTCTTACTTCCAAAACTTCACCGTCGGCTCTGCAGATTTCCGCACATCCCTTCGGCTTACGCGCTTCGAAAAGTTCTTCGACTCTCGGAAGACCGGATGTGATATCGGAACCGGCAACACCACCTGTGTGGAATGTACGCATCGTGAGCTGTGTACCCGGTTCACCGATGGACTGTGCCGCGATGATTCCTATAGCTTCGCCTACGTTTACTTCCTCACCTGTCGCGAGGTTCTTACCATAGCACTTGGCGCAGATACCGGACTTGCTCTTACATGTCATTGCCGAGCGGATGAACACGGACTCGAGTCCGGATTCGTCAATCTTCTTTGCGGCATCGTCAGTGATTTCCTCATTTTTCTTTACAAGGACTTCACCTGTCTTCGGATCGATTACGTCATTCAGACTGATACGTCCAACTATACGCTTTTCAAGCGATTCTATGATTTCATTTATAGTCTCAACGGTTTCGATTCCGGCCATCGTCATAGCTTCAACTGCGTCAGCCGTAATCTTGTCGTATTTTCCAACTATGGTCTTTCCTGTCTTCGGATCGACTATGTCGTAAAGGCTCATGCGACCGGTAATGGAGCTGGTCAAATCCTCTTTGACGTCGATGCTGTCCTTCTTGCCCGGGACCTTCATGACCTCTTCTCCGGCAACAAAGGCCTTAACCTCAACACCGTCTTCACTTCCGCAGTCGATCTCGCGAACGATTACGTTGTGAGATACGTCGACAAGTCTTCTTGTGAGGTATCCGGAGTCGGCTGTACGGAGAGCCGTATCAGCAAGACCCTTTCTCGCACCGTTACTGGAAATGAAGTATTCCAGTACGGAGAGTCCTTCACGGAAGTTCGCCTTGATTGGGATTTCTACTGTATGACCGGTAGCGGTAGCCATAAGTCCACGCATTCCGCCGATCTGACCGATTTGCTTGTCGCTACCACGAGCACCGGATGTCGCCATGATGTTCAGGTTGTTGCTCGGTTCCAGGGACTTCATGAGTTCGGATGTGACCTTTGCGGTCGTTCTGTTCCAAATCTCCTCCGTCTTATCAAGTCTTTCCTTATTTGATAGACGTCCCATACGATATGCGTGTTCCCACTTGTCCACTTCTTCCTGGGCAGCATTTACGATATCCCATTTGGTGTCCGGAATCTTCATGTCATCGATACCGATGGTAATTGCAGCCTTGGTCGAATATCTATATCCCATGGACTTGATGTAGTCAAGCATCATTACGGTTCCGGTATTTGCGTGAACCCTGAAGCACTTGTCGATTATGTCGCCAAGGCGCTTCTTGTCGCAGAGGAAATCAACTTCCAAGGAATATGGATCCTTCGCCCTGTCAACAAAGCCGAGATCCTGAGGGAGTCCCTGATTGTAGATGAATCTTCCGACCGTGGACTCTACCAACCTACCCTTGGTATCGTTTTCATCGGCGTACATTCTAACCTGAACCTTGGCATGTATTCCGACAACTCCATCCTGGTATGCCATAAGCATTTCGTTGATGTCAGTGAATACCTTGCCGTCTCCCGGCTCAGGAATGCGCTCTACGATGATGCTGCTATCGGTGATTGTGGCAGGCTTCGTGAATTCGTCCATTTCATAACGAACATGTTCCTGACCACCCTCAAGCCAAGTGATTTTCTTTGTTCCCGGATATGTCAGATAGTATGCTCCAAGAATCATGTCCTGTGTAGGAGCTGTAATCGGAGAACCGTCCTTTGGTGCCAGAATATTGTTCACTGACAGCATAAGGAATCTTGCTTCTGCCTGTGCTTCCACCGATAGTGGTACGTGTACCGCCATCTGGTCGCCGTCGAAGTCGGCGTTGAACGGCGTACATACCAGCGGGTGAAGCTTGATTGCCTTACCCTCTACCAGGACCGGCTCAAAGGCCTGGATACCAAGTCTGTGAAGCGTCGGTGCACGGTTCAGCATTACCGGATGTTCTTTGATTACTTCTTCAAGTACGTCCCAAACCTCAGGCTTTACTTTTTCAACCATGGTCTTGGCGTTCTTGATGTTATGTGCATATCCCTGCTCAACAAGTTCCTTCATGATGAAAGGCTTGAAGAGTTCCAGAGCCATCTTCTTTGGAAGACCGCACTGATAGAATTTGAGTTCCGGACCTACTACGATTACGGAACGTCCGGAATAGTCAACACGCTTGCCGAGCAAGTTTTGACGGAAACGTCCCTGCTTACCCTTTAGCATATCCGAAAGGGATTTGAGAGGTCTGGATCCCGGACCCGTTACCGCACGGCCACGGCGTCCATTGTCTATGAGAGAATCGACTGCTTCCTGAAGCATTCTCTTTTCATTTCTTACGATGATGTCAGGAGCGCCCAGGTCGATAAGTCTCTTAAGTCTGTTGTTTCTGTTTATTACCCTTCTGTAGAGGTCGTTCAAATCCGAGGTTGCGAATCTGCCACCGTCGAGCTGAACCATCGGTCTAAGATCCGGTGGAATAACCGGAACCACTTCCAGCACCATCCACTCGGGGCGGTTTCCTGAAAGTCTTAATGCTTCCACTACCTCAAGGCGTCTTATTATGCGTACTCTCTTCTGTCCGCTTGCATCGGTAAGAGCTTCTCTTAACTCCTGGGAGAGTGCATCAAGGTCGATGTCCTCAAGGAGCTTGCGAACGGATTCCGCACCCATTCCGGCCTTGAATCTGTTTCCGTACTCTTCCTTGTATTCTCTGTACTGAACCTCGGAGAGGATTTCCTTGTACTGCAGATTTGTGTCGCCGGGATCGGTAACGATATACGATGCAAAGTAGAGAACCTTTTCCAGGTTTCTCGGTGTGATGTCGAGCATAAGTCCCATTCTGGACGGGATTCCCTTGAAGTACCAAATGTGAGATACCGGAGCAGCAAGTTCTATGTGGCCCATGCGCTCTCTTCTTACCTTTGCCTTGGTTACCTCTACGCCGCAGCGATCGCAGATGATACCCTTATATCTGATGCGCTTATATTTTCCGCAGTGGCATTCCCAGTCCTTCATTGGACCAAAAATCACTTCGCAGAAAAGACCGTCTCTTTCCGGCTTAAGGGTACGATAGTTTATTGTCTCCGGCTTGGTAACCTCACCGTGGGACCATTCCAGGATTTTTTCCGTGGATGCCAATTTGATTTGTAGAGAATCAAAGTGGTTTAACTGATTGCTACTTTGTCTTCTTGCCATTTTTTCTGCCAAGATATTCAACCCCTTTCTACTCTACGTCTGCGGAATCCGCAGAATCATTTACATCAAAGCTGTCAAAGCCTTCGTCTCTGTCCTGAACGGTAAAGCCTGCGCTTTCGAATCCGGATGTCTCGTCTTCGAAGCGGCTTTCCTCATTAATCATGGCAGTGATTGTTGTAGGCTCGTCGAATTCGGAAGTCTCTTTAAGTTCGACTTCACCTTCTCCGTCAGCAAGAACTCTTACGTCCAAAGCCAGCGACTGCATTTCCTTGATGAGAACCTTGAAGGATTCAGGAATTCCCGGTTTAGGAATGTTGTCGCCCTTCACGATGGCTTCGTAGGTCTGCACACGGCCAACGATGTCGTCGGACTTTACCGTCAGGATTTCCTGAAGGGTATAAGCAGCGCCGTATGCTTCGAGTGCCCAAACTTCCATTTCTCCGAAACGCTGTCCACCGAACTGGGCCTTACCACCGAGTGGCTGCTGAGTTACCAGCGAATAAGGACCTGTGGAACGAGCGTGAATCTTGTCGTCAACAAGGTGGTGGAGTTTAAGCATATACATGTAACCAACGGTTACAGGATTATCAAAGTATTCGCCGGTTCTACCGTCTCTCAGACGGAGTTTTCCGGTTTCATCATAACCACAGTCAACCAGCATCTCACGGATATCCCTTTCGGTGGCTCCGTCAAATACCGGAGTGGAGATGTACCAACCCTTCTGCTTTGCTGCAAGTCCAAGGTGAACTTCAAGTACCTGTCCGATATTCATACGGGAAGGTACGCCCAGCGGATTAAGCATGACCTGGAGGCTCTGTCCATTCTCAAGGAACGGCATATCTTCCTCAGGAAGGATTCTGGAGATAACACCCTTGTTTCCGTGGCGTCCTGCCATCTTGTCGCCGACGTTTATCTTTCTCTTTGTTGCGATGTATACACGAACAAGCTTGCTTACGCCCGGATTTAATTCATCGCCGTTCTCTCTGGTGAATTCCTTGACATCGACAACGATACCTGTTTCTCCGTGAGGAACCCTGAGGGAAGTGTCTCTTACTTCTCTGGCCTTTTCACCAAAGATTGCACGGAGAAGTTTTTCCTCTGCAGAGAGGTCATTTTCTCCCTTTGGGGTTACCTTGCCCACCAAGATATCGGTTGCGTTTACCTCAGCACCGATTCTGATGATTCCGTCTTCATCAAGGTCCTTAAGAGTATCCTCACCTACGTTTGGAATGTCTCTCGTGATTTCTTCAGGACCAAGCTTGGTATCTCTTGCCTCGGATTCGTATTCAACTATGTGGAGCGATGTGAGTACGTCATCCATGAGAAGTCTCTCGTTAAGGATGATCGCGTCCTCATAGTTATATCCTTCCCAAGTCATGAAGCCAATAAGGAGGTTCTTTCCGAGAGCGATTTCACCGAGGTCTGTTGAAGGACCATCAGCAATAACTTCGCCTTCGTCAATTCTTTCCCCGTGGCTTACGATTGGTTTTTGATTTATGCATGTTCCCTGGTTGGAACGCTTGAATTTGAGGAGCTTGTATTCGTCAACTCCGTTATCTGAATCGCGTCTGATCTTGATGGTTTCAGCATCAACAAATTCAACAGTACCCGCATTCTTCGCAAGGAGAACTACTCCTGAATCGCAGGCTGCACGATATTCGATACCGGTACCAACGATTGGAGCTTCCGTAACGAGTAGCGGAACTGCCTGACGCTGCATGTTGGAGCCCATAAGTGCACGGTTAGCATCGTCGTTTTCAAGGAACGGAATCATAGCCGTTGCCACCGATACTACCTGCTTCGGGCTTACGTCCATCATGTCGACATCTTCTCTCGCATACATGGCAATTTCGCCGCCGTGACCTCTTGCTGCAACCTTTGCATTTACAAAGTGGCCATCCTCATCGAGCGGTTCATTTGCCTGAGCGATTACCATGAGTTCCTCGTCATCTGCATCGACATAGCGGATTTCCTTTGTGACTATGCCTTTCTCTTTGTCCACAACTCTATACGGAGTTTCAATAAATCCGTAAGGATTGATAATTCCGTAGGTTGTGAGCGAACCGATAAGTCCGATGTTTGGACCTTCCGGTGTCTCTACGGGGCACATACGTCCGTAGTGCGAATGATGTACGTCACGCACTTCAAATCCGGCTCTTTCTCTGGAAAGTCCTCCGGGTCCAAGTGCGGAAAGTCTTCTCTTATGTGTGAGCTCTGCCAGCGGATTGTTCTGATCCATGAACTGAGAAAGCTGTGAACTTCCGAAGAATTCCTTGATGGCGGCTGTCACAGGTCTTATATTCATAAGAGCCTGTGGTGTTGCCGTTTCTTCGCTCTGGATTGTCATGCGGTCTCTAACCACACGTTCCATTCTGGCAAGACCAATTCTGAAGTGGTTCTGAAGCAGTTCTCCGACCGTTCTGAGTCTTCTGTTTCCAAGGTGGTCGATATCATCCGTGCTTCCGATTCCATAGTTAAGGTTGAGCAGATAGCTTACGGATGCTATGATGTCCGCCAGAATTATATGTCTCGGCGAGAGTTCATCGCGTCTTGCGATTAATGCCTTCTTAATGTCTTCTTCGGATTGATTTTCTTCAAGTATTTCCATCAATACAGGGTAATAAACCTTTTCTGCAATCTTGATGGTACTTGCATCAAAGTCAACATACTGCTGTAAAGCAACAAATCTATTTCCGATGACCTTGGTGATGTCCTCAGAGCTGTCCTCATGACCACCGTATGCCATAATGTATTCAACACCGGCATTCTCTACGACCTTGGCCATGTCTCTGTCAATTCTGGTTCCTGCTTCAACGAGAATCTCTCCGGTGTTTGGATCGATTACATCCTCTGCGGGAACTACGTCAACTATTCTGTTGGCAAGGCCGAGTTTTTTGTTGTATTTGTAGCGGCCTACCTTTGCCAGGTCATATCTCTTTGGGTCAAAAAACAGCGAATTCAGGTGAGAACTTGCGCTATCTACTGTAGGCGGTTCACCTGGTCTTAGTTTTCTATATATTTCTTTCAGACCACTTTCGTAATCTGTAGTTGGGTCCTTTTCGATAGTTTTGATGAGACGTTCATCCTCACCGAAGATATCAAGGATTTCCTGATTGGATGCGATGCCCAGAGCTCTCAGAAGGATTGTGAGAGGCTGCTTACGGGTTCTGTCCACGCGGACCGAAAGGACTTCGTTTGGATCCGTCTCATATTCCAGCCATGCACCACGATTAGGAATAATCTGAGACGAATAGAGTCTCGTATTGGATTTATACTTATCTGTTTCAAAACCGAAGTAGGGTCCCGGGGAACGAACAAGCTGTGTAACGATTACACGTTCCGCACCGTTATATATGAAGGTTCCCTTTTCGGTCATGAGTGGGAAGTCTCCCATGAAGACTTCATCTTCGTTTATTTCATGTGTTTCGTTGTTTGTAAGTCTGACCTTTACTCTGAGTGGGGCTGCATAAGTTACATCCCTTTCCTTGCACTCTTCTTGGTCATATTTAGGAGTATCGTCCAGTGTGTAGTCTACAAATTCAAGTATCAGATTGTTCGTGTAGTCTCTGATAGGAGAAATGTCTTCAAACACCTCTTTGAGGCCTTCTTCCAAAAACCATTTATATGATTTTGTTTGGATATCTATGAGGTTCGGCATTTCGCTGACTTCATTGATTTTGGAGAAGGACATCCTCTCTTTTCTGCCTACTTTGATGGGATTTGGCATGTTTATCACTCCTTATGATTTATCAGTTTGCATTCGCATGGCAAATTAATATTTTAGCATGATTTTGTCAAGCGGTCAATCGCTACATTTGGTATTTGGCACAATTCTTGTATACAAGCAAGGTGGAGTTAACCATTGGGTCCCACTTCGTCACCCGTTGGTCAACTCCACGAAGGTGCTTATTTGTAGCTATCACATGTAGCCAATTACTTGAGTTCGATCTTTGCGCCAACTTCTTCGAGCTTTGCCTTGATGTCGTCAGCCTCAGCCTTGTCAACATTCTCCTTGATTGTTCCCGGTGCTCCATCAACGAGTTCCTTAGCTTCCTTGAGGCCAAGTCCTGTGATTTCACGAACAACCTTGATAACCTTGATCTTTTCGGATCCAACTTCTGCGAGAACTACTGTGAATTCGCTCTGCTCTTCAGCTGCTGCTCCAGGTGCTGCTGCTCCCATTACAGCTACAGGTGCTGCTGCGGATACGCCGAATTCTTCTTCGCATGCTTTAACGAGTTCATTAAGTTCCATTACGGACATATTCTTTATGGCTTCAATGATTTGATTCATATCCATTTTATATTTCCTCCTATTTAGAAATTTGTTTATTTACTTTTTTAAAATTTATTCTGCAATAAATTGCATATTGGTTAGTCGCAAGTCGTACTGCCGGTGATTATTCAGCCGGAGCTTCTTCTGCTGCCGGTGCTGCTTCTTCAGCCGGAGCTTCCTCTGCTGCCGGTGCTGTTTCTTCAGCCGGAGCTTCCTCTGCTACAGGTGCTGCTTCTTCAGCTGGAGCTTCCTCTGCTGCTGGTGCTGCTGCGCCGTCAGCCGGCTTTGCTTCAGCAATAGCTGCAAGTGTTCTTACGAACTTGCCAACAGGTGACTGGATGCTTCCCATGAACTTAGCAATAAGTTCGTCTCTGGACGGGATTGATGCAACCTCTTCGATTCCTGCTTTGTCGTAGTAGTTTCCTTCAACTACACCTGCCTTGAACTCCATCTTCTGGAATTCTTTGATGATGCTGTTAAGAACTCTTGCAGGAGCTGTTGCATCTTCCTTGCTGATAGCTATTGCACTGGGTCCTTCCAATACTTCTGCCAGCTGTGCAAAATCAGTTCCGTCGATAGCTCTCTTCATTAGAGTATTCTTGTATACTGTGTAGTCGACATTTGCCTCTCTGAGTTTTCTTCTCATCTCGTCAGCCTGAGCAACGGTGATTCCCATGTAGTCAATAACTACCGCGGACTGAGCTCCATCAAGTTTTGCCTTGATTTCGTCAATTATCAATTGCTTTTCTTGTTTTGCTGCTTCTGACATTATATTCTCCTTTCTGTCCGATCCGTCATCGGTACGATTGTATTTAGCCCTGTTCGGGCATTCTTTCGGTACTCAATAAATAACCCTGTCAATTGCGCGCACGCAGACAGGGTTCAATATCTATGTATTGTACCTCGGCGAGAAATTAAGTTTCAAGTCGTTCAGGTTTCCCCGACTTCCGTCAACACTCGCTGTCTACGGTTATAGCTTACTATTTTGTTTTCGGATAATCTCTTTCGGTACGTCTTTCATGTTTGCACGCACCTTAGGAGTTGCATCCCGGAGTTAAGCCTGGATGGTTGCCGGATTTATTTTTACTCCGGGGCCCATTGTTGTGGCTACTGTTACGCTCTTGAGATACTGTCCCTTAGCTGTTGCGGGCTTTGCCCTTACAAGAGCTTCCATGAGAGCTCTAAAGTTCTGTTCGAGCTTTTCTTCTCCAAAGGATTTCTTTCCGATGATTGTGTGGACTATGTTCTGCTTGTCCAGACGATATTCCACTTTACCTGCTTTAATTTCTTCCAGCGCCTTCGCCAGATCCATGGTTACTGTTCCGGACTTGGGGTTCGGCATCATGCCCTTAGGACCTAAGATCTTACCAAGTCTACCAACAACGCCCATCATATCCGGTGTTGCAACTACTACGTCGAAATCAAACCAGTTTTCTTTTTGAATTCTGTCAGCCAGTTCCTCGGCTCCTACGTAGTCGGCTCCTGCGCTTTCTGCTTCGGTAGCCTTCTCACCCTTTGCGAATACCAGTACTCTTACTTCCTTACCGGTTCCGTTGGGGAGTACGATAGCTCCTCTAACCTGCTGATCTGCGTGACGTCCGTCAACGCCGAGTCTCACGTGCACTTCAACTGTTTCGTCGAACTTTGCATGTGCTGTCTCTACAACCTTAGCCATAGCTTCGGATACTTCGTAGAGATTTTGTTTTTCTACTTTTTCGGCTACTGCCTTGTAACCTTTACTTCTCTTTGGCATTTCTACCTCCTTGCTGGTGCAATCGGCCATCATGGTTTCGCGGTCTTGCGATTCCGGCCTCCCAGCTCATCAATCTTCAATAACTATTCCCATGCTTCTTGCGGTACCCTTGATCATCTCAGTTGCCGCTTCCAAACTTGCTGCATTCAGATCAGGCATTTTAATCTTTGCGATTTCTTCAGCCTGTGCTCTGGTTAATGTTGCAACCTTGGTTTTGTTTGGCTCTCCGGATGCATGTTCCAGTCCCGCTGCTTTCTTCAGCAAAACTGCTGCCGGTGGTGTCTTGGTGACAAATGTGAATGATCTGTCAGCGTAGACTGTGATAACTACCGGAATGATCATGCCCGGTTGATCCTGCGTTTTTGCATTGAATGCCTTGCAGAAATCCATGATGTTTACGCCGTGCTGACCAAGTGCCGGTCCTACCGGTGGTGCCGGGTTAGCCTGTCCTGCCGGGATTTGAAGCTTGATGTAACCTTCTATTTTTTTGGCCATCTTACTTCCTCCTGCCTCCTTTCTTCAATTTTTATATAAAGCACATTCGCACGAATGCAAATTGCACTTTTTACTTTATATATTGCCGCTTATTTACTGAAGCGTATTCACCTGTCCGAATTCCAGTTCTACAGGCGTATCGCGACCGAACATAGAAATCTTGACGGTAAGAACCTGTTTTTCAGGATTGATTTCAAGCACCTCTCCCATAAAGCCTTCGAAGAGCCCGCTGATTACTCTTACGGTGTCTCCCGGTTTTACATCCAAGTCAATGTGAACCTTTTCGATTCCCATTCGTGTGATTTCTTCATCCGTCAGAGGAATCGGGTCTGACCCATGACCAACAAAGCCCGTTACGCCCTGCGTGTTTCTTACCAGGTACCAGGATTCGTTGGTTACGATCATCTTTACTATGACGTACCCCGGGAACATCTTCTTTTCCTTGATGGATTTTTGCCCGTTCTTGATTTCAATCCTCTCTTCGGTCGGAACGACAACCTCAAGAATGAGGTCCTGCATTCCACGGGTTTCGACCATCTTTTCGATGTTCATCTTTACTTTTTTCTCATGTCCCGAATAAGTGTGGACAACATACCATCTTGCGGTACGGTCACCTCTAAGTCCCTCTTCTTTAAGGGGCGACAGGACATTCCTTGTTTCGGAATCTGACATTATTATTCTCCGTATTATATGGAATATTCAGGTTAGACTTTACACATTAATTAAGCGTAATTCCAAGAACCTGTCTAAGAGCTGTAAGTACACCCATATCTATAAGCCAAAATCCGATTGCACAAACAGCGCAAGTAGCAAGCACTACAGCGGTGTATGCTCCAAGCTCTTTACGTGTCGGCCAAATTACCTTGCCCAATTCCTTGCGAACCCCCTTAAGGTATCCGCCAAATCCCTCTCTCTGCTGAGCAGGTTGATTGCTATTTGCCATGATATTCTCCTTACTTATCTGGTTTTCCTATGCAGAATTATCCCCGCACTTACTTGGTTTCCTTATGCAGAGTTTCTTTTCTGCAGAATTTGCAGTATTTCTTAAGCTCGATACGATCGGGATCGTTCTTTTTATTCTTCATCGTATCGTAGTTTCTCTGCTTGCACTCTGTGCACTCTAGTTTGACTTTGACTCTCATGTCTATGGTCCTTTCGTATTTGATACAAATTGTAATCGTACTTAAATTCAGAGCCGAACTCTCTTCGACTCTGAATCATTAATCATAAAGTAGCCTAATAAGTATAATTCATTGACATTGCAATGTCAAACTAATTTTTGTATTATGTAATCATGAGTTTGTAACCACCACATATGGTAGTTTTGATTAATAAAAAGTAACATCGGGAGGTGGGATTGGAATGGTAAAAAAAATAATAAAAGCGTACTTCAGCCCAACAGGTACAACCAGAGTCGCAGTTTCATCCCTGGCCGGAGCCTTAACCACCGAATTTTCAGCTAGCCAAGAAGAAATTGATTTCACACTGCCGGCAGAAAGATGGAAAACCCATAAAATCTCTTCAGAAGATTTGCTCATCATCGGTTCACCCACATACGCCGGTAAATTGCCCAATAGAATCCTCCCTTATTTTAAGGAAGGATTCACATGCGAGAGCCCCGATGGCATCAATGGTAATGGCAGCAACATAATTAATGCAGTCGCTCTTGTTACCTACGGACACAGGAGCTTTGATAATTCGTTGGCAGAGCTCGTTCAGTCTCTCCAAGACTCAGGGTTCAATGTAATAGCGGCCTGTGCCATTCCAACAAGGCATCCTTTTTCAGAAACCTTGGGTGCCGGACGACCGGATGATGATGATTTACGGCAAATTGAATATTTCGGACGTCAGATAGCAAAAAAAATCAAAAAGCAAATCGCTAATAATGCGCCTCCTCTCGCTCTTGATGTTCCAGGCGATGCCGATGCCCCTTATTACACTCCTCTCGGTCAAGACCTGCAGCCGGCAGTTTTCCTAAAGGCAAAGCCAAAAACCAATATCGACCTATGTGTACACTGCGGCCTCTGCGCAAGGCGCTGCCCCATGGGCGCAATTAGTCCGGATGATGTGACTCAAGTCCCCGGAACTTGCATCAAGTGTCATGCCTGCGTCAGGCTTTGTCCAAAGGAAGCGAAATACTTTGACGACAGCGCCTTCCTTTCACATAAAGCCATGCTGGAAGAACACTATTCTGATACAAACCCCGACCCAGAGCTATTTCTGTAACATATCAAAACCCCCGAGAACTGGATTCCCGAGGGTCTTATTTGTCAGCTATCTGCACTCTAATCCTGAAGTGCTACGCGCTTACTCAACTATGAGTTACTCGATGATTTCTGTTACAACGCCGGATCCTACTGTACGTCCACCTTCACGAATAGCGAAGCGGAGTCCTTCTTCGATAGCAATTGGTGTGATAAGTGTAATTGTCATTACTACGTTATCACCAGGCATGCACATCTCTGTGCCTTCTGGAAGGTTGAGATCTCCTGTTACGTCTGTTGTTCTGAAATAGAACTGTGGTCTATATCCATTGAAGAACGGTGTATGACGTCCACCTTCTTCTTTCTTCAGTACGTATACCTGTCCCTTGAACTTTGTGTGTGGGTGAATCGAACCTGGCTTTGCAAGTACCTGTCCTCTTTCGATTTCTGTTCTCTGTACACCTCTGAGAAGTGCTCCGATGTTATCACCGGTCTCAGCTTCGTCCAGTGTCTTTCTGAACATTTCTACACCTGTTACAACTACTGTTCTCTTTTCGTCGGTAAGGCCTACGATTTCTACTTCGTCACCTGTGTGGAGCATACCACGCTCTACTCTTCCTGTTGCTACTGTTCCACGTCCTGTGATTGAGAATACGTCTTCTACAGGCATGATGAACGGCTGGTCGTTTGCTCTCTCCGGTTGCGGAATGTATGCATCTACCTGCTCCATGAGCTCTACTACCTTGTCTCCCCAAGGACCTGCTGGATCTTCGAGTGCCTTAAGAGCGGATCCTCTTACGATTGGAATGTCATCTCCCGGGAATTCGTACTCACTGAGGAGCTCTCTTACTTCCATTTCTACCAGGTCAAGAAGCTCTTCGTCGTCTACCATGTCGCACTTATTAAGGAATACGATGATGTATGGTACGCCTACCTGTCTGGAAAGAAGGATGTGCTCTCTTGTCTGTGGCATCGGTCCATCTGTTGCTGCTACTACCAGGATTGCTCCGTCCATCTGTGCAGCACCTGTGATCATGTTCTTTACATAGTCAGCGTGGCCCGGGCAGTCTACGTGTGCGTAGTGTCTGTTCGGTGTCTCATATTCTACGTGAGCTGTAGAAATTGTGATTCCTCTTTCCTTCTCTTCCGGTGCCTTGTCGATCTGGTCGAATGCTACGTCTTCACCAAGACCATATCTCTGGTGCAGTACTGTTGTGATTGCTGCTGTCAGAGTTGTTTTACCATGGTCTACGTGGCCGATTGTTCCGATGTTGATATGCGGCTTATTTCTTTCGAATTTTTGCTTTGCCATTTCTCTTTCCTCCTAAACGTGAATGGGAATGTTCAAAAAAAATTTGGAGCTGTTGAGCAGGCTCGAACTGCCGGACCTCTTCCTTACCAAGGAAGTGCTCTACCTACTGAGCTACAACAGCCCATCTATTTGAAAACAACCGATTTATTCGGCACCGTCCAAGGCCGATACCTGTTCTATCCTACTATTTTTTAAGCCGAAAGTCAACACAAATAAGAGTTTACAGACTATTTACATCCATGTTTTCCAAGGCGTATCCAATTTTCTTCTTAATTCGCTGAATCGCATTATCAACGCTTTTCGGAGAACGCGACATTTCCTCTGCAATTTCCCTATATGTTTTACCTTGTATCAGCTTGTTAAAAACCTGCGTTTCCAGTCCACTAAGGCTTTCTCTGCTGATTTCCTGAAGTTCAGACAGAGTTTCCTTTATCAAGGCGAATTTCTCCGGTTCATCCGTCTTTGATGCATAAATCGAATCAGCAAGATTGACTTCAGATATACTAATCTCCGAATACCCATCCTGCGCATCGATATCTTCCACAGTACTACCTGTAAAAAGCGGCAGGCTCTCATTAAGAATTTTATGCTTCTCTCTGTTCGCTCCGCTCACCGCAGTTTGGATTTGTCTTTCTATACAAAGTCCCGCAAACGACTTAAATGGGACATTTTCATCTACATCAAAATCCCGTATGGCCTTAAATATCCCAATCATGCCCTCCTGGATGACATCCTCATTGTCCGCACCGTTTATGTAGTACTTCCTGGCAACGTTTTTTGCCAAGTCTCTGTACTTGGATATCAGAATATCGTAGGCATAATTGCTGCCCTCTTTAGCCATGCGAACAACGGCCTCATCCGTCAGGATATTGAGGTCGCCGGTCTCGATATTGTGCTTATTGCCATCATTAAGGTCTTTTTTCATATTGAACACACAATCAGTCCGCACGCGTTTGCTTTCGCAGGACCTCATACATAACCAGGGCTGCGGCATTGGATGCATTCAAAGAATCGATATGCCCTTTCATTGGGATTGCGAGGGTAAAATCACATTTTTCTTTGACCAGTCTACTTACTCCGGAGCCCTCATTTCCTATCACAATAGCGACCTTGCCCTCGATTTTTGCACCAAAGAGGTTTTCGCCGTCCATATCGCAAGCGTATATCCAAAACCCATGTTCCTTCAATTTATCTATAGTCGATGCAATATTGGAAACCCGAGCGCATGGCATATATTCAACAGCGCCGGCAGAAGATTTGGCAACAGTTTGATTTACGGAAGCGCTGTGACGCTTGGGGATAACGACTCCGGACGCCCCAACGCATTCTGCGGTCCTGATTATCGCGCCCAAATTATGCGGGTCCTCGATTCCATCCAAAAGAATCAAAAGAGCGGTTCGATCAATCGATTTAAGTATCTCATCAAGATCCGTATATTCAAACGGCGAAGTTGTGCATAGAATCCCTTGATGGGGAATCCCACCCGCAGCTTCATCAAGAACACGCCTATCGACATATCGCACTTTAATGCCTTGCTTCTTTGCGCGATGAGCTATAGCCTCTGCAGAAGAGTTTGAGCCCCGCTGAACATATAGCGTATCTATTTCGCGTCCGCTCTTCAGAAGTTCCTCGACCGGATTGCGCCCACAGATTATCTCCGTACCCTCGGTAGCCATAATGCGCTCATTCCGTATATTTTTCTCGCGGTCGTCTTTTTTCATTTTTCTTTGTGTTTTATCTGAGGATTTCATTTATATATCTGCAATTTATCTACTATATTCGAATATATTCGAAGAATTGAAATTTAATTCCACTTTCTTCATCTATCAAAACATCACTCACCTGATGTGAGGTGAAATCGCCCGACGTATCTAAATCAACAAAGAATCTATCGGCATCAAAATCGCTGTAGATTTTGGTTACATAGCAAAGGTCGCAGAACGGAAGAAGCGCTTTATATATCTGTTCACCACCGATTACCATTATGTCTTCCTGCGGGACTCCGATTAATGCCGACCAAAGTTCCTCCTCGGAGGATACAGACTCCGCATTTTCGGCAACATAGTCCGGGTCTCTGGAAAGGACAATATTCCTTCGCCCCGGAAGTCCCTTTTTCCCCGGAAGACTTTCCAACGTAACACGCCCCATTACAAGGGTTTTACCTAAGGTCTTTTCCTTAAAGTACTTTAGGTCCTCCGGCAGGTGGCATAACAATTTTCCATCCTTACCTATTCCCCATTTTTCATCGGCGGCAAGAATCAACCTCATAAAGTATCTCCTCCGTCTTTCTCTACATTATCACTCTGCACATTATCGCCATCTGCACTATCGCCATTTTCATTATCACTAATTGCAATAATCGCAGCTGCCTGTTGCATGATTTCGCCAAGGCGGGAGCTATCGTTCATCAAGTAGTAATATCCAACCAAAGCCTCAAAGGCTGTCGCCAATTTGTATTCGACCGGTCCCGCGCTCCTGCTTCTGTTTGGTGTCTTATGATTTCTCGCTCTCTTGACTAAGGCTATTTCCGTCTCGGTAAGAAAACTCTTCCGATCAGCATTGTCGTACTCACGCATCATTTCTTTAATTGCAAGAGCCTGACTCTCTGCCCTCACATATTTAATGCAAGCGCGATGCATTGCATCGGGGTCGGTCATTCCCGCATTGACCATTAGGTCTCTTATATAAAGTTCGTAAACCGCATCGCCGAGAAAGGCCAATGCGGAAGTATTCATTTTATACGGATTGTCCATGTCAATATTTTTATGGGGACGGCATCCTGTAGAAACCGTCCCCTGTTCTCAGATTCACTATTCCTTGATTATTTGTACACCCTGCGGAGTATCCTTTAAGGTGATTCCCATTTCCTTGAGCTTGTCGCGGATTTCATCGGCACGAGCAAAGTCCTTCGCTGCACGAGCAGTCTGCCTTTCATCTATCAAGGCCTGAACCTCGGGATCGACACCATCCTCTTCAGCGTCTTTGCCCTGGAGTATTCCGAGGACATCGCAGAGTTCCATAAGCCTTTCAAGCGCAGCCTCCGAAAAGGCTTTCGTTGCGCCTCCTCTTAGCTCGGTATTTATCGCAGTAACCATTTCAAAAATCGCACTGATTCCGTCTGCGGTATTTAGGTCGTCATCCATGGCGGCTATAAACTCGTCTCTGAACTTTCCAAGTCCTTCAAGTGCAGCTTGTTCATCGGAAGTCATCTCTCCATCAGCGCCATTTTCCATCATGAATTTGATGTCGTCATGGCTGTTTGCGATTCTCTCAAGTCCGGCTCTTGCCTGATCCATGTGGTCACGACTGAAATCTATCGGTCCACGATAATGCCCCAGCAAAAGGAAGAAACGAATTTCCTCTCCGGTATAGTCCTTTCTGATATCACGAACAGTAAAGAAGTTGCCTTTTGATTTAGACATCTTTTCCTTGTCGATTGTGATGAAACCATTATGCATCCAGTACTTCGCAAACGTCACTCCGTTGCAGCATTCTGATTGTGCGATTTCATTCTCGTGGTGAGGGAACTGCAGGTCCTCACCGCCCGCATGGATGTCTATGGTGTCGCCGAGATGTTTCTTCGCCATCGTCGAGCATTCGATATGCCATCCCGGACGTCCAAGACCCCAATCTGAATCCCAAGCGATTTCGTCTTCCGTCTTCTGCGCTTTCCACAGCGCGAAGTCCAGTGGATCCTCCTTGACTTCACCTATTGCGATTCTTGCTCCAAGTTCCAAATCGTCGATGTTCTGTCCCGATAATTTCCCATACTCGGGGAATTTACGGGTAGAGAAATAAACATCTCCGTCGGCCTCATAGGCATAGCCTTTCTTGATGAGGGTAGAAACAAAACTCTTGATCTCCGGAATGTGCTCGGAAACCTTCGGATGAACATCCGCACGGTCAACACCAAGCGCATCGGCATCATCAAGATATTCCTTTATATATTTTTCGGAAACCGAAAGTGCATCCTCACCCTCTTCACGAGCGCGATTGATAATCTTGTCATCAACATCGGTGAAGTTCTGAACATATTTAACTTCATACCCTCTGTATTTCAGATACTTTCTCAGAGTGTCAAAGACAACCATCGGACGCGCGTTTCCAATATGAATGTAATTGTAGACAGTTGGTCCGCAGACATAGATTTTGACCTTCCCCTCTTCTATTGGCACAAGGTCTTCTTTCGTTCTACTTAGCGTATTATAGATTTTCATTTCTTATCACACCTAAAATTTATATTCTTCGGTTTTGTTAATCGAGTTTATTGTATTTATTATTTCGAGGACTTCACAAGCTCTATTGCGCTTCTAATTGCCTCTTCAGCGGAAACCTCACTCTTATCGGCTTCACTTCTAAGTTTGTATTCAACGATTCCATCGGCAGCAAGTTTTCCAACGGTGATTCTCAGCGGTATCCCCAGGAGATCCGCATCGTTGAACTTCACTCCCGGTCTTTCGTCTCTATCATCCAACATCGCCTCGACACCTTCCTTGGTCAGGGTCTCGTAAATACTCTCTGCGAGATTCCTCTGCACATCGTCATCCGGTTTAACCAGGGTTATTATCACGTGATATGGCGCAACCGAAATCGGCCATATGATTCCCTTGTCGTCGTGATGCTGCTCAACGATTGCGGCGAGCGTTCTGGAAACACCGATTCCGTAACAGCCCATAACAATTGGATGATCCTCTTGTTTTTCATCCTTGAATGTTGCACCCATGGCCTCGGAATACTTGGTTCCGAGTTTGAAAATCTGGCCCACCTCGATTCCTCTCGTATGCTTAACCGGAGCACCACAGACCGGACAGCGATCACCCTCTTTAAGTACCTTGATATCCGCTACTATGTCTCCCTTGTAATCACGGTCATAGTTCACGTTAATCAAGTGATGGTCTTTCTTGCATGCACCTGCGCACATGTTTTTCTGTCCAACAAGCTCACTGTCGACAACAATGATGCAGTCGTGGAGTCCGGTCGGTCCGGTGAATCCACCAACGGAACCCGTCTTTGATGACATCTTTTCTTCATCAGCAAAAGCAATGGCATGTTCGGGAATATCAAGGGCGTTGACCAGTTTGGTCATATTTAGGTCTCTGTCACCCCTTACAAATGCAGCCACGTAATCACTTACGTTTCCTTCTTCATCATATTTTTCCAGCAGTAAAGCCTTGATGGTCTGATTCTTATCCAATTTTAAGAAATCGGCAACCTCTTCAATCGTCTTGGTGCCGGGAGTATGAACCTCCTCCATCGGAAGCATCTCGACACTTGCCGGAGTAGAATCATCATCTCTGCATTCGGCGCGCTCAACCGTAGCAGCCATGTCGCAGCTTTCGCAATACGCAATCTCACTCTCACCGACTTCAGAAAGCGCAGTGAATTCGTGCGAGCCCTTTCCGCCGATTGCGCCCGTGTCGGCCTCTACCGGTCTAAAGGTGAGTCCACAGCGCGTGAAGACTTTGCTGTACGCGTCATACATCGCATCATAGCTCTTGTCCAAACCTTCTCTATCTCTATCAAAGGAGTATGCATCCTTCATTATAAACTCACGGCTTCTCATGAGTCCGAAGCGAGGACGCGCCTCATCTCTGTACTTCGTTTGAATCTGGTAAAGAGTAGTCGGAAGCTGCCTGTATGAGGATATATCGTTCCTTACGATATCCGTAAATATTTCCTCGTGCGTAGGTCCCAAGCAAAAGTCGCGGCCTCCCCTGTCCTTGATTCTCCATAGTTCCGGACCATAGGCATACCAACGACCGGATTCCTCCCATAGCTCCGACGGTTGAATGGCAGACATCAAGATTTCTTGAGCTCCGGTGTTATCCATTTCTTCACGAACTATTTCTTCTATTTTTCTTAGGCTTCGCCATCCAAGCGGCATAAAGCCATAAATTCCGCTGGCAAGTTTTCTAATCATGCCGGCTCTCAGAAGCAGGATATGACTTGGAATCTCAGCTTCCGTCGGCGCTTCTCTCAGCGTCTTAAAGTGCATTTTTGAAAGTCGCATTTCATTTCTCCATTTTCTTTATTTTGAGGGGCGACTCAGTAAGTTGAACATCGCCCCACTTATTATTCTCTTTGAAGCAGGCAGACCGCTTCGGCAGCGATACCTTCTTCACGTCCCTCGAAGCCAAGATGCTCCGTGGTTGTGGCTTTGACATTCACAAGTTCCGCATCTATTCCTATGATGTCCGCCAACTTCATTTCCATATCATTGATATGATCTCTAAGCTTTGGTCTCTGACAGATAACTGTGGAATCAATGTTTACTACGCTCCACCCCTTCAATTTCAGAAGGTCCATCACACGTTCCAGGAGCAGCAGACTTGATATGCCTTCGTATTCAGCGTAGTCATCCGGAAAAAGACCGCCGATATCCGGAAGCCCCGCTGCACCCAAAAGCGCATCCATTATTGCATGAGTTAAAACATCCGCATCCGAATGTCCATCAAGACCCTTTTCCCAGGGAATCTTGACCCCACCAAGGACAAGGTCTCTGCCCTCTACCAAAGCGTGCACATCGTAACCTGTGCCAACTCTCAGTTCCAAACCAGCACCTCCTATACCTTGATTCTTCCAAATATCATGCGTCCCGCTGCTGTTTGAAGTACGCTGGTTACAGTGATTTCCGTTTCGTTTCCGATTTCCTTTCGTCCGTCCTCAACGACAACCATGGTACCGTCATCCAGATACGCTATGGACTGGGAAGAATCCTTACCCTCTTTTACAGGAGTAACCTTCATCTTTTCTCCCGGGATTACTATAGGCTTTAAGGTATTCGCCAGTTCATTGATGTTAAGTACGTCAACACCATTAATGCTGGCAACCTTGTTCAAATTGAAATCATTGGTTACGACCTTGCCGTTCATTATCTGAGCCAGCTTCAAAAGCTTCACATCGACTTCGGGGATATCCTTCAGCGCCTTCTCACTTTCGGTATTGTAAATTTCAATTCCGTAGTCAGCCTGAATCTTATTTAATATATCGAGTCCCCTTCTTCCTCTTGCTCGCTTTAGGGAGTCAGCCGAGTCCGCAATATGTCTTAGTTCAACCAAGACAAATTCCGGGATAACTATGGGGCCCTCCAGGAATCCGGTCTTCATTATCTCTGCGATCCTTCCATCGATGATTACACTTGTATCAAGAATCTTTGGAACCTGATTTGTGTTTTTCCTCTTGGAGCCGGGGCCAACCGAAAACCTTCCGCCCTGTGAACCTTGTTGTCCATCCGGGGATTGTTCTCTACCCTGCCTGTTAAAAATCTGAGTGAAGACTTCCTTGCCCTTTCTGTTTGCAACAACAACTCCCAGGAATCCGAGAATCAGGTACGTGATAATCGTAACAACAGCAGATACGTATTTATTCGGTATTATCGCGTATATTTGCGAAAGCAGAAACGCAATAAATAGTCCTATCACCAAGCCTGCAGTTGCAGCTACAATGTCGTTTCCCGATACTCCTTGCAAGTCATCACCGATGCCTTCGGCTATCTTTTCGCTCTGTCTTTGAATAAGCGGGGTTATTCTAAAGAAAATAAATGCAAAAATAATTCCTAAAATAATAGCTACTATATACTCTTGAGTAGTAGATAGATACTGACTTATATCAATTCCGGCCTTCGTTAAAGCAAGTCTAATTAGAGCAAATACGCTGTAACCGAGGACTGCACCAATAATCGTGAATATTATTCTAACTAATTTCCTTAGCATACATTTCACCTCCTTTCCACAGAAATATAGACATTGCCTTTCGATGCAACACCTTATGACGAGAATCGCCAAGCATTTCCTGACATCTAAAATGGGCGTATCTCGTCAAATTACAGTATATTAGAAAGAACCATAGACGTCAAGAACCGAGAAAATCATAAGTATTTACAATCTATCAATATAACTGAAAAACTTTTGTAGAAACATCAAATGTGATAATATATTGGATGATAACAACATTAAATCTTCACTGGAAGAATGTATATTGTACTGTAGATACAAACAAGGAGGATTCCTATGTATAAATTACTGGTAGTTGATGACGAACCTAAGATTAGAGAGGTTATAAGGGAATACGCCGAATTTAACGGATATGAAGTGACTGAAGCTGCCGATGGTATGAGCGCCGTCGGGCTTTGCAAATTGAACGAATACGATTTGGTAATTCTTGATGTAATGATGCCAAAGCTGGACGGGTTTTCCTGCTGCAAGGAAATCAAGAAGATTCAGGATGTGCCAATTATAATGCTATCCGCTCGCGGAGAGGAATATGACAAGCTCTTCGGCTTTGAACTCGGGATTGACGATTATGTCGTAAAGCCATTTAGCCCCAAGGAACTTATGGCCAGGGTCAACGTGGTCCTGGAAAGAAGAAATGCTTCCAAGAAAGACGAAGCGGAGGTCTTGGATTTCGGCGGTCTTTCGGTAAATATGGCAGCCCGCACCGTTTCCGTCGACGGAGAGAGAGTCGAGCTTACACCAAAGGAATATGAGCTCCTTTTCTATTTGATCAAGAACAAAAATATAGCTCTTTCCAGAGACAAGCTCCTCCAGGATATTTGGGGTTACGATTTCTTTGGTGATGACAGAACCATCGACACACATATCAAGAACCTCAGAAACAATCTTGGTCCCTACAGAGATTATATAGTCACCCTGAGAGGTGTCGGATATAAATTCGAATACGAAGATTAGATAAGAATGGATAATGGAAAAGACTTCACGGTTTGATTTTAGCAGCATACGATTCCGCGTATGGGGTTATTTTATTCTCTTCGCAGTTGTTATATTGGGTCTGGTTTGGTTACTACAGACCTATTTTCTTGGTGCGTTTTATGAGGAAATGAAACTTAGAGAAACCGAGAGAATAGCAGATGCGCTGATTGATGAATACCGATCGGATAACGACATTTCAGTCTTTACCGAGCTGCTTACAGATACTGTCGAACAGTCGGATATGGATATTCGCGTTGAGTCCGGAGACGGAATCATCATCTTCAGTCCGTACTATACCGGACCTGCGCAGCCCTTGATGTATAGAGCTGAAACTGCGATTCTAAGGGAGAAGCTCCAGAATAGTCAATTCAATGCATATTCTGAGGTATCCTCAACTAAAAACGGATCAAAGGTTCTGTCGTACGCTTGTTATCTAACAAAGACGGCAGGAGGAGCCGATACGGAAAGCATGGCAAACAGTATTATTCTCTACCTCTTCTCACCTCTTGTTCCCGTACAATCGACAGTCATGATTCTTAGAACCCAGCTCCTGTACATAACGATAATCGCACTTTTCCTGGCATTCGCCATGTCGATTTATCTTTCACTGCATATAAGCAGACCAATCAACAACATCACCAAATCAGCAGCCGAAATGGGACAAGGCAATTACGGGGTTCAATTCGATGGCGGTCCGTATACCGAAATGAGAGAGCTTGCCGACACCCTTACAAATGCGTCTCGTGAGCTTGAAAAGACCGACATGTATCAAAAGGACCTCATTGCAAACGTGAGTCACGACCTTAAAACACCTCTTACCATGATTAAATCCTATGCTGAAATGATTCGCGATTTATCCGGCGACAGCCCACCAAAGAGGGAGCAGCACCTCGGAGTAATCATAGAGGAAGCAGATAGATTGAATACCTTGGTTAACGACATGCTCACTATGTCCAGGATGCAGCAGCGCAAAATCGAGTTGGAAATGAAGGACTTCGATTTGTCCTCGTGCGTCGAAGGCATTCTTCATTCTTATGACATTTTGGAAGCCAAGGAAGACTATCACATCGAATTTAAGAATCCCGGGCCAATGCTTGTTAATGCGGATGAAGCAAGAATCAAGCAGGTAATATCCAATCTTGTGAATAATGCAGTTAAGTATTGCGGCGAAGACAAGACTATAATTGTTACCGTCAAAAAATCCGCAAGACGCGTTCGCTTCGAGGTTACGGATCACGGTCAAGGAATTGCTCCGGACGAAATCAGCCACGTTTGGGAGAGGTACTACAAATCCAGCACCAACCATGTTCGCCCGACGGAAGGAAGCGGCCTGGGTCTTTCCATTGTAAAAGAAATACTGACCCTGCATAAGGCCAAATACGGCGTCATCAGCAAGGTCGGAAAAGGAAGCACCTTCTGGTTTGAGCTTGATCTCGTAAAAGAGAAACGCGGACGAAAGCAAGGAAGCGCTTAAGCAAACAACCCATATAAATTAAATGCATTCAGCAGGAATAAAGCATGATACGCAAGTTGGAATGGGAATTAAAATGTGTTATGATGATACCCGATGAATGACCAAGTAATGAGTTTAAAAGATGTAATAGATAGATACGGCAGGCTTGTTTGGAAATGCAAGGGTGTTTCCATGCGCCCAATGATTCGTCAAGAAACGGATTATGTGACCTTGGTTAAACCCACTTCCGAGCCAAAGGCAATGGACGTTGCGATTTACCAAAGAGGCGATGGTGCATACGTGCTTCATCGCATCATCGGAGATGAAGGAAAAAACTACTTGATCCTCGGTGATAATTGCATAAATGTCGAGCACGTTCCTAAGTCAAGTGTATTCGGAGTACTGAATACGCTCACCCGTAATGGCCAGCCTGTCGACCTTGATGGCTTTAAGCAGAAAATCTATGAGACACTTTGGATAAGGCCGTGGCGTCTCAGAGTATTTTTGCTTAGAGTCAAAAATAAGTGCAAGCGTGTTTTGGAAAGCCGTTGAAATAGCATCGCCATTTTTACCGCGCGTCTCAAAGACTTTGTAAAGAAATTACTAAGAATAGCACAGAAAGCAAAGATACACTAATACAAACGGAAATAAGCCCCGAAGAAAACATTGTTGTTATTTCTAAGCAATTCGACGAAAGAAATCAGGCGGTTCCTTTTGGGTACCGCCTGATGATTTGACCTTTTATTTACTTTACTTATAGTTCTCTGCCTTGACTTGGAAATATGCCTGTGGATGATGGCATACCGGACATTCCTTCGGTGCCTTCTGGGCCGTTACCTGGAATCCACAATTGCTGCACTGCCAGAGGACCTTCTTTTCTTTCTTGAACACTTTGCCTTCCTTAACATTTTTAGCAAGAGCCAAGTATCTCTTTTCATGCTCCTTTTCTACAGAAGCAACTCCTTCCATCTGACGAGCGATTTCGATGAAGCCTTCTTCACGAGCGGTCTTTGCCATTTCCTTATACATATCCGTCCACTCGTAGTTTTCGCCCATAGCCGCATCAATTAGGTTTTCGTAAGTTGACCCGATGCCATGGAATGCCTTGAACCAGAGTTCGGCATGTTCTTTCTCGTTTGCAGCCGTCTCTTCGAAAATCTTGCTAATCTGAACAAAACCTTCCTTCTTTGCCTTTGATGCATAGTAGGTGTACTTGTTACGTGCTTGAGACTCGCCTGCAAATGCAGTCATCAAGTTTTCCAGTGTCTTTGTTCCCTGAAGATTCTTAGTCGTAGCCTTTCTCTCCTTTACAGCCTTCTTTGCTGCAGGCTTTTGGGCTACTGCCTTCTTTGCTGTCTTCGCTGTTGCTTTTGTTGCTTCTTTCTTCGTTGTTGCCATAATAGCATCCCTCCAATTTCATTTGCGTTTATACTTAATTAAACATTAATGATCTTTAATCTGTGTTACATCGCTTTTTTTGATTTTGCGCAATTGTCACAATATCCTTCCATAATAGTTGCGTTGAGTTCTGCCTTGTTGAACCCTTTAAGGCCAAAGGTCTCCTCTGCAATTTTCTTGAAATCATCAAGCTTTTCTTTCGATGGTCTTAGGTCCTGGAGTCTGCCGCAGCATTTACAAACCATATGGTAGTGTTCTTCCAGGTGTCCATCATATCGGTCATTTCCGTTCCCCAGCGATATTCGATTTATCTCACCCATTTCTGCAAGTTGGTTCAAGTTTCTATAAACTGTAGCAATGCCTATTCCGGGATAGATTTTACGGGCTTCAGCATATACTTCTTCGGCAGTTGGGTGACTATATGTATTCTTCATAATTTCCAACACCAAACTTCGTTGCTTGGAATATTTCATGATACATCACCTCCCTTGTTTATAATACCCCCATCAGTTCATTTTAAAACTAATAACCATTATCATTTTATCACTATCTCGTTTTTAGTCAATACTCTCGCCTTACTCACGATTAATTCTTCCACTTCGTTTGCGCTCGTCCATTGTCTAACGCCATGCAGAATACGGTTGCTGAATACCGCAGTTTTGTTCTTGATATCCTATCACTTTGGTGGTATACTTTGAAGGCGGTTCGCTTCCGTGGCTCAGTTGGTAGAGCAGCGCATTCGTAACGCGCAGGTCGCCGGTTCAAGCCCGGCCGGGAGCTCCACTTTTTAGGCTCAGAGAGTAAATCTCTGGGCCTCTTTCATTGCAAGGGATGCGTTGAAATTACAGGGGAAACCGCTCTTTTCGGTTACTCCTTCAATCGCCTTCAAGCACCTCGAAAACGCCTTCAAAAGACCCTATTGAGGGACAAATATAGGGATGAAATGCGATTTTGACGAGAGTCGATTCGCTCGCAGTCTGTACTTCTTATTTCTTTTCTGACTCAGGTCGCAGTCTAAAACCTCTTACATCATACGTTTAATATATAGTCGTAAGGAAGCTAGCTAAAGGCCCTGCGTACGCAGGGCCCACTGTCATAGGTTACTTTAAAGGTTATTTTATGAAGGTTTTTATGAAGAAAAGTTGTCTTTGCTTTGACACCCGTAGGATACTATCGACAATTTAAACGAACTTAAAATAAGCTATACTTCATATGGTTTTATGAGGAAAAAGATATGAAAAAAGAGAACAGATGAGGATAAGACTGAGAGGATCTTCTACACGAGCGGCATAAACTGCACGGTCGAGTGTGCTCACGATCAGTTCGACACTACCAAACTTCAGTTCAAGGCCTCTATTGTATTATCCGGAATCAGAACTATTGAACTGCTCTTGTCGAAATGTTGTCCAAACAACATACTGCGAATCGCATAGATGATATCTTACAGTCAACAAAAGAATAGCAATTATTAAAGAGTCACAGTTTTATCAAGGAGGTAACAGCGATGAGCAAGGCAATAGATTTAAGAAAGACTGTATTTGAACTATCCGAAGAGCACACTGACTTTATTGAGATAATGAAGGAGCTTGGTTTTTCTGAGATAACCAAGACCGCAATGCTTCATTCTGTAGGAAAGCTGATGACGCTTCCTCGCGGAGCCAAGATGAAAGATATTCCGATGGATAGGATTATCGGTGCGTTTTCAGAAAAAGGTTATAAAGTAATCGGATTAGATAACGCAGCGGAGGCGGATGCAATTGTTCAGTCTTCAGAAATGGCTGACGAAACAGCGACCTCAGCTGCAAGAAATGCAGCCGCTACAGGCGATGCTGCTAACCGCACCGAACTTATTAAGTCATATCTCAGAAGGCTTGGAGACGGAGAATCACTCGAGACGGTGCAGGCAGACTTCGTAAGAGAATTCGGAGAAGTGGAAGCCTCCGAAATCATGAAGGCTGAGCAGGAACTCATGAAAGAAGGAACTCCACTCGAAGAAGTTCAAAAGCTTTGCGATGTTCACTCTGCACTGTTTCATGGAACCACAAGAGAAGAGAAGATAATGAATGCAGAGAAGGCTGTTAATGAGTCTATGGCAAAAAGTACTGTCGAAAGCCACACTGCTATCCATGAGAGTGCGGCAAAAAATACAGAGAATGCATCAAAGCTTGAAGGCATCAAAGGACATCCTCTTTACACCTTCACTAAAGAGAATGAGAAATTGGCGGAGCTCATAAGCGTCATAAGACCTGTCATAGAGAAAAAAGAAGATGTGACAGATTTGCTTTCAAAGCTTCGCGAACTCTCTATCCACTACGCGAAAAAAGGAGATCTTCTGTATCCGCATCTGAGCGTTAAATACGGAGTAACAGGTCCGTCTCAGGTTATGTGGACAGTAGACGACGAGATAAGAGATGAAATGGGAGCTCTCGAAAAAGAAACGGACAGAGGTGAATGGTGGTTTACGCGTCTTGCTAATGTGATTACGAGAGCGGAGGAGATGATATACAAAGAGCAGAATATATTATTCCCGATCTGCGCTGCCAACTTCACAGATGATGAGTGGGTAGGTGTTTATCACGATTCCAAGGACTATGCGGACTGCCTGGGTGTAGAAAAGGAAATCTGGGAGGAGGCAGAGGCTGCTGCTCCTAAGAAAACGGTATTCGAAGATACGGGAGAGATCGTAATGCCTGGCGGACATATGTCGATTGAACAGCTTACAGCACTTCTTAATACTATCCCGCTTGAGATCTCGTTCATCGATGCGGATAACATCAACAGGTTCTTCAATGAGGGACCTAAGGTATTTAAACGCCCTGGTATGGCTCTCGACAGAGAAGTGTTCTCATGCCATCCGCCGAAGATAGAGCCGATGGTTCGTTCCATCATAGATGATTTCAGAAATAACCGCAGAGACTCTGTCCCTGTATGGATGGATAAGAATGGACGCACTTTCCTGGTGACATACATGGCGGTCAGAGATAACGAAAAGAATTATCTCGGCACTGTGGAAATAGTGCAGGATATGGAATTTGCCAAGGAGCACTTTGGGATTCAATAGTCACTCGTAGAGATAGCTATCTTCCAAAAGAGTAAAGTCACTTTTGCGAAACTCAATCAGACCGTCTCTTTGCATCTTGCTCAGCTCACCGGAAAGGGCGCTTCTGTCGACCCCGAGATAATCCGCAAGCTCCTGCCTAGAAAACGGAATGGAAAAGTGCATGCTGCCGCTTGTAAGTGCGCATTCGGATAAATAAGACAGGACTCTTTCTCTGATCGATTTAGAAGCAGTATGCATCATCCTGGCTGACAGATTGAGATTCTTCATAGCAGATATTTTTACAAGGTTGTGTATAAGCCCATTGTGGAAGGCACAACCTTTTTTGCATGTAGTCAGAAGACGGTCAAGATTCAGAAAAAGGATCTCAGTAGTTTCTGCGGCTACTACATCATTAAGAAGCGTCCGTCCCGGGATAGCCGCGTAGTTTTCGGCAAAGAGATCACCTTTTCCTACGTGACCGAAGATATTGCTGTTTCCCCAATAGAAAGTAACTACAATGTTTACACTTCCTGACAGAACCAAACCTATTTCGGAAACCTGATCACCGGCATGTAAGATAATGCTTCCTTTCCTGTATTTTTTCTCCCTCACATTTAAGCATAGAAGAATGGTTTTTATCTCTTGCTCAGTCAATCCCTTAAACAGAGAGGTAGTGCTTAAAAACTGATAATCCATAAGTATTTCTCCGCTTTCTTAAAATGTTGTTGCAACAACATACATGCTACTCGAAGTATAATATACTTCGGACAACAAAGCAACAGTAAGTTGCGCAAAATCCGGACGATTAACAAACTAGGAGGAAATAATGGAAACTGCATTGAACACTTATGTAAACAGCAAGACTCTTATAGGAGAGGTAGTAAGAGACTATCCGGAGTCAATCGATGTACTGATGGCTGCAGGGATGCACTGCCTCGGATGCGCAGCATCGCAGATGGAATCAATCGAGGATGCGTGTATGGTACACGGTATAGACTCGGAGCTTTTGCTAAACGCTTTGAATCACGTTATCGATATGAAAAAAGCATAGCTAATTACCTATTTAACAAAAGGAGGGAGAAATCATGGACAATAAATTGTTTTGTTATCAGTGCCAGGAGACGGCGAAAGGCACAGGCTGCACAGTATCAGGTGTATGCGGAAAGAATCCGGAAGTTGCAGGAATGCAGGATCTGCTCATATATGTTACAAAGGGTCTTGCAGCAGTTGCCACAAAACTAAGAGAAGAAGGAAAGACAGTAGGTAAAGAGGTTAATCACAGAATCACACTTAATCTCTTTACGACTATCACCAACGCAAACTTTGATAAGGAGAATATCACCGAGTATATCAAGGACACACTTCGCATTAAGGAAGAGCTGCTGACAAAGGTGGATAATAATGATGGACTTCCCGAGGCTGCTCTTTGGAGTGATGATGAGGCTGAGTTCGGAAACAAGGCTGTTTCAAATGCAGTAGGCGTACTTGCTACAGAGAATGAAGATGTACGCAGCCTGAGAGAACTCATCACATACGGACTCAAGGGTCTTGCAGCTTACTCTAAGCACGCCAACGCACTTATGCAGGATAATGAAGCTATCGATGAATTCATCCAGCTCGCACTGACAAAGATCCAGGATGACAGCATTTCGGTAGATGATCTTGTAGAACTTACAATGGAAACTGGTAAATTCGGAGTGGACGGCATGGCACTTCTGGACGGAGCCAATACCGGCGCATATGGTAATCCTGAGATGACAAAGGTCAATATCGGTGTAGGCAGCAATCCGGGTATCCTTATCTCGGGTCACGATCTAAGGGATCTGGAGATGCTTCTCAAGCAGACAGAAGGAACAGGAGTTGATGTATATACACATTCCGAAATGCTGCCTGCTCACTACTATCCTGAGCTGAAGAAATACAGACATCTTGTAGGCAACTATGGAAATGCTTGGTGGAAGCAAAAGGAAGAGTTCGAGAAGTTCAACGGACCTATCCTGATGACAACAAACTGCGTTGTACCGCCTGCAGAGAGCTACAAGGACAGACTCTGGACTACAGGAGCAACCGCTGTACCCGGCTGTAAGCATATCTCCGGTGCCTATGGTGAAGAGAAGGATTTCTCGGAAATAATCGAGCAGGCTAAGAAGTGTGCTGCACCGGAAGAACTTGAGACCGGAACAATTATAGGTGGCTTTGCTCATAACCAGGTGCTTGCACTTGCAGATCAGGTCGTAGATGCGGTTAAATCCGGAGCTATTCGTAAATTCGTGGTTATGAGCGGCTGCGACGGAAGAATGAAGTCCAGAGACTACTACAAGGAATATGCCGAAGCACTTCCTAAGGATGTGGTAATACTGACATCCGGATGTGCCAAGTATAAATACAATAAGCTGGGCCTCGGAGATATCAACGGGATTCCGAGAGTACTTGATGCCGGTCAGTGCAACGACAGCTATTCATGGGCGCTGATTGCACTTAAGCTAAAGGAGATCTTCGGTGCTGAGGATATCAACGATCTTCCGATAGAATTCAACATTGCGTGGTATGAACAAAAGGCAGTTATCGTACTTCTGGCACTACTCTTTCTGGGCATAAAGAACATCCATCTCGGACCGACTCTCCCTGCATTTCTGTCACCAAATGTAGCGAATGTACTGGTAGAAAACTTCGGAATCTCCGGAATCGGAACAGTAGAAGATGATATCAAACTCTTCTTTGGAGAATAAAAGGAGACCGGCATTATGAGAGAACCTATGAAGAATATAGCAAAAGCTGAAGTGCTCGTACTGAAGGATCAAGTGGCTTATCAGGAGGGCCAGGTGGTCAGCAGGACACTGGCTCAGAATGGTGCTGTAAGTGTAACGCTATTCTCATTTGACAAAGATGAAGAAATCAGCACGCATGAGTCCGGCGGAGATGCCCTTGTTACATGCCTTGATGGTGTAGGCAAAATCACAATAGATGGAACCGCATACCTACTGCACGAGGGCGAGTCTATCGTGATGCCGGCAGGTCATCCTCATGCGGTGTATGGAGAAGAACGGTTTAAGATGCTATTGGTAGTCGTTTTTTAGGAGGCAATGAGATGAAATACTACGTAAATGAAAGCTGCATCGGTTGCGGATTATGTGCATCGACATGCCCGGAAGTATTCTCTATGAATGATGCAGGTACTGCTGTCGCAATTGAAGGTGAAGTCGATGAGGCTAATCTTGAAAGTGCAGCAGAGGCATGTAGCGGATGCCCGGTAGCGGCAATAGAAGAAGCTTAATGTAGGTACATGAATATGTGCGAGAGCAGTGACATATAGTTGCTGCTCTTTTTTTATGTGGAAGAAAGGAGGGGCTGGTGGCAGACATAAAGACAAGAGAAGTTGCTTTGACACCCATAAGATACCACCGGCAATTTGAACGAACCTAAAATGAAAAGATTTAAATTACATGGGCGGTGGTAATAGGGCGGCCGCCCTTTTAGATCGCAAGAAAGTGAGGTTGTGGAGATCGAAGATAAACGGGGGTTAAGGTGTCAGAAAATAACAAAATGTAAAAAACGGCAACGTTAACGTTGATTTAACGCAAAATAGTAGTTATAATATGATCGTAGAAAAGTGAAATCATGGGCTTATGCTCATACTGAAGGAGGTTGTCGTGAAACTATATAGACGGGAAAACTACCTTAGAAAAATTAGAGGATTTTACCACGCTGACGACATCATAAAGGTGATTACAGGAGTAAGAAGATGTGGCAAATCTAGTTTGATGCAAACTATTTCGGAAGAATTAAGAGAGAGCGGTGTAAAAGAAGAAAACATCATTTATTTAGACCTGGATAAAAGAGGCAATAAATCGATTACTACAGTAGAAGCGCTTGAGAAACGAATTTACGAATTAACCACAGCAAAGGGGTTAAAATATTTATTTGTTGATGAAATACAAAACGTAAAAGACTTCGAAATACTAATCAATGGTTATAGAACGGATGGGGACTGGTCGATCTTTTTAACGGGATCGAATTCGTATCTTCTTAGTGGAGAACTGATGACTAAACTTACAGGAAGATATCTTGAGTTTGAAATGTTTCCACTTTCATTTGATGAATATGAAGACATGAAGGCATTCTATAATAAGCCCGTGGATCCTAACTCTATACAGGAACTCAAGAACTATATTTTAGGAAGCGGGTTCCCCCGTACTATTTTCTTGGATGATACTGCCGACAAAAGGACTTATGTCCAGGGAGTAATAAAGGAGATATTTGAGAAAGATATTAGAAAGAGAGTAAAGATCAGAAAGAAAGAAACTTTCGAACTTGTTCGTCAATACATCATCAATAATTTTGGCGCTACCACCAGTATAAACAATATTTGCGAAGAACTTAAAAAAGGCGGAAATAGCATCTCTAAAGCAACTATCTCCAGATATATCAAAGCGCTGGTTGATGCTAAAATACTATATGTATGCGATCGATTTGATATGAAATCCAAGAAGATGCTTTCAGGGGAAAAGAAGTATTATTTGTCTGACTTGGGTTTCTATTATGCAGATAATACTAATAATGAAATAAACTATGGACCGGTTCTTGAGAACATAGTTTTCACCTATGCTAAATCAAAAGACTGCTCAGTGAGCGTAGGACGCATTGGAAAACTTGAATGCGACTTCATAACGAGAAACAGAGAGCAAAACTATGCGTATATTCAAGTGGCATATACCATTCTCGCAAGCAAAGAAACCGAAGACAGAGAATATAGACCACTTGAAACGATAACTGACAACTATCCTCGTTATGTTATTACGACAGATTTACTATTCCAAAGGAGAAGTGGAATAAGTCACGTCAATTTGATGGATTTTATGAAAGAAGGGAACGAGTTCTAAGGCAAAACCTTAGACAATACAATAGAAGAACATTTATACAAATCGGTGTTTGTGGAGGTGATTTTATTGAGAGCGCCATTTCAGATATTAGCAATTCCATATAGATTAAAACCAAATTTGCAATATTGCGTGTTACATCGTTCAGACATCGACCAGTATCAGTTTGTGG
>CAMYVY010000005.1 GCA_947302715.1 uncultured Clostridia bacterium
TGTGTACCACAGCCTTATTTTTTCGGGCTTTGGTACACAGATTGACGTCATAGCGTCTGTTTGGTACACAGATTGACGTCATAGCACATGTTTGGTACACAGAATCCACCCAAGATTGCTTCTCTCGTGGTTGAAAAGAAAGAGCATAGGTACGAAGGTCGCTTTCTTCTGAGTTCCCGTGGTGTGCTTATCCTATTCCACTAGCCCATAAGCTGTCTTTGAGACCAATAGAAAAGCCTCTGGCAGCGGCAGCAGAGGCGGAATCGAATAAGAACATGTTCCCTACGCGACTGAAGAATAGACTGGCTGCCTTTCGATGTGGAGGAGCCAGACCAATGCCTCTATAAGGATTCCGGCGCGTATTCAACCATGAGCAAAAGCGCATAAAGAGGGCGCCCATCAAGGTTCATGATCCGAACCTTTTGGGACACCCTCTAATATTTGAAAATCAATAAAACTTTTAAGACTTCTCTTTGTCAGATTTCTTGTAGGAGCCCATCCTCCTTTCTTAATTAAATAATCTAAAATCCTGATTTCCTATTGTCTAAAATTTTATCGCCATACTTTGCAGCATATACTTCCGACATAATATCAATTAGCTATCACTCTCTGTATCGGTATTCAATGTGAACGTCATCTTCGTTCCGTCGTTCTCCATTGTAAGCGTAGTTCCATCGAAGGTATATGGCTGCTTTACACCATCCACTATTATACTTTCATCATCCCATTCAAACTCAAGCTGCTCACCAAAAAGGTCCATCATTCCTGTCTTGTCCTCTCTGACTTCCATCGTGAGCGTTAGTCCCATAGAAGCCAAAAGGTCCAAGTCCTCCTGAGATTTCGCTTCCCCGTTTTCCTCCATGCCGGAGAGAGTGTAAGAGCCAACAGGGGATGGCTTGCCGCCGCCACCACCGCTCGAACACGCAACTAGAGAAAATACCAAGGCCACAACAAGCAGCAGCGCGGCGAATTTCTTCACTTTCATAAGACATTCCTCCTCTTCCAATAACACCATTTTTATCGCAATAACAATTGTATTAAAAGTATAATATTAATAGTCATGAATGTAAAGAAAATCGGCATGTTTTCCTTGACACGGTACCCTCAATGGTGTATATTTTACTTAATAAATAGTTAGCATGCTAACTATTTACGCCATCAAAGATTTTAACTGCCGAGCCAAAGGCAGTTTTGATAGAAAGTTATTTCCCCTAATAAACTATTTCCCCTTTAATATGTCAAGGAGGACATTATGAATTTTGAACTTAATGAACAACAATTAGCTATCCAGGAAACAGCAAGAAAATTTGCCGAAGAAGAACTCCTTCCAGGCGTAATCGAAAGAGACGAAGCATCTGAATTCCCTGTAGATCTTTATCACAAGGCTGGCGAACTCGGTCTCATCGGACTTCCATATCCAAAGGAAGTTGGCGGCCAGGGTCTCGGCTACATGGAATACGCTCTTGCAGTAGAAGAAGTATCCAAGGTTGACGCTTCCTTCGGTATCTCCTACTCCGTATCCACATCCCTCTATGGCGGCAGCGTATGGAACTCCGCAGCAGACGACGAAACAAAGAAGAAATTCCTCGAGGAAGTTCTCACAGGTAAGACACACGGTTCTTTCGGTCTCACAGAGCCTAACGCAGGTTCCGATGCAGGCGGATGCATCACGACAGCTGTAAAGGACGGCGACGAATACGTAATCAATGGTCTCAAGTGCTTCAACACAAACGGACCTCTCTCCAAGTACATCGCAGTTTACGCACTTACAGAACCCGAAAAGAAGTCCAAAGGTCTTGCTTGCTTCATCGTTGACAAGGAAAATACACCAGGCGTTAGAATCGGTAAGATTGAAAACAAGATGGGTATCAGAGCTGCTCAGGTTTCCGAAGTTATCTTCGAGGACTGCCGCGTTCCTGCTGCCAACAAGATTACCGCTGATGGAGATGGATTCAAGCTCGCTATGCAGACACTCGATTGTGGACGTATCGGCGTTGCTGCTCAGGGTCTCGGAATCGCAGAAGGCGCATTCGAAAGAGCAGTTGCTTACATGAAGGAAAGAGAGCAGTTCGGCAAGCCAATCGCTACCAACCAGTATCTCCAGTTCAAGATGGCAGACCTCGCTATCAAGATTGAAGCAGCAAAGTACATCCTTTACAAGGCAGCTATGGATCACGACACAGGTAAGCCATTCAGCCAGTCCGCTGCAAAGGCAAAATACATCTGCACAAACACAGCTATGGAAGTTACCGAATGGGCAGTACAGTTCATGGGCGGAAATGGCTACATGAGAGAATACCACGTAGAGAGAATGATGAGAGATGCCAAGATCACACAGATCTACGAAGGAACAAACCAGATTCAGCAGCTCATCGTTGGTGGTGCACTCTTCAGATAAAACCTTCAGATAACCTATCAATTGGCGGGGCTGACCTTAAGTGGAACGCGTTCCGCAGAACGATAGAAATATCCCGATAAAGAAAAAAGACTTTTGCTCGGAGTTGGATAATGTTTGAGCCGTTAGGCGAGTATTATCCAACTCCCAAAAGTCCTTTTTTATTGAGGTTGATATTTCATCGTTCGAGGACCAGCGTTGCCCTAAGGCCAACCCCGAATTGATGAGTTTATCTAAGAATCAATTAGCGATTTCTCTTAAGTGTGTATGCACCTGCGAGTGCTACAACGAGGATTACTGCGTAGATAGCAACATTCTGCTCATCGCCTGTCTTTGGAACAGCGTTTGTGCTTGCTGCCGGTGCAGGCTTTGTTGCCTGAGGAGCTGCTGCCGGCTTCTCTTCTGTCTTCTTGTCATCAGTTGGTGTAGTTGGTGCCGGAGCAATAGGTTCAGGCTCAGTATTTCCTGATGCTTCCTTAGCTGCTACAATGACCTTGGCTACGGCTGCAGTGATTGTAGGCACTGTCTTTCCGTCAAGATCCTTCACCTGCTCACCGATAACATAGTATTCACCGGCTTTGTTGAGTACAAACGTAACCTTGCCGTTTTCATCAGTCATAAGTCCTGCTTGTGCAGTTCCATCCCCTGGCATTACAGCTGTCGGATCAACTGTTTCAAGTCTGATCTGTGCTTCATTGACAGGTACGAATACCATGTTGAAGTTCTCGTCATAGGTTGCCTTTGTAAGTGTCAGAACTACCTCTTCACCTTCCGTGGTCTCTACGAAAAACTTGTCAAACTTAGCATATGCCTCAATGTTCTGGAAGTCGTTAACTACGATATATGCGTCGATGATATCGCCATCATTTACTTCCTGGGTTGGACCCATTACGAATACGTCACCACCATTTATCTGATAGCCATAGTTTCCGCCATTCTCAACGCCCCAGAACTTGCTTACCATTGGACCATACTGTGAATCGGTGGTGCCATAGGCAGACTGGCCGTCCTTGTTGTATTGCTCATGTGCATTCTTAAATGCATCATCAAGCGAATATGTCGGCTTACCAACCAATTCGATTGGAGCAAGAGCAACAAGCTCACCATTTTGTGATTCTACAATCTTACCACCATCACTGATAGTAATATAGGCCTTTATTACTTTGTTCTCTGCTTCCTGATTTTCTGATTCTGCTGGTTGCTCAGCCGGTGTTTCACCGGTTCCGGTAGTCTCAGTCGTCTCTCCGGTTTCAGAACCTTTAGCAGTATCTTTCGTTTCTGATTCGCCGTTTGCTGCTTCGTTTGAAGTAGTTTCATTTGTAGATTCAGTATTACCGGTATTTTCGGTAGCTACCACTTCATTTCCGGTGGCTTCGTTAGCCGGAGCATCACCGGTCTCATCAGCAAAAACGCCCATGGCAGGCATGAATGAAACCATCATCAATGCCATCATGAGCACAGCCAAAATTCTTTTGATGTTCTTACCTTTAATCATTTTTTGTCCTTTCCGGAGTCCATCGCTCCTTTGGTAAAAATACTAACGCTCATTCAAGTGTCTGGCTTATGGAATTAAACCTTCTCGAGTTAGGCTTATCCCACTTACAGTGGCGGGACCGCTCGGGCATCTCACCCGATTCCATGAAATTGCGTCATTACGGCAACATTTATTATACAACTCATATAACAAGTAAGTCAAACCGCTATCAGCTTATGTTTGGATTTTTCTCGGCCTTCTCCTCCTCCATGTTGCGCTCAACAACTTTGATCTTACTTCTATATTTATCCGCCGAGTCGTCATCACCCAGAAGACTATATATCTCCACCAGTTCTTCCATGGTTGCAATATCGCTCGGCGCAAACTTTAAAACAGTTTTGTAATTGGAAATCGCCTCATCATACATTCCCAGATTTTTGTACCCAATACCGAGATAATAGTATAGCGGCCACCAGTCCCTGTACTGCTTCTCTTCTTTAAAAGGAAGTAAAGCATCAATCCCTTCAGGATACCGTCCGGCCAAAATCAAATTATATGCCTTCTCGATTTCCACAGGACTTTCAAGCTTTGTTATCCAGTCCTTTATTTCTCCTAATATTTCCTGATGATCGTCCAGGAATTCCTTTGGAATGCCCGCAGTTTCTTCGGGAACAGAATCCGCCAATTTAAGATACTCTTCGAACGTAAGCTTCGCCTTCATATAAAGACCCAAATTCAGGTATCCATATCCAAGGAAATAAAAGCCTCGTTCATCCTTCGGTGCAATGATGGTCATCCTTTCAAAGGCCTCCAGGGACTCCGCCTTAAAGCGCCCGACGTATTCCTCTCCCTCGCCATTTTCATAGCAATCCTTGCAAGCTCTTCCGTAACAATAATATGTATCCGGGTTATCGGGAGCGAGCATCAGCGCACCTCTAAAGCAGATGCACGCTCTCTCGTATTCACCGTTTGATGCCAGCTCAACCCCCTCATTTAATAACGGAGGAACAAAGTCGCTTCCGAAGGTCCTGTTAATATACTCAATATATTTATCCTTATGCGGGAAGTTTATATCACAACCTATAACCATAGCCATGCTGCGCGCTATCTTAAGGTTCGTGAGCTCCGTGAGTTCGGTCTTTTTGATGGGGACGGGAATGTCGGAGAGTATATCCTTCGCCCCTGCTCTCTTAAGGTAATTCTCCGAAAGTTCATCAAAAACATATTCAGCTATATATGGAATAAGGTATTCCCCTATTCGATCTTTTACGATGTTTTGTTCACTCATTATTACAATCCCACTATAGCATCCTGAATCGCTCGTCCTTCAGTAAGCCAATATCATTCATCGCACGTTCAAGCTGCATGAGCATGCGCTCTCTGTCCTCAGGCAGATTTCCCCTTAGGGAAACATAATTGGACGCATGGTTGCTTCTAAATACACATGGACGCGGGAAGTATTTCGGAGGTTCAAGTCCATCTTCCGAATCCAATTCCATGACCTTTTCCGGAGCGGTATGCTGCAAGAGGAGATGCGTTTCGTGAACGATTTCTTCCCCTGAAAGGATTTCGAATTCACCGCTTTGAATCTGTTCATAAATTGGAGCTTCCGGACTCACCATCAAGGTTAACAGTCCTACATAAGAAGCTCCCATCTCAGCTATCAAGGTTCCGGTTTCGATGGCATGCTCCTTCCAGAGAGCCTTCCCTCCCATACCTGAAATAAAGGTTACGGACGTCGGAAGACCCGCATCCTCACAACGTCTAACGGATTCAATTATCTCCGCTCTTGTTACGCCCTTGTTTATAAGTTTAAGAACTTTATCGGAACCTGATTCCGCACCGATATAAACTATACCGAGTCCATGCTTGACAAGTTCCTTTAGTTCGTCATCGGTCTTTCTCAGTACATCTGACGAGCGAGCATATATTCCAACCCTCTCGCATTCCGGAAAGAGTTCCTTTATTCTATCAAGGATTACTATTATCTTCTCTGTCTTTAGACACATTGCATCCCCGTCGCAGAGAAAGATTCGACCTACCCTGGAATAATACTTCCTTGCGGCCTCCAAATCTTCCATGACTTCTTCCACAGGACGCACCCTAAACTGCTTGGCCTTAAACATGCTGCAGAATGTGCATTTGTTGTGGGAGCAACCTATAGTGACCTGGAGCAAATAGCTATACGCTTCGCTCGGCGGTCTGTAAATATCACCCTCATATCTCATTTCGTCTTCCTCACATACGTTCCGGAGCGTTTACTCCCAAGAGACCAAGACCATTCTTGAGCACGTTTTTCGTTGCAAGGACAAGAGCTATCTTGGCGACCTTCTCATCATCGTTATCGGTAATGATATGTTCATCGTGATAGAAGCGGTTGAACTCCTGTGCAATATCTATTACATGGCGTGTTACGAGAGAAGGTTCGTATCTGTCCGCCGCCTGAACAATAACATCAGGATAATTATAGATGAGCTTTATTAATTCATGGGCAGCGTCTCCGGTAAGATAATCGAGTTTCAGGCCTCCGGATTTCGCAAGTTCCTCCGCCTTTGCTGCCACTTCGTCTCCCGCACGTTTTAAAAGACTGCAGCATCTCGCGTGGGTGTATTGAACATAGGGGCCGGTCTCACCATCGAAATTGAGCACCGTTTCCCATTTGAATACATAGTCTTTGATTCTGTTGTTTGAGAGTTCGTTGAATACAACGGCACCTATTCCAACCTGCTTGGCAATCTCATCGATATTGTCAGAGCCCGGATTCTTTTCCGCTATTATCTCTCTTGTCTTTTCGACCGCTCTGTTTAGAACATCCTCCAGGAATACCACGCGTCCATGCCTTGTGGACATCGTTCCCTCTTCCAAACGAACAAGACCGAACGGAACATGTACACAACCATCGGCGCATTCGTCGTAGCCCATCAGACGCAGGATTGCAAAGAGCTGCTGGAAGTGCAAGCTCTGCTGAGCAGCAACGACATAGATGTTCTTATAGAAATCGTAGGTTTCCTTTCTATAAATTGCGGCAGCAATATCTCTTGTTATATAGATTGAAGAACCGTCGGATTTTTTGATTAGAGCAACACCAAGCCCCTGATCCTCCAAGTCCACAATCTTGGCACCCTGAGAGTCAACCATTATTCCACTCTCTTCGAGTTCCTTTTCATGGCGAGGCATCTTGTCTGAATAGAAGCTTTCTCCGGCATAGGAATCGTATTCGATTCCGAGCATGTTGTATACCCTGCTGAATTCCTTCAGACTCTCATCTCTGAACCACTGCCAGAGTTCCACTTCTTCGGGTTCTCCCCTCTCCAATTTTGCGAAGATTTCTCTCGCCTCATCATCAAGGGACGGATCGTTTTCAACCTCTTCATGGAATTTGGTATAGTATTCGAGAAGCGTCTTAATGGGTTCCCTCTCGACGTCCTCCTTGTTTCCCCAATGACGATAAGCGCAGATCATTTTTCCGAATTGAGTTCCATAGTCACCAAGATGGTTTATGCGGACCATCTTGTAACCCAGGGCCTTATATATTTTGTAAATGGAATTTCCTATTACTGTAGACCTTATGTGACCGATATGGAACGGCTTTGCTATATTTGGTGAAGAGAATTCCACGATTACCGTTTTACCTTCTCCGAGTTCCGAAGAACCGTAATCGTCGCCTCTTTCAATTACCTCTGAGAGAGTATCCCCAGAAAGCTTATCCTTTGAAACAAACATATTGACATATGCGTTTACCTGCTCCACATTCTCAAATATATCGGCATCCTTTATCTTTTCCGCCAATTCAGCAGCTATAATCTGCGGCGCCTTCTTAAGTTCCTTGGCAAGCCTGAAACACGGGAATGCATAGTCTCCCATTTTTGTGTCCTGCGGAACCTCTATCATTCCTTTTATCTCATCAAGATATAGCTCCGGAAGTTCTTTGGCGAGTAACTCGCTAATTGCCTTCTTAAAATCTAACATTTTGGACTCCTTCTATTCATTATAATTATCTCTTCACACTTATTTCTTCATGGTGACGATGGTCACGCCTTCGCCACCCTCATTATATACACCGGGTTTTGCCGAAGCAACGAGCTTGCTCTTCCTAAGCATATCCCTTATTCCGGTTTTTAATATTCCTTCTCCACGTCCATGTATGATTGTAACTTTCTCGAGACCTGCCATATAGACATCATCGATATATTTTTCAACATCCATCAAAGCGTCCTGAAGGTTCTCTCCCTGTACGTTGAGCGATGCGGATACGGTCATGGACTTACTCGTTTTAACTGTGACCTTTGCCTTGGTTTGTGCGGGCTTTTTCCTGTCCTTCCCCTCGTTGATAAGCATCAGGTCTTCAATATTCACGTTTACCTTTAATGGCCCCACCTGGACCATCAGGTCACCCTTATCGTCCGGTTTTGTGATTATTTCTCCGTTTTGATCGAGGGTAAGTACCTTCACCCTGTCGCCCGGTTTTATATCTTCTGCGCTAACGGGGTCGCTGTTAATCTGTTTCACCGTGCGGGCCGCATACTTCTCTTCCAAGGATCTCAGTCGCCCTCTGCTTCCTGCGATTCTTCCTTCTACCCCGGAAAATGCACTGCCGCCTTGCCTCAGGTTCTTTAACTCTTTTTGAATTTCCTTCTGGACCTCTTTACTGGCATCCTTGGCTTCTTTAATTATATCCCTTGCTTCTTCTCTCGCCTTGTTTAAGATGTCCTCTCGTTTTTGAGCGAGATCCTTTTCCTTTTCTGAGAGGTATTCATCCTTGGCTCTCGCCTTGGCGAGAAGAGACTCGGCCTCCATTCTGTCGGCTTCCGCCTTTCGCCTATCCTCTTCCAGAGATCCGATTACCTCCTCGAACTCCATGTCGCCTCTTTCAATCAAATTGGATGCATTCTCTATCACCTCGGAATCAAGTCCAAGTTTCTCGGAGATTTCAAATGCGTTTGACTTTCCCGGAATCCCCATGAGGAGCCTATATGTCGGCGACAATGTTTCAACATTGAATTCCATAGAGGCGTTGCTAACCCCCTCCGTAGACAGGGCATATTTTTTTAGTTCGTTGTAATGTGTAGTCGCAAGGACCGAAACGCCATTCTGTCTGAGTCTATCAAGAATCGCAATGGCAAGCGCGGCTCCCTCCGTCGGATCGGTTCCCGCCCCAAGCTCGTCGAGTAGAACCAATGACCTTTTTCCGGCGTTTTTCAGTATCCCCACTATATTCCTCATGTGAGAGGAGAATGTGGATAAGCTCTGCTCGATGCTTTGTTCGTCACCTATGTCCGCAAATATTTCATCATAAATTGGAATGCTTGACTTTGATGCTGCTGGTATATGCAGACCGCTCATGGCCATGAGCGATAGAAGTCCCGCGGTCTTAAGGCTTACCGTCTTTCCTCCGGTATTCGGACCCGTAACTATCAAGCTGGTATAACCGGTTCCCAATGTTATGTCTATCGGAACAACCTTCTCCGGATCTATTAACGGGTGACGGCCCTGCACTATCTTTAAAACTCCTTCTGTCTCCATCTCCCAGTTTGGTGAATCTGTTTTAAATGGCTTTTCCGAAACACCGCTTATGCGGGCGGGTTCTCCTTGCATCCTTGATGAGAGCTTTCCCTTCGCCATTATGAAATCGAGTTTGATAATCAGATCTTGATTGTTCCTTAGATCGTCGTAATGCTCTGCAACTCTGGAACTTAATTCCGCAAGGATCCTCGCTATCTCCTGTTGTTCGGCAAGTTCGAGTTCCCTTAAGTTGTTGTTTAGTTCAACGACCGCCTGCGGTTCAACGAAGAGGGTTTGTCCACCTTTACTTTGATCGTGAATCATGCCGGGAATCTTTTGCCTGTGCTCCTGCTTGACAGGTATGACATATCTTCCACCACGCATGGTTACTATGCTGTCTTGGAGATAGGTCTTGGTTTCCGAGCTCGTTATCATTTTGGAAAGCCTTGCTCGTACCTCTTCATTTTTTCTTGCGATGTCGCGACGTATGTTCTTAAGTGCAGGAGATGCGCTATCCGCCATTTCGTCTTCGGTTATTATGCACCTATCTATTTCGTCTCTGAGACTCGGAATACTTACGATTAGATCTGTCATTCCTCTGATAATCGGAAGTTCCGGAATCTCATCGCTTCTCATGAAGCTTACGATATCTCCGGCAACTCTTAAATCCCTCATAACCTCAAGTAGTTCCTTCATCGTCAGACTACCGCCTTTTTTTGCGAGAGAAAGTTGCCTCTTAACGTCACAAAACCCGCCGATTGGCAGCGGGCCTTTGCGCAATATAAGAGATGCCGCTTCCGTAGTAGCATCCCGTTCATCTCGTATAAGATGAGCCTCTTGATACGGAAGTAGATTTTTCGCAAGCTCACGACCCTCATCGGTCATGGTCTCGTCAGCCAATCTCTGTATTATCTTGTCGTATTCCAGTACCTTTAAGGCAAATTCGTTCATTTAAGTCTCTCTATTTCGTCCTTTAATTTGATGTTTTCCATCTGAAGATCAAAGAAATTGTTTTCGTATTCGTTTACCTTTCCCTGAAGTTCTTTAATCTTTTCTTCGTATTCTCTTATCTTCTTTTCCGTTTCCTGTTCCTCTTTGACTGCCTTCTCTTCTTCTAATTTCTTTTCCTTTTGTTCGCTGGCAAATATCTCTTCCGACAGATTAAGTGCAGCCAAAATCGCCGCATCCGTTCTGGATGTTCCTGGAGCCATTCGTGCAACCTTCTTCATCTCGGAATCGACCTTTGATGCGATTTCTTTGATTTCTTCAGGTGTTCTATCGCCGGATAGGATGTATTCTCTATCGTTTATACTGACCTTAACCTTATCCATTTCGACCTCCGGGTTCTTAGTTATCTCTTATTACAGCACCGAGTTTCTCTCTAAGCGCATTTACAACCTGACTATTGGCCGCTTCAGTTTCATCATCCGTAAGGGTCTTGTCATCATGTCTATAGGTAAGGCTAAATGCTACGCTCTTCTTTCCTTCTCCTACCTGTTCTCCTCTGTAAACATCGAACAGTTCAACATTTCTGAGGAGCTCGGTTCCAGCTTCCTTGATGACCTTTTCAATCAAGCTCACGGATTCCTCTTCATCAACTATCATGGCGATATCTCTCGTCATAGCCGGGAATCTTGGAGGCTTCTCATAATGGATTTCTTTGTTTGCATATTCAACCATCTTGTCGAAGAATAGTTCGGCAGCATAGGTTCTGGTATCAATGTCGTAGTTTTCCTGAACATCGGGATGTATCTCTCCCATGATTCCAAGCTCCACATCCATCGTCAGGCTTCCGTCTTCTCCTCTTCCCGCGACCTTTTTAACTATTCGTGCACAACGTCCCGGATGGAATGTGCCGTATTCAGACTCCGGAATATATTCAACATCGGTAATTCCCATTCCATCAAAGAGCGCTTCAATCATTCCTTTAAGTGTAAAGAAGCTTTCGTCTTTACCATATACTCCGATGGATAAGTCAAAGCTCTCGTCCGGAAGCGCATTCTGGTCGATATAATTCTTGGCAAAAACGATTCCAATTTCATAGGCTCTGGCTTGAGGGATGCTTCTCGCATCGTTTCTCGCCAGGACTTCCATCATGGCTGGAAGCAGAATAGTTCTAACCGCAGCGGTATCCTCTCCCATGGGATTCATGATCTTTACGGTATCCCTCTCCCATGAATCTTCATCGATTCTTACCGCATCAAAGTCCTTGTCGCTGATAAAAGAGAAGGTCTGAATCTCGTTGGCTCCCATGCTCGAAAGAAGATTTCTTGCAAGCGCTCTCATTTCCCAGCTCTTGCTGTTCTCAACTTTTGTAGTAAGCTCAGGAAGAGTGTTCGGAAGATTGTCATATCCATAAATACGCGCAATCTCCTCTACATAGTCAACTTCTTCGAGAAGGTCTTGTCTTACGGAATTCGGGGTTACGACAAGCTGGTCACCGGAACCCTCTACCTTCATTTCAAGTCCTTCCAGAATCTTAACCATCTCTTCTCTATCAAGATTGATTCCGAGGACACTGTTTATTCTGCTTACTCTTGCTGTTACAGTCGGTGCCACCTCAGGCTTTCTGTAAACATCTACAGAGCCATCCAAAACCTTACCGCAGCCGAGCATTTCAACCAATTTGCATACTCTGTCGGCGGCTGCTTCACAAAGGTTCGGATCAATTCCCTTCTCATATCTTCCGGAAGCCTCGGTTCTCAATCCAAGTTTCTTGGAAGTAAATCTGACAGATGATGCTTCGAAATTGGCGGACTCGATTACCACCGTCTCCGTATCAGGAAGTATCTCTGAATTCAATCCTCCCATTACTCCGGCGACAGCGACGGGCTTCTCCGCATCGTTAATCATGAGCATCGTATCATCAAGCTCTCTTTCGGTTCCATCGAGAGTTGTGAACTTTTCACCCTTTGATGCCGTATCCACAATTATCTTTCCGCCGGCTAAGGCTCTGATATCAAAGGCGTGGAGAGGCTGACCGTATTCCATGAGAACAAAGTTCGTGATATCAACCATATTGTTTATCGGTCTCATTCCGGCTGCCATCAACCTTTTTTGTAGCCACCAAGGTGACTGCTCTATCTTAACGTCCTTGATTACCCTTGCCGTATAGCGTTTGCAAAGATCGGAATTCACTTCAACCTGGATATAGTCGGAAGCTTTTTCATCGGTCTTCTCGCATTCGATATCCGGGTAGCTAAAACTTGTACCGAAGGTTGCAGCGGCCTCTCTTGCCATCCCTATCATGGAAAGGCAGTCCGGTCTATTTGGCGTTATCTCAAAGTCGATAACCACGTCTTCCATCTCGAGTGCTTTATCTATTTCTTCGCCGAGCGAATCGCTCCAGTCTCCGGGAAGAAGCCAGATTCCATCCTTTGATATAATGGGGGCAACCTTATCGGGAATTCCGAGTTCCTGTGGTCCACATAGCATTCCAACCGATGTTACGCCTCTAAGTTCTCCGGCCTTTATATCGACTCCGCCCTCAGTCTTCGGCTGTCCGTGAAGTGGTCCCGGAATATGCGCCCCGTCAACTGCAACGGGAACAAAGGCACCTTCGTAGATATTGTCGGCTCCGGTTACAATCTGAAGAACTTCATCTCCGACATTGACCTGACAGACGACGAGTTTATCCGCATCGGGGTGCTTTTCAATCTTATCTATTCTTCCAATTTTCACTCCGGAAATGCCCGTTCCGATTTCTTCCACGGTTTCAATATTTGAGCCGCTCATTATCATCTTGTCGGCAAAGCTCTTCGCAAGGGGCTCATCCATTTCCGGAACTTTTATATAATCCTTTAACCAATTTACTGATACTAACATTTTCAGATCTCCTCTCTACTCTTAACTTAAATCGTTCACTCTACTTGAACTGCTCAATAAATCGCATGTCGTTTTCGTAGAGAAGTCTGATATCGTCGATTCCATATTTCAGCATGGCAATACGTTCAACACCCATACCAACGGCAAAGCCTGTATATTTATCGGTGTCGATTCCACCCGCTTGATGTACATGAGGATGAGTCATTCCGCAGCCGAGGATTTCAATCCAGCCGCTTCCCTTACATACATTGCAACCCTTGCCGCCGCATTTGAAGCAGCTTACATCCATCTCTGCAGATGGCTCAGTGAACGGGAAATGATGCGGACGGAACTTCGTCTTTGTTTCCGGACCAAATAATTTCTTAGCCATCATATCCAGCGTTCCCTTAAGATCTGCCATGGTTATTCCTTCACCGATTACCATCATCTCCACCTGATGGAAGGTATGAGAATGAGTGGCGTCCGGAGTATCGCATCTATAGCAGCGTCCCGGAATAACAATCTTATATGGCACGGGAAGACCTTCCTCCGCCCTTATCTCGGCAGATGACGTATGAGGTCTGAGCACCGTGTCCGGATTGATATAGAACGTATCCGTTAAATCTCTTGCAGGATGAGTCGGTGGAGAATTGAGTCCATCAAAGGTATTGAAGACCGTGTCGATATCAGGTCCCTCATATACCGAATAACCCATGGTCCTAAATATCTCCGTTATTTCCTCGATGGTTTGAGTAATCGGATGCTTGATTCCGATCTTGATCTTTACTCCAGGTTCAGTCACGTCGATTTTTTCGGCTCTTAATCTTCCCTCCTTGGCAAGGGCTTTTAGTTCTGCACCCTTCTTCGAAATGGCATCCGCAATCTGTTCCTTCACCTGGTTTGCGGTTTTGCCAAGCTCCTTTCTCTCCTCGGGTGCGAGACTTCCCATGGATTTAAGTATCTCGGTTATCTCGCCTTTCTTTCCGAGGAATCTCACTCTAAGATCCTCAATGTCCTTTTCAGCCAAGGACGATTCAATCTGCGCCTTAGCTTCCTCAAGTAATTTGTTCAACTTTTCCTGCATGTCTATATCCTTCTTTCAAAATAATATGTATCACATAAAGTATACTTGATAAATCATAAAGTATTATTGTTTTGTCTAAAAGCCTCGTACATGATGAGCGCTCCCGATACTGCTGCGTTTAGTGACTCTATGGTACCGGTCATCGGAATGCGAATCTTGATGTCCGATATATCAAGGAGTTCTTCTGATATGCCTGCGCCCTCGTTTCCAATCACGATGGCAACAGGCCCCGATAAATCCGCGTTCCAATAATCATTCTCTGCGTTCATCGATGTTGCCACTATTCTAATCGAGGTTTTGCCTCCATCATTATTGCTCGTTCTTTCAAGATTCCTCTTTAAGTAATTAATGTCATCCACAAATTCAATAGGTATCCTGAATACGGAACCGGCGGCGGAGCGAACCACCTTTGGTGAAAATGGATCTACGGACCCCTTTATCGCTAATATTTTTTTAAACCCTGCGGCATCAGCAGTTCTTATAAGTGTTCCCATATTGCCCGGGTCTTGGATTCTGTCCAGTATGAGGATATTCCCACTGTTTCCAATACCCTCACAGGCATTCGACCTTTCTGCATTCGGCCTCTTTGCAACCGCTAAGACAAGCCTTCCGTTTTCCGTTTGACTCAGCTTTTTGAAGAGCTCTCCGTTAAGCATAAAAAGCTTTGGCTCTATATCGCAAACGGATAATATATTGTTTATCGTCTTCGTCGGTTCCTCTTCCTGCGAACTCACTATAACGGAAACGATCTCTCCTCCGCTTTTGATGGCGTCCTTTATGAGAACCTCCCCTTCCACCAAAAACAACCCTTCTCTGTCACGGTACTTCCTTGAAAGAAGCTTCTGCCAGTCCTTGAATTTTGGATTGTCCTGGGAATGGATATGCTTTAATTCAATCATAGTATAACAACCATCAATAACTGCGAAAGAGCCGGCTCCCGGCCGGCTCTAAATACACCTATTTGTCGCTTCCGGGAAATGGCTTTGGTTTTATTTTCTCAAAAACTGAGGTATGCCAAAACCACTCTCTTCGGAGTCTTCCTGAGTAGGACCTTCGGGTTCCTTGTCAAATAGATCAGCCAGGCTTACTTCCCTTCCTGAAAGTCCATCCTCCGTAACGAATTCCCTATCCTGTCTCTGTGGACGAGGCGGAATCGGTTTATATGATCTTGTCTCTTCTTCAAAACCGGTTGCAATTACAGTGATGCTGATTTCGTCATTGGCATTGGCATCAACGGATGCACCGAAGATAAGAATGGCATCGTCAGCAGCCTTTTCGGAAATGAGAGATGCGATTTCATTGACTTCGAGCATTCCCATATCATAGCCGCCGGAGATGTAAAGGAGAATTGCCTTTGCACCCGCAATCGAAGTTTCAAGAAGCGGACTCTCTGTTGCAACCTTGACGGCCTGCTGTGCTCTTCCTTCTCCGCGTCCCTTTCCGACACCCATATGAGCGATGCCGCGATCGGTCATTACGGACTTGACATCGGCAAAGTCGACGTTGATTAGTGCATAGTCAGAAATCAGATCGGTGATGCCCTGGACACCCTGTCTGAGAATATCATCAGCCATATCAAAGGCTTCAAGCATAGTCGTATTTGCGCTGCTCGTCTCTATCAACTTATCATTTGGAACTATTACCAAAGAATCCACATACTTCTGCAGATACTCAAGTCCAAGCTCCGCCTGCTTACCTCTCTTTGGTCCTTCGAAGGCAAATGGCTTGGTTACCACACCAACGGTAAGAATGCCCATATCCTTGGAAACCTTGGCAATTATAGGAGCTGCACCTGTTCCGGTACCACCACCCATTCCTGCAGTGATGAATACCATATCGGCTCCCTCTATGACATTGGTTATCTCTTCTATAGTTTCCTCGGCAGATCTTTGTCCGACCTCAGGATTTCCACCTGCACCAAGTCCTCTGGTAAGCTTTTCACCAATCTGAACCTTGGTCTCGGCATTACATCTGTTGAGGGCTTGAGTGTCCGTATTGATGGCGATAAATTGTGCCCCTTGCAGGCCTGCATCAATCATGCGATTGACAGCGTTACAACCTCCGCCGCCAACACCGATTACCTTTATGACCGCAGAATTATCTTTTTCTGTTTCAAATTGCAGCATCTCATGCCTCCTAAATCATAGAAATATACGATATTATACTATAATATGCAAATAATTGCACTATTTTTTTTGAAAAAGAAATACAGGATGTATACATACAACGGTTATATGTCAATCTTCGTCTAATTCCGGGGAGAACGACATATAACTATCACCACCCATTACAATGGTACCTCTACTTATATCTTGTTCAAAAAGGTTTGTTACTACCTTCTGAAGTTCTCCGGATTCAATTGCTTCGTTTATCTCTCCGGGGGTTCCCTTCACTATCAGATTGTCATATATGTATGCCCTGATAACCACTCTTGCAACATCGATTTTCTTGAAATACATGTCACCATTCCTCATGGTATTCAGCATATGAAGAGTGGTGCTAAGAACCTCTTTTTCTTCAGCGTCGACTTTTTCACCTACGGTCATTTTACTAATTGTAAGTCCGGTTAGAAGTGTTAGTTTTGGATCAACATCCGTTCTCCTTAAGACTATCCCTTCATCATCTATTACTATGAAGCTGTCGCCGAACATTATTGCCGCGGTTTGCGGTCTTTCTTCTACCTGTATTATTAGAGTCGACGGAAGCTTTCTTTTTACATTCACATCTTTGAAATACGGGTTCGAATTCAGAGCATCGATTATGTCGGCCTTTCCCGAATCGAAGATTAGATTGCGACCGGTTGTTGCTCCGGACATGCTAATTATCTCAGACCCGGTATAATAGCTCATGCCCTCTACCTTTATGTCTTTTATTTCAAAATATCTCGATCTCAGAAAGAGGATGACAGCACCTATTATTGCAAGCAAAATCAGGAGGCGTATTATGATTCGTCTCCTTCTTTCTCTTCGTTTAACCCTTGATATTTGCTTTGCCTCCAAGACTCCGCTAAGTACTTCGTTAGGTCTAAGTTCCTGTGTGTCGCTCATTTTTTTCGCAGCAAGCAAGTCAAGGTTTCTAAAATCCTGCTTCTGTGTCCTCCTCATTTAGGATTTAATCTCCCTATAGATTATATCCGCTGCATCCATGGATGCCATGGATTTACAAGCTTCTCCCATTTGTATCAAGGCTTCCTTGTTGGAAGCAAGGTATTCAATCTTTTCGCAGATTTCATCCATATCCAGTTTGGATTCCTCTACCAGGAATGCCCCACCCGCATCGCTTATGGATTTCGCATTGTAGTACTGATGATTTCCTACCGAATTCGATATTGGAACGATGATGGCCGGTTTTCCTACCGCCATGAGCTCTGCAAGAGAAAGTGCTCCTGCTCGGCATATCAGAAGATCAGCAGACGATATGTAGTCCTTGATATTGTTTATGTAGCCGCTTATGCGAAGGTTTCTGCTTCCGCTCTCCGCATTCATATCATCTGATGCCTTGCTCGCAGATAGCTCAAGACCTTTCTCTACACATTTTTCGACGCATTCATTAAAGAATCTTCGTCCCGTACCAAAGAGTGTCGTGCGTTTTTCATTGTCACCAGATCTTCCGATATACTCTATGGCAATATCGTTAATTGTTTTTGCTCCAAGGCTTCCGCCAAATGCAAATACAACAAAGTCGTCTTCGGGGATTCCAAGTTTTTTCCTGGATTCGCCTTGATCCAAAGTGTAAAACTCTGCTCTCACCGGATTTCCTGTAAATACGGTTTTTTCGGGGAAACCAAATATGCTCTCCGTTCCTCTAAATCCAACAAACAGCTTCCTTGCATTTTTCGCAAGCGCCTTGTTGGCCCTTCCCGGGACGGCATTTTGTTCATGGATATAGCAAGGTATTTTTAAAATCTCTCCCGCCAAAAGAACGGGAAAGCATACGTATCCTCCGGTCCCAATTATTGCATCCGGCTTGAAGCTTTTGATTATCGCTATCGACTTGGCGAGTCCGGCCAAATTGGAAATGCCTACGTTTGCACTAAGAATTGCCTTCTGGATGGCGGTTTCCCTTTCCTGCATTCCCTGAGTAGGTATACTTTTAAAGCTGTATCCCTCTCTGGGAACAACCTCGGATTCCAGTCCCTTCTTTGAACCGATGAAAAGGATTTCAGAACCCGGTTCTTCTTTTTTTATCTTCTCCGCTATCGCAAGCGCCGGATAAAGGTGTCCGCCGGTTCCTCCACATCCGAAAATAACTCTCATCTTTTATTACTCTTCTCTTTCTGCAATATCCGCATTTACGCTTCTACCTATATTGAGTACTATACCGATTAATCCAAGGAAAATCCAGAGGGCATTTCCGCCCGCGCTTATAAAGGGAAGTGCAATTCCTGTCGGTGGCATGGATGATGTCACTACAGCTACATTTAGGATAACCTGAACCGCTATCATTATACCAACACCGGAACCAAGATACATCCCAAAATTGTCCTTACTTTGGAGACTTATATAGAATATCCTCCAAACCATAATTGTAAACACAATGAGAAGAGCTGCTATTCCAAGGAAGCCCAGTTCTTCACCTATTATCGCAAGGATAAAGTCATTCTGAGGTTCCGGGAGATATAGATTCTTTTGTATGCTTTGACCAAGGCCCTTCCCCCAGAGGCCCCCTGTTCCAAGGGCGAGAAGCGATTGAACAACCTGAAACCCGTCGCCCAAAGCATCAGCAAACGGATCCAGGAAGCTTGCCATTCTATCATGCCAGTAGCCTTTGTCTATCTCTATAAGATAGAAGGTTCCGCCTGCGATTCCCGCAAACATCAGTATAACATATCTCCACTGCATTCCTGCAACAAAGGCGATGCCTACTGCAATCAAAAACACGGTTATTGCAGTGGATAGATTCGGCTGCTTAACTATGAGAAAGCATACTACAACTGTATAGATTACTATTGGAAGCAGTCCCAATAGCTTACCAGCCCTTTTGGTGTCCCTGGAAAAATATGTGGCACATAAAACTATAATGACGAATTTCGCCACCTCACCCGGCATAACCGTAATGCCAAGTTTTACCCACCTCGTTGCTCCATTTACCTCGACTCCAAGCGGAGTAAATATAAGACCCAAGAGTATTAAACCAAAAACTGCTAAGGGAAGTGCAGCCCTCTTCCACACCTTATAATTTATGCGCGAAAAGACAAACATGATAATGAAGCCTGTAATCGCATAAATACCTTGGCTTCTCAGATATGAGTATGGCGTTCCGTAATCGTTTATGGAATTATAATAGCTGGCGCTGAAAACCATGACTACACCAAAAACAACCAGAAGAGTAGTCACAATTATCAACGTAAAATCAAGACCGCCCGAAGAAGTAAACTTTGACAATCTATTCCTTGCTTCTTTTGGAAAGAGTCTGTCGACTAATTTATTTTTCTTAAACGATATGGTATTTTGAGTTGTCATTTTCCCAAATTCTCCACGCAATCCTTAAAGTGCTCTCCCCTTTGTTCATAATTGTCATACATATCCCAGCTTGCACATGCCGGTGAGAGAAGAACCGTATCACCTGCCTGAGCTACTCTTGATGCAGCAAGAACGCATTCGGGGATGTTTTTCGCTTCTATAATGTTCTTAAATCCTGCGTCTTCAGCAGCCTTCTTTATGGCAGGAGCATCTTTTCCCAGTAATATGATGTGCTTTACCCTTCCTTCAAACTCCCTTGCGAATTCGCTGAAGTCCTGTCCTTTACCATCACCTCCGGCAATCAATATGATATTCTTTTCGATTGCCTTTAATGCGGTTATCGCAGCATCGACATTTGTTCCCTTGGAATCGTTATAATACTTTACTCCGTCAACCATGCCGCAATATTCAATTCTATGCTCTACGCCTCTAAAATCTATAACCGCTTGCTTTATTGTTTCCGGTTCTATGCCTGCGAAATAGGATATGCCTACTGCGGCCAGCACGTTTTCCACATTATGATTTCCGATTATTTTAAGTTCGCTTTTATCGCAGATTTTGATTTCTTCTTCGCTCTCTTCATCGGGTTTTATTACAATACTTTCTTCGTCCAAAAATACACCGAACGGAAGCTTTTCCAATCTGCTAAATGGAACTATCTTAGCCTTACAATTCTTTGCGAGTCCAAAGCAAACCTTATCGTCGTAATTGATTATCAGGAAACAGTCCTCGCTCTGGTTTTCAAATATCTTAGCCTTCGCCTTTCCGTAGGCATCCATGGTATGATGTCTGTTAAGGTGATCAGGCGTCAGGTTAAGTATCGCAGAAACCACCGGCTTAAAATACTTTGTAGTTTCGAGTTGAAAGCTTGATGCTTCCGTAATAAGCCAATCATCTTCCATGGCATGTGAAGCGTCTGAGATTGCGGCAGTTCCGATATTTCCAACGACATGCGTTTTTCTTCCCGCAGCTTTGAATATTTCTCCAACAAGGGTCGTGGTCGTAGTCTTTCCGTTTGTACCCGTTATTGCAACAAAGCGTCCTCTGCTCGCTCTAAATGCAATTTCCAGTTCACCCGTTATTTCCGCTCCCTTTTCCTTTCCCTCCTGAACAAAGGAAAGTTCCGGACTCGCACCCGGACTTAGAATAATCATATTATATGAACCCATGTCCTCAGGAATGGAATTAAAATACAGTTTAACTCCGCGGCCTCTCAGGTAGTTGATGAAGCTTGCATCAAACTCGCCTTCCTTTCGAGTATCCTGAATGGTAATATTCGCACCTAAATCCAACATGGTCTGACAGGTGGCAGTTCCCGACCTTCCCAGACCAACGATTAGAACATTCTTACCCTTGATATTGTTTAAATTTGTACGCATAGCATCCTCTTTACTCTAAATTAAATTGTATAAACAATGTAACCAAGTATTGCACACGCAAGGGCAATTCCCCAAAACATGAAAACAACATTTTTCTCCGACATTCCACCCAATTCGAAGTGATGGTGAATCGGCGACATCCTGAACACTCTCTTTCCCGTCGTCTTGAAACTGATTACCTGTATTATTACCGAGAGAGATTCCATTACATATACAAAGCCCGCAATTACGAGTAAAAATTCCATCTTCATGAGGACGGCAGCGGATGCCAACGCACCACCGAGCGCCATTGATCCTGTATCTCCCATGAAGAGCTTTGCAGGATTCTTGTTGAATAAAAGGAATCCAAGGCATACTCCGGATAATACTGCACAATAAGTCATAGGTGATGCCTGTCCGAGTTTAAGTCCTATGATCGCAAAGAAAAGTGCTGTAATTGCAGTGACCCCCGAACAAAGACCGTCCAGTCCATCAGTCAGGTTGACACTGTTTGCCATAGCTACCATGACAAAAGCCACAAAGGGAATGTAGAACCAGCCGAGGTCAACATAGTCTCCATAGAATGGAAGGAAAACCTTGGCCCCCTGACTGCTGTTAAAGAATACAAAAACAGATAAACCCACACCCGCAAGAATCTGAAGGACGAGCTTCTGCCATGCTCTTAGTCCAAGATTATGTTTTTCGGCAACCTTGATGTAGTCGTCCAAAAAACCTATGCCTCCAAACAGCAGAGTCACCACTATCATTACAATGGTCTCAAGGTTGAATCCTCGCCACAGAAGCGCGACAAGAATCAGCGCAAAGATCATGGAAATACCACCCATGGTCGGTGTCCCTGATTTCATTTGATGAGACTCGGGACCTTCTTCCCTGATATATTGCTTAAATTGCTTTTTCTTTAGAATTGGTATTTCGACATATGTGAAAACAGCCGATGTGATGAATCCCAAAAGCAGTCTGGGAATAATTTGAATAAAATCCATTTACGTACGTTCTTTCTTTAATAATTTCAGTTATATCATTTCCGCCAACTTATCAAGTTCATAACCACGAGACGCCTTTATGAGAACCACGTCTCCCGGTTTAAAGATTTCCTTTATCAAAGGATAGATGCATTCCTTCCTGTCGAAATGCAGACACTTGGTTTCCGGAGATTTTCTCGCAGCTTCCTCTCCTATCCAAGCAGCCATTTCTCCGATGGTTATAAGAAGGTCCAGGTCGCAGCTTCCTGCAAATTCGCCTATTCCTCTGTGCTCCGCCTCGCTCAGTTTTCCAAGTTCATTTACTCCTCCCAAAACGGCAACTCTTCTTTTTGCCGATGTATTGGATAATGTTGCGAGGGCTGATTTCATTGAGGTGGGTGCAGCATTGTATGCGTCATCTATTATTCTTATTCCTTCGACTTCTTTCGATTCCAATACCTTTAGCCTGCTCCCGGTCATCTTCATTTTGCAAATGCCCGATATGGCGTCCTTCATATCAACACCCATCACAGCAGCACCGGCGACGGCAAGCGCACAGTTCATCGCATTGTGCCCTCCGGGAATCTTGAGTTTTACAGCATTGCATTCCTCATCAAGACCAAATACTCCAGACTTCTTTTTTATCGAAAATGTTATCCCGTCAATTCCCCTATCAACTATATTGGATACAAGATAGTCCGGATTTTTTTTCTCATCTGTTCCTACGCTTATCACATTATAGGGTGCAGGTCTTTCGAACACCTTGACAAGCATATCATCGTCACAGTTGACTACCAAGGTACTGCTCGAATCAAATTTTGATGTAACTTCCATCTTTGCTTCGAATATATTTTCTCTGGAACCAAGGCGTTCTATATGCGATATTCCTATATTTGTAATAATTGCAGCTTCCGGCTCCGTAATCTCTACCAGTCTCTCAATCTGGCCTTTGGCATCCATTCCTATTTCCAGGACACCGACTTCCATACTCTTGTTGAAGCTTAGAAGGGTAAGCGGAAGTCCGGTTTCGCTATTGTAATTTTTCTTATTTGTCCCCGCAGTAAACCTTGATGAAATCGCTGCAAACAGCATATCACGAGTCGTAGTCTTTCCCACGCTTCCCGTAACTGCGATGCACCTCATCGACATACGTCTTAAGTATTCACCCGACAGTTCCTGTAATGCAACAAGGCTGTCGTCTGTAAGTATCACAGTCGCATCGCCCGATTCAAAAACATCCTTTCCGTATTCGTAAGCGAGGTCTCTATCGGATACGATAAATATTCTGGCGCCATTATCGTATGCACTCTTAATGAATCGATGCCCGTCGGTTTGTTCTCCCTTTAATGCAACAAAAACGGAATCCTTCCCAAGGAGTCTCGAATCGATTGCAACATCAACCGCGATTGCATCGGGCGATCCACTAATTATTTCACCCGCAGTCATCTTTGATATTTCCTTAGCTGTCAATCTTTCCATCGCTATTCTCTGTACAAGTATACAAATTCGTCCTTTTCTATTCTCTTTCCCGCCTTTGGATACTGATCCATTACCGTGAAATCCAATTCTTCCAAGCTTTCACCTTCCTCAAGGCTCGGCCTTATCTGATATTTTAATCCGTAAGCCTCAAGCGTTCCAACAGCATCCTTGAAGGACATACCGGTCACGTCCGGAACATACGCATACTCTCCGCCTTCTACGAAGGATTCAGTTGAATCCGTGGGTTCTATTCCCATATAGGGGAGAGCCTTCATCCAAAAATTCCTCGCAATCGGAAGTGCTGTCTGTGTGGCGTATTCTCCCTTCTTCGGTCCATAACACACCACCAAGACCACCGCTTCCGGTTCATCGATTGGAACCATTGATATGAAGGACGTATCGATTACTCCTTCCTCATAACCCCCCTCTTCGGAGGCTCTGTCTGCGGTACCGGTCTTTCCTCCCATTCTGTATCCCGGAATTTTAAACGAGGTTCCTCCGTAGAATTCAACCTGTGATTCCATTATGCTTCTTATCTCACGGGCTGTACTTGCCGAAACAACCTTTCTGATTTCTTCGGGTTCGTTCTCTATTACGACATTCCCCTCCGAATCCGTAAGGCTCTTAACCAAGTGAGGTCTCATTAATGTACCATCGTTTCCGATGGCTCCTATGGCAGTGATAAGCTGGATAGGAGTAATAGCTATTCCTTGACCAAACCCCATGGTTGCAAGCTCGACGGGTCCTATGTTGTCCTTGTTCTGAACAATCGGATATCCTTCTCCGGGATAATCTATTCCCGTCCTTCCGTCCAGTCCATATAAGTCTATATACTTGTAAAAACTCTCATATCCCAAATCCAGAGCCATCTGCGCATGTATCGGGTTGCATGAATTACCCACGGCCTGCGTCAGTGTCTGATGACCATGAGCGTTGTTCTCAGCATCGTGAAGTTCATATCCGCCAACAAAAAGATATCCGGGGCAATAGTAGTCGGAATCCGGTGTTGCAAGTCCCTCTTCCAATGTCGCAGATGCAGTGATGAGCTTCATTGTGGATCCGGGTTCATAGACGTCGCTTACGAGTTGATTCCTCCACATATTGTTCAGGTAATCTATCTGCTCGTCATCGGTCAGTTCATTGAATTTTTCGAGTTCCTTGGTATCTGCCGGTTCCAGAGGATCGTTTGGATCGAATGTAGGATAAATTGAAAGCGCAAGTATTTCTCCGGTCTTGGGATCCATGGCAATTCCCGCAACTCTCTCGGCCTCGGTTTCTTTATAACCGGCTTCCACCGATTCATCCATATAATGCTGGAGAACTTCATCGATCGTAAGAACAACATTGAATCCATTTTTTGCATCATATGATAGTCTGTCACCGAATGCGAGCAAATTACCGTTTATATCTTTATCAAAAACTTTTCTGCCGGAGACTCCGCTCAAGTATTCATTGTATGTAAGCTCGATTCCGGATCTGCCAACGCCATCATCGTTTACGCTTCCAAGAACTGTAGCGGCAGTAGTTCCCAACGGATAGAGTCTCTTGGTGTCTTCTGCAAGCTCGATCCCGTCGACTTCCAAAGCTCTCACTTTGTCTGCAGTTTCCTTATCTATATGCCTCGCCATTTTTATAAGGACATTTTGCGAATCAAAGTATTCCTTCACATCCGAAATTTCCATGTCAAGGACTTCGGCCATATCCGTTTCCAATTGAGTCCTTTCGGCGCCTTCATACTCTTCATTTATCTGTGCAGGTCTAACCCAGACGTTATAGCAAGTGGTGCTTGATGCCAGAACTCCCCCGTTTCTGTCATATATCATTCCTCGCTTGGCATCTACCGCTATGTCGCTTGTCTGCTGATCTACAGCAATGTCGGTATATTCTTCTCCTCTGACAATTTGAATCCACGCTGTTCTAAGCGTAAGTATCACCAATACAAAAGCAAGAAAACCAAAAAGAAGGAGAATCCTCTTCTTCCCTTTTATGCTTGCTTTGTTTCTGTTTGATACCATCGAATTACTTCCTTTACTACAAAAACGACCGGTTTTTAACCCGGTCATGATTTAGATTAAAATATGGCCTTCTTAGCTATATGCGTTTTCTCTGATTAGCATAGCCAAGTTACCCGAGGGTGCATCCTCTTGGGAGATGTAAACGCATTGATCCCCATCAGGATATATCATTCCCAGCTGCTGTACGGCCACTTCTTCTATACGTTCAATATTGTTGGCTTGTTTAATCCTTACGTTCAAGGTGTCTATTTCGCCCTGAAGCGTATTGATCTCAGAAATAAGTCTGTTGTTATCTACTCTAAGTTCTGTTGCGTATGCAGTAAGAACAACGATAAATACGCAAATCAAACCTATAATCACTATACCCGATAAAATTCTTCTCTCACTTCTAAGCAGCATTATAACCTAACCCCCGTATACCCTTTTGATCTTCTATATTTTCTCGCAAATTCTGAGTTTCGCGCTTCTTGCTCTTGGATTTGATTCAAGTTCATCCGAAGAAGCGACAATTGGCTTTTTGTTGATTTTTTTAATTTCCGGTTTCTTCCCACACACGCACGGCATGTTTTTGGGGCATGTGCAGGGATTCTCTCTTCTGTTAAAAACGTTTTTGATTATCCTGTCTTCCAGAGAGTGGAACGATATCACTGCCAATCTTCCACCTGGTTTAAGAACGTCTATAAAGTCATTCAGTGCACCCTCCAGAATCTCCAATTCACCGTTCACTTCTATTCTTATTGCCTGAAATGTTCTCTTGGCAGGATGCTGTTTTTCTTTTTTCGATGCGGCGGGCATGGCAGCTTTGATTATCTCTACCAGTTCTCCCGTTGTTTCAATCGGTTTCTTTTCTCTTTCCTTTTCTATGCGGGATGCAATTCTGGCGGCATATCGTTCTTCTCCGTAGTCTCTTATGATTTCCGCCAGCCTACTTTTATCGTAATGGTTTACGATGTCGTAGGCGCCGCCCGAATCATCACGATCCATTCGCATGTCGAGCGGCGCATCACACATGTATGAAAAACCCCTTTGCGGATCATCCAGTTGATGAGAGGAAACTCCCAAATCCAGAAGTCCTCCGTCTATCTTATCTATCCCCTGTTCAGATAAGATGTCCACGATATCCGCATAATTTCCCTTGACTATCCTGACATCACATTTCGCATCAGCCAGTCTTGAACCGGAGGCATCTATGGCATCCCTATCCCTATCTATACCGATTAGGATTCCATTTGGTCCAAGCCTTTCTGCGATTCCCCTTGCGTGTCCGGCACCTCCCAAAGTTCCGTCCACATATGTTCCGTCGGGCTTTATGTCAAGGCCATCTATACACTCCTTGTAAAGTACGGGTAGATGTTTGAAGTCCATACCGTACCTTAGAAGCCATACTTTAGAAGAGATTCTGCCACTTTTTCGGGTTCCATCTTTCCGCTGTTATCGGGAGCGTCCCAGACTTCTTTGGCCCAAACCTCTATCTTCTTTTTGACGCCCATAGTCACAAGTTCCCTGTCTATATGAGCGTACTCTTTTAGTGATTCCGGAATTATGATTCGTCCCTGCTTGTCGAATGTGCATTCCTCAGCATTACTGAAGACCGCTCTAACGAACCTTCTTGCATTTAAATCAGATTCAGGAATATCTTCCATTTTTTCAGCTTGCTTGTCCCAATCTTCCAGTGAATAGATGCAAAGACATCCTTCGAGTCCAATTGTGATAATGCATCCTTCCCCGAGTTGAGCCCTATGCTTTGCGGGAACAATCATACGATTTTTCGCATCTATTGAATTGTTGTATGTTCCCATGAACATAGATTTTCCTCCAACGAAAATCCCCACCGGAGACACTAAGCCTATACTAATTAATAGAATATTACACCACTTCTCACCACATTTCAACACTTTTTGGATAAAAGTATGCATTTTTTCGTTTATTTAAGGTTTTTAAGAAACTACTTTCCCACCAAATAAAAAATGACACAAGATTTTGTGCCATTTCTATGAAAGCCTTCACCATATTGATTCCTATTCTTGATATTTTTTTTGTGTCAAATCACGCCTCATCGGACTTCCCCACAAGCTTCTCCTTTGCAGCCTTTGATAGACGCTTAATGGCAGCCTCTCTCTTCATCGCTTCCTCTTTTGTTTCAAAGCACTCATAATAGACCAGCTCAACCGGAAGTCTGGATCTGGTATATTTTCCGCCATTACCCGAATTATGCGTCAGAACCCTCTTCTCCAAATTATTGGTCCATCCTGTATAGAGACTTCCGTCGGAACATCTTAAAACATATGTATAATTCACTTTTTTCAAATAATTATCTTTCATGGCAATTATTATATCATACTTTTGGCTGATATTTTTTGAAATAGTTATCGAATTGTTATTGAAATGTTATTACTGTCATGATACAATATCATCGGGTGATTAGGAATTTAATAACCAATAGTATGATTGCAGAAGGCTTTTGTTTGGGGTAGATAATGAGCTTCGTAGAATTTTCGCATGTAAAAAAAGTCTATCACGTTGGTGAAGTTGATATAGAAGCACTGCGGGATGCCAGTTTCGAAATAGAAAAGGGTGAAATCGCAGTTATAGTAGGAGCTTCCGGCGCCGGAAAAACGACACTTCTTAACATACTCGGGGGTATGGATCAGCTTACATCCGGTACTGTCAGACTCGGAGACAGAGTTATTTCCGATCTTACAGAACACGAACTTACAACCTATCGTCGTTACGATATAGGTTTTGTTTTTCAGTTCTATAATTTGATTCAAAATCTTACCGCTCTTGAAAACGTATCTTTGGCTACCCAGATTTGCAAGGAACCCATGGATCCGAACGAAGTTTTGGAAATGGTGGGTCTTTCCGATCGTAAATACAATTTCCCCTCCCAGCTTTCCGGAGGAGAACAACAGAGAGTAGCTATCGCAAGAGCGCTTGCAAAGAATCCAAAGTTGCTCCTTTGCGATGAGCCTACCGGTGCGCTTGATTACAATACCGGAAAATCTATTCTTAAACTCCTCCAGGACACCGGAAGAAAAACCGGAATGACGATTGTAATCATCACTCACAACCAAGCCATTACGGCAATGGCCGACAGGGTCATAAAGGTCAAGAATGGAATGGTTACGGAAGTCATCAAGAACGATAACCCAATCTCTGTTGATGAAATCGAATGGTAGGCACCTATGTTAAAGCGCTCAATTTTCAGAGAAATAAAAAACTCATTTGGTAGATATGTGGCCATCCTGGCCATCGTTGCTCTTGGTGTTGGTTTTTTCAGCGGATTGAAGGTAAGTAAGGAAGCTATGCTTTCCACGGGAGACGACTATCTTAGAGGTGTCTCCTTCTTTGATTTTCAGGGAGTTTCAACTCTTGGCTTTGACGATGATTCCATCGATGAAATAAAAAAGAGCAGTTTCGTATCGGAGGCAGAGGGGTCCATAACCGTCGACGCATTGATGGATTTCGCCGACAACAAGGCCTTGGTTTTCAAAACCATGTCCATCCCTGAAAAACTCAATCTTCCGGTTCTAACCGGAGGACGCTTACCGGAGAAGGATGACGAATGCCTGCTCGATGACATGTGGCTGGGAATCGACAACAAGATCGGCGACACCATAAAAGTATCCGCTGAAAATGACGAAGACACTGAAGAGATGTTTAAGTTTGACGAATACACGATCGTGGGTACCGTGAGTTCTCCCCTTTACATGAATTACGAAAGAGGAACAACCTCCGTTGGAAGCGGAACGGTATCAGGTTTCCTATACATCCCAAAGGACGGCTTTGATATAGACTATTATACCTACGTCTATACGACTGTCGGTGAATATGAAGAGATTTATTCCGATGAGTATAAGGAAAAAATCGAATCAGCCGAAGTCGAAATGGAAGAACTCTTTAACTCCGTTGCTCAAACGAGGTACGACAATCTTTTCGAAGAATATAAAGACGAATACGATAAGGAAATCGCCAACAAGCGTGAGGAAGTTATACAGGAAGCTTTGGATGCTGCCGGTGATCTATCTGCATACGGTCCTATGGCCGATACTATAAGGGACGAAATTATAAAGGAAGCCGGAGAAACCTTTGACAAGGAAGTCGGAGAAATGCCAGATCCTCCCTTTGAAGAACCCAAGGTCTATACCCTGGGTAGAGAAACCAACGTCGGCTACGTTTGCTTTGATAGTGATACAAGCATCATTAACAGCATAGCGAGGATCTTCCCCGTATTTTTCTTTATCGTTGCCGCTCTCGTTTGCATAACCACCATGACCAGAATGGTTGACGAACAAAGGACACAGATTGGAGTTTTAAAAGCTCTCGGATATAGCAATCATGCGATACTTGATACATACCTCTTCTATTCCGGTTCCGCATCGATAATAGGTGGTTTAATAGGTTTCTTTGTTGGTTCCTATCTATTCCCCTATGTTATTTGGCACGCCTATACGATGATGTACGACTTCTCAGATTCGGTTAATTTCATTTTAAACGCAAGGCTCGGAATAATAACCATTGCAACTGCGATTATTTGTATAGTTGGTGCAACCCTTTTCTCTTGTCTCTCGGACACGAAGGAAGTACCAGCAGAGCTGATAAGACCAAAGGCACCGGATCCGGGAAAACGAATCTTCCTCGAAAAAATATCCTTCATTTGGGACAAAATTGGATTCCTTTACAAGGTATCCCTTCGCAATATTTTCAGATACAAAAAAAGATTTCTCATGATGATCGTCGGAATCAGCGGATGCACTGCGCTTCTTTTGGCGGGCTTCGGCATAGAGGATTCCATCAGTCACATTGCAGATTTGCAATACTCAGAGATATCGCTTTACGACTACAGCATCGTCTTTGATGATGATTTTTCCGAATCGGACAGAATAGAGTTTATCAATGATATTGAAAAAGATGGAAACGCTGAAGAAATCATGTTCTGCGAACAGCTTACTATGAATTTCCTCGGAAGCGCAGGCAATCCTCTTAGGCTTATTGCAGCGGACTTTGGTAATATCGATAAGTTCATCGACCTTCACTATCATGGAGAAAAAATAGCCGAACCCGGCCCCGGAGAAATCATAGTATGTGAAAGTTTCGCTCTTAGACACAACCTTAAAATCGGAGACACCTTCACGCTTCAGGATGACGATTTAAATAATGCAACCTTCACGGTTTCAGCGATATGTGAAAACTATATTTACAATTATGGATACGTGACTCCGGAATCATTTACCGATGCCATGGGTCGCAATCCGAAATTCAATACCGCATTCGTGATTTCGGATCTCCCGGATAATGGCGAGGAAGGATTTGTTTCGGATGATGAAAGAGACGAAAAACTCAATCAGACAGCGGCAAAGATTAGGGAAATGAAAGGTGTGACTTCTGTTGCCCTTGCTGATGAATTCAAGCATAGAATAGCCACCATGATGGAAAGCCTTAACGCAATAGTCTATGTTGTTGTTGCTTCTGCCGGCGTTTTGGCATTCATCGTAATCTACAATTTGACAAACATCAATATCACGGAAAGAATACGTGAAATCGCTACCATAAAGGTTCTCGGTTTCTATCCAAACGAGACATCCGCCTATGTATTTAGAGAGAACGTATTTCTAACTGGAATAAGCGCTCTTATAGGACTTGTCCTCGGGAAATTCCTCCACGCATTTATCATAAACGAAATCAAAGTCGATATGATTTTCTTCCCTATTCGCATTCTCCCTATGAGCTATATCTATTCCTTCGTACTGACCTTCGTGTTCGCAGGAATAGTCATGTTCGCACTTTACTTCAAACTAAAGAGAGTCAGCATGGCTGAATCTCTCAAATCTGTCGAATAATTATTTAATTGCGTAAACCGTAAACTACCAGATTACGACCGGTGTACCGTGCGGGAAATTGTTATATAGATATTGCGCAGAAGAATAGTCCATGTTTACACATCCGTGAGAGCCGTTGCTTTGATATATTCCTCCACCAAAGGCTCCTCTCCAAGGTGCATTATGCAGTCCGACTCCGGACCAATTGAGCGCCATCCAGAAGTTCACAAAGCTATCCCACTTTTCAATTTTTCCATCCGGAAGCTTCTCTTGTCCCTTTAAATGTGTATCGGTTTCTTTGCTTAGAATCGCAAAGACTCCCCTCGGCGTATCGAATTTATTCAGAGTTCCCGAAACCACATCCGTACTTAGGACCAGGCTTCCGCCGGAATATGCCCAAAGTCTTTGGTCTGACAAGCAAATTTCAATATAGGTACTTCCAATATCGCTTCCGTCTTCAAGTCTTGTCCATCCCTCGGAATCCCATACCGGAGTAATTTCCTCAGACTTTTTTTCCTTCATGAGGTTATATAATTTATCTACCGTTTCATCCACGTTAAGCAAAAAACCATAGGTATCTGCCCGTGTTCCGACCTCTATCTCATAGCCATATGAATTAACAAAATACCTGCTCTCCTCATATGTGTCATACTTTGCCTGGAGGTCCCTTACGTATTCCTCAATTTTCTCTTTATCTATTCCCTTGTCGTTGTAGAAACCTATAACATCCGGAGTCTCAAGTACCTCAGTTGCACCCGTCATATCGATGCTTATTCTCTGGAAGTTGACGGATTTATACTTTTCGAAGGTTTCCGTAAGCTTGGGATCGTCCCTATATACATTGGGTTTGGTATAACAATCGGCTTCAACCAAATTGATTTCCGAAGCGTTGCTCTCAATCCCATCAAGGAGTGCCGACTCTAATCTCTCTCGAATGATTTCATTTCCCGGGTCCTCAGGGACGATTTCATAAACGTCTCCCTTTCTTTCCAATGATGCATCCGTTGGTTTTCTCATCTTATCCGGATCCATTGCATCAAGTTCATCGATAAGCTCGTCCAATTTTTCCTTATCGTATGATACCTCAACCCTTCCCTTTAATTCATTTTGCCTAAAGAAGTAAAAAGGCCAAGTCCATGATGTAACACCCTCAATCCAACCCTTCTCCGGGGCAACCGCAGACTTAACATAATCAAGTTCCTCATGCAAGGAAATCTTTTCTTCTCCCTCGATTTCCTTTAGCGTAATTGATCTACTAAGTGTATCCTCGGTCATAGCCTCAGCTATGAGTTCAGGTTTTTGGAAGGAAAAATCCTTTCCATCAAAGGTTGTATTCGGGACAAAATTAGACGAAAAAAAAGCTGCTCCACCCAAATATATGCCTAAAATCGGAACCAAAACGGCAGCAGCAATAAGCCCAAATGGCTTTTTCTTTTTTTCTGTATCGGATAGGGAGGCATCAGTAGAAGCTTCTTCCATATCCCTGTATTTTTGTTTATCGTGCTTCGACAATCCCCAAAAAACCCTTTCTTAAAAATCGCAAACCCTATTGTAGCATATTCAAAAGTATTTATCCATATTTGGGAAAGGATTTAATAAAATCTTTATAAATTACATTAATCTCGTAAATTAATCTCACACATCAAACAATCGTGGAACATTTAAACATAGCTTCAACATTTACCTTCATCTCGGAACCGTCTTCGATCATGGTTTTGAAAAACCACGTTTCATTCCCCTCTTCAGCAAGTCCCTCAGCTCTTAATACCTTAAGCGTCTTACCGAGCGTTCCCTCCTTCATAAAGCGCATGGTAAATCCTTTAAGGATTTTGTTCTCCACATCGGGAATATGATTCCAAAGCATATCCTGATACAGCGTATTATTCATGTGGAGATTCATATCACAGTCCGTATAAAGTATCTCCTTGTTTCCGCATTCAGAAAACTCCGCATCGGAAGGAAAATGAAACTTTGTCGGCAGCGTCATCTCGATAGGTTCGTCGACTTCAAAATTCGATGTGTCTATGTCTTCAACTCTCAATATACCACCGCCGTTCAAATCGACCACGGCCCACTCGCTGTAAGCTCTGGCAACCTCCTTACCGTCTTTGCTCATCAGATAATTTCTTTTGAAAGTAGCACCCTTGCTAACGCTCGTCCATGTGGCGACGTCAACCTTGTCATACGGATGAAGCCTGTCCACTATTTCACATTTTATCCTTATCAAGATATAACTCTTCCCCTGAGAGAAGAGTTCATAATATGTCGGTCTTCGGTCCCTCATATGATGATTCGCCGTTTCCTGAAGCAATCTGACGATAACCGAAGGCTTCGCATTATTATGCGCGTCTACATCGTGAGCCATTATCTCATAATGCTCCACATAGCAGTTTATGCCTTTTATTTTTTCATCAAGATTCACACCGCTCAAAACGTTGCCACCTCCGGGTCTGCAGGTATCGAAGCCTTAACGCTTTCACAGTGAAGAACCGGTCCCGCCTCTCCATAGACAGGCGTATTCTCAACCTTTATCACTGCATCTATGTCAACCCATCCGCCGTGCTTTACGCTCTTTGCTCTGTCGTATACGGCCAGAAGTCCGGCGAATTGGATATCCGCTGCGCAGCAAGTCATGACGTGCCTTCCAAATACGAAGCTCTTGTCCGGAAGACCCGCTCCTGTTGCCACACGGCCCTTTACTCTCACAGTCTTCCCTTCATACTTATCCGGCTCGTCGTTCACATCCCTGTACCACTCGGCAAAGTCCTCTTCTTTTATGACTATCGGATTCGCTTCAATATCAAAGGGGAGCGGATCCTGAATCATGTCAGGTTCCGTATCGTTAGGTCCGTATTCGTAAACAATTTGATTCTTCTTGTTTGCAACGCGGACTATTTTATGGAATTCCATCTTGATATCCTGATTAAAGGTCTTCCTGTCACAGCGATTGAATATTACCAGATCAGCGGTCTTTAGTTTATCAAAAACCTGCTGTCTCATATTCTGGTTATAGGTTAAGAAGGTCGTCGCATCAGCAAAGGTCATCTCTTGATAAATAATCCATTCCTCAGGCATATTGGTGAATAGTTTTTCGAGTAGCCACATCCCATTATATTCAACTATAACCCTATTTGCTCTGTGGATGACCTGAAGGTCGTGAAGCATTTCAGGATTTAAATCATCCTCGTCCTCAAGAATCTCTATGGCAACATCGTCAGGATTTCCATGAAACTTGGTCTTGTCGTATTCGACTTCTCCCTCTTCACACAGAAGCAGCAGGGTTCGCTCTCCCGTATTGAAGTCGGGTCCTTCCAGGACCTCCTGAATAAATGTAGTCTTTCCGCTTTCTAAAAATCCTGTGAACAGATATACAGGTATCTCCATCTTTTATTCTCCAATCCGAGTGAACAACTTATACTCCAAACAGTTCCTTTACCGCATCCTCTTCAAGACCGGCGCCAATTACACAAATCATTCCCGTCGTAGAAGCAGGACCTGTTCTCACATCAGGCTCACCCGGTACATAATCAAAGTGGATCCACTCTCCGTCCGTGCCTTCGAGAATTCCCTTTGCTCTCAGAACTTGACCGTATTCGGCAAAATTGGAAAGCTCATTCAGGTGTGCTTCGATTTCATCCTTGCTGAATTTCTTTGTGGTCTCAACTCCCACGCTCTGGAACACCTCGTCAGCATGATGGTGATCATGATCGTGGTGATGGTGATGATGGTGATGGTCGTGGTCGTGGTGGTGATGATCGTGATCATGGTCATGGTCGTGGTCGTGGTCATGGTCGCAGTCGCAGTGATCGTGATCATGGTCGTGGTCGTGGTCATGATCGTGGTCGCAGTCGCAGTGATCATGGTCATGGTCGTGATCATGGTCATGGTCATCATCCTCATGATGATGGTGATGATGCGCGTGCTCCTCCTCAACCTCTCTTGCAAGTCGCGCAAGCTCCGCCGCTATCCCGTTCTTCTTTTCCATGGTTTCGAGAATCTGCGGTCCGGTAAGGTTCTCCCACTCCGTCGTAATAATTTCAGCATCCTTATTGTGCTCCTTGAGCATGGCGACGCACTGCTCAAGTTTTTCCTCACTAAGTCCCTTGGTATGGCTTAGAACTATTGCACTTGCGTTTTCAATTTGGTTATTAAAAAATTCACCGAAGTTCTTCATATACATCTTGCATTTCTTGGCATCAACAACGGTGGTGAATCCGTTTAGCACGATTTGATCGTTATGCAAATCTTCCACAGCAAGAATTACATCGCTTAGCTTTCCTACTCCCGATGGTTCAATCAATATTCTATCCGGTGAAAACTGTTCAATAACCTGATTGAGGGCAATACCAAAATCACCGACAAGCGAACAGCATATGCATCCGGAATTCATCTCGTTTATCGTAACACCTGAATCCCTTAGAAATTCACTGTCTACGCCGATTTCACCGAATTCGTTTTCTATCAAAACTACCTGTTCTCCCTTATAAGCCTCGTCTATCAATTTCTTGATGAGCGTTGTCTTTCCTGCTCCCAGGAATCCGGAGAAAATATCAACCTTTGTCATCTTGTTTCATCCCTTTCATTATATATCGACTTTATTTTAAACATGAAAATACAGCGCTTAACGCCACCTATGTATAATACCACAAAACACGCTGTTTTAATAATTAAGTTTTTCTTCTATCTTTCGTAATGTTGAATATATCGTATCGGAATTGTACCCATAACTGAAAAGGCGTCTGGCTATTCGGCTCTTCACCTTTTCGGGAAGTCGCCCTCTCTCATCCAAATCGTCTTCTTTGACCATCTTGATGCCAACGGAAAGCGCTCGCTCTTCTTCACTTTTCTCCTCATCAAAGAAAGCAGAATTCGCGCCTTCTCTGAAGGGTTTATCCTCTTCGAGTTTAAGCAAGGCAAGTTCGATATCCGCTTCCGAAAGCCCCCTCTTTTTCAGTTCTCTAATGCCTCTCGCCCGCGCCCAGCCTTTTCCTTCGGAAAACTCGAGATATGACATGGCATAGCCTGCATCATTTAAATAACCAAGGCTCTCAAGTTCCTCTATCAAGGGCTCTATTTCGCCAAGAGAAAATTCCTCCTTAAGGAGTATATCGCGAAGTTCCTTTTTTGTCCTTCCTCTATGCGCGAGCTTTCTTAGAGCAATAGACCTTATATCTTTTTCTTTTTTATTTTCGGATTCCATAATCACTCAAGTTCGCTAACTCTATATGAATACTGCCTTATATTCCTTGTCGACTGCACAAATCCCAAGCTTATAGCCCTCAAGTTCTTCGATGCTCGTATTAAAAACGAAAAACTCTCTACTTTTATAATCGATGCATGTTACTTCGTTCATGCTATCATCAACAAAGCTCGGAGGATTTGAGAAAAAGCCCTTTCCGGTCATCTTTCCATACGCTTCTTTTTTAGTCCAAATATCGTAAAACGCCTGCGCCTTGAATAAGTCAACATATTCCGCTTCCCTTTCGGTGAAAAAACGTTTCGCTATTTTAGTAAAGGCTACGGTCCTCTCAATCTGAATATCAAGACCGCATCTGTCCTTGGAAAACAGAGCAGCCCAATAATCGCCGCTATGAGAAACGGAGAACTCGATATCATCCACATTCAAATAAGGTCTGCCCTCGGGTTCTTCCAGAATTTTTGCCTGCTTTATTGACGCTGTGGGTATTCCTTCTTTTTCCGCAAAGTCATAGGCTAAATCGAGTAGCATAAGCCTTCCGGATTTCTTTGTCTCTTTTCCTTTTTTTATGTAAAGATAATTCATAAGAACAATTGGGACGGTTCCCCATAGGAAACCGTCCCCAATAAGATACATTTATAACTTTTCTGCTACTTTTTTTCTTCAAGTCTTTCCAAGACACGTCTGTAGCCATCTGCCCCATAAGCGATACATTTATTGATTCTGCTTATGGTTGCGGTTGATGCCTTGGTTTCCTTTTCAATTTCGCTGTAGGTTTTCTTTTGGCTGAGGAGCTTGGCTACCTGCAATCTCTGCGATATGGCCCTGATTTCGTTTACAGTGCAGATATCCTCGAAAAACCTATAACAATCCTCCAAATCCTCAAGCGTGAGAATACCTTCAAACAGTTCATCTAATTCCGGACTTTTAAATTTCGAGTCATACGCCATCTCTTTTTCTCCTATAATGACTTAAAACACTTGTGACTTTGAGATAAGTATACCACTTTTACGCGTTAAAGTCAAACAGCAACGACTCCTATGACAATAGCCATCCTCTTATATCCGACACACCTGTGAATTTCTCGTATTTGTCGCCTTCGACCAAGACCAATGTCGGAGCCTGCATGATGCCGAACTTCTTTACCAAATCCTGAGATTCGTTTGCATCCAAGACCTCATATTCGATCCCCGCTTCATCAAGCATGTTTCCTGCTATTTTGCAATTGGGACATACAGCGGTTTTGAAAAGGAGCGCCTTCCCTTCAGGAGATGCGGAAACCTCTTCCTGATCAATCGCTTCGTCCTTCTTTGGTCCGACATGAGTGAGAACAGAATGATTAATATCGTATGTCAATCTGTCCTTGTATTCCTGTGTCTTTCCGACGTTCCAATTCTGTACAGGTCTATAGTATCCGGTAATGCGGCTATATACTTCCGCCTTCTCTCCGCAGTGAGGACATACGAACTGTTCTCCCGAGAGATAGCCGTGGTTCTTGCATACGGAATATGTTGGCGACATCGTATAATAAGGCAGCTTGTAGTTCTCGGCAATCTTGCGCACCAAGGAAGATGCGGCCTTCCAATCAGGAAGTTTCTCGCCAAGGAAGGCATGGAATACGGTGCCTGAAGTATATAATGTCTGAAGATCATCCTGAATATCCAGCGCAGAGAAAATGTCCTCGGTATATCCCACCGGCAGATGCGATGAATTCGTATAATATGGGTCTCCATTCATATTCGCAGTGATGATATCAGAGAATTCTTCGGTATCATGCTTTGCAAATCTATAGGATGTCGATTCTGCCGGAGTTGCTTCCAAATTGTAAAGATCTCCATACTGTTCCTGGTAATCCGAAAGTCTTTCCCTCATGTGATTGAGCACATCCTGCGTGAACTTCTGCACTCTCGCATCGGTCATATCGGCGCGCAGCCATTTTGCATTCAAGCCAACCTCATTCATTCCCACCAAGCCAATTGTTGAGAAGTGATTATCAAAGTTACCGAGGTAGCGCTTTGTATAAGGATAGAGTCCCTGCTCCATAAGCTGAGTGATTACTGTTCTCTTGGTTTTCAAGCTGCGAGCAGAGATATCCATCAGTCTGTCGAGTCTCTTATAGAAATCCGCTTCATCCTCTGCAAGGTAAGCAATTCTCGGCATATTGATCGTTACAACTCCAATCGAACCCGTTGACTCTCCGGACCCGAAGAATCCACCGGATTTCTTTCTTAGTTCCCTAAGATCAAGCCTGAGTCTGCAGCACATGGATCTAACGTCGCTCGGTTCCATGTCCGAATTAATGTAATTGGAGAAATACGGCGTTCCATACTTCGCAGTCATCTCAAAGAGAAGCTTGTTGTTCTCCGTCTCGCTCCAATCGAAGTCATTGGTTATGGAATACGTTGGAATTGGATACTGGAAGCCTCTGCCGTTTGCATCGCCCTCAATCATAATCTCGATGAAGGCCTTGTTCACCATATCCATTTCCTTCTGGCAATCTCCATATGTGAAATCTTGTTCCTTACCACCTACTATGGCCGGGAGATTCTTCATGTCGTTTGGCACGGTCCAATCCAGCGTAATGTTGGAAAATGGAGCCTGTGTGCCCCATCTGGATGGGGTGTTCACTCCATATACGAAGGACTGAATGCACTGCTTAACTTCCTTATATGACAGATCATCCTTCTTAACGAATGGTGCCAGATAAGTATCAAAGGACGAGAATGCCTGAGCTCCTGCCCATTCATTCTGCATTATTCCCAGGAAGTTAACCATTTGGTTGCAAAGTGTAGATAGATGGGAAGCAGGTGCGGATGTAATCTTTCCCGGAATTCCCCCAAGTCCTTCCTGAATAAGTTGCTTTAAACTCCAGCCGGCACAATAACCGGTCAGCATCGACATATCGTGAATATGAATTTCAGTGTTTCTGTGTGCGTTCGCAATCTCCTCATCATAAACCTCACTGAGCCAATAATTGGCTGTGATTGCGCCCGAATTCGAAAGAATGAGTCCACCTACGGAATAGGTAACCGTTGAATTTTCCTTAACTCTCCAGTCGTTGATTTTGAGGTAATTGTCTACGATATCCTTGTAATTCAAAAGAGTGGAATTGATATTACGTACCTTTTCCCTCTGCTTTCTGTAGAGAATGTACGCTTTTGCAACATCGGCATAGCCCGTTTCGGACAAGACCTTTTCAACGCTGTCTTGGATTTCCTCTACGGTAATCTTTTCGTCTTTAATTTTATCCACATAATCGGAGGTTACGTTTAGAGCGATAAGATCGATTACACTTGGATGATACTGCTTACCCACAGCATCAAATGCTTTTGTGATTGCTGAACTGATTTTGTCGATAGAAAACTCGACAACCTTGCCGTCGCGCTTAACTACTTGGTACATGATTACCCCTTTCCGAACTATAATTTTTGCTTAAAAAAATCGCATTTATCGCAATTATTATGATAAAAAAAGGGCAGAACGCCCTTTCGAAGTGAGCAATATTACTTTATCACTATCCCAAACCAATGTCAATATATAGTGGTAAGTATTTTTCAAAAAACTATATCTTGTGCAATTTTAAAATCTGTCTTGACATTGAAATATCAATGTTTTGGAGCATAACAGCCCCTAATCGGTCCCCCTAATAAGTGCCTCCTCCACATAGTCGGACACTATATCCCGGTATCGGTTCAAATCGTCTATGCTCGGAGAAGAGAGATTATGGTTTGGAACCGTATCCCTATCTACAAAGGATTGCAGAAAGTATTTCTTGGCACCTTCTATCATATGCCCTATTCCGTGAAAGGAATTATCGTCATGGTATTCGTTTATGACCGTGGTACGAAATTCATAAGGAAGATTGGAATTAATGATGAGCGATATGCTTTCCATTATTGAATCGGTATCGAGAGCGATGAGACCTGCGGTTTCCGCATATTTCTCAGGAGAATTCTTAATGTCCATCGCGATATAATTCACAAGCTTTTGCTTAATAAGAAGCTCCAACATCCGAGGATGATTACCGTTGGTATCCAGCTTGACCAGGAATCCTTTATCGCGAATATTTGCGATGAAGTCGGGCAAATCCTTTCTAAGACACGGCTCACCACCTGTTATTGCAACTCCATCAAGAAGGCCTCTCCGCTTCTTTAAGAAATCAAAGAATTCCTCGTCACTCATTCCGTGGTTGCCGCTCCACTCCACAAGCTCGAAATTATGACAAAAAGGACATCTGAAATCACACCCTCCGAGAAACACGGTGCACGCAACATGTTCCGGATAATCTAAAAGTGTCATCTTCTGAAGTCCTTGAATATTCATCCCTTAATCGCTTTAATTGCTTCCTCCAACTGCAAATCCTCATGTCCCGAAGCAGGATTCGAAACCGTTTTGTCGGGAGTGACCCCTACGCCGTCAATCTTGGTGTCTCCATCACAAAAGAATTCGTTTGTAGTAAGATTCACTGCGCTTCCGTCATCATATACATGGGTCTCCTGAATGAGCCCTTTTCCATAAGTGGTGGTTCCCACAAGCACTCCCGCATCGGCATTTTTAATGCTTAATGCAACCATTTCGGCTGTACTTGCAGTATTCTCATTCACGAGAACCGCTATCTTAAGATTGGTTTTAATGCTGTCCGAATTATAGTTTTCCCTCTCGCCGGCCTTGTTCACGGTATATGCAACGAGGGATTCAGGCAGGATTCTGTCCGCAACCTTCACTCCTTCATCAAAGAGTCCGCCGGGATTGTCGCGAAGGTCAATAATAACACCGTCCACATTTCCCTTTTCAAATCCGGAAATAGCCGTTTCAAATAAGCCATAGGTATCGGTTCCGAATGACCTGATCTTGATATATCCCAAATTCTCCTCACTAAGAGTGCGACTGTCCACGCTCGCACCTGTCACATCGCCCCTTATCACGGAGAACGTCATCTCTTCCTCATCTCTAAGTATCGTTATATCAACCTTCGAACCGGGATTTCCCTTAAGCGCTTCTATCAGTTCTTCCGATGTGTCATATGTTTTTCCATCAACGCTTAGTATAAGATCCCCCTCAAGTATTCCGGCAACCGAAGCCGGTCCACCCTGAATAACTTCGGTAATCATATAACCATCTTCACCATCTTCATCCCTGTCGATAAAAACGATTCCCGTTCCGGTAAACGTGTTGTTTAATCCCTGTTGAAGCTGCTTCAATTCCTCTGCATTCATATACCTCGAATAGGGGTCATCAAGGCTGTCAAGCATGCTTCTGTAAACCCCCTCCATCTGAAACTCTCTGTCATATTCCTTTAAATACGATTGGCTGATAAGGCTGTCAATCTCCTCTATCTTGGAAAGCGCATAGTCCTCTTCCTCAGCGACCGGAGGAGCCGCTTCCTTCTTTGTTATCTCATAACCTGACATCTTTATAAACAAAGCCAAACAGGCCATGGTCAAAGCCACGGCAAAGAGCATAACCGTTATTACCAAAATTGTTGTTGAGCCTTTGTTTTTCATTCCGTATTTTTTCAGTTTTCCCTTATGTCTTCCAAATTTAGCTGAATATATTCTCTGTCGTTCCAAGTTTGCGACTCGAGAAATCCCACCGCCTCAACATAGCTGTCATTGACGTTTTTCTCCAAAATCGCCTCGGTTCTGTCCGCATTCTTAAAGTCAAGGCATCTTATCTGTCCGCCATTATCCATGTAAGCATTTACCCTGAGGAATTGGCCTTCCTGACCCATTCTGGAACATGCGGGGTTCTTTATCTTTAAGCCTATGACGGGCCTGGGATTGTCCTTTCCAAACGGTTCAAGCTTATTCTGAAGTCGTATAAACTCGAAGTCAACATCAACTCCATCCAAAACCACCTCGGGGTTTATGCGATGGTGAAAAGCTTCTTCATTGGTATTATATAGTTCCTCGGTTTCCTTTTTCAGTGCATCTTCAAGTTCTCCGAGCTTGCTACCCTCTATCGTAAAGCCGCAGGCAGCCGCATGACCTCCGAATCTCAGGAACAAATCACTATGCTTGTTAAGGAGAGCAAAGAGATTTACACCATCCGGGCTCCTTCCCGTTCCTTTGTACAGACCATCCTCTATAGCTGTAACTATAATCGCAGGAAGTTTATACTTATCCTTGAGTCGCCCTGCAACTATGCCTATTACACCTTCATGAGCGCTCTCAAGTTTGACAAAGACATAATGTCTGTTTTCGTCGTTATAACCATCAAGAAGAATCTCCGAATCCTTGACGAGTTCATCCTGAACCGAGCGCCTCCTTTTGTTACACTCCATCAGTCTCTCAGCCATTTCGGCTGCTCTTTCGGGTTCCCCGGTCTGCATGAGTCTTGCTGCCAATGTGGCATCTTCCATTCGACCAGCAGCATTAATATGTGGAACTATTACAAACGAAACAAGCTTGGAATTGATTTCTCCGGGCTTAAGTCCCGTCTTTTCTATGAGTGCTTTTAGTCCAACCCTTTCAGTTATATTTAAAGCTCTCAGACCATATTTTGCAAGCGTTCTGTTTTCATCAACAAGCGGCACTATATCGCCGATGGTTCCTATTCCCACCAAGTCCAAATTTCTTGTAAGCACATGCTTTGAAAGGCCAACAGTCTCAACCAAGGCCTGAGCAAGTTTAAATGCCACACCGACTCCCGCAAGATACTTAAACGGATAATTGCAGTCGGGATGCTGAGGGTCTATTAGTAGGCAGTCAGGTATTTCATCCCTAATCGCATGATGATCAGTAATGAGTAGATCAAGTCCTATTTCCTTTGCATGCCTTGCTTCTTCGACGGATGTACAGCCGCAATCAACGGTTATAACGAGATTCGTACCCGCAGCCTTTATTTTATCGAGAGCTGACTTATTTAGTCCATACCCCTCATCAAACCTTGATGGAATATAATAGCTAACGTCAGCCCCCAGCTCCAAAAGGACATCTCTCAAAAGCGAAACGGAAGTGACCCCATCGGTATCGTAGTCGCCATAGATGCAGATTTTTTCACCGCTATCTATTGCAGATAATATTAAATCCACTCCTGCTTCCATATCGTGAAGCAGGAATGGATCGTAGGTTCGTTGAGGTTTGTCCGAGAGGAATTCGTTTATGTCTTCCTCACTTATAACTCCTCGCTTATTGAGAATTTCTATTATCTTCGGGTTTAGTTCCATTGGAATCACATCATGGTAAATAGTAAAGCGGGTCTGTCTGAACTCCGTTTACCCTTACTTCAAAGTGGCAATGCGGTCCGGTGGACCAACCTGTCGAACCGGCATAAGCTATAAGCTGACCTTGCTCGACATATTCTCCCGGGCTAACCAGAAGCTCCGAATTGTGTCCGTAAACCGTCGAATAACCGCTGTCGTGAATCAGGACGACCGCAAGTCCATAACCTCCATACCATCCGGTAGAGCTCGATACGTATCCGGCCCTTGATGCATAAATGGGAGTATAGTACGGAACGCCGATATCGATTCCTCCGTGGTTGGTGGATCCGATTGGAACGTCATCTCTATATCCAAAATACGATGTCAAAACTCCGTAGCATGGCCAGATGAATCCGCTCTCGCTGTTATCTGCAAGATACTGATAAATCGCATCTTCCTGATTTGCGGCTGCAAGCTGTCTCATGAGCTCGGCCTGCTCCTCTGCAAGCTGTGCGGAGAGTCTCTCTCTCTCGGCTTCGTATTCATCCAATCTGGCCTGGATTTCCTCGATTATTGCCTCGACCTCAGCCTTGGCTGTTTCAGCCTCTGCCTGTTTACCTTCCATGATGCCCATTTCGTTATCCAATTCCTGCTTGGCAACTTCCATCTCGGAAAGAATATTTTCTAAAGTCGTATGCTTTTCTTCAAGCTCCTCTAATGTCTGTTGGTCGCTGTCATAGATTCTCTGAACCAGTGAAAGGTTTGAAAGAAAATCCGAAAAGTTCTTTGAATCAAGGAGAACATCCAGCATACCTACGGAACCGCTCTTATACATATTGCGTAATCTATTACCCAGTCCGCCCTTTTGTTCGTTGATATCATAACGAATCTTGTCGATGCGGCCGTTCATCTCATCGATTTCCGTCTGCTTTGCATCTATAGTTCCCTGAAGTACGGTGATTTCCTCATTGATTCCATCAAGGACAGCCTGCTTGCTATCCAGCTCTTCCATCATCTGAGCTCGCTCTGACTTTGCTTCCTCAACCTGTTCCTCAACCTGATTGAGAGCTTCCTGGGTTGTAAGCTCGGAACCATCGTCCTCACTGCTCTCCTCGTCTGCCTTCGAATTATACGGAAAAGCGAAAATCATGGTTATCGCAAGAATCCATATGACGCAGAATTTAAAATATTTATTGATTCCGTTCGTACACTTAATTCCTTTCATGTCAAACCTCTATCATCGTTTCTATCATCAAAACTATTTATCCAAATATCTTCTCATTGACACTATACTTCCGCTGGCACCGATGCTAATACCCATGGCAACAAATATGATTATCAGATTTACTGCCAGGTATGAAGCAGGAACAGGCGGAGTTCCAAGTATGGTAAGAATCTGCCTTCCTGAGAGCTTGATGGCCTCGTTATATACGAAATATGTTACACCTGCCGCGATAAGCGATGAGATAATACCTATAACGATACCCTCCACGAGGAAAGGGCCTCTTATGAACCAATTGGTCGCGCCGATATACTTCATGATTGAAATTTCTCGAGCCCTTGCCAATACAGTCAGCTTAATCGTATTTGAAACAACAACAACGGAAACCACTATCAGGAAGGCCATCAAAATCAGCGCACCTATCTGAAGGAAGTTCGATACCTTCATAAGCTTGTCGACAGTTTCCTGGAAAAAGCTGATGTCCTCAACCCCGTCCAGGGTTTCCAGATTTTTATACACGTTTTGTGACGATTCCAGAGAATCCACAGTTACAATTATGGAGTTCGGAAGCGGATTATCTCCCAGGCTTTCGAGCAGATACGCATTCTCTCCCCACCTGCTCTTCAATATGCCGAGTGCTTCCTCCTTGGACCTGTAAGCTGTTTCTTTAACACCGCCGAATGTCTCGATGGTACTCATCATTACATTGGCTTCCTGTTCAGAAACATCGTCATAGAGATATATTTCTATCTTCTCGTAGTCGTTTTTGATAAGCTCCGTTAGAAGGTTGATGTTCACAACTATAACGAAGAATATGCCCAATATGAGCATCATGGCTGTTATCGCAAACATCGAAGCGAGAGCCATGCCCTTGTTTCTCCAAATCTGTTGGAAGGCCTGTTTGATATTATAAAGCAGTCTACTCATCCAGGACCTCCGCTAACTCATCATCAAAAACATCGTCTTCGGAGTGTTTTCTCCTCACCTTTATTTTCACGTTGTCCTCTTCCTCGGGAACAGGATCAAATGTCTGTCTGATTCCGGCTTCGGCCTCCTGCTTTTTTCTTCTCTGAAGAATCGCACCAAGACCGCTTTTCTTCACAGGTTCATTATAGAAATGAGCCCTCTCCTCAATGGGCAAGTTCTCCTCATATCCATAATCGCCCGCTTGATCGTCTCTCACGATATGACCTGATTCTATTGCAACAACGCGCTTATGCATTCTGTCAACTATGTCTTTAGCGTGAGTAACCATAAGCACGGTAGTTCCGGTCTCGTTTATATCCTCCAGAAGTTCCATGATTCCTGTTGCGGTTTCAGGATCAAGGTTTCCTGTGGGCTCGTCCGCTATCAGAAGTGAAGGGCCATTGATAATAGCTCTGGCAATAGCAACTCTCTGCTGTTCTCCGGCAGAAAGCTCTGTTGGATATTTGTCAGCCTGATCTTCTATACCAACAATCTTAAGTACCTGCGGAACGCGCTGCTTTATCTTGGAGCGAGGCTCATAAACCGCCTCCATGCCAAAAGCCACGTTCTCAAAAACGGTCTTCTTGTTAAGTAATCTAAAGTCCTGGAATACAATGCCGATTCTTCTTCTGAATCTTGGAATCTCTCGGCTGCTTAGAGTGGTGACCTCTTGACCGTCAACGACAATACTTCCGGAGTCGGCATTTATCTCCTTGAGAATCAATTTAATAAAAGTCGACTTTCCGGCGCCACTCGGTCCCACCAAGAATACAAAGTCTCCGCGATCTATGTGAATGCTCGCGTTCTCTAACCCCACATTGCTGTCATACATCTTAGTGACATTGCTAAATGTAATCATTTGAATACCCCACGTTAGCAAAATTCATACTAAGATAGTATACATCTTTTATATGTATTTGTGAACCCATTATCTTAAGAAATTTTAAGAAATAATAGGTGTCGATTCTGTGAAAACCGACACCTATCTCAACAAGTTTTCTATTCGTCTAATCAAATAAATTGGATATATTAGTTCTAATTCTCAATTGCCTTTTCCATGAAGGCGCGCATTTCCGCAAGCGTCTGCCAGAATACCTCCCCTTGCCCCCTGTCATGTGAGCCCTTTTCGAGGACTCTCAGAAGCACAGGATTGTCGCTCTGGTTCTTTTCCTGAAGCGTCGCAGCAAAGCTCTTTCCGTGATACGGAGGCACATTATTATCGCATTCTCCCGTCTGAATATAGATCGGAGGATAAGCGGTTTCGCGAACATTGTGAACAGGAGAATAGCTTAAGAGATATTCAAATGTTTCTTTGTCACCCATCGGATTGCCATATTCGGTTATATACATCGGACCCCTGTCATCATTCGCAAAATGAATCATATCGGTATGCGGAACAGATGCTATTACACATCCCCAGAGGTCGGGCCTCATGGTTACAAGCGCACTCATCAATAGTCCGCCGTTCGACGCTCCCGATATCGCGATTCTCTCCGGGCGGGTATAGCCATCAGCTATCACTTTTTCGGCAATCCCTATAAAATCATAATAGCAATTCTTCTTTTTAAGGCCCATGCCCTCATCGTGCCATGTGGATCCATATTCACTGCCTCCTCTTAACAGACAATGGACATAGATACCGCCCTCTCTGACCCAGGACGCAATATTCGTTTGCGTGATTCTTTCGGTTGACCAGGGAGGCATCGAAATATTATATCCGCCGTAGCCATACATCAAAGCCTTGCTGTTTCCGTCCTTCGGATCATCACGCCTTCTGACCAAATAGTATGGAATCTCTTTTTTGTCCTCTACAGAAGGTGCAGAAAGAAGCTCAACCACAAGGTCGTCATACTCACATTTCTTGCCCTGAACAATCTTAAACTCATTTCCGTCAAAGTTGAGTATCATCGGTTCAGCCAGGAACGCGTCAAAACTAAATACCTTGGCATCCTTCGTCTTGCCCGCGAGCCCCAGAGAACCAATGCTTTCCGGCATTTCTATATTGTCTCCGGTTTCAAGATCAAATATACGACTTGCCGCATTCTCCGAACTCTGAATAAAGATCCTGTCACCGATCTGATAACCATTTTCGAGGAAAGCCTTTTCTTCCGTATAAATGACCTCTGCATCATCAAAGCCCTTGCCCATGTCCATTGCGACAACCTGTCCATGAGGCGTTTCCTTAAATGAGATGAAATAGTGCTTGCCATTAAAAGTATCGATGTATGTGACGGGGAGCGCTTCTTCCTCGTTTAACGGAATTATCTCGCCGCTTTCTTCATCATAGGAATAGCAATAGTCGCATGAATAATCTCTCGAAAAAGCGAGGATGAGCGTCCTTCCGTCCTCCGAGATATGCAGGTTTCCGAATATCGCATTCCCGTCAAAGGTCATTATCTCTCTGACAGCTTCACTATCGACATCATAGGCAAGAATCGCAGTTAACGACTTATCTCCTTCGATTTTAGTCGATGCAGCATAGAGAATCTTCTTGCGCTTGGACCAAAGGCCACTAAACGTCATCGGAAGTATGCCCTTGATTTCTTTTTTCGAATAATCGTAAATGACAAAGTCCGGCCTTGGAGCGTTATCTATCTGCGACATGATTCCAAGGATATTGTCATCCAGCGGACAGGCCTCAGCAACAAAGGGAGTGCGCTCGGGAAGATCGTATCTCTCGAACAAGACTTCCCTTTTATTGAAATCGGAATCAAGAGAAATAATTTTGTAATTGCCCTCATCATCCTCTGTAGCGAGATATCCATCCTTCCATGGGGAAATGTACATAGGAAGATCGGGCGTGCGCTCAGCCCGAAGCTTTTTCTTTATCTCTTCCAGCTTCGCAGCTCCAACCTCATCACTAAACCATTTGTCGGTAAAGTCGTTCTCCCTCTTAGTAAAATCCTTAACCTCCGGATCGTCCGTATTCCTGAGCCATGTATAGGGCGCCTCCAATTTATGACCAAAATAATCCTCTACCAGGTCGGCCCTTCTAATACCGGGATATTCATATTTCATTTTAACCTGCTCCTTTTGTTGTATGTGTCCCCGCGGGGACAGAAATAAAATGGGTGGGCTAATGCGTGCGCAGATAGTCGGCGATAATCATGCCGCTCTCCAATTGAACACCTACGAGGCGCTTAATGTCCACAACCGAATACTTGCTCTCTTCCTCGACCTTCTTTGCTCCCTCCAGGAGAATCTCCTCCATCTCGGGAATGATTTTTTCGAGGAGCTCTGCTTCAGGTGTCCCTTTGCGTTTTTCGAGTTCATATTTCGCTCCGCGAATTGCAGCACTCCAGGATAGGAGTCTATAGAACTTAGTGATAACCCTATTATCAAATTCCTCGGAAACCTTGCATGGATTCTCGTGCTCCTTGTTTTGTTTGGCAAAATTGACCTCGGTTATATAATTGGCCTCTCTCTTATCCAGGGATCTACCGATGATCTTTACAAAATCATTATCCGGCCCGCACATGTCTCTAAATTGATCGAAATAATATGCGAGCTTATCCTGGTCCTCCTTCATTTCCTCAAGGCCCTTTAAAACAGCGTCTCTCCTCGGGAAGTCGAGTTCGGTCTCATCCTGAATGAGTGGCGAGAAGAAATACGGAAGTTCCGCAACCAAACAGAATGTTCCATATTTGCTAGCGTATGAATCGGAGCTATCTCCTGCAAACATCATCTCTGCAGGATCCCCTTCTCCGTACTTTTCCATAAAATCATATTCATCCTTCATTCCAAGCATCTTGTAAATCGCCTTCGAGAATTCCGGAATGAATGGCGCCTCAGGCTCTCCAAGATGAAGCGGTACATTTTGTTTTTCAGAAGCGGCATATAGCTTTGGATATACCTCCGGAATGTCTTTGGAGATATACCAGTAAGAACCGCCAAAACCTGCATTATGAAGCGAATACATAAATGTGGGCTTAGTCTCGTCAATTATATCCATGAGTATCTTTGTTTCCGCAATAGGAGTATCCCATTTGTAATTCTTGTATTCAAAGGGGAATGTCCATTCGGCCTGTTCATTCCCAACAGGTCTATACCAGCCCTTGATGTAATTGTACAAAGTGAACGGGCCTTTGAACCATCCCTCATTCAATTTGGTTCCGTCGACATCGATGCATTTGATGATATACCAGGTATAGTCAAATTCTTTTCTGAACTCCTCGTTTTCACAAAGATATCTCGTAAAGTATTCAAGCATCATGCAACCCATCGGTTCATTTGGATGCGGTGATCCAAACATAAATGCATTCTTTGATCCTTCTCCGATCTTCATGCAATAAATAGGATGTCCCTTGGTAGATTTTCCGGCTTCCCATATCGAAACAATATCAGGATAATCTTCTGCCAGTTTCTTTGAACTGGCATCCATCTCGTCCACAGTCAGGAAAACCTTGTAGTCCGGGATATTATTAATCAGATGATCAAAATTCATAATAGCTCTCCTCATACAGCAAAAACTGGTCTTCTCATAAAAGGGCTGCCGAAATAATCGGAAGCCCCTTAGGTTAATTAAGCGTTGGAATTAATGCTCGTCTAGCCATACATCGGTCATTTCGCTGAAGCCTACGTGTTCCATGGAACCGCCCTCTGCTTCGCTTACATAGTTGTTACCCTTGATGTAGTTCTTGAACGGCTGATAGTCGGCATAGTTAACAACCAGGATCATCGGAATATCCTTTCTCAGATGTGTCTGGATTTCCTTGATGTATCCGTCTCTCTCTTCGTCTGTAGCTGCTGCAACTGCCTTCTTGGCAAGCTCATCAACCTCAGGGTTCGAGTACTGAGCGATGTTGGTGCTTCCGTCTGTAGTCCAACGGCGTGTAGTACCGAGTACGTCCGGTCCCTGGAATCCGCCGAGAGCTGTGATTTCGAAATTGTAGTTATCCATTACCTGTTCAGACCAGATATTGAAATCAAGAACGTCCAATGTGACCTTGATTCCCATCTTCTCCATATGGTCTGCGATAACCTTGCAGAAATCATCAAATCCGCTCATTACTGTGAATGTTGTTTCGAAATAGTAACCATCGGCATTCTTGGTGTAGCCGGCCTGCTCCAGGAGTTCCTGAGCCTTGGCTACATCGTAGTCAGCCTGCTTGGCTTCATCGTTAACAGCTGTTTCGAAGTTATCCGGAATGAAGTGATCATTTGCTGGCTTATATCCGCCGGTTGCCTTGGTCGAAACATCCTGACGATCAACACCGTACATAATAGCTTCACGTACCAATGGATCTGCAAATGGACCTTCCTTTATGTTGAAGGTTATATACCATGGAGATGGCCATACCTGTTCAACAGTATAGTAATTGTCCGTATCTGCGATTATTCCATCCAGGTCTGTTGCCGGGATGTAGGAAGCAGGCATTTCGTCCACTTCGCCATTCAGCCATGCCTGGTACATTGTGCTTGGGTCAGAGATTACTGTATAGATAACTCTATCCAGATATGCTGTGTGCTCACCCCAATAATTGTCGTCTCTTACGATCTGAACATCGGTACCTTTGTTCCACTGATCAAATTTGAAAGGTCCGCATGTTACAGGATTGTTTGAGAAATCATCGTTTGTCATCCAGTCGGTTCCCTCGAGTACATGCTTAGGAAGGACGAATGTTCCGTACCAGGATACGTTGGATAGGAATGAACCATCAGGATCTGTCATCTTGAATACGACGGTATGATCATCCGGTGCTTCAATGCTATCTACAAACTGGAATACGGATGCAAATGCATATTGCTTGTCGATGATTTCGTTGAATGTGTAGAGTACGTCTTCTGATGTTACAGGCTCACCATCAGTCCACACTGCATTGTCTCTCAGGTGGAATGTATAGGTGAGAGCATCATCGCTCAGTTCATATGATGTGGCAAGATCCGGAACGGCCTGGAATGCATTGTTCAGCTTGTAAAGACGCGGGAACAAGTTCTGAACGATTGCATAGTTAAAGTCGTCGGAAATTGCATCCGGGTTAAGTGTTGCCGGTTCACCGTCTGATGGGCTGATATATGTTCCGCCGATTATCGGACCACCGTCACCACCTTCACTTCCGCCGCTCGCTTCTCCGGAGCTGGAGCTTCCACTCGAGCTTCCGCCGGAGCTGCCACCACTATTGCCTCCGCAGGCAGCCAAGGTAGCAACCATCAGAACGCACAGAAGTATTGCTAAAAACTTTTTCATGACTCTTCCTCCTTGAAATAACTTTCTAACTCTTCTTCTACTTAATAAGACTGACTAATTCCATTTATCCTAACTATCTACACTATCTTTGTCATAGAGTACATAGATTAGTAACTCGTATTACGATTTCGCTTGCTATTCTTCATAGAGATAGCAGGAAACACTTCTTCCGTCTCCCAGGCTCTTCATCTCCGGATATGATGCCCTGCATTTATCAGTAGCATACTGGCATCTTGGAGCAAAATAGCATCCGGGGCCTGTATTTATCGGAGTTGGCGGTTCGCCCTCCAGGCGGATCGCTTCCTTCTTTACCCTGGGATCTACATCAGGCGAATTGGAAATCAGCGCCTGGGTATATGGATGCTTCGGGTCATGAAGGACCGTGTCCGTATCCCCTATTTCAACGATTCTGCCGAGGTACATGACCGCGACTCTATCCGATATGTATCTGGTCGTAGCAATATCGTGCGATATAAATACCATCGAACTCTCGTGCTGCCTTGCGAGCTTGGTAAGCATATTTATGATATCTGCTCGGACGCTGACATCCAGCATCGATACGGGTTCATCTGCAACCAGGAATTTCGGATTGAGCAGCATACTCCTTAGTATCGATATTCTTTGGAGCTGGCCACCTGATAATTCGAATGGATATCTATCAAGATAATCCTCTGCAGGTATCAAGCCGGCTTCCTCCAAAATGTCCTTGCATATTTTGAGCTGCTCATCCTGTCCGTTCCCTATATTGTGAAGCTTGACGGCACTAAGCAGAATCTTTCGGATAGTATATCTCGGATCAAATGTATCAAACGGGTTCTGAAATACTATCTGGCATATCCTTCTGAAGGAAAGAGCGTCCTTCTTTATAAGGTCCCCCGCCGGTTCCCCGTTGAAATACACATCGCCCGACGTCGGTTCCTCGAGCCTCGTAAGAAGCCTGCCAAGAGTCGATTTGCCGCAGCCGGACTCACCGATTACACCGATGATCTCGCCTTCCCTTAAAGTAAAGCTTACGTCGTCCACCGCTTTTACGGTCTGCCTTCCCTCGTTCTTTTGAATATAGTATTTAACCAGGTTCTCTACTCTGAGGAATTCTTTTTTCTCGTTTGTATTGTTAAGTTCCGACATCATGCCTCACCCCCTTCCACCAGGAAGCAGGATACAAGCCAGTCCGGGCCCTTCTCGTATAATTTCGGTATTTCATTCCTGCATCTCTCGGTTGCATGAGGGCATCTATCGGCAAAGACGCATCCCGTCGGCATAATAGACATATCCGGAAGGTTACCTTCTATTCCCCTTAGATTAGTCTTCTCTCCGGTGAATGACGGGAAGGATTGCATCAGGCCCTGGGTGTATGGATGCTGCGGATCTACCAGAACATCCTCTACCTTACCCTGCTCCATGATGCGTCCCGCATACATTACAACTACCTTCTTGCATGTGGAGGACACTACACTCATATCGTGAGTAATCATGATTCTGGCAACTTTGATGCTCTTTTCGAGCTCCATGATTTCATTCAGAATCTGTGTCTGTGTCACCACATCCAGAGCAGTTGTCGCCTCGTCCATGATGAGAAGCTTCGGTTCAAATATCAAAGCCAGCGCAATCGATACACGTTGCATCATACCGCCCGAAAGCTCGTGAGGATACGAATTATATACTCTGTCCGCCAGGTTCACTATATTGAGCAAGTCCATTATCCTCTTTTTGATAACTGCCTTGTCCTCATTCGGATAGTGAACCATATAAATGTCTTCCATCTGTGCGCCGATCTTGTGCACAGGACTAAGGGCATTCATGGACTTTTGGAATACAACCGAGACTTCCTTCCAGCGAACATCTCTTAGTCCCTTTTCATCCAGAGCTAAAAGATCTTTGCCATTTAAAAATGCCTGTCCGTTTATTTCCGTAATATTTTCGGGAAGCAATCTGAGTATTCCCATGGCGAGTGTACTCTTGCCAGATCCCGATTCACCAACTATTCCGATCGACTCCTGTTCCTCGACATTAAGCGAAACATCCTGAACAGCATATACCGTCTTTAGTGGCGTATGATAGTTGATATTAATGTTTTTTAATTCAAGTAAACTCATATGACCACCTTATTTCTTTGCATCCATCTTTGGTGACAGAACGCGGTTCAAGCCTTCACCAATCAGGAAGAACGTCAGAACAGTAATAATCGTCATAATTCCCGGGAAGGTGCTTATCCACCATGCCTTGGGCAGATAGCCTTTTCCGGCAGTAATAATCTGGCCCCAGCTGATTACATTGGGGTCTCCCAGACCGAGGAAGGATAGACCCGCCTCTGTCAAAATCGCGCCTGAAATATTCATTGTGGTATTAGCGATAATCGGGAAAATACCATTCGGAATAACATGCTTTATGAGTATCGAGCCGCTGCTCTCACCCATGGCTATGGAGCTCTTGATGAATGTCCTCTCTTTGATGGCCTTGGCCTGGGCGCGCATGAGACGCGCATTACCAACCCACGAGGTTAAGCCTATTACAATCATGACGTTCAGCATCGAAGAGCCAAACGTTGCAATGATTAGAAGTATCAGGAAGAACGTCGGGAGCATCAGGAAGATGTTCATGATTTCACTGAAAATCTGATCGATGACCCCCCCGTAGTAGCCTGCGATTCCACCAAAGATAACTCCTATCACAGCTGAAATCATGGCTGCAATGAATCCTATCTTTAGAGATGTTGACGTTCCGTAGAGAATCTGAGAAAAGACATCGTGTCCCAGATTGTCAGTACCCAGAGGATACTTGGCACAGGGGCCCATCAGAAGATCGTCATTTAAGACCTTGGGACTATATGGTGCAACCAGCGGCCCAAAGATCGCAATGATTAGGAGTATCACCAGAAGGGATAATCCTATCTTTAATTGAATATTATTTTTGACAGTAAACCAAACCTTTTGGAAGGTGCTCATTCTTTTCTTATCCATGACGCACCCCCTATTCCACTCTAATCCTTGGATCAATCCAAGCATAGACAACGTCCACGACGACCATCATCACGGCAACCGATGTAGATAAGAGAAGATAGATTGCGGATAGAGTCGGATAGTCGCGCTTCGTTATCGAGTCGAGCATGAGCCTGCCCATTCCCGGCCAAGCAAATATGATCTCTATCATAGCGACACCGGTAATCATATAGGCCAAGGTTATACCAAAGACCGTAACCGTCGGAATGATAGCATTTCTCATAACATATTTATTGAAGATCTTTCTTTCACTCATGCCTGTGGCTCTGAGCGTCATTATGAAATCTTCGGACATCGTCTGGAGCACGCTGGACCTTGCTATTCGGAAATAATATGGTATGTCGATTAGCACCAGCGTTGTAACAGGCAAAAACATATGCTTCCCTACATCCAAGATATGAGCAAAGCCCGTGTAATTCCCCCTTAGACTGTACATTCCCGAAGTCGGGAACCACTTTAGAATTGATGCAAAGACAAGTATCATCATGAGTCCAAGCCAAAAGCTTGGAGTCGAGTCGAAGAAATAGGAAATACCACAGAGAAAGGTGTCAATTTTGCTACCCTTCTTTCTGGCAGCAAAGATACCAAGGAGCGTTCCTATTATTAAACCAAGTATCGCTCCCGTAAGCGCAATCATAAGCGTCGGCGCAACTCTTGAGATGATGAGGTCAGAAACCTTGGACGTCGATACATACGAATAACCAAAGTCTCCACTAAGAAGCTGTTTGACATAAAGCCAGAACTGCTCAAGAATAGGCTTATTTAAACCATACTTCTCCTGAAGAGCTGCTATCGTCGCAGGATTAGGATTATCTTTTCCGGCGAGTAGTCTGGTTGGGTCCCCCGGAGCTAACCTTATAATGGTAAAGTTGAACAGTACCGAGAACATAACCACCAGTATTCCCGTAACTGTTCGTTTCAAAATAAATCGCTTCATGTCATGCACGTCTCCTAAACAGCCCAATTTGAACTGGCAAATATACAATTATACTTGTATAATAACATAATAAATCTGTATTTTCAATTTAACTATTTTTCTCTTTAGTGTATTAAATCACACTACTTAAAAAAGGAGAGTGTTATGCTAATCAAAAATGGCAGAGTCCACGATGGCCTTGGAAAGGTCAAGCATGTGGACATCAGAGTAAAAGATGGAATCATCCAGGAGATGGAGAAAGGACTAAGTCCAAAAGCAAAGGAAGAAGTCTTTGATGCAAAGGGAATGGAAATTTTCCCCGGTTTTATTCACACACTATCCAGTTGGGGTGTCAACGGAAGCTGGTCGGAAATCAGACCCTCGTCACAGGACAATGACGAAAAGAGCGATCCAATCACACCGGAGCTCGATGCATTCTATGCATTTAACGGAAGAGCGATAACTGCACAGCAACTCGGTGCCTTCGGTATAACGAGCGTCGGAGTCGAACCGTCCGACAACAATCTATTCGGCGGTCAAATCGCAGCATTCACGGTTGACGGTCTGAATCCGTATACGATGTGCCTGCGTCGCGGTATAGGAATGAAAGCCTCCGTCAGAACCGACATGAAAAAGGTTTACGGAGCTCGCCAAATCGCACCGCAGACCAGGATGTGGATCTTCGGAACATTCGAGGAGCAGCTAAGAAAGGCATCCGAATATCTCGAAAAGGAAGCCGCTTCCGAAAAAGCGAAGGCAGATAGCGAGAAGAAGTCAGCAGAAGCAAAGGCTACTGATTCAAAGTCAGAAGAATCAAAGGACGCGCCCCCTGCCCCTGAATTCAAGAGAGATGCCAAGCTAGAAGCCATCGGAAAGGTTATAACCGGCGAACTTCCCCTATTCATTTCTTGCGATTCATTTCTTGCGATAGAGAGAGTCAGAGAGATAACCAAGAAGTATCCGAAGATCAAACTGATCCTGGTGAATGGCTATGGTCTAACCGGAAACGAGCAGTGGATAGTTAGAGGAAAGATTCCGGTCGTCGTAAAGACCGGAGGTGACCTGATGGATGAGGAACCAAAGGGACTCGACTTTAACTCCATCGCAAAACTGAATGAAAAAGGTGCCTTGATTGCTCTAAGCGGAACTATGGGCTTTCTTGCCAGCAGAGAGGATATGCTCTGGAATGGTGCAGAGATGATGCGTGTAATGCACGACGCTGATAAGGTTCTCCCTATGATAACATCAAACCCGGCCAAAATCCTCGGAATCGACGACATCACCGGTTCGCTTGAGGTGGGAAAACGTGCAGATATAGTAATATGGTCCAAGAATCCTCTGGAAACATGGAAGGCCCACATCGTTAGAACATATATGGGCGGCGAAACAATCTATAAGGAAGGAGATGAGATGAAATGTATGTAATTAAGAATGCGACTGTATATACGATGGGAAAAGCCGGCACGATCAAACAGGACATCCGTCTCGAAAATGGAAAAATCACCGAGATAGGAAATAATCTAAGAGCAAAGTCCGGCGAGAAAACGATCAACGCCAAGGGAAAAGTGGTTACGCCAGGCTTTGTTGATGCACATAGCCATCTCGGCGGATTCGAGGTAAACGGCGCCGGCGAAGATCTGAACGAGATGACAAATCCCCTAACCCCTGAACTCGATGCGTATTATGGAATCAATCCCGACAGCATAGACTTCAAGGGAGCCATAGAGCAAGGAATTACCGCCTCCTGCCTGGTTCCTGGCTCCGCGAATATCGTTGGCGGTCTCGGAATAGTGATGAAGTCTGCGGGAAAAGATAGAGTGATTAAACGCGCAGCAGTTCTAAAAGGTGCCATGGGTATTAATCCGAAGGGTGTCTATTCACAAATGAACAGAGCTCCTATGACGAGAATGGCAATCGCAAATATGCATCGCGATTACTTACGTCGCGTCAAGGAATACATGGAGAAAAAGGAAGCCGCCAACGGCGACAAAGAAAAGATGCCACCCTTTGATCTTGGACTCGAACACGGAATCCCTGTCATAAACAAAGAGATTGCATACAAGGTACACAGTTATATGCATGACAGCATGACTGTTTTGGAGCTTGCAAAGGAGTTCGATATAATGATTACCCTGGATCATGCACTTGGTGCCAGCGACTACCTGGAAGAGCTCACGGATAAGCATGTTAAAGGAATAATCTACGGACCAACAGCAGAGCCTATCTTCCCTGGCGAAGGTGGCAAGCTCGATTACGAGGCATGCATCGAGCTCGACAAACGCGGCGTCAAGGTCGCCTGCATGACAGATGGCCCCGTTACACCAAAGAACATGCTACTCTACGAAATCGGAGAATGCGTCAGGCGTGGAATGAACCCAACCAGAGCCCTCGCCATGATTACATCCAATTCAGCAAAGATCGTCGACGTCTTTGATAGAGTAGGTTCGATCGAGGTCGGAAAGGATGCAGACATCTTAATCTGGTCCGACATGCCGGCAGTAGCGACCGACGCAGTACTTGAGACAGTTATTCTCGGCGGAGAGATAGTCAAGAATTAAGCACGTTATAACTACTGAGCTAATTAAGGAATTAATCAAAGAGGCGACCATCAAGGTCGCCTCTTTTGCTATCTTTGATAAATATATTCCGGACTTTTTAATAGACCTGCTTTACGGCCTGAACAATTGCTCCAGTGTCCATACCGTATTTTGTTTTTAGTTCATCCGGCTTTCCTGATTCACCAAATGTGTCATGCTGACCAATCATGGCAATCTTGACCGGACATTCTCTGCTGACAAGCTCAGCTACTGCGCCACCGAGTCCGCCTATAATCGAATGCTCTTCGCATGTTACGATTCTGCCTGTTTCTTTAGCTGCAGTCAAAATCAACTCTTCGTCGAGCGGCTTAATAGTATGGATGTCAATTACTCTGGCATCGATGCCTTCCTCCTGCAGGACGAGCGCTGCCTCCATCGCTTCCGAAACCATGATTCCGGTTGCTATAATCGCAACATCCTTACCCGGTCTAAGGAGCTTTCCTTTTCCGAGTTCTATTTCATCCTGCTCGGTATAAAATTCAGGGACAGAGGCTCTGCCAAGTCTAACATATGCGGGGCCATCCATCGCGACAACCTGTCTAATTAATTTCTCAGCACTCACTCCATCTGACGGATTGACGACAGTCATTCCCGGAATCGTTCTCATAAGCGCGATGTCTTCGAAGGTCTGGTGGCTCGCACCGTCCTCTCCGACGGTGATTCCTGCATGAGTTGCGCAAATCTTGACATTGGCTCCCGTATATCCGATCGAATTTCTGATTATCTCGAATGCACGTCCTGCGGCAAACATTGCAAATGTTGATGCACAGACCACCTTGCCCGAAAGCGCGAGTCCCGCTGCCATTCCATAAAGATTCTGTTCGGCGATTCCCGCATTAAAGAATCTGTCCGGATAGGCTTTGGCAAATTCACCGCTCTTCGTCGATCCCGAAAGATCAGCATCCATAACGATTAAATTGGGATTCTCTTCGCCTAGCTCAACCAAAACTTTTCCGTAGGCTTCTCTGGTTGCTCTCTTGATATCCATTACCACTCACCTCCCAATTCCTTAACTGCCTTCTTTGCCTGCTCTTCATTCGGCGCCTTGCCATGCCAGCCGGCCTGATTCTCCATGAACGAGACGCCCTTTCCCTTAACCGTCTTCGCAATTATTGCCGACGGTTTTCCCGTTTCTTCCGATGCCTTTCTCGCATCGTCCAAAGCCTTGAATATTTCTTCGAAATTATGCCCGTCTATAACAAAGACATTCCATCCGAAGGCCTTGAATTTCTCGTCAATGGGTTTTACCGTCATAACATCGTCGTTCGCACCGTCTATCTGCAAACCGTTCCAGTCGACAATCGCGCACATATTCGAAAGGTTATAGTGAGATGCAGCCATGGCAGCTTCCCAAACAAGCCCTTCCTGCAGTTCGCCATCACCAAGTATGACATATATTCTACCCGGGTTATTGTCGATTTTGTTGGCAAGTGCCATTCCGACTGATGCTGATATACCCTGCCCCAGCGATCCTGTCGACATTTCAATTCCCGGTACCTTAGACATATTGGGATGCCCCTGGAATTTGCTCTCGAGTTTTCTGAGGCTCATGATATCCTCAACAGGAAAATACCCTCTCTCCGCGAGCGCAGCATACTGAACCGGAGCTGCGTGTCCCTTTGATAGAATCAGCTTGTCGCGTCCCTCCATCCTCGGATTATCGGGATCGACATTCATCTCTCCAAAATAGAGCGCAGTTACCAAGTCCGCACTGGAAAGACTTCCGCCCGGATGACCGGAACCGGCTGAGAAAACGGCTTTGATTACATCTACGCGTATCTTTGCCGCCATGTCTTTGTAATAGTTTAAATCCTTGTTATCCATATTTCCTCCAGTCTGCTAAAGTCCAAGGAATATCTTGGCCATCAAGAAATATATCGAAAGTGCAACAGCGTCCGAGATAGATGAAATTGCAGGATTGGCGATTAAGGCAGGGTCGGCTCCCAGCTTCTTCACTATGAGCGGAATCATACTGCCGAGCATCTTCGCAAATACTACGATGCATATCATAGCGCTGCAAACCGTTAATGCCACCATCACTCCATCACCGTCAAAGAACAGTATGCGGAAGAAATTCAGAACGCTTAGCAGAACACCTATGATAGCTCCAACTCTTACTTCCTTCCAAAGAATCCTCGGAAAGTCCTCGGGTTCAACCTCATTTGTAGCCAAGCCACGAATGATGAGTGTCGCTGCCTGCGACCCCGTATTACCACCTGTTCCCATTAGCATCGGCATATACGATACCAAACTAATAACCTGTGAAAGCGCACCTTCAAAAGAACTGATTATCATTCCGGTGAATATGTATGCCACCATCAGTATCACGAGCCATGGGAGACGGTTTAGGACGTGCTGCTTTACCGGAACATCCAGGTAGTCTCTGTCCTTATCATCAAAGTCGATGATACCGCCCATACGCTCGATATCTTCGGTCGTTTCTTCTTCAATGATATCGAGGATATCGTCGAATGTGATGATACCGACAAGTCGGAATTCGTTATCCACAACCGGAATTGCAAGAAAGCCGTATTTGGTAAAGTCCTGAGCAACATCTTCCTGGTCCGTATAAACATTTTCGCTGACGAATTCAGTACGCATTATTTCATTTATGCGTACATCATCCTCACTTGTTACTATGGTAGAAAGAGATACGATACCGATAAGCTTGCGTCCCATATCCTTGACGTAGCAAGTGTATATGGTTTCCGCATCAATACTTTCTTTCTTGATATGATCCAGTGCCTGCCTTACGGTCCAGTCCTTTTCAAGACTGATATAGTCCGGAGTCATAAGCGTTCCCGCGCAGTTGTCGGGATAATTGAGGAAGGTGTTTATAAGCTTCCTCTCTGTCTTTGGAGTCTTCTCCAAAATCTTGCTCACGACATTCGCCGGTAGTTCTTCCAAAACGTCGATTTTATCGTCGAAGTCCAGTTCATGGATTATGTATTCGATTTCCTTGTCGTTAATAATCTCGACAATTTTGTTTCTGTCTGCTGTTGGAAGCTCGGCAAAAACTTCTACCGAAACATCCTTTGGGAGCATTCGGAACAAAATGACGGTATTCTGAATACTGGCTTCCTCTGTCACATCCTCCAAAAGATCTGCGATATCTACAGAATTGAACTTAAGGAGTTCGTCTCTGGCAGCAAAGTATTTTTTTTCTTCAAGAAGTACCAGAATTTTTTCCAGGCCTTCTTCCACGATTATATCCCTATCTACTACGGGATAATTCATATCAGCCATGAGCAACCTCCTTTCCAACGTTCAAAACCATTTTTTACTGTCTTCTCTACAAAAAACATCTACGATATTTGTGAGTAGAGCATAGTTATAATAAGTATATCGCCTATGCATAAATATGTCAAAATATTTATTGTCTGAATATTCCGTAATCCTTGATTTTTTGGGATTTTTTGCGGGTTGACTATCTTCTCCACCAGTGTTAAACTTGCCTTGGACTTCTTTGTTTTGGAGCCCATAAATTATTAATTTCACTGAGCTGTTTTTTGTATTATTCATCAAAAAACATCAATCAATCTTTTGTGAGGAAGGAAACGCTATGGGAAAGTTAGTTCAAAAGTACATTGACATTGCAAAGGAAAAGAATCCGAATGAACCGGAATTCCTGCAAACTGTTGAAGAGGTTCTTACATCCATCGAACCTGTTCTTGAGAAGCACCCGGAATACATCAAGGCGGGGCTTGTTGAAAGACTCATCGAGCCTGAACGCGGTGTTCAGTTCAGAGTACCATGGGTTGATGACAAGGGTAATGTTCAGGTAAACCGCGGTTACAGATTCCAGTTCAACAGCGCACTTGGACCATACAAGGGCGGAATCAGATTCGCACCGAACGTATATCCAGGAATCCTCAAGTTCCTCGGATTTGAGCAAATCTTCAAGAACAGCCTTACAGGTCTTCCAATCGGCGGCGGCAAAGGCGGAGCTGACTTTGATCCCAATGGAAAATCTGACGCAGAAATCATGAGATTCTGCCAGTCATTTGTAACAGAGCTTTATAGACATATCGGTCCGGATACAGATGTTCCTGCCGGCGACCTCGGTGTTGGCGGTCGTGAGATCGGTTACATGATGGGTCAGTACAAGAGACTTGCTAACCGCTATGATGGAACATGGACCGGAAAAGGAACCGCTAACGGCGGTCTTGCAGGAAGAAACGAAGCTACAGGATTCGGTATCGTATTCTATGCAAGAGAAATGCTGAAATACTTCGGCGAAGAAATGGAAGGAAAGACTGTTGCCCTCTCCGGATTCGGAAACGTAACATGGGGAACAGCAACCAAGCTTAACGAGCTCGGAGCAAAGGTAATCACAATCTCCGGACCGGACGGATACATCCTCGACAAGGACGGAATCAGCGGCAAGAAGGTTGACTACCTGGTAGAGCTCAGAAATTCCGGAAAGAATATCTGCGCACCTTATGCAAAGAAATTCAAGAGCGCTAAGTTCTTCCCGGGAAAGAAGCCATGGGAAGTTAAGGCTGACCTCTACATCCCCTGCGCTACACAGAATGAAATCCAGATCAAGGATGCCAAGACCATGGTCAAGAACGGTGCCAAGTATCTCTGCGAAGGTTCCAACATGCCTACCACAAACGAGGCAATTGCATACCTTCAGGAGCATGGCGTAAAGGTTGGACCATCAAAGGCTGCAAATGCCGGCGGCGTATCCTGCTCCTGCCTCGAGATGAGCCAGAATGCTGAGCACATCATCTTCTCCAAGGAAGATGTCTACAGACAGCTTGAAGGAATCATGGTAAATATCTTTAAGCTCTGTGTTGATGCTTGCGAGCGCTACAACCTTGGCGACAACCTGATTGCAGGTGCCAATATCGCAGGATTCGAGCGCGTTGCAGAAGCAATGATGCTCCAGGGTATTGTATAATAATTATTCAAATTCTCGACGAGCGAAAGTCACCATGCTAAGGCATGGTATAACTGAACGTTTCCGCAGAGATTTAAAACAATAACACAAAAACAAGAGAAGGATTTTCCGTTAAGATGTGGGGATGTCTGAACCCGAAGGGTGAGTTCCCCACATTAGGAAAATCCGTCTTTTGTTTTTGTATGTTATTGCAAATCTCGAGGACCTAGTGAAGGTATATCATGCCTTAGCATGGTGACTTTCGCTCGTCGAGAAAATATAAATCAAAACTTATAGATCCAGGTGAATATATCCTATGAAGGTTGGCCAACTTGTGTAGACTGACCATACTGCAGTAGTTCTGTACCCATCTCCCCACCATCCACCATGGACGGCCTGGCCACCTCCTATATAGATGGCAACATGAGTATCATAGATGCAGATGTCTCCCGGCTCGGGATTCGACGTCCAGCTTCCGAGTGATGTATATCCCATCGGTCCGCTATGGAAATTGATTCCTGCAGCAGCAAGAGAATTAGAGACCAGGCTGGTGCAGTCTTGATCGATTCCAAGTTGTGCATAGGCGGCATCAACGATAGCTTGCTTGGTGCCGGAATAGCTTACTTCTTCCTCGGAATATGATTCGGTAATATCTCCGTCACTCGATTCCTCCGTATAACTCTCGGTATCGGACTCGGTTACGGACGTCTCTTCAAGTTCTTCGCTTGATGATTCATCTTCCGCAGATGATATTCCTCGCATGATAACCTGCGTAACAGGTTCTTTCTTTGTGACAGGAGATGTTTCTTCCTGTAGCTTTACAACACCGTTCACCTTGACTGTTCTAACGGTTACGGTCTTTATTCCATTCTCTCCTTCGGTTAGAACGACTTCCTCACCTTCGGCCAAGTCCTCAGAGTCCTCGTATTCCGTCTCAAACTCTATCTCAACATCTTCCTTTGATTCGGTAATTACCCTAACCTCGACATCTGCCTTTCCTTCCAGAAGCACAAGCTTGTCACCGGGGTGTATGTTTTCGATATCCAATCCGGGATTTGTAGAAACCAGTGTATCGATATCGACATCGTGTTCGTACGCTATGTCCCAAAGCGTATCCCCTTCTTTTATAACATACTCTACCGATTTTTCGTTTCCTCTTAGGAGCTTTTCGGCAACGGCGACACCATCCTTGGTTACCTCCGGAAGTGCATCCCCTTTCTTATACTGCTTTTCGCTTACGGTCATTGCAGGCTCGATAGAAACGGATGCAGATTCGTCGTCATTATATTTTTTTACTATGTACTGGATAATATCCTTTGCATCCTGCTCGGTAGTCATAAGGGCGACCGGCTTTCCTCCCAAGCTGACTTCCCAAAATGTGGTGTCGCTCTCAAGGACTTCGGTCTTGGTTCCTACGTTTTGAGCACCGTCACCTGATGCAGTTCCCCTTACTCCTACTGCAGTAGCTGCAAGCTTTGACGAATCTGTATCGGCAAACAATGATGAAAGTCCGGATGCACAGAGCATAATCACAAGAAGAAGAGAAAGCGCAGCTATCGCCTTCATTCTCCCTGTAGTCTTTGACGGTGATTCTCCCCTATCAAATTTCATATTGTATCCTTTTTCAGACCTGTTTCTTTTTTCTCTAATCTCTCTGTATTTGCTCATAACCCTATCCCTATTTTGGTACAACTGCTATACAATCTTAAGAATCTTAAGATTTGTATCTGCTCGGCATTATACCAAAAAACCATGACCAATATCAAGCAAATACAGGTAAACTTCACAAACTCTCCCCAATCCGGATTTCTCCAATGCCTCTTTGTAGAGGTCGAGTTGACCCGAATAATCCCGCCTTAGGCGGTTTTCCTCATCTTCCAAAGGAATGGTTCTGTCTATCCAATTGCTCTTGTAATCCAAGAGGACTATTTCCCCATTTTCCTTGAAATAGCAGTCTATAATTCCTTGAACCAGTATATCGTTTCCTTCTCTATTGGTCCTTAGCGTAAAGGGCCGCTCCTTTTCAAGAAGCCCCAAGGCATCCGCACGTATGCATCTCTTTCCGATATCACTTAGGAAGAAGTCCTTTATCTTCTCAATCTCAATTTCTTTAAGCTCTTCCTCCTTGATGTGTCCTGACTCAACAAGGGCAAGAACGTCACCCCTTAGTTTACGCTCCAATCCCTCATTATCAATTAAACCACCAATTGAACCATCAGCTAAATCCGAGTCATTGGATGATGCATTTACACCTTCGCCGACAAAAATGCCATATGATGCGAAATCGAGCCTCTCCAAAATCCTATGATAGATCGTTCCTCTTTCCGCAGCAGTAAGTCGTTTCCCCGTCCCCTTGTTTTGGGGGACCCTGCCGGGACTGAAGGCAAATTCTTCATCATCAAGAGCGCCCTTGTTGAGTTCGCTAACGGAGTATTTAGACTTAATTCCTCTTAGAGCTTCGTATGGATACTTATAATTAAGCTGCGAAAGGATTTCCTCTCTAAGCGAAGCATTTTCATAGGCTTCATCCAAAGCGGATTGCGAATCTTGTTCGACAGTCGATTTAGGTGAAGTCATCGGCATCTCAATTAATTCATAATCCACCGACGGCGCAAGCATACCTAAAAATCTCGAATAATCAAAGAGTCCCAATTCCGCCTTCGTTCTAAACTTGTCATCATCACGCCTGGCCACCAGGAAGAGCTTATCCCTCGCCCTCGTAAGCGCTACGTAGAGTACTCTTATTTCTTCCTCAAGCTCCTCCCTCGCAATCCTACTCTCTATGAGATGTTGAATCAAGGTTTTCTTGGACCAATGCTCATCCCTGTTATGATAACTAAGGCCAACGCCAATGTCCTTGTGCATGGAAAATGACAAATTGCCCGATTTTCTGAAAGCACTGCCCAATCCGCTAACGATAACCATCGGAAACTCCAAGCCCTTGCTTTTATGGATTGTCATTATAGCAACGCCCTTTTCCGAGCCGGAGGATTCTCTGCTTTCCGCGACCTTGACCTTCCCTTTCTTTATCGCTTCGACATATTTCAGGAAGTCATAGAAATTATCCTTTCCACTCATGTCGCAAAGGAACCTGAGATTACTCTGCCTTTGACTGCCGTCAGGAAGTGCTCCCATTATCGCATAATAGCCGCTGTCAACCATGACCGTCCACAGAAAATTCGGAAGGGTCATGGTTCTGCTCATTTCGCGCCAAACCATTATCTTGCTATATGCATTTAGGCACTTATTCCTTAATTGAGCATCACAGAGACCGGTCCCGTTTCCATCATTTTTATCTTCTCCATCACTGCCATTTTCGTTATTCTTTTCGTTATCGTTATCATCGGAAATTACTCCCGCGCACTTTAGGAAAGCCTCTGCAAAGGTTCCATCCTTATGGGCGATTCTGATTAGTGCCAAATCCGAATTCGAGAATCCAAATATCTCTGAATGCAGAGCCCCTATCAAAGAGACATCCTGTCTGATATTATTTATAACCTTGAGCAAATCCAGGAAGCCCGAGATTTCCATGGTGTCAAAATACCCTTCGCCGCCCCTTACATGTGATTCAATGCCGTATGATCTAAGAACATCTTGATAAACGGCTTGTGAATTCTCTACACTTCTTCTCAGTATGACGATATCATCAAGCGTAAGCGGCCTCACTTCTTTGGGTTCCCTCTTGGTATCAAAAAATGGCTTTCCAAGGTTGTCGAGTATTAGCCTTGCAACATAATGCGCTTCCTGCTGAAGTTCTGAAAGATTTTCTTCATCCCCCTTATTTTCATCATCCGTCACATCAGCATCATCCGTGCTTTCATCAAGAGGAATTACAACCTTAAGCTTAGGTGCTTCCAGATAAACTGCCATGTCATCTTCAATATGAGTCCCGCAATTCAGTCTGGCATCCTCATCGTATCCGGACATGATAGGTTCAAACACTTTGTTGACATAATCAAGTATCGGTTCCTTGCTTCTGTGATTCTCGTTTAAATCAATAACAACGGAATCCGCCTCTGATCCCGACTTATAAAGCTCGTATTTGTTTTGGAATATGGAAGGCTCCGCAAGTCTAAATCTGTAGATGCTCTGCTTTATATCACCAACCATAAATAGATTGTTTTCTCTTTTGATGCGGTTAATTATGGCCTCCTGCATCAGATTGGTATCCTGGTACTCATCAACAAAAATATGGTTGATACCTGCTCTATAGAACTCGGCTATGCTGTCGTCCTCCAAGAGCATCAAAGTATAATGCTCTATATCATTAAAGTCGATTACCTTTTCCTCGTCCTTTAACGCTCTGTAAAACGAATCAAAACTCGAAACCAGTCTAAGGAGAGTTCTCAGATATGGGGAAGTTTTAATTGCAATAGAAAGAGACTCATCCATATCCGAAGCCAGGTAATCATCTCGGATTTCCTTTAATCGCTTCTTCGCATCATCGCGCAGTTCCTTGACCGCATCCTTGATGATATCGTACGATTCCTTTTCCTCTTTCTTCGCTCTTAGCGATACGGATATAGATGCAAGTTTTTCATCTATCCCGGAAAAGACTTCTCTATAGTTTTCTTTCTTATCGGATGCCATAAATTCATCCAGGGAAAGCAACGCATCTCTTAGAGGGTTTATCTCTCCTGCCCTGAGAGTATCACCCATATCCTGAAGGCCGGATTCATCAAGCATCAAAGCCGTCTTATTAAAGAGTTCCAATGCCTCGCTAAGCCCCTCTTTAGCCTCCACGGATACCAAGGAAAGAACTTTCTCTTTGAGATTAGCATCACTTAGAAGATTTTCGGTCTCATCAATCTTGTTGTTCATCCATTCATAGGAATGCGGCATTGCAACAAGATTCCGGTGAGCGTTCTTGATAAGATCCCTTATGCGATCGTTGTTTCTGTCCCCGCTATATGAATCCATAAAGAGAATAAAATCCTCATTTGGACTATCAAATTCTGTTTCCAAGAGACTATCCAAAGCCTGCTCTTTTAGTATCTCTCCTTCGGTTTCATCCAAAATGGAGAATCCGGGTTCTATGTCTATTTTGTAGAAAAATCTTCGAATAACCGAAAGACCAAACGAATGGAACGTGGAGATATTAGCACTCTCCAAATCGACAAGCTGCTTTTTAAGATATCGTATCTTCGCTGATAAGTTTTTATGTGAAGAGTCCTTCGAACCTATATTAGAATCCTCTAAATAAGAATCCCCTGAAAAGAGCAAATTCGAATAAGCCTCCAATTCACTGTTCAGTGAGGTGCGGAGGCGCTCCTTCATTTCGGCTGCGGCCGCATTTGTAAAGGTAACAACAAGAAAGCTGCGGATGGGTATCTCCTCCTCCACAACCATTTTACGAATGCGCTCCACCAGGACCGACGTTTTGCCGGACCCCGCCGCAGCAGCAACCAGAATATTTTTGCCGCGAAGATTAATGGCCTGTTCTTGTTCCTTTGTCCATTTCATACCAAAGATTATATCAAAATTAAACCTTGGTGGCACGTGTATTTTTTAGCCCATCTTGGTGTATAATAAATGATAAGAGCAGTCTAAGAATAAATAATCAAGACTGAAATGATGTACTTCGAAAGGAGCAAACCAAAGTGATGATAAATAATCGTCCAACCATGTTGATGATACTCGACGGATTCGGAGTGAGCGAAAGATATGAAGGAAATGCAATAGCTCAAGCAAACACCCCGAACTTCGATGCCCTCTTTTCAAAATATCCCGGAACTACCCTTGATGCCTGCGGAATGGCAGTTGGCCTTCCCGATGGTCAGATGGGTAATTCCGAAGTCGGTCACCTCAATATCGGAGCAGGCAGAGTGATATATCAGGAACTTACCCATATTACAAAGGAAATTGAAGAAGGAAAGTTCTTTGAGAATGCCGCTCTCATCTCCGCAATGGAGCATGTTACCAATGCGAAGAAGAACTGCGATAATGAGACGCCCTCGCTCCATCTGCTCGGTCTTCTTTCAGATGGCGGTGTCCACAGTCATATCGATCATCTAAAGGCCCTCATAAAAATGGCGAAGGACTATGGAATTGAAAATGTATATGTCCACGCATTCTTGGACGGACGAGATGTTCCTCCTCGCTGCGCGAAGACATATATCGATGAGCTTGAATCGTATATGGCTGAAGTCGGTGTCGGAAAGATAGTCATGATTTCCGGCCGTTATTATGCCATGGACAGAGATAAGCGTTGGGATAGAGTCCAACTTGCCTACGATGCCATGACTCTAAGGGAAGGACGCCGCGCGACATCGGCATCAGAAGCAATCGACGTTGCTTATGCGAATGACGAAAATGATGAGTTCGTAATTCCCACATGTATCGGCGAGATACTGATGCCGAATTGCGAAGGAAGTAGCGCAAGTGAACTGCATACATCCAATAATAATCCCGCGAAGTTTGAAGATATGAAATATGCAGTCCGGGACGGCGATGCAATGATCATGTTCAACTTCCGCCCGGATAGAGCAAGAGAAATAACCAGAGCCTTCGTGGATTCGACCTTTGATGTTCCAACGGAAAATGGCGGCTTCGGCGGTTTTGATAGAAGAAAGAAACTGGATGGACTTTGCTATATCTGCATGTGCCAGTATGACGCGAGCATGCCGAATGTAGCTGTTGCATATCCGCCGGAGACTCCCAAGAATACGTTTGGCGAATACATCTCAAATCTCGGGATGACCCAACTAAGAATCGCTGAGACGGAAAAATATGCGCACGTCACCTTCTTCTTCAACGGACAAGTCGAAGAGCCATATCCGGGTGAGGACCGAATCCTGGTACCATCGCCTAAGGTCGCCACCTACGACCTTCAACCTGAAATGAGCGCATATGAGGTTACGGACAAAGTCATAGAAGCAATAGACTCTGATAAATACGATTTCATCATTTTGAATTTCGCCAATTCCGATATGGTGGGACATACCGGAGTCATGGAGGCCGCGATCAAGGCTGTCGAAGCGCTTGATACCTGCGTCCAGAGAATTGTGGATAAGATTCTGGAAAAGGACGGTCAGCTACTCCTTACCGCGGACCACGGGAATTCGGATGAAATGATTGACGAAGACGGAAATGTGGTAACAAGCCATTCTCTGAATCCGGTTCCGCTTTATCATATTGCGAATTCGCCTCGCGAGCTCGCTTCCGGCGGCAGGCTATCCGACATCATGCCTACGCTGCTGACCTTGGCCGGAGTTCCGGTTCCGGAAGAAATGACCGGCAGGTGTTTGATTATCGAATAGATGATTGGACGGCAAGTGTTTGATTATCGAATAAACCAATGACCTAACGATGCTCGATGAACCAACGGAGATAGCATATGAACATTAATCCGAAAGAAGAAGCAAAGAAGGTATTCCCTGAGGCCTGTGAAATTAGGCATCATATTCATTCGTATCCCGAGCTGGGAGAAGAAGAAGTAAAAACTTCGGAATACGTAATGTCGAAGTTCAGGGAATATGGAATTGTTTTTACTGATGATGTCCCGGGATACGGCATTGTCGCCCAAATTGGAAATGGTGAAAAAGCTATCGCCTTCAGGGCAGAGCTCGATGCCCTTCCTGTCTGCGAAGAGACACTTGAATTCATGCATGAGCGAACCGGATCATTAGAAAATGAGCTGGCAGAATTTGATTCCTGGGAATCCAAAAATCCCGGCATCATGCACGCCTGCGGACACGATGTTCATATGGCAATTCTTCTTGCTGCAGGAAAAGTATTAAAGGAACACGAGGACGAAATCAGCGACGCAGGTTATTCAGTCAAGCTTTTCTTCCAGCCGGCTGAAGAAACCATCGGTGGCGCCGACAGAATGGTAAAAGCGGGATTCATGGATAATCCGCATGTCGAAAGAGTCTTTGCTCTACATGTATCACCCGACTATCCTCTCGGAATGATTTCTCTCAAGAACGGTGCGATGAACGCCGGCGTACAGGACTTTGATATTATTGTTAAAGGTAAATCCGCCCACGGAGCACATCCCGAAGGCGGAGTTGATTCAATAGTTGTGGCAAGTTCCATAGTTTTGGCACTTCAGACAATATCCAGCAGAGCGAATTCGCCGACCACCCCTATCGTTGTTACAATAGGCGCAATCCACGGTGGCGAAACCCACAATATTCTTGCCGGCGAAGTCAAACTTACCGGAACCCTTCGCACACTCACGGATGAACTCCGGGACGAGAACAAAGCTCGCATCGAACAGATAGCGAGTATGACAGCTGCTGCTTATGGTGCGGAAGTCGAAATCAACTGGTATGATACTGTCTTCCCTGCCCTAATTAATGCACCCGATTCAGCCGACATAGTTCGAAGATGCATGACTGATCTTTACGGTTCCGATAAAATTCACGAGATGGACGAATCCAGCATGGGCGGTGACGACTTTGCATTCTTCAGCCAAGTCGCGCCCGGCACCCTCTTTGATATTGGTACCGCAACTTCCGGCACGCTTCCCGGTGAATCCAATTACTACGGACTCCACAGCGAACACTACCTGCCGACGGACGACGTCATGGAAATCGGAATCGCAATGGAACTCGCAATCGTAAGCAAATGCATGGAAGATTAGCCAAAATCCCGGAGCAGATTTCTCGGAGTATCTGCATCAATAATTAAGAATCGAATCACCATTCAAAGTGTTGGTAGTCCACCGGGTTGGCCCAATCTCCTTAAATACTGAAACCATAGGGTATAAAGCCGGCAGCACCTTTTCCTTATTTTTTTCGGAGTATCAGCATCAAAAATCAAAAATACTCCGGAGCGAAAGACCGAAAAATCAAAAATACTCCGAAATTTATCATCATCCGGAATTTTTTCGGAGTATCAGCATCAAAAATCAAAAATACTCCGGAGCGAAAGACCAAAAAATCAAAAATACTCCGAAATTTATCATCATCCGGAATTTTTTCGGAGTATCAGCATCAAAAATCAAAAATACTCCGGAGCGAAAGACCAAAAAATCAAAAATACTCCGAAAAAATAATGCTTGCCATAGCGATCAAAAAAGCCGCCAAAGCTACGGACTAATGGCGGCGACCAAAACTATGTCGAGTCAGTCGTAATAAACGATCTCCTTTCGGTACCATGGATAGATTAAACCATATCAGTCACAACTTAACAACCAAAACCTTCCTTTTTAAGACATCTACTTGCAATCACCATTCAAAATGCTGGTAGTCAACGGGATTGGACCAGTCTCCGCCCCAGGTAAACCCATAAGACGCGAATGTCGACTCACATATATCGCCTTTTAGAATCATGTGTGCCATTCCTGAGGTTCTATCAAGATAGTCGTAGTCCCAATCATATAGGTCTTGATAGCTTCCGTCGGAACCGATTACATAGTAGGGATTTTGTTTGGGGTTTACGTCAATCGCATAGCCATAGGCATGATTGGAAAGATGCGTACCTCCACTTATAACTCTATAGCAAAACGCCGATGTATTGTTTGCAGCAATCGACGCATCGTCTGATGGTGTCCCATCACCTGTCCAAAAATCATCTATTAGCCTAATCGATTCAATCTCATATTCATTATCAAACAGAGTTTTAAAAATGGAAAGAACCGAATCTGCGATATTTGCATTTACTATCATTTCACCCAATCTGATTTGATGGGAATAATCGTAATGAAGGATTCTTAGATATCGTAGATCGCTAAGTCCGACATACGGATTGTCTTGATAGGACCGTCCGTAGATTCTATCAAAAGTCTTGTCGCCTGTTTCTATCGTATAGCTTTGAAAATAATCCGATGTATCAGCAATGGTGTTTGGATCGATAACACTTTCAGGCTCAATATCATATATATTCATTTCCTTATCCTTATCTGACGTTCCGGTCTCCTCACCATCATCTTTATTTGTTGTACCATTCTCTTTATTGCTATTATCCTCGCTGCCCTCCTTATCTTCTTTGGTATCTTGAGTTAATAATTCCTGATTGTCATCTTCTGTGTTTTCATGCGAAAATCCGTCTACACCTCCGACGTTTTCCGCATTCTTCTCTTCATCAGCACCCATGCTACTCTCACCCTGGTTATTGGAAGTTCCGGCCATTGCCGTTATAGCGATAATTAGCAAAAGAACAAGCAAGGCGCACAATATGATTATTCTTTTTGAAATTGAATTCTTTTTCATATATCAATGTATTCTAAAGCCTCTTTGAATGATTAGTCAAGTGCGGTTATTATCCCTTGACATCACTTGTTTTAATGTGTTATAAAATAACGTGCAAAGGGAGTAGCCGGCATTGGTTGAAGCAATCGATTAATCAAATGCTTGCACTGTCGTCAATACGATTCATCCATGCGAAAAAATGCATTGGATAATCCGGCAATGTGACTATGTGGCGAGACTTTGTTGCAAGATTCCGTTGCGACAAGGTCTTTTTATTTATGACCTGTTCAAATCTATGATTTGGCTCGCAGGTCATAAAAAGCAGTTGCCAAGTTGCCCTTTGATTATTGATTTAAATGGAGATTCACCAATGAGTTTAACCATATTCGCAGGAATACTATTTGTAATCACATACATCCTGATGTTCGCCTTCCAGAAGATAAGGCCCTACGTTGCCCTGGCATCTGCAGCCATCTTCGTTTTAGTCGGAAGCATGGGAATCTTTCCGGAATTCAGCTACACCCTTATTGATGCCCTAAAACAAATAGACTGGAATGTGCTAATGATGATTGCGGGAACAATGGGTACCGTATATCTGTTCATAGAGTCTGACATGCCAAAACTCATGAGCGACATTCTCGTTTCCAAACTCCACAGCGTCAAATGGCTGATCGTAGTTTTATCGCTCTTCGCGGGAATAATCTCAGCCTTCGTCGATAATGTCGCGACGGTTCTCATGGTTGCACCGGTTGCGATAGCCCTCTGCAAACAGCTTAAAATATCACCGGTTCCCGCAATAATATGTATTGCAATCTCTTCGAATTTACAGGGCGCTGCCACCCTTGTTGGAGATACCACATCCATACTTTTAGCAAAAGCCGCGAACCTTGACTTCATGGATTTTTTCTTCGTGGAGGGTCGTCCGGGAATGTTCTGGGTTACCGAATGCGGAGCAGTAGTAAGCGCAATAATTATTCTCTTTAAAATGCGAAAGGAAACTGCCTCCGTTTATCTAAATCAGCGAACAAAGGTAGAGGACATGGTCCCATCTGCCCTTCTCCTTTTGACGGTAATCACACTGATTGCAACATCATTTATTCCGTATAAGTCAAATGCAGCACCGGGGCAGTTCTACAAGCCCGACATCACAAACGGACTCATCTGCATCTTCTACTTTGCGATTGGAATAATCCGCGCCACCATCAAAACAAAAAGCACGGATACTCTTAAATCCGCACTTAAGGAAATCGATTATTATACGCTTGCGCTACTCGCCGGTCTCTTCGTTGTAATCGGCGGAATAACGGAAGCTGGCATCATAGAAATAATCGGTGATGCAATCGCCGGAGTAAGCGGTGACGGAAGCAGAGCATCCATATTCCTCGTCTATTCCATAATAGTATGGATGTCCGTACTTGCATCCGCATTCATCGATAATATCCCCTATACAGCTACCATGCTTCCCGTTGTAGCGATTGTAAGCGAGGAGCTTTCAGCAGCGGGTGGAATCGACATTCACCCGAACCTCATGTATTTCGGTCTGCTTGTAGGAGCGACACTTGGAGGAAATATCACACCGATAGGTGCAAGTGCAAACATCACGGGGCTCGGCCTTCTAAGAAAAGAAGGGCACCAGGTAGGAACAAGGGAATTCATGTCCTACTCAGTACCCTTCACCTTATCTGCCGTTATTACTGGATATCTCCTGGTTTGGTTTATCTGGATGTAGTTTCACCGGTTTTCTCCCATGGCGATACCCGCGCGGATTCCCGTCGTCCATGCATTTTGGAGGTTAAAACCTCCGCACATAAAATCTTGATCCAATACTTCACCTGCAAGGTATAATCCGGGGACAATCAGCGACTCCCCGGTTTTTTTATTTATCTCGGAAAGCGGAACTCCGCCCCTCGTTACCTGTGCCATATCCCAGCCTCGGAAACTCTTCGGATGTATTTTATATGCCTTAAGATTCTCTATTAAGGCGTCCGGATTACTTTTGATTCGCTTCGCCAGGGGCGCCTTAACAAGGGAACATATATCAGCCTTTTCTTCCATCAAAGTCTTCAGCATCTCTTCCTTGAAATCGGGAATAAAATCGATTTCGATTTCGTATTTCGAGAAATCCCTTCCCTCAATAAAGCGGGTCAAATTAAAAATGCAGATTCCTGATACACCGTAATCTGTAAATTGTATTTCGCCATTCTCACTGAAGATGATATCCGATTGATGCCTAAGTGACACCTTGGCTTTCTGCCTGATTCCTGCAATATCGGTAAAATCCTCTTCCGTTTCAACCCCTGTAAGGACCGGAATTAGCGGTGTTACACTATGCCCGAGCGCCTTTGCAAATCTGTATCCATCGCCTGTCGTCCCGAGCTTTGGTTTTGACTTTCCGCCGGTGGATATCAAAACCTTCTTTGCAAAGAATGTGATATCGTCATCCTCTTGGATTCCTCTTAGTAGGCCATCCTTTATAGCTTCCTCTTTTGCCCAATAAGCCTTGGGTTTATTGAAGGTTGTAAGAATGCTAAACTTATAGCCTTCGCTTGATGTATCCGAATCGTTCAAGCTTACCGACGTTACTTCTCTTCTGGTAAGAAGCTCGACGCCTCGGTCCAAGCACGCCCTTTTCAAGATGGAAACGACATCTCTTCCATCCTCCGAATATGGATAAACTCTTCCCTCTTGGTCAATGCGAGTAAATAGTCCAAGGGACGAAAAGAAGGCCGAGGTCTTCGGCCATTCAGGGCTTTCTATATTGGAAAGGTTGCAGCGACCATTGCCTGCCGCAGCAACCTTGTGCCCAACATCAGGGAGCTTTTCCAGTACCGCTATAGTAGCGGAGCTCTCCGCATCTGCGGCTTTGATGGCAGAAGCGAGGCCGGAGGCTCCCCCTCCTATTATGCATATGTCAACTAATACTTCTTTCATCTATACCAACAAATTATATGCTTCCCAATACTTATCGATGGTCTTTTGAATGATCTCATCCGGAAGGTCGTAATCGCTGTCCGGATTTGCCTTAAGCCAGTCGCGCACAAACTGCTTGTCGAAGCTCGGCTGGGATTTTCCCGGCTCATATCCTTCAAGCGGCCAGAACCTGGAGCTGTCCGGCGTCAGCATTTCATCGCCGATTACAACATCACCGTTTTCATCTACCCCAAATTCAAATTTCGTATCGGCTATTATTATTCCTCTTGATAGAGCATGCTCCGCGCATTTTTTATATAACTCGATTGTATAGTCCCTTACCTTGGTTGCATACTCTTCGCCGCGCCCCGGGAATTCCTTTTCTATGACCTCTATGCTGCGCTCAAATGAAATGTTCTCGTCATGGTCTCCGATTTCAGCCTTGGTGCTTGGAGTATAAATGGGTTCGGGAAGCCTGTCGGACTCGATTAACCCCTCCGGAAGTTTGATTCCACAAACTTCTCCTGTTTTTTGATAGCTTGCCCAACCGCTTCCTGTAATGTATCCGCGAACAATGCATTCTACGGGGAGCATGGTTAGCTTCTTGCACATCATACTTCTGCCTTCGAATTTCTCAGTTTGAAAGAATTCGGGCATGTCCTTTACATCTGTTGATATCACATGGTTGGGAACCACATCCGATGTGAAGTCAAACCAGAATTTCGACATCTGGGTAAGAACCTTGCCCTTACCCGGAACAAGATTTTTTAGAATCACATCAAAGGCCGAGATTCTATCCGTGGCAACCATAATCAGGCTGTCACCGATATCATAAATCTCACGAACTTTTCCTTCTTTTACGGGCGTAAATTCTTTCATCTGTCGTTCATTCCTTTCTTTAATCAACAATCTATCCACGAATCTGTCCATCACCATAGATGATGTATTTATAGCTCGTTAGGGCGAGGAGCCCCATGGGTCCTCTTGCGTGAAGCTTCTGGGTGCTTATTCCGATCTCACCTCCGAAGCCGAATTCAAAACCGTCGGTGAATCTGGTGGAGGCATTCACATAGACCGCCGCGGCATCGATTCTATCCAAGAATTTCTGAGCATTCTCATAATCCCTTGTTACTATTGTCTCAGAATGTCCTGTATTATATGTGTTGATATGCTCAACCGCTGCATCAAAGTCATCAACAACCTTGATGGAAATCTTAGCATCCAGATACTCTTCTCCCCAATCTCCTTCGCATGCTCCTATATATACCGCTTCATCCATGTCATGAACAGCGGCTTTTACTATAGGAATAGAATATTCATCACATCTCATTTCAACATCGTGCTCCGCAAGCATTTTGGCTATTGGCGGAAGTGCCTCATTCAAAATATTTTTGTGAATGACCAGCGACTCGCATGCATTGCATACGCTCATTCTTTGTGTCTTTGCATTCTCTATGATTTTTACTGCCATGTTTATATCCGCGCTTTCATCAACAAAGACATGGCAGTTCCCCACCCCTGTTTCTATCACGGGTACCGTGCTGTTTTTTACCACTGTTTGGATGAGTCCTGCTCCACCTCTTGGAATCAGCACATCGATATATTCGTTTAACCTCATGAATTCCGTTGCTGTTTCGTGGGATGTATCTTCGATAAGCTGAACGGCGTCCTCTGCTATATCACATGATGCTATCGCCCTCTTTAGGATATTTACGATTGCGATGTTGGAATTTATGGCATCACTTCCCCCTTTAAGTATCACCGCATTTCCCGTCTTAAAGCAAAGACCAAAAGCATCCGTCGTGACGTTTGGACGTGCTTCATAGATAATTCCTATGACGCCCATCGGCACACGTTTTTGCCCAATCTGAAGTCCATTGGGTCTCTTGGTCATGGATATGACCTCACCGACCGGATCCGGAAGCGACGCGATTTGTCTTAGACCAAGCGCCATGTCCTCCAAACGACTCTCTGTGAGAAGAAGCCTATCCAGCATATGCTCGGGCATATCCTTTGACCTTCCCAATGAAACATCCTTTTTGTTCTCCGCCAAAATAAACGATGCACCATCAAGAATCGCATCCGCACATGCATTAAGTACGCGATTCTTGTCATTGGTACCCATAACCCCGAGTTCCCTCGAGGCACTCTTCGCTTTCTTTCCTATCTCATTTAGATTCATACCTACGCACTCTTTCTTTTGCAATGAATAGTGTCCCTATTTGCTCACCATTAGTTATATGGTGAATCACATGGAAATCCTCACCGCTTGCTATGATCATGTCAATCCCTGAACCTGTAGCAATTCTCGCCGCAGAAAGTTTTGTTGCCATACCTCCCGTTCCGGCATTGGTTCCCGTTGTACTCTTTCCCATTGCCATTATCTGATCATCCAGATTGGTTACAACGCTTATGAATTCCGCATCCTCATCGGTATGAGGATCCGCAGTATAGAGACCGTCTATATCTGAAAGGAGTATCAAAAGATCCGCTTCAACCAAATTTGCAACTACAGCAGACAATGTATCGTTATCGCCAAATACGGCAAGGGATTCAATCTCAGAAGTTGCAACCGTATCATTTTCATTAACAATAGGTATCACACCAAGCTTCAAGAGTTCTTCGAACGTCTTCTTCGCATTATGAGAAGCCTCCTCACTGAGAAAATTATCCTTTGTAATTAAGACCTGTCCGCATGTCTGGTTGTATTCGGCGAATAATTTTTGATAAATCATCATGAGACGCGCCTGCCCAACTGCAGCGCAAGCCTGTTTCTCTTCGATTCTGTCAGGCCTATGGTCTACACCAAGAGCTGTCCTTCCAACCATTATAGCACCGGAAGTAACCAGTACAACTTCCTTACCGCTATTCCTCAAGTCTGTAAGTTCCCGAACCAGAATCTCGAGCTTTATAAGGTCCAGTTTCCCACTCTCCTGATGTGTAAGCGAAGAGGAACCAACCTTGACAACTATTCGCTTTTTATCCTTAAAATCGCGAAGCGGCTCGACAGACATCCCTCTCTGCTCCCCAGAATGCTCGGCCCCTCCAAATCTCTCACGTACATCCTTTATAATCTTATCGCCAACAGCTTTTTTCAATTTATTATCCAACATCTTTTCTCCAACAGCCTCTCCAATTTATTATTTATTATCTATTATTTATTATCTATTATTTATTATCTATTATCTATTATCTATTTTCTATTTTCTATTATCTATTTTCTATTATCTATATGTCTATTATCCATTATCTATATGTCTATTATCCATTATCTATATGTCTATTATTGCAGATGTTAATCTCCAGCTAAATATCGCCATAGAACAATCAATGGTAAAAAATACTATCATACTTTTTAAAATAGCTATACATCCTCATTATACACAAACGCAATGCATCGTCAATGGATTGCGACCATAGCTACTCGGCACTCATCTATCATTGCATTAATTGCGTAAGATAGTACATAAACGTATTTCGTAGTATTTTTGTTTTTTTGACGTTTCGCTCCGGAGTATTTTTGATTTTTGATGCAAATACTCCGAAATTCTGGCTCGACTTGCAGAATTTCGTAGTTTTTTTGTATTTATGGCGTTTCGCTCCGGAGTATTTTTGATTTTTGATGCAAATACTCCAAAATTCTGGCTCGACTTGCAGAATTTCGTAGTATTTTTGTATTTTTGGCGTTTCGCTCCGGAGTATTTTTGATTTTTGATGCAAATACTCCAAAATTCTGGCCTGACTTGCAGAATTTCGTAGTATTTTTGTTTTTTTGGCGTTTCGCTCCGGAGTATTTTTGATTTTTGATGCAAATACTCCGAAATTCTGGCTCGACTTGCAGAATTTCGTAGTATTTTTGTTTTTTTGGCGTTTCACTCCGGAGTATTTTTGATTTTTTGAAAAGATACACAGAAAAAATCTATATTTTAGAAATAATCGTAGATTTGGGCAGGACATAAAAACAGTGCGACAGTGTTGAGGGGGAAAGAACTGCCGCACCTGCTACCTGTATGTATACCATCCCCTCAGGAACAATACCATACGCCAGTATTCTACAATATTGGTTGTTACTATTGTGTTCCAAGGTTTTTCAATGCCTCGGAGCTTTTTTGATTAAAGGGACGGCTCATAAATGAACCGCCCCTCACCCTAAATAAACTATCTCGCCAATTTTATTCTGCAGCCTTTACGTCTGTAGATACGTCCTTCATGGAGTCGATAATGGCATCAGCAAGAGCTTCGAGTTCGGAAGCCTTGTCGGCCTGAAGTGTGGATGCCAATGACAATCTCTCGTTAAGGATCGTCATATCCTTCATGTTCTCATTGATGAATTTCTCGATGAGGTCGCCGGACTTGCATGCCCATGTGCCATTTTCGATTATAGCGCATGTTCTATTCTGCATGTTCAGCATCCTCATTTCATCAAGGAAGTCATGCATAACAGGATAGATGTTCAGGTTATATGTAACCGATGCAAATACTATATGCGAATATTTGAATGCATCAGCTATCAAGTATGACACGTGCGTATTTGATACATCGCGAACGTGGACATTGGTGAATCCCTTCTCGCAAATCTTTGATGCAAGGCACTGTGCCGCATTCTCGGTTCCACCGTACATCGAAGCATATACGATGAGTACGCCCTTTTCCTCAGGAGTATATGTGGACCAATGATTGTACTTATCGATGAAATACATGAAGTCATTTCTCCAAATGAGTCCGTGAAGAGGACAGATGTATTTGATCTTGTCGAGCACTCTTGCAGCCTTGCCAAGGAGCAACTGTACGTGCGGTCCGTACTTTCCTACGATGTTTACGAGATATCTTCTCGCTTCATCGATCCAGTCTCTGTCATAGTTCACATCATCGTTCCAGAGCTTACCATCAAGAGCGATAAAGGAGCCGAATGCGTCTGCAGAGAACAGGACTCCATTTGTAAGGTCCAGAGTTACCATTGCTTCAGGCCAGTGAACCATCGGCGCAAACACGAATGTCAATGTATGTGTGCCGATTTGCAGCGTATCGCCTTCCTGAACCTGAATCTGCTGATGGCTGTCCACCTTGTAGCCGAACTGACGCATCATCATGAATGCCTTTTCCGTTGCAACAACCTTGCATTCAGGATAACGAACAAAGAGTTCGTACATGGAGGAGCAGTGGTCCGGTTCCAGGTGATTACAGATAAAGTAATCAAGCTTTCTGCCATTAAGCATGTATTCTATATTATCTAAATACTCCCTTGTGATGGACCAGTCAACACCGTCAAATACCGCTGTTTCCTCATCCAACAAAATGTATGAGTTATAAGATACTCCGTACGGAATCGGGTGAATATTTTCAAACAGATGTGTTCTGTGGTCGTTAGCACCGATCCAATATAGATTGTCTACGACTTGTCTTACGCAATGCATAATTATCTCCCTTCTATTTACCATTTATTACAGTCCGCTTAACGTCGATTACAGTCCGCGAATTGTTCTTACTATGAAGTTTGCCTTAGGCTCTGCGCATTCCGGGCATACCCAATCCTCAGGCAGATCCTTGAACAAGGTTCCTGCTGCGATTTCGGCTTCCTCGTCGCCCAGATCCGGGTTGTATTCGTAAGCACAGCCATTGCAGACAAAGATGTCTCCAATCGGTGTTGGCTTCGGCGGAAGCGGTCTCTTCATCTTGACCATTGGTGGAGCTTCCTTCTTCTTGCCGGTTCCGAGTGCTTCTGTAAGAAGCGGCAGAATTTCATTTACATCTCCAACGATTCCGTAGTCGCAATTCTTAAAGATTGGGGCATTGCCGTTCTTGTTGATTGCAACGATTGTGGAGGCGTCCTTTATTCCCTTGAGGTGCTGTTTTGCTCCTGAGATACCGCAAGCGATATAGAGGTTTCCGCGGAATTTCTGACCGGACATACCAACATATCTATTGAGAGGTACATACTGAAGCGTCTCAGCAACCGGTCTTGATGAACCGATGGCTGCACCGGCTGCCTGTGCCAGGTTTTCGATTAACTTCATATTCTTCTGGTCGCCGATACCCTTACCAGCGGATACAACTCGCTCTGCCTCTGCAATCGGTGTATCTGCCGGGATTCCGACTGTGAAGTCATATCCATCAGCCTTTAATGCTGCAACAAGTTCGTTGACCTTATCCTTGGCATCGCCTTCCCTAAAGATTCTGCCCTTTCTGATTCCTGTTACAGGAGCTGCCTTCTTGGCCACACTTCTGGATGCACCTGCAGTCTTGTTTCCAATCTTTCCAAGTAGGTGCGATGCGATTACCACTCTCTGAATCTCGTTTGTTCCTTCATAGATTGTAGTAATCTTGGCATCTCTGTAGGAGCGTTCTACATCCATTCCCTTTAAGAAGCCGGAGCCACCGAAGATTTGGAGTGCGTCGTTACAGATTTCAAGAGCTCTGTCGGATGCATACATCTTCGCCATCGCAGCTTCCATGCCATAGGACTCATGTGCTTCTTTGAGCTCAGCCGCGGAGTAAACAAGGAATCTTGCTGCTCTTAGTTTAGTTGCCATGTCGGCGAGTTTGAAGCTGATGCCCTGGTTTACGCCGATCGGCTGACCAAACTGTTCTCTTTCCTTTGCTTCCTGGAGTGCATTTTCGTATGCGCCCTGAGCAATACCGAGAGCCTGTGCTGCGATTCCGATACGACCGCCATCAAGAGTTGCCATTGCAATCTTGAATCCTTCACCTTCCTTGCCAAGGAGGTTTTCCTTTGGAACCTTGACATCGTTAAAGATGAGTTCTGCAGTTGTGGATGAGCGGATACCGAGCTTATCATAGTGATCGCCGAATTCAAATCCCTTCCAGCCCTTCTCTACTATGAATGCACTGATTCCGCGAGTGCCGATGTCCGGTGTAGTTACTGCGAATACTACGTATGTATCTGCTTTTGGTGCGTTTGTGATGAAAATCTTGCCGCCGTTCAAGAGGTAATGGTCACCCTTGTCGACCGCTGTAGTCTCGGTTCCACCTGCATCGGAACCAGCGTTTTCTTCTGTAAGACCAAAGGCACCAATCTTTTCGCCCTTGGCCAGAGGTACAAGGTATTTCTTCTTCTGTTCCTCAGTACCAAACTGGAAGATTGGGAATGAACCCAGGGATACGTGGGCGGAAAGTATAACGCCTGTACCACCGTCTACTCTTGCCAGTTCTTCAACTGCAATGGCATAGCTTAAGATATCCATTTCGGCACCACCGTATTTCTTTGGATACGGAATACCCATGAATCCCAGCTTTCCCATCTCCTTGACCGCTTCATCGGGGAATTCGTTTTTCTGATCCAGCATGAATGCGATAGGCTTTACTTCCTTTTCCGCAAATGCTCTGACCTTTGCTCTAAATTCCTCATGAGCCTCTGTAGTCTTGAAAAGCATCTTATCTACCTCCTACATTTCATCAAAATAGTTTACGCTTTTTTATTTCCCATTCCCTCTTTAAAAGTTCTAAATATATGGACGTTTATTATGGACTTTTATTATTGACCTTTCCAATTTGCAAAACGCCTCCGGCTATCCGGATACTTTCCCCTTATGATAGTAGTTTACAAAATTTTCGGAAAAAAATTAGTGGCATTTGCAACTTTTGTGTGGTAATTGCAACTAATTTATGCTATAATAAGAAAAATCAAGGTCATAGTGTTACTTTTTTAATAACGGAAAAGCAACATTCTGACCTTGAAAAGCCCACTAACGATTTGAAAAATAATTGAGGAAAACCAATGCAAAAGAGAAGAGTATTGGATGACATATCCAGAGAATCAAGATCGCTCATGCTGCCATGCTTTGAACCCTGGTGGAAGGATTATGCCACAGGGGAAACTATAATGACTTATGATGCAGGTGTGCCTAAAAATATCGCTGTTTTGGAAAAAGGAGAAGCAAAGCTTCAAATCCTAAACGAGAGCGGCGACATGTTTCTGCTTGAGCATATTCGGCAGGACGATCTCTTCGGAGAGCTATTCTCATTGCCCTTGGAATCATTCGAATATGTCGTAACCGCCGAAACTCCCTGCAGGGTGATGTTCGTCGGGTACGAACACATAATCAAGCCCTGCGAAAATCTATGTACGCACCACAGCCAGCTCATAAGTAATCTTTTTATGATGGCCGCACAGAAATCGCAGGAGCTTTCTCTTCACATCTCTCTTATGCATCAAAACACGATTCGCCAAAAACTCATGGCATATCTTAATTACATAGCTTCATCTCAAGGAACCCGCACCGACGGCAGCTTTGATATTCCCATTTCTTTGGCGGAGCTTGCGGATTATCTCAGCATAGATCGCTCCGCTATGATGCGAGAAATCAAATCAATGAAAAACGACGGTCTCATCTCAGGAAACCGTCGCGAATTCATAATCTTGCAGTAAGCGTGGCGCCGCTCACAGCATCTCGCTTTCTTCACTATTAATATTGTTGTCTTCACCTTCGGTAGAAATCTCATCCAGGCTTACCTGCATGTCCGGGGCGAAGTCTTCTTCCCTGTCTGCTCGATCCATGGCGAGAACGTCTTCGATATCATCTATCTCAGGAAGTTCCTTTAAGCTCGTAAATCCGAACTGCTGGAGGAAGGTCTTCGTTGTTCCATATAGAATGGGACGTCCGATTCCCGATGAGCGACCTTGCTCCTCAACAAGTTCCTTCTTCATCAGACCCTCAATAACTCTGTCGCACTTTATTCCTCGAATTGAATCAATCTCCGACTTTGTAACTGGCTGCTTATAAGCAACAATGGCGAGGACTTCCAGCGCGGCCTGAGAAAGGCGCCTGGTTTTTACCGGTGTACAGAGCTTTTCGATTTGATCGGCATACTCCGGTCTTGTTGCGAACTGAAAGCCGTTATTAATCTGACGAATCATGAGGCCTCGACCCTCTTGGTCGTATTCCTTCTGTAATTCCAAAAAACATTCCTTCGCCTCCTGGTTTGTAACCTCGCAAGCCTCGGCGGCATCCTTGATGTCGAGGGGCTCTCCCCAGATATACATGAGTGCTTCCAGCACGGATTTTGTTCTCTTCTTGTTATACATTTGGTTCTCTCTTTATCTCATAAATCTTGATGTTGTCGTCATTTCTGCCGATATCTCGCTCGTCTTCCTCTCTGATCGGTCTGTACCTGCTCGGCTCCAGAGTATTCGGATTGCCGGAATTAATCGTTCCGTCATCAGGGTCGTCGGCAATCGGCGCAGCTTTATATGGTTTTACGAAAATCTCTCCATAGGTTGTACTCTGCGTCGCATCGAGGAGCTTGTCCTTCATCATCTGAAGTATGGAAGAGAAAGTTACGATGACATCATATTTGTCTTTCTTGTTCACAATCAATTCGCGAAACGAAAGCTTCCTGAGTCCGTGAACAAGGGCGTCCTTGAGCTTGCTTCCGATGAACTTAATTCTGCTTTCGATTGTCGCTTTTTCTCTTTCAACCCTTTGATAGTGCGCCCTCACCTCGGCCATCCTTCGCTCCTTCTGAAGGAATAATTCGAAGGCATTTACAAACTGTTCGACTGAGAGCGACAGAAATTCATCCGGATTTTCCTGATATACGGAAATGTCCTCCTGAGGCTTTGCATAGATTCTCGCATTGATATCCCAACGCTGCGAGAGATCCTCCGAAGCCTCCTTGAACTTTTTGTATTCCAGTATACGTTCAACGAGTTCGCTTCTCGGATCGATATAAGGTTCATCGCCCGGCTCAACCTGCATGCGCGGAAGAATCATTCTTGATTTTATATCTATCAAGGTCGCCGCAAGGACCATGAATTCAGAAGCCACGGCAAAGTCCATCTGCTGCATTTCTTGAATGTACGCCAAATACTGCTCCGTAATCTCGGAGATCTTGATGTCGTATATGCTCATTTTGGCGTTTTCGATTAGGTAGACCAGAAGATCAAACGGTCCCTCGAATTGCTGCAGCTTGACTTTATAACTCATTATTCGTCTCTATATCTAATTCAAAACTCATCCAAATTTTCTACATCAAAATCTATGTGCTCCATTTGCGGCTCCCCTCGGACTATCGCCTCAAGGTTGATGTCATAGGGCGGTCTCACTATCCCCTTCTCCGTAATAACAGCGGTAATGTATTTCGCGGGAGTCACATCAAAAGAAGGATTGAATATCTTCACATCTTCAGGAGCCATTGGCTCGCTGTACCACATCGAGCGCACTTCTTCTTCATCGCGAACTTCAATCTCGATGTCCTCTCCGCTCTCGGTATTAAGATCAATCGTCGACGTCGGAACAAACATGTAAAAAGGTATGTCGTATTCCCTTGCAAGTACGGCAAGCGCCGATGTTCCAATCTTGTTTGCGCCATCGCCATTTCTTGTCATTCTGTCACAGCCGACAACCACCGCATCTATCAAGCCCTGCTTCATAACGGTATTCGCCATATTGTCGCAAATCAGGGTTACATCTATCCCGGCACGATTCAGTTCCCAGGCAGTAAGCCTTGCTCCCTGAAGAAGCGGTCTGGTCTCATCGGCGTACACATGAAAATCGTATCCGCGTTCACTTCCGAGATAAATGGGCGCAAGGCAGGTTCCGTATTTTGAAGTTGCAAGCGTCCCCGCATTGCAGTGCGTAAGTATTCCCATCTCTCTTCCAAGGAGGGATAAACCGTATTCGCCCATAGCGTAGCATGCATCCACATCCTCTTGATGGATTCTGGTAGCCTCTTCGAGCAAAGCCTCCGCCGCTGATTTTATGGATGTCGCATGTGAGTTTTTAAATGCCATCTGTACCCTGTCGAGCGCCCAGGACAAATTAACAGCCGTTGGTCTTGCGCTCCTCAGGTAGTCGCATACGTTTCTGAGTACATTTCCAAAAGTCACAAGGTCCTCATGCACATAGCCGGAAGACGGCATGCTCATGAGTTCTTTTCTCATTGAAACATAGGCACCATAAGCTGCTGCCACTCCTATGGCAGGAGCTCCTCTAACCTGCAAATTCTTTATGGCATCAAAAACTTCTTCCTTGGTGCTAAGCTCTATGTATGTCTCTTCTCGAGGAAGAAGTGTCTGGTCTAAAATATATAGTTTTCCGCTTATAAAATGAAGCGGTGCGAGTTCCAACTGTCCCATAAATATCACATAAAGAGCGGATTTAGGTCTTATCCGTTATTGGCTGAAATTCCCAGGAGTCAAGTCCTCGGATAGTCTTAATCCCGAAGCTTTTTGATCTTTAAGTTCAAAGGTAGAGCCTTCCATCTTGTAAGCAATCTTTCCATTAATGATGGTGACTTCAGGCTTAACCTGATCAAGTTCTTCAACGGGGATTCTTGATAAATCTCTATCGAGTATAAGGAAGGTTGCACTGTTACCGACTTTCAGCGTCCCGGCACCGTATAGTCCGGCATATTCAGCAGCCAACTTTGTATAGCCAATTACCATCGAATCGAGTCCATAAAATGGCTCTTCATCGGAATTGTTCCCTGCTGCGTTTTCATTCGCCTTCTCTATTTCCTCAATCAAATCCTCCTTGATGGATGAAAAAGGAACAAAGTCTCCGTCCCCTCTGTGGACTCTGGCGCATGGTACATCAAGATCCTCAAGCCAGCTGTCCTCTCTCATAAGGAGTTGTAGCATCGTTATGGAAGGATCATCATCGGAGATTTTGACGGAAAGCTGCAAGGAATTCTTCTTGCAATAATCAAGCGCTTCCTTATACATCTCCTCTGTGGTATATTGTTCTCCCTTCAAGGATATCCCGGCAACATGAACCTTGCGGCTTCTTATCATTCTCTGTTTGTCTGAAAGCACTTCAGGATTTGCCTTGATGAATTCCCAAGGATAATAGATTGAAAGCATCTGAGGGAATTCCTTGACTTTGATATAGTTTTCATCCGCGCCTTCCGGTTCATGGCTCATGTCGTTTGGATTCAAATAGCCATAGAACATATCCTTGCCCCAGTATTCACCGGAAGCTGCAAGGCCCGTGATTCCGAGTTTTGCGAGTTCCTCTCCGTCAAAGAGGCCACTCCTTATATCCGCATCGACAAATCCGGGTATCACGGTGCGTCCTTTTAAATCGATAACCTCGAACTCGGAAATTCTGGGATCATATAGTCCGGTGAGTCCAAGGTTTTCCATTAGTCCTTGAGTTGTACCTACATAATCGATTGCACCAAGAGATACGGACATGGCCTCAGCATAAGGCATCTCCTCATTGCTGGTAAAAATCATTCCATTCACGTACAGAGTTTTAAAGATCATCGCGCTCCTCCGCTTAATAATTATTTAAATACGTACGCTGCGTTCCTTTGAAGAACGGTGCCCAAAAATGTTCCCAGTATCCCGCACGATATGACTTCACCTATTCCCACAGTGAGCATCATGAATGGAATCGGAAGTGGTGAACCATACGCATATCTCAAAACAAAAGGTACGATAACCGCATTTGCGACAATCGGTGGAATGGTCGCAAGTACAATCGGGCTTATGCCATTTGTTTTTTTGATAATCTCTTCTTCAATGGCCTCCGCTTGTTCAAATGGGTCGCTAACTGTTCTTTGCATCTTTCCGCTGCGGTCTCTTCCTCTAAAGCCTTGCCCTATGATATAGGTGCCAATTGCTCCAAGAAGTGTCGCCAGGCTTCCGAATATTATATCCGGAAGAACCGCTCCACCAAGAGAATTCCCTATAAGGCATCCTATAAAGAGCCCCGGAATTGCAGCCGGTGTAAAAAATGGTAGTATGGTAAAGGCTTCAGAAATTCTGAATTGCACTTCACCAAAGGCTATGGGTGACAACGCTACGGTTACCACAACATAGCAGGCCGCTATCAAAGCAGCATGTGTCAGATAATCTTGTTTTTTCATTCTTAACTCCTTTAACTTACCCTAGTTTTTTTGATTTGCATTAATATGCAGGCGGAGGATGGTTTCGAACTCCACCATATATGCCAATCGCACATACATAGTTATTTTATCACAATAATACAAAAAACAAAAGAGCCGAAATCCATTGAAATTTCAGCTCTCTAATATAACAATACTAACGCTAAAGGCCTATTGCGATAAGAATAAATCTGAATATAAACGCCACTACCCAAGCCACGGCGCAGGTCCATATCACGACACCTACAGCCCACTTTGCCCCCAGCTCCCTCTTTATTGCGGCGATAGCGGCAACGCAAGGCGTATATAAAAGGCTAAAGACGAGAAGCGTCCCGGCCGCCAAAGGAGAGACAACCGATGTCACTCCTCCTGCGGAGCTAAATAGTATCTCCATCGTTGAGACGACACTTTCCTTGGCCATGAATCCCGTGATGAGCGATGTGCAGATTCTCCAGTCTCCCAGGCCAAGCGGTTTAAAAATGGGAACCATGAGCCCGGACACCTTGGCCAAAATGCTGTTTTCCGTATCCTCGACCAAGCTTAGGTGACTATCAAAGCTCTTTAGGAACCAGACTATAATCGTTGCTACCAGGATTACGGAAAAAGCTCTCTGTAGAAAGTCCTTTGCTTTTTCCCAAAGAAGCCTGACCACGTTCTTTGTACTTGGCATTCTGTAATTGGGAAGTTCCATAACAAAAGGAACCGCCTCCCCCTTAAACATCGTCCTGTTATAGAACAAGGCGACCAATATGCCTACGATTATTCCAAGGAAATACAGGCCTGACATTATGAATGCCTGATTGTTTTTAAAAAAAGCATTTACGAAAAAGCCATATATCGGAAGCTTTGCGGAACAGCTCATGAACGGTGTAAGAAGAATCGTCATTCGTCTGTCCCTTTCGCTCGGAAGCGTCCTTGTTGCCATCACGGCGGGAACCGTGCATCCAAAGCCAATAAGCATCGGGACTATGCTTCTACCAGATAGTCCGATTTTCCTGAGAAGCTTGTCCATAAAGAATGCTACTCGAGCAATGTAACCGCTGTCCTCCATAAGTGAAAGAAAGAGAAACAGGACGACAATGATCGGAATGAAGCTAAGTACACTTCCAAGGCCTTCGAATATACCATCGATCACGAGTCCGTGGATAACCTCATTTACCCCGGCGTCGGTCATCAAAGCATCAACCTTGTCCGTAAGCATTCCTATCCCTATCTCCAAAAGCTCCTGAAGATAAGCCCCTATTACATTGAACGTCAGATAAAACACGGATATCATGATGAGCACGAAAAGCGGAATAGCAGTGTATTTCCCCGTGAGAACTTGGTCGAGTCTTCTGCTCCTCGCCCGTTCTTTGCTTTCCTTTGGTTTTCGCACCACCTCGCTACATACCCTTTCTATGAACGAGAAACGCATGTCGGCAATTGCAGCGCTCCTATCCAGGCCACGCTCGTTTTCCATCTGAATGGTTAAATGTTCAAGTGTCTCTCGCTCGTTTTGATCGAGGCCGAGCTTTCCAATTATGAGTTCATCCCCTTCAATTGCTTTGTCCGCCGCAAATCGAATGGGAATTCCTGAACTCTTCGCATGGTCCTCTATTAGGTGCAAGACCGAATGAATGCATCTATGAACAGCACCGCCATGATCGCTCTCATCGCAGAAATCCTGCCTCATCGGCTTTTCCTGATAATAAGCAACATGAATCGCATGTCTTATTAGTTCATCGACGCCCTGATTCTTGGCTGCGGAAATTGGAACTACCGGCGTACCGAGCATAGCTTCCATGGCATTTATATCGATTGAACCTCCATTACCCGTTAGTTCGTCCATCATATTGACCGCCACAACAACAGGAATATTCATTTCCAGGAGCTGCATAGTGAGATAAAGATTTCTCTCGATATTGGTAGCGTCAACGATGTTGATAATAGCCTTCGGTTTTTCATCAAGAACAAAATTCCTGGAGAGCACCTCTTCGCTGCTATAAGGTGACATTGAATAAATACCGGGTAAATCCGTAATCCTCGTATTGGGATAACCCTTAATAACCCCTTCTTTTCTGTCTACCGTAACACCCGGGAAATTCCCCACATGCTGATTTGAACCCGTAAGCTGATTAAAAAGAGTAGTCTTTCCGCTGTTCTGATTTCCGAGTAGGCCAAAGGTCAGAATCTCATCATTCGGGAGAGGATTCTCCGAATCCTTGTCGTGGTATTTCCCCGCTTCTCCAAATCCGGGATGATCCTTTTCCCTACCGGTTTCGGGTTTGTCTACATAAGAGGATGCCAGAATTCTGTCAACCTCGATATTTGCTGCGTCCGCGAGTCTCAGCGTAAGCTCATATCCATGGATGCGAATCTCCATCGGGTCGCCCATGGGTGCAAATTTTTCAACAAAAACATGGACACCGGGTATGACCCCCATGTCCAAGATGTGCTGCCTTAATGCCCCCTCGCCACCGACTGCACGAATAATACCTTCCTGCCCGATGGCAAGTTCATTTAGTCTCATTATTTAGTTTCCCCTAAATTTAAAAGACTGGTTGTCAATCTTTCATAGAATATCATTTTGCGTAGGTATTATATCACATTACCCAAAGTATTTGAACAAAACAAACATAAGGAGAATTAGGCCCCCGAGTCCGATTGCGTAGGCGCCTCCAATGAAAAGCGCGGCCTTCAGGCTCCCTAATATCGCCCACTTGGTTTCCTCGCCGGTGAGTTCAGGTCCCGAGGCATAGTTTCCATCTCCGGAGTAGCCTCCTGAACTGGGATATGCTCCGGGCATATGGACGGCTCTGCCCAGCGGATCTATATTCGAAGACAGATTCCCCTTTTCGGCTGCGTCGCTTAGCCTATTCTGATTTCGGATGCGTTCGGGAAGGAATATGCTGCTCTTTCTCACCAGGCTCATGTCGGCAACGACCATCTCGTCCTCATCCATTTCCTCAGCGAAAATAGGGTCTGAATTATCGATCGGACCTTGCTCATTTTGGTGCCTTTGTTTTTGTTCCGTCTGTATTTCCGGAAAGCTTTGTTTTTGTTCACTCATATTGGAATTATAACATAGTTTTGGCCTAAATCTATATTATTTCTATAGCGTATCCACCAGATTTCTGTTATTATTTATCTATGAGTGAAGACAAGAAAACACATATTAATAGAGATAGATTATAGAAAGTGTGTATGGAAGATAAAAAAACAGTATGGCTTTACCGAGTAATCCGTTCTTTGGTAAAGTTCTTCACTCCTGAGTTCAAAATAGAAGGAAGCCACAATCTGCCTGATGAGGCCTGTGTAATCGTAGGGAATCATAGCCAGATGTATGGTCCTATTGCATCCGAACTATATACGCCCGGAAAGCATTACATATGGTGCGCTGGCGAGATGATGCACAAGGACGAAGTTGCAGATTATGCATTCCAGGATTTTTGGTCAAATAAGCCGCGGTCAAGCCGCTGTTTTTTTCGTATTCTGAGTCACTTGATTGCACCACTTTCTGAACTCATCTTTACCAATGCCCACACGATTCCCGTCTACCATGACAATCGTGCAATTGCAGCCTTCAAGGAGTCCATCGCTCTGCTTCGCGATGGAAATCATGTGGTGGTATTTCCGGAGCAACACATTCCATACAACAATATCGTCTACGAGTTCCAAGAGCACTTTGTGGATTTGGCGCGTTTGTATTTCAGGAAGACCAAGGAGACGCTTTCCTTTGTTCCTATGTACCTGGCACCTCGCCTAAAGACTATTTATTATGGCGCGCCGATAGTATTTCGTCCGGACTCGCCTATCGACGAGGAGCGCAAGCGAATAAGCCAGGCGCTGATGGATGCGATTACGAGCATCGCAACTTCCCTGCCGGAGCATACGGTGGTTCCATATCAGAATATGCCGAAGAAGGACTATCCAAAGAACATACCGCTTACTGTCTATACTGCCGAGGGAGCGGAGATACAGTAATATATAGCAGTATTTAAGAACAGTATTTAAGAGCAGTATTTTAGAGCAATATTCAAGAGTAATCGTCAAGATCAAGAGTTAGGAGTAATACAGAATGGGAAGAAAATGGGGAGATAGAAAGGACGGGACGAAGCTGCGCAATATCGATTCCATGCACACGATTATGCCTCTGATGTATCCCAATCGTTGCGATAACGAGGCATTTATCGCCGAGCGAATCGATATCACAAACATCAATTCGTATCTGAAAAAAAAGAATTCAGATAATCCCGAATACCCGTATAATCTCTTTCAGGTGATATTGACGTCGCTTCTAAAGGTCATAACGCTTAGGCCCAAGATGAATCGCTTTATCGCCAACCAGACGATGTACCAAAGGAACGAAGTCTCTGCGGCGTTCACCGTGAAGAAGATCTTCTCCGACGATGGCGGTGAGGCACTTGCCTTCATACATTCAAAACCCGAGGATAACATAGATTCAATACACGACGAGATATTTCGCCAGGTATCCCTTTGTCGAAGCGATCAAAAGGATCAATCTACCGCCAGCATGGACATGATACAAAAATTGCCGGGTCCGATTCTTAAATTCGTAGGCTGGGCGGCACGCGGGCTCGATCGCCGTGGCAAAATGCCTCAATCGATCATCGCGACTGATCCGTACTATGCCTCGGTGGTCATTACTAATCTCGGTTCTATCAAGCTCCATTCGGGATATCATCATCTGACCAATTGGGGAACGAACAGCGTATTCTGCGCCATCGGCGAAGTAAAAAAACGCAGATTTGACAATGAGGATGGCACGTTCGAAATGTGCGACAGCGTCGACCTGGGACTCACCATCGACGAGCGAATCGCCGACGGCTATTATTATTCAAAGACGATTAAGCTCCTGAAACATATTCTGGAGAATCCGGACCTGCTTGACGGGCCTATAAGTGAAAAGGTGGTATATTGACATGAATGAAAGTACAGTAAAAATGCCTTGGGCTAAGCATGTTGGCGATGTCCCATTGCATCTTGATTATTTTGAAGGTTCCATGTTCGACAAGGTGGTTCAGGTTGCTCAAAAGTATCCCCGAAATATCGCCTTTGACTTCATGGGGAAATCCACCACTTACAGAGAACTCGTATCACAGACGGAAAAATGCGCCAAGGCCCTAAGGACCATCGGCGTGCGCGAGGGCGACAAGGTCACTATTGCCATGCCAAACTGTCCTCAGGCAATATATATGTTTTATGCGATTAATCTTATAGGTGGAATCGCCAACATGATTCATCCACTCTCTGCCGAGAAAGAAATTGAATTCTACTTGAACGAGAGTGAATCTGTAACCGCGATTACTCTGGATCAGTTCTATAATAAGTTTGAATCCGTCCGAGAGAACACCAAAGTGGTTAATATAATAATCGCGTCCATCAAGGATGCTCTCTCCAAGCCTATCAAGGCTGGATACATGCTTACGGAAGGACTTAAAATTCAAAGAATCCCAAAGGACGCTCCCGTAATACGCTGGAAGGAATTCATCAAGTTATCCGAGCATTGTTTCTATAAGTATAAGGTAGAACGTCAGTCGGATGATCCCGCAGTTATTCTTTATTCAGGCGGCACCACCGGGACCACTAAGGGCATTGTCCTTACCAACAAAAATTTCAATGCCCTTTCCCAACAGATTGTTGCATCCAATCCCATGTTCCGTCCCGGCGACAAAATGCTCTCAGCAATGCCTTTGTTCCATGGCTTCGGCTTGGGTGTATGTATCCATTCAATGCTGGCGGAGGGTGGTCGTTGCATACTGGTACCTCGTTTCACTGCCGAAAGCTATGCCAAACTCATCACGAAATACAGCTGCAATTTCATAGCGGGTGTACCTACGCTATACGAGGCGCTTCTGCGACTACCGAGTATGGATGGAGCAAATCTTAGTTCTCTAAAGGGTGTCTTCTCCGGCGGTGACAGTTTATCGATAGAGCTGAAGAAGAAGCTCGACCGCTTCCTCTATGATCATCATGCGGTAATCCAGGTGCGCGAAGGTTATGGAACAACGGAAACGGTAACCGCATGCTGTTTGACTCCACCGAATAGATTCAAGGAAGGAAGCATCGGTGTTCCCTTCCCCGATACCTATATCAAAATCGTACGCCCGGATACCGACGAGGAACTCCCCTATGGCGAAGAAGGTGAGATTTTGCTCGCAGGGCCTACAGTCATGAAGGAATACTTGGATAATCCCGAAGAGACCGAACAGGTTCTTAGGAAGCATGCCGATGGTTTGACCTGGGTGTATACCGGAGATCTTGGCTCGATGGATAACGAGGGGTTTGTATACTTCAAGGGACGCGCCAAGAGGATGATTGTCTCATCCGGATATAATATCTATCCTGCTCAAATCGAGAATATCCTGGATTCGCACGACAAGGTACAGATGAGCTGCGTAATCGGTGTTCCGGATTCATATAGAATGCAAAAGGTAAAGGCCTTCGTAAAACTGGCGGCAAACGTTCCTGCAAATGAATCGACCAGACAAGAGCTCCTTTCGTTCTGCAGCAAGCACATCGCAAAGTATGCTATGCCATACGACATCGAGTTCAGGGACGATCTCCCGAAGACACTCGTCGGAAAGGTAGCCTATCGCATGCTGGAGGAAGAGGAACTAGCAAAACTGAATGCTGCCGAAACATCAGACGTGGATGTTCCAGATGTTGCAGATATCGAAAAGGCAAATCCCGAAGAATAATCTATTATCGAAGAATGATTTATTTAGATTGAGAAATAGATTAATCAAAGTAACCTATAAAAGAGGAGATTCAATTGAATCTCCTCTTTCTATTATGACATTTTGATTGCCTTATTGATTGTTATTTTGACTTCCTTTTCGAATCCCTTTTTTGTTTCTTTGTTTATGCAGTAGCCTCGGCTTCCTTGGTTGCTTCAACTTCGCTAGCAATTTCGGGAGTTTCTGTTGCTGCCTTTGCTGCATCTACTACGCCCTTCATGTCGTCGTAGAGATGGCATACAACAAAGTGTCCAGGTTCTACTTCCTTTTGTTCCGGAGCAACTTCCTTGCAGATGTCCATGCAACGCGAGCAGCGCGTATGGAATTTGCATCCCGATGGCGGATTCGCCGGAGATGGAATCGTTCCTTCCAGAACAATTCTGTTCATCTTGGCTGTCGGATCAGGAATAGGAATTGCCGAGAACAAAGCCTCCGTATATGGATGAAGAGGATTATCAAAGATATCGTCCGTCTCACCGTATTCCACCAGTCCACCAAGATACATAACACCGACGGAGTCGGAGATATGCTCTACGACGGAGAGGTCATGCGAGATGAAGAGATATGTCAGCTCGCGGCTCTCCTGAAGCTCGTTCAAGAGGTTGATGATCTGTGCCTGAATGGATACGTCGAGCGCAGATACAGGCTCGTCGCATACAACGAATTCGGGTTCCAGCGCCAGCGCACGAGCTATGCATATACGCTGTCTTTGACCGCCGGAGAATTCGTGCGGATAACGATCCTTTTGGAAGGACTGTAGTCCGCAGTCGTCCATTACCTTATCGATATAGGCGTTGTATTCATTTGCAGGAACCAGCTTGTGCTCACGCACGGCTTCTCCGATTATCTCTCCAACCGGCATTCTCGGCTGGAGCGAAGAGAACGGATCCTGGAATATGATCTGCATCTCTGTACGCTTGTGCTTCATCTCCGCGCTCGTAAAGTCGTAGACTTCTTGTCCGTTAAAGAGAACCTGTCCTGCGGTCTTTTCTCCTGCAAGTCGAAGAATTGTACGACCTGTGGTTGTTTTGCCGCAGCCGGATTCGCCTACGAGTCCCATTGTGGTTCCGCGCTTGATATTGAATGTAACTCCATCGACTGCTCTGACATAACCCTGGATTCTGCTGATCAATCCACCCTTGATCGGGAAGTATTTCTTCAGGTTGTTAACCATCAGAATATACTGAGGATCATATGTAACCGGAGTATAAGAGGTATCTATCATAATGTTTGGATTTGTATTTTCGGCCATTACTTACCACCTCCTACTTCGGGTCCTTTAGTTGCGTCAAAAGCGTCAGAAGCGACCTTTACAGCGGCATCTTCAGCTTTGATTACTTCGTCGTAAGTGCCTACCCCACCCGTTTTGGCAGCCTCCATAATCTGAGCTGCATCGATTTTTCTCGGTGGAACTTCCATATCACCTTGGCCATAGTATTTGTAGCAAGAAACCATGTGCGTATCTGAGAGTTTGATCATGCATGGATATTCACCATCGCATTCCGGAAGTCTCATTTCGCAGCGATCTCTGAAATAACAATAGTCAGGCATATTGATAGGATTTGGAACCTTGCCCGGGATGGAATAAAGGGACTCTACCCTCTTTCCTACTACCGGCTTTGATGCCATGAGTCCAATCGTGTATGGATGACATGGGTGAGCAAAGATTTCCTCTGCCGTACCCTTTTCTATAATTCTTCCGGCATACATTACAACTACGTAGTCCGCCATCTCAGCAATAACTCCGAGGTCGTGCGTGATGAACATGATGGAAGAATTGATCTTGTCCTTCAGGTTTCTGAGAAGGTCCAGGATCTGAGCCTGAATGGTTACGTCAAGCGCAGTCGTCGGTTCGTCTGCGATGATCAGTCTCGGATTGCAGGAAAGCGCCATAGCGATCATTACACGCTGACGCATACCGCCGGATAGTTCATGCGGATACATCTTGTATACGCCCTCGGAATTGGCGATTCCTACGAGTTCGAGCATCTCGATGGTTCTTGCCTTGACCTGTGCATCGGTCTTGCTCTCCTCATCGTGAAGCTTGATAACTTCGTCAATCTGGTCTCCGATTTTGAAGACCGGATTAAGTGCAGTCATAGGTTCCTGGAATATCATCGATACCATGTTACCACGGATTGTCTGCATGACAGTATCAGGTGCCTTTGTGACGTCGTATGCCTTATCTCCCATATTGAGGCGAATGGCTCCGCCTACGGTCTGGCCCTGCGGTCTCTGCAGGAGTCTCATGAGGGAGAGGCTGGTTACGGACTTTCCGCAACCTGACTCGCCTACAACTCCCACGGTCTTTCCGATTGGAACATCAAAGGATACACCGTCGACCGCCTTTGATATACCTACGTCAGTAAAGAAGTAAGTTCTCAGGTCATCAAACTCGACTGCGTTATTCGGATCCTTCATCGTCGTCAAATACTCCGACTCGGGAACATTCCTTCTCTTGTGTCTCTTTTCGTATTCGTTGGTTATTTTTCTGTTTTCCTTGGAGATCGCGCGGGATTCCTTAGCAGACAAATAACCATCTTTTCTAGCCTTTGCCATATGAATCCCTCCTATCTCTTCATTCTCGGGTCGAATGCGTCTCTGAGACCATCGCCCACCAAGTTATATGCAAGTACCGTTAGAAGAATTAGCATTCCGGGCGGTATCCAGCACCACCAATAGTTAACGAATACATAGATTTCGTTTATAGAGCTTATGATATTGCCCCAGGATGCAAATGGGAACTTAACTCCGAGTCCCAGGAACGAAAGAGTTGACTCTGTCAGAATAACTCCGCCTACACCCATGGTTACAGATACGATTATCTGCGGCATGACGTTAGGTACCAAGTGCTGAAGTATTCTTCTTCTGACGCTGAGACCCGTGGCCTCGGTTGCAGCCATATATTCCTGTTCTCTTAGTGACAGTATTTGACCTCTGATCATATATGCCATTCCTGCCCATCCAAGGAATCCGAGAATAAGCATCAGGTACATCATACGTTTGGTAGGATCTACGTGCATCGTATCCATAGCAGCACCGAGCATAATGAGAAGCGGTGTCGAAGGTACGCAGAAGAATATTTCGCAAAGTCTCATGACAAGCATGTCGATCCAACCGCCGAAATAACCTGCGATACCACCCATGATGATACCGAGGATCATGGCAATCAACTCTACGACGAATCCGATAATGAGCGAGATTCTGCCACCATACATAAGTCTGGTCAGCATGTCCATTCCGTACTTATCGGTACCGAGCCAGTGCTCACTGCTTGGCGGAGCATAGGTATCAAATACTCTGGTATCCTTTAGCTGGTTGATGTTCCATGAATTTGTTCTCGGATCGAATTCGATAAAGTATTCGTATTCAACTCCATCCTCTCCGGTGAAGTGGAATGCTTCTTCTCCGGCCTCGATGGATTCAACCAATTCTTCCTGCCACTCTCTGGTTAGGAACTGGTCGGACATGAGAGGACGAACAACATATTTGTTCATGAATGCTATCGGAGTTGATCCATCGGAGATAGTACCATCACTATCTACGGTGTATGTTTTTCCATCGATTGCAAAGCTTGTAGCCTTCGTTACATAAGCCTTGAATGCTTCATTCTCGAAGTCGAATCCCATGTTTCCATCGGCCTTGACGTAGTTCATGATATCCATGTGAGCATTTCCTATTACCTGCCCATCCTTGGAACATGTGTAATAGTCATCGCTTACCTTTTCCATGGTGAACTTGTCTCCACGGTATTCAAATTCGGTTTTGTTTGTGGAGATTGCAAGGAACATCTGGGCCTGAACACCGGATGTAAATGCCGGATCCTTGGTGTCGAATCTCAGCTCGGTATTCTCGGTTACTGCGGCATAGACCTTGTTCTGTTTATCATATCTATAGAATACCTGCGCCTCTCCATATGGAGTAAGAGCTCCTCCTATAAACGAGAAGATAAACATGATGATGAGAATTATAAGGCCGGCTACAGCAACTCTGTTTCTAAGGAATCTCTGAAGAACCAGTCGTCCCGGTGACAGCACCTTAACACGGCGGTCATCCGAAAGATCATATTGTTCATTCTCAGTCGGTGTTTCTATGTTCGCCTTTGCTTCCTTTGCTGAATGAACCTGGGATCCTGCTTCAAATGCTCCTCCAGGTGTAAATCCAGCCTTATCCTGTCCTGTATTATATGGTTCCAAGGGAGAGTTGTTTTTCATTTCTTCACTCATGACTGTACCTCCCTTCTACGAGAACCTTACAC